>JALUXU010000058.1 GCA_027013225.1 Acidihalobacter sp. | reverse complement strand
CCACGAATATCAGCATGATCCACCGTCGCAGTCTGCCGGATCCTGTCCTGACCCAAGGGGCCTGTCATCGGGAGGTGCAACATGTGAAGTCCGTGCAAGCCTTGACAGGTCAAAACATATCAGCCCGCATATTGCACCAAAAAGAAAGGCAAAACCCCGATAGTTCGATAAAATACAGTTGCTTAGACCGTTATCGAACGAGGTTTTGCCTGTGACAGAATGTACCCAAGAATCCTTTGCTTTTCCAGTCTGCAAACGCCGGGTTGTGGAGGCCGATTTTCGAGGCGGAGACATCACTTCCAACGGTGGTGTGCTGCTGCTTCGGGAGGCGGACCGGCGGCTGGGGCTGTGCGAGGCGGTAGCCCGGGTTTTGAAGGATCCGCGCGACCCACGCCGGTGCCTGCACGACAGTGAGGATCTGCTGCGCCAGCGGGTGTATGCGCTGGCGTTGGGGTATGAGGATCTGAACGATCACGATGCGCTGCGGCATGATTTGGCGGTGCAAACGGCGGTGGATCGGATCGAGCCGCTGGCGAGCAGTGCCACGCTGTGCCGCTGGGAGAACCGGGCGGACCGGGAGGTGGCCTGGCGGATTCACGAGGTGATGCTGGAGCGCTTCATTGCCTCGTTTGATACGCCGCCCGAGGAGTTGATCCTGGATTTCGATGCCACGGACGATGCGGTGCATGGGAAGCAGGAGGGGCGGTTCTTCCACGGCTACTACGATCATTACTGTTTTCTGCCCTTGTACGTGTTCTGTGGGGACCAGCTGTTGGTCAGCTACCTGCGTCCCAGCAAGATCGATGCGGCCCGGCATGCGTGGGCGATACTGGCGCTGCTGGTCAGTCGGCTCCGGCGGGCGTGGCCGAAGGTCAGGATCGTCTTTCGGGGCGATTCGGGGTTTTGCCGCTGGCGCCTGGTGTCCTGGTGCGAACGTCATGACGTGGGCTACATCGTCGGGCTGGCCAAGAACAAGCGGCTCAATGCGCAGACCGCGGCGCTTCAGCGCCAGGCACAAGAGCAATATGCGGCCTCCAAAGAGAAGGTGCGATGGTTCACCGAGTTCCCCTATGCCGCTGGCAGTTGGAATCGCGAGCGCCGGGTGATTGCCAAGATCGAGCATACGGAGCAGGGCATCAACCCACGCTATATTGTCACCAATCTGGAAGGGGATCCCCGGGCGCTCTATGACACCCTTTATTGCGCCCGCGGCGAAATGGAGAACCGGATCAAGGAGCAGCAACTGGACCTCTTCGCTGACCGGACCAGTTGCCATCGCTGGTGGCCCAACCAGTTCCGGCGGCTGCTCTCGAGCCTGGCCTATACCCTGCTGGAGGCCATACGACGCCTGGCACTGGCCGGAACCGAACTGGAACAATCCTATGTGGGCACCTTGCGCTTGAGACTGCTCAAAATCGGGGCCGTCATTGTGCGCAATACCCGGCGGATCCGCTTCCTGCTCTCGAGCGCCTGCCCGGACAAGGCGCTGTTCTTCCTTGCAGCCTCAAGGCTCGCCCCAGGATAGCGACCTCGCTGATCCCCTCTTCTTCATGGCGGAATGGGATGCGCATACCTCGCGCAGGCTCAGTGCTTGCCCGTTGCCCGAAAAATCGGTCTCACCACGTCAAAACAGCACCAGAATTCAGTGAAACAGCACGCGTCCAGGCAGCTTCCTGGGCCATCGAGCACTCGCCAACGGCACTATGCCTCATTCACCCCGATTCACCACGCCTGGAATAAGGCATGATGCAATATGCGGGCTAAGGGCCGCCGCGAACGATGAGCTTGCGCCAGGTCTTATCGCCCGCCCGCCTAGCGAAGCGGTCTTTTTGCTGGTAGCTTCCCCCGCTTATCTAGAGCGAAACGGCTCTCCGGCGCGGATTGATGAACTGGAAAGCCACGCCTTGCTGCACTACAACAGCATTAATTGGGATGGCAGCCTGCCGATGCACGAAAGCCCGCATGAACAGAGTCCTAAAGTGAGGCGGCGTCCTGTACTTGGCAGTGATAATGAAACCCTGCTCTATTTGGCTGCCATTGCCGGTATGGGCATGATCGACGCCGATCTGAAAGCCGGACGCCTGGAAGCAATCCTCCCTCAGCAATTACGCTTCAAAGCTACGCTTTACGCCATTTATTCAAATAGAAAACACCTTTCCGCAAAGGTCAGGACTTTTATCGATTTCTGGAGCGAACGATTTCGGGCAGGAGGATAAAGCATGAAATTGATTTTGACAAACAAGGCGAAAAACGCGCTGGAAAAGCAATCGCTGCCTTTGCACATCGTGCTCGAGCTTTTGTTCAGCTGCATGATCCGAAAACGGGTCTTGTTTGTAGAAAAATTCCCGCCGGATACCGTCTTCATGGAGACCGGAAATCCTCACTTGCAAGTCGCATTTCGCGCAGTCGCCACGAAAACCTGTCTGATTTCAGATCAGCCTGTACCCGATCTTGAAACCTTTCCTGTCAAGCGCATCGAGGCCTTCCTTCCACGCTGGTTTAAACTGGATAATATCGGCGGAAAGTGGCTGGGAGAATTCGGTTATGCCGATGCCGAAGCAAACGGCAGGGAATCTGAACGATGACAGGTTTTCGCCATCTGAAGGATCTCCAGTACAAGCTGAGCGGTGACTTTGGCACGAAGACAAAAAAATAACGGCTGAGAGCTTGCTAGGAACGGATGTCATGTCAAAACCCCGTCCAGGCGGAAGTTCATCGCATGCTGAAATGAAAATTCTCTCATTGCTTGAGAGAGTCAGGACCCTGTCATCTAAATTCGTAAGCCATTGAAAAGCGGAGCGGGCGTTTGCTCGCAAAACGTCGGCGGCAAGGAGGCCGCCGTCGAGCCTACAGGGATGTATTCACTGCGTTTTTCCGGGCAGACACCCGCTCCGCCACGGTTAGATGACGTGGTCCTGTTGAGAGAGTTGACTTGCGTTCTCCATTTCGATAAAAATGGCGCTCTTCAGCATGCGCCTGATATAAAACCCCATGAACGGCGATGGAGTTCGCCCCGAACCGCCGCATTGCGGCTGATGACTCCTGCCCCGGATGACCGGGACGATTCCGTATGGAGACCATCAAAGCCGCAAAATGATCTATTTCTCATCGATCATAAAGATCCGATCCAGCCACACTGATTCAGATGCGAATGCAAATCCGGCGTTTGAATCTGCGCCGCGCACGTCTTCTGTCGGCTCTATATTCCTGGAGGCACCATGATTTTGACCTTGATATCGATCGCTTTTTTCGCCGCGCTGGGCGCGTGGGCGCGTTACGGCCAATCCTTGCTTGTGCAAGCCTGGCTGGGACGCGATTTTCCCTGGGCCACGTTATCGGTCAATGTATTCGGGTCATTCTTGATGGGTTTTCTATTCTTTTTCACCCTCGACCGACTCACGCTTTCGCCCGAGTTGCGCGCCGGGATCCTGACCGGCGGGCTGGGCGCCTACACCACGTTTTCCACCTTTTCCCTGGAAACCCTCACCTTGTTCGAAAATGGAGAGACAATACGCGCCTTGCTGTATATTTTCGGTTCAGTCATCTTTTCCGTGACCGCCGCCCTGCTGGGCGCTTACCTTTCCCGCAATATCGGAGTCTGAACCATGGACACAGTCAAAGTTGTGCGTATCTATTTCAAGGAAGGCGAAAAAGCCCGCGATCATCGCAACCTCATGCAAGAACTGTTCTCACTCTTGCATGAAAAACATCGCGTGCGCGGCGCAACCCTTTTCAGGGGCATTGCCGGTTTCGGCGAGCACGGACTGGTAGAAGCGGACGATCTACTGCGACTGAATGTCCATTTGCCGCTGGTATTGGAAGTCGTGGACACCCCTGAAAAGATCGAGGGCATCATGCCCGCCCTGCGGGCCATGGTGCCGCCCTCTCACATCATCTATTGGGAAGCACAAATAGAAACGCCACTAGAGGAATAACGCGCTCCCTTGGGTTCTTCATTCCCCTTTCGATGAACGCAAAGTAGATAAAATGAACGCGCGCACCTTGTCCACGGAATCGAACAGACCGATATCCGGGCGCTTCCGGGTGCCGTTGACGAGCACGGCAAACGCCCCCCAATGGCCGTTGTCAAGACGCACATATCCTGCCAGCGCAAACACGGAAATGGGCTGATTGAGAGAACCGGTTTTGGCATACACCTGCGTTTGCCATGATTTTGGCCCTCCGCGCAACATTGGCACCGGCGTCTGATCAGGCACGGTCAGTGCGCCCAAAAAAGCTGGAAAATCGCCATAGTCCTGATATTCGGTGGCAAGCAAGGCGATCAGATCATTCGCTGAAACGCGATTTCCGGGCGTCAGGCCACTGCCGCTCAAAAGTACCGGCTTACCTTGGCGGGCACCCGGCCAAGGCGAGCTGGCGTTGATGCGGCGGGCGTAACGCGTCAGCCAGGTGCCCGCCTGCGCCAGTGTGAGTGGCGCAGGGTGGGTTGTACGGGCAAGATCCAACGCCAGAACATCCGCCATGTAATTGTTGCTGTAGATAAGCATACCCCGCAGTTCCTCTGCCAGCGAAATTCCCCGCACCCGAACCAAGGGGCGGGTATGGGCAGGTGGACGCTTGTCTATGCGCGCGGTGTAATGTTTGATTTTGACCCCAGCCTGCCGCAGAAAAGCGATGAACGCCTGGCCGGTGAACATGGCGGGCTTGGAGACGGAACGATAATAGCAGCGAGCCGGCGCATTCGCCGGAACGCCGCCCTGAATATAAAACCAGTTGCGCCCTTCCGAGGTGATGCGCACCACGCTCACCCTGGCTTTGGCGTCCGCCGGTAACGTCATGATCCGCCCGCGCAAGCCGAACATCGGCAAATCGAAAGGTTCGATCGCAACGGTGGCGGGAATGCCCGCGACCTCAGCCGGACGAACCCAGACACAGGCATTGCTGTAATCGAATCCGGCTGACGACAAAGGTGCGTTATAGGCGGCTCGGCTGGCATTCATCGCCTGACAACGGGAAGCCGTTGCACACGGCACCCGTCCGAACTTGGAAATGTCTATGACCACCGGCCCATCGACGCGCTTGATCCCGGCCTCTCGAACCCGCTGGGCAAGCGTCCACAGCTGGGCATTGGTCAGCCCCGGGTCGCCGGAACCATGCAGTACCAATTCGCCATGCAACATGCCGTCCACGATCTTGCCGCTGTAACGCACGGAGGTGGTGAATCGCCAATCCGCGCCCCATTCGTGCAGAGCGGCCGCCGCGGTATAAAGCTTGGTGACGGAAGCGGGTATCAACGCCTGGGCCGGATTCATCTTTGCCAGGGTCTTGCCTGTTTCCAGATCGACCACCCGGGCGCTGATTACCGCGCCCTTCGCGCTCAATGCCTTCAACGCCTCCACAGGCGCCGCCCGTAGCGGTTGCGCCGCCATCGACGCCAGACCGATCCACAGCGCAAGCGTCAGCTTTCTCATCCGATCATCTCCTGTCCGCCGAGGTAGGGCCGCAAGACCTGGGGGATGCGGATACGGCCATCGGCCTGCTGATAATTCTCCATCACCGCCACCAGCGTGCGGCCCACTGCCAAACCTGAGCCATTGAGGGTGTGCAGCAGTTCTGGCTTGCCGGTTTCGGGATTACGGTAACGGGCCAACATTCGCCGCGCCTGGAAATCCTCGAAATTGGAGCAGGAAGAAATCTCCCGATAGCGTTGCTGCCCCGGCAGCCAGACTTCCAGATCGTAGGTTTTCGCAGCGGAAAAGCCAAGATCGCCCGCGCACAACGCCATCACCCGATACGGCAATTCCAACCGCTGCAGGATGGCCTCGGCATGTCTTGTCAGGGTTTCCAGTGCTTCCCACGATTCCTCGGGGCGCACACATTGCACAAGCTCTACCTTTTCGAATTGATGCTGCCTGATCAAACCACGGGTATCGCGTCCCGCAGCGCCCGCCTCAGCGCGAAAACAGGGGGTATGAGCCACATACCGCAAAGGCAAAGCCTCGGCCTCGATTATTTGCTCGCGGGCAAGATTGGTCACCGGAACTTCCGCCGTGGGAATCAGATACAACCCCTGTTCGCCCTGCATGCGAAACAGGTCTTCCTCGAATTTTGGCAACTGGCCCGTGCCGAGCAAGGCCTGTGGCTGGACGAGGTAGGGAACATAAACTTCGGTGTAGCCATGTTCGCGAGTATGGACATCCAGCATGAACTGGATCAATGCGCGCTGAAGCCGCGCCAGCTCACCGCGCAGAACCGCAAAACGGGCGCCCGAAAGCCGCGTCGCCGCCGCGAAATCCAACCCGCCCAGACGCTCTCCCAGCTCGACGTGATCCCGTACTTCAAATTCGAAATGCCGTGGCTCACCCCAGCGGCGAAGTTCGGCATTGGCGTCTTCATCATCGCCCTGGGGCACGGATTCATGCGGAATATTGGGCATCTCCAGCAAAAGGGCATCGAGCTGCGCCTGCACGGACTCGGCTTCGGCTTTCACCGCCTCGAGGCGTTTGCCCAGATCCGCCACATCCTTCAAAAGATCGCTGGCATCCTCGCCGCGTGCCTTGGACTGGCCAATGGCTTTGGATTGAGTGTTGCGCAGGTTTTGCAAGTTCTGGGTTTCAACTTGCAGGCGCTTGCGCGCACTTTCCAAAGCATTGAATCGCTCCAAGTCAAAAACGTACCCTCGGCGGGCCAGCAGCCGTGCGATCACTTCGGGTTCTTTGCGTAAGCGCTTGATATCGATCATGATAAATGGTTACTCTGCATCCATGAGCCGGTCGGATTTAGGGAATCGCAGCGAGGCGAGTGCGGTTGCAAAACCCGCGTCGCGGTCATTTTATCAATCCTGCTGTGATGAAATAATCACGCAAACGGGCCCAGCTTCCCTTTGCCTCGCTAATTTCTTATCACCCCGCAGGGCGCCCCAATTCGGTTGAAGGCGCGAAGTTTACACCGCCCCCCAACAATTTTTCGCCTTCATGACCCGAATTGATGCGCGTTGAGCGCCAAGAGCCCGTATACTCGCAAGCAGTAAAAATCAACGCAGAGGATTCACAATGACCCAGAGTTTCCATCCACCCCAACGCATCTTGCTTGGCCCTGGCCCATCCGACGTCAGCCCGCGCGTCCTCGAAGCCATGGGTCGGCCGACTATCGGCCATCTCGACCCCGTTTTCGTCGCCATGATGGACGAACTCAAGTGCTTGCTGCAATACGCTTTTCGCACCCGCAACGAATTGACCCTGCCCGTTTCCGCCCCGGGTTCGGCTGGCATGGAAACCGCTTTTGTCAATCTGGTCGAACCGGGCGATAGCGTCATCGTCTGTCAAAACGGCGTATTCGGCCTGCGCATGCAGGAGAATGTCGAGCGCTGCGGGGCCACCGCGGTGATAGTCAAGGACGAGTGGGGACAACCGGTTGATCCAAACAAACTGGAAGACACTCTCAAGGCCCATCCCGAGGCCAGAACCGTGGCCTTCGTACAGTCTGAAACCTCCACAGGAGTGGAATCGGACACGCGCGCCTTGGTGGAGATTGCTCACAAACACGATTGTCTCGCCATCGTGGATGCCGTCACGGCACTGGGCGGTACGCCAGTGGAAACGGATGACTGGAAAATCGACGCCATCTATGCAGGAAGCCAGAAATGCCTGTCCTGCACGCCTGGCCTCGCGCCGGTGAGCTTCAGTGAAGCGGCCGCAGAACGAATTCGCAAGCGCCGGCACAAGGTACAAAGCTGGTTCCTCGACCTTAACCTGGTCATGGCCTATTGGGGCCAGGGCGCCAAGCGCAGTTATCACCACACCGCACCAATCAATGCCCTCTATGGCTTGCACGAAGCATTGGTGATCCTCGAGGAAGAAGGCATAGAGCATGCCTGGGCGCGGCATCGCCGCAATCACACCGCCCTGCGCGACGGCCTTGAAGCCATGGGTTTGCGTTTTCTCGTCGAACCCGCGCACCGCTTGCCTCAACTCAATGCGGTGCGCGTGCCCGAAGGCGTCGATGAAGCGGCGGTGCGCGCCGCTTTACTCAACGATTACGGCATAGAAATAGGGGCCGGTCTGGGACCGCTGGCCGGCAAGATATGGCGCATCGGTCTGATGGGGCATGCGAGCAACCAGCGCAATGTCTATATACTGCTATCGGCGCTGGAACACATCCTGGGCAGGCAAGGAGTCGCCCTGGAACGTGGCGTGGCTCTGGCCGCCGCTCAAAAACGCTACGCCCAAGATTCATAAACGCTGACACCCGGGTTCTTGCAAAGCCCTTTCAAGGTGGGTTATATATCACAACAGCTCGATTATCCATTGCAAAAATCAAGGGCATGACGATTGCATGTTCTATTGCATGTACTGCCGTTATCCTGGTCGAATCCTGTTGAATGCGGCCGGCCCGCTCCCATCTAGTCCGGACTTTCCACACCTCGTTAGGAGATCGAAGATGACTGAAAAAACCAAACTTGGCGAAAAGAGCGCAGGAACGCCTTCCGCCAGCAAACCCAAACCAAGGACGAGCGCGGCGACAGCCAAACCCGCGTCGGTCAAGTCTAAACCCATAACGGCCGCCGCTTCCAAAGCTCAAGCGAAGCCGGCCGCATCCACAAAAACAAATACCGCAGCGAGCAAATCCAAACCGGTGAGCAAAAAAGCCACCCCCACGAAATCACCCGCAAAGAAATCACCCGCTAAAGCCGCACCAAAATCGACCGCCAAGGCTAAAACCGGCACCACGACAAAGCGTGCAAAAAAAGCCAATCCAGTCGTTTCTGATGAACAGCGCTATGCCATGGTCGCAGAAGCCGCCTATTTCATCGCCGAGAAAAATGGTTTCGATCCCGCTCGAAGCATGGAGTTCTGGGTGCAGGCAGAGGCCGAGATAGACGCCATACTCAAAGGCTGAGCATGGCTAATGCCCTCACCTGCGGGATGCGCTTGCTCCTGGGCGACATAAGTTGAGAGGGTTACACAACGCCCGATAGCGTGAACCCCTTCTTCGAACATGACGATATATCACCGCTTGCTGATACCGCTGGATGAGGACGGCTGCACACGCTCGCGGTTCGATACCATCGCGGCGCTCGCCAGAGATCAGGCGGCCTGCGTGAAACTCGTCACCGTGGTCGATGTGGACGCCGCCGACTATCTGGGTAGTGAATTGGCCGCGATCGCGCCCGAACTCATCGATGAGACGTTGGTGGCCAGCGCGCGCGAAACACTCACCGAGGCGGCGGCCCGCTTGAGGGATAGGGGAATTCGAACCGAAACGGAACTGCTCATTTCCGCCGATGGATCTATCGACAACCCCCTGCTCAGCGCAGCCAAACGCTGGCGTGCCGATCTCATCATCCTTGCCAGCCACGGCTATCAGGGTTTGTCACTCCTTTTGCATGAAAGCATTACCGAACGTCTGCTTGAAAACCTGCGCCTGCCCATCCTGATCTTGCCCTGCAAGAACGAAACCGAGTGATGATTTCTTGTTCCCCTTCGAAATACTTTCAACTTAAAAGGAAAATGTGATGACCGATACATCCCACGAACAAACCGACGTGCTCATCATTGGCGGCGGGCCGGCCGGCATGATGACCGGCATCACAGCCGCGCAATTCTGGCCGGGCAAACGCATCACCGTGGTGCGCCCGGAAGAAGAGGCTGTGGTGCCCTGCGGCATCCCCTACATTTTCGGCACTCTCGGCGGCACCGACGAGGATCTGGCTGGCCGCGCCCCCTTTCTGGCGGCCGGCGGAAATCTGATCATCGACCACGTCGGCGCCCTTGATCTCAAGGCGCACACGGCTACGCTGGAATCAGGACGCATCCTCGCCTGGGAACGGCTGGTGTTCGCCACCGGGTCGGTGCCTTTCGTCCCTCCCATTCCGGGCCGGGAACTCGACGGCGTATTCACTGTTGTCAAGGACTACGACTACCTCGATCAGTTGCTCACCGAAACGTTACCGGGGGTGAAGCGCCTGGTCGTCATCGGCGGTGGATTCATCGGCGTCGAATTCGCCGATGAATTGCTAAAGCGCGGCATAGAAGTCCACATTGTCGAACTACGTCCTCATCTATTGGCTGCTTCTTTCGATACCGATGCCTGCACGCGGGTCGAAGAGCAACTGCGCAACGAAGGCGTCCACCTGCACACCGGCGTCACCGTAACGGCCATAGAACCTGCAGAGGGGGGTACCCGGGCCGGGCGGGTGCGGCTGGGCGACGGGAATGCCATAGAAACCGATGCCGTACTGCTCGCCATCGGCGCCCGACCGAACACTAAACTGGCCGAAACCACCGGCCTGACCATGTCCCGCTCCGGTGGCATCTGGGTGGATGGATTCCAGCGCTGCCGGGAACATCTGGACGTGTTCGCGGTCGGTGACTGCGCCCACAAACAGGACTACTTCACCCGCCGCGCCAGCCATGCCCTGCTCGCCTCCCAAGCGGCCGCCGAAGGCCGTATCGCCGGCATGAACCTCTACGCCCTGCGCCTGCCGCGCGCCAATGCCGGCTCCATCGCCGTGTATGCCAGCCAGGTCGGCAACCTCGCCTTCGGCGTGGCCGGCCTGACGGAAGAAACCGCGCTCGCCATTGGCTTCGAAGTCTTCACCGGCTCTTCCCGACTGCCCGACCATCATCCGGCCAGCATGCCGGACACGCATGAAGTCTTCTGCCGCCTGATTTTCGACGCCACCACCGAGCGCCTGCTCGGCGGCCAGGTCATCGGCGGACCGACCACCGGCGAGCTGGTCAATATCATCGGCGTGGCCATTCAGCTGCACGCCACAGCCGCCGATCTGGCCAGTTTCCAGTTCGGCAGCCAACCGCGCCTGACCGCGCCGGTTCATCCTATCGTGGCCGCCTGCGGTGACGCCTTGCAAAAGCGCGCCCATTGCATGCAGGGAAGCAAGTCATGAGCCGCATATTTCCCTCACACAAGACTAAAATCGTATGCACCATCGGCCCCGCCTCGGATGATGTGGCCATTCTCGCGCGCATGCTCCGAGCGGGCATGAACGTGGCTCGTCTCAATCTGGCGCATGGCGAACCCGACAGCCATGCCGCCACCATCCGGCGATTGCGTGAAGCCACACAGCAAACCGGCCTCTCTGTGGCGATTCTCGCCGATCTGCCCGGCCCCAAGCTGCGCATTGGCAGGATCGCACCCGACCCCTTGCGCCTTCATCACGGGCATCTTCTTACCTTGACGACGGAGGACGCTGCCGGCAATGCAGAACGCATCTCCGTGCCTGAATTTGCAGAGCTGCCACGCGCCGTGCGCACCGGCGAATCGATTTTCCTCAACGACGGCTTCATCCAGCTCAAGGTGCTCGAGACCACCGATACTGAAGTCCGCTGCCGGGTCACGGTGGGCGGCGAACTGCGCTCGCACAAGGGTTTGAACATCCCCCACCTGCACATCCGCCTGCCGGCCTTCACCGACCGCGATCAAGCCCTGCTTGCCTTCGCCTGCGAACAGGAGGTGGACATGGTCAGCATCAGCTTCGTGGAGAACGCCGACGACATCGAGCGCGTTCGCCGCGAAACCGAAGCGCTGGGTGCCGCCCCCTATTTGATCGCCAAAATCGAACGTGCCGACGCACTGGATCATGTGGACGAAATTCTGGCAGTTGCCGATGGCTGCATGGTCGCACGCGGAGATCTCGGCGTGGAGACGCCGATAGAAACCATTGCTTTGGTGCAAAAACGCCTGATCCGCAAAGCCAATCGACTGCACAAACCCGTCATCACCGCCACCCAGATGCTGGAATCGATGGTCGACCACAGTCGGCCGACCCGCGCCGAAGCCACGGACGTGGCCAATGCCGTGCTCGACGGCACGGATGCGGTCATGCTGTCGGAAGAATCGGCCATCGGCGCGTATCCGGTGCAGGCAGTTCAAATGCTCGGCCGCATCGCCCGTCAGGCCGAAACCGCCCGCTCCGAGCCGCCCCCGATGGAATCTTTGCACGCAAACGCCGATATTCATCAACGTATCGAGGAGGTGGTTTCACTCAATGTCGTCACCGCCGCGGAACGTCTGCGCGCCCCCTACGTCTTCACACCCACCGAGACGGGCGCGACGAGCCGCCGCATCGCCCGCTTTCATTTGCCGGCATGGACGATTGCATTGTCTCGCCATCGCAGCACCTGCCAACGTCTGCTGTTAAGCTATGGCGTATACCCCGTGTTCATAGGCGAGGATGAGCGCGACTGGCAAGAAATCGCTCTCGACTGGATGAAAACGCACAAGCTGTATGGCGGGCCGCTGATTTTTACTCAGGGGCCTTCGCGCGGCCACCCTGGCACTACCAATCGGGTGGAGATACTGCCTGGCGTGGAAAAAAGCCTGAACCAAACTCATTTACCTACAGGAGAATAGACCCATGGATACACGCATCACCGCATTGAACGCCCGCGAAATCCTGGATTCACGCGGCAACCCGACCGTGGAGGTCGAATGCACCCTCGCTTGCGGCGTCACATCGCGCGCCGCCGTGCCCTCCGGCGCTTCCACCGGCGAACGCGAAGCGGTGGAATTGCGCGACGGCGACAGCAAGCGCTTCGGCGGCAAGGGCGTGCTCAAGGCCGTTGCCCACGTCAACGACGTCATAGCGCCCGACCTGCTGACCATCGATGCCCGCGACCAGGCCGCCATCGATGAAACCATGATCTCCATGGACGGCACCGAGAACAAAGGCAAGCTGGGCGCCAACGCCATCCTCGGCGTATCCTTGGCGGTGGCCCGCGCTGCGGCGTCCGCTTCCGACCTGCCCCTCTACCGCTATCTGGGTGGCCCCGGCGCCACGCGCCTGCCGGTACCGCACATGAACATTCTCAATGGTGGCGTTCACGCGCACTGGCAGGGTGCGGACTTCCAGGAATTCATGATCGCCCCCTACGGTGCCGGCAGCCTGCGCGAAGCCGTCGAGTGGGGGGCGGAGGTTTACCACGCGCTGCAGGCTCTGCTGGAACAGAAGGGTCTATCGGTCGGCGTCGGCGACGAAGGCGGCTTCGCCCCGCACGTCCAATCCAACGAAGAACCGCTGGAGTTGATTGTCCAGGCCATCGCCAAGGCCGGTCTGCGCGCCGGCACGGACGTAGGTATCGCCATGGACCCCGCCTCCAGCGAATTCTTCGAAGAAGGACGCTATCACCTGCGCACCGAGAACCGCAAACTCGAAGCCGGCGAAATGGTCGAATACTACGAACGCCTGGTCGATACCTACCCCCTCGCGCTGCTTGAAGACGGCATGGCCCAGGATGACTGGGAAGGCTGGAAACGTCTCAATCACGCCCTTGGCGACACCATCGAGCTGGTCGGTGACGACGTGTTCTGCACCAATCCGGCCATCATCGCCAAAGGCATCGAGCAAGACATCGCCAACGCCGTGCTGATCAAGCTCAATCAGATCGGCACGCTCACAGAAACCATTGCCGCCGCCCGGCTTGCCATGCACCACGGCTGGGGCGCCTTCGTCTCGCATCGCTCCGGGGAGACCGTGGACAGCTTTATCGCCGACCTGACCGTGGCGCTGGATACCGGACATCTCAAAACTGGTGCGCCGGCACGCGGCGAGCGCGTGGAAAAATACAACCAGCTTATGCGCATCGAAGAGGAACTCGGCATTGCCGCCCGTTTCGCCGGCAAGCACGCCTACGTGCGGCCGGTGCGGTTCTGAGTCCGCTCAGCAGCAAGACCGCCTGATATTCATACGGGCTGAAGACAGGCCCGGTACCGCCGGATCAGCTTGCCCGCGTTGCTAGCTCCCGCTTGACAGGGATTCGCGCGAGGGCAAGCCGGCGGCCTGAACCAGCATAGGCCAGTGCAGCACACCCTCGACCCGGCCAACGCCGTCTGATGTGCACTCCCCTAGGATGAACACGACCACTTCGTCGCGGCGCACCCGATGCAGCAGATCCACGATGGGCGTGTCGGGCGCGGCGCATTGCCAATCGCTCAGCGCCAGCGTGCGCAGGCTGGCACCCGCCCGCTTCCAGTTGGCCGCCACCCGGGCCGCCGGCACCACCCCGACGATGCGGCCATGCGCATCTTCCAGCAACAGATGCGGCATGCCGCCCATAGGAAAGTGGGATAGCCCCGGCGGCGGCCAGGGAGCGTCGGCCGGCACGCGCAGGAAATCGGTGCGCACCACGTCGCTGGCCGGCAGGCTCAGATAAAGATTGCTCTGCCGGCTTTCTGGAATGTCGTGCCCGCGGCGAAGCAGTTTGAGAGTGTAGATCGTATCGGAGGTGATCAGCCGGCGAGTGGCGTAGGCGACCGACACCACCACGATCAATGGAATGATGACGCGGTAATCACCAGTCATCTCAAAGATCATCACCGCGCCGGTCATGGCCGCGCCGGTGCCGGCCCCTACCATGGCCGCCATACCCAGCGCCGCAGCCGTGGTGATATTCAGATCGAGGGGAGGATAGATCACATGGGCAATAAGCGCGAAGGCCGCCCCAAAAGTCGCGCCGATGAAGAGCGAAGGCGAAAAAATGCCGCCCGAGCCGCCCGAGCCCAGGGTCAGCGAAGTGACGAGGATCTTCAAGGCGGCCAGAATCAACAAAAGACCGATCGCCAGCCCCCCTTGCTGAGTTAGCACTTGCTGCACCGTGGCATAGCCCACGCCTTCCACGTAATAGCGCCCGGTGAAGTGCAGCATGAGATAGATCGTGATGCCGACCAATAACATGCCCAGGGCATGGCGCGTGTAGTAATTCCCCGGTATCGCCTCGAAGCGATCCTCGAACCAGTAGATCGAGCGCATGAATAACAAAGCCACAAGGCCGGTGAACACGCCCAGAAACAAATAAGACGCAAAAGCGCCGGGAGAAGTCTGGGTCGTTTCCGAAATCATTAAGGGCGGAATAATGAATGAGGGATGATCGCCCAAAAAAATACGGCTGACATAAGTGGCAATCCCTGTAGCCATCATTACCGGCACCAGAGTACGGGCGCTGATTTCCACCATCATCAGCTCGACGGCGAACAGCATGCCTCCCGCCGGCGTATTGAAGGTGGCGGCAATGCCCCCTCCTGCTCCAGCCGCGATCAAAGCGTAGCGTTGCCAGGGATCCAACCGCAGCCAGCGCGACAGGTTGGCGGCGAAAGCCGCACCCATCTGGATGATCGGCCCTTCGCGCCCCACCGAGCCGCCGGTGCCGATGTTGAGCGCCGAGGCCAGCGCCTTGATCAGAACCACTTGCGGACGCATCAGGCCTTTTTGGTAATAGATAGAATCCATGACTTCCGGCACGCCGTGACCCTTGGCCTCGGGCGCGAAATTCTGTACCAGCCAGGCCACGCCCAGTCCGCCGATTACCGGCGCGAGGATAATCCATGCGCCCCACGGACTCGCGGAAGTGTGCTCTAGGTAGTCATAGACGAAAGAAAACTGCCCGAAGAAAAACAGATTATGAAAAAAGGCGATCAGCTTTCGGAATGCCACCGCGCCCAGACCGGCGACGATGCCGACGAACACGATGACCATGAAATGCGTCAAAGGGTTGACGGAAAAAAAATGGCCGAGCGATGCGCTTCGATCGTTCTGCCCCGAAGTGGCCCGTTGCTCTTCAGGAGACGGTTTTTTATCGTTGCGCATCTTGGAATCCCTCTCTGCAAGCCTCAAAATCACAAATTGTATTGTAAACTATCTGGACGCGTCATCGGGGCGCCAATCCAATTCGCACCGACGCTTGTGCGGACACAGCGTTACACTCATCGGCCGGGCTACTTCACCTACCCAGGGCAAAGACATGAACAGCTATCGCAACAATCTTCTCGAAAAACTCAAAGAGGCTCCGCTCACCAAAGACCTGCCTAAAGATGTGCTTGCGGAAATCATCCTGCCGCATCTCAAGCCGATCTCCTGGGCAGAGCATAGTCTCGTCATGGATGTTTCGGAAACCAAAAAACGTTTTTTTCTGATTGCCTCGGGCCGAGTCAGCGTCGAAGCGCAACATCCGCAGAATGGGCGCTCCGTCTCCCTGTTTTTGCTCGGGCCCGGCGAAGGCCACAATCTCGTCACCCTGCTCGATGGCCAGCCGCATGAGGTCCTGGCTGAATCCCTGGATGAGGTTGAGGCAGTCCATGCCCCCCTGACTCTGTGGCGGCAATGGCTGAACGACTATCCGCCCATGCGCCAGGCAGCGATGCGCTGCGCTGCCCGAAGGCTGCGCGAGCTAGCGGAATTCAACGAGGATCTTGCCCTGCATGACACCACCACCCGCCTCGCCCACCTGCTCTTGCTTCATCTCGAAAACGAACCCACCGTCGACGGCGCCCCTCCCCGCCTGCAAGGACTTTCACACGGCGATATCGCCCGCCTCATCGGCAGCACGCGGGTGGTCATCACCCGTCTGATCGGTCGTTTCCGGCGCGAGGGGATCCTGCATGCCGGCAATGGTGTGCTGCGCATTGCCGATCTGGAACGCCTTCTGCAAAAGGCCGAGCGTCGCTTTCATATCCATACCCCCACCAACCGTCCAAAGTAACTCTTGATACATACTTCTGGGCGAAACTGCTCCAACATAGCCGCATCAAAAGCCGTCGCGCCCGGCCTTCAAACGAAGGTTCTCAACGCGCGGGAACTTTCTACGGACTTTAAGGTCTATATTTTTACATTATCTCAAGAAGAGGCTAATGGATTCCATTTTCAAGGCTTACGATATCCGCGGCGTCTATCCGGATGAAATAGACGCGCCGAAAGCGCGCCGCATCGGCCATGCCTTCGCCAGATATCTGCCCTCGCATTCCTCTTTGTTGCACAATGCCACCCATCCGCTACGGATCGTCATCGGTCATGACATGCGCGGCTCCTCGCCGGTGCTCGCCAGCGCCTTTCGCGACGGTGCCTGCCAGGCCGGCGCCGAGGTGATCGATATCGGCCTGTGCACCACGCCGATGCTGTATACCGCTCTCATAGACGGCCAATTCGACGGCGGCGCGATGATCACCGCCTCGCATCTGCCGGCGTGTTACAACGGCATCAAGCTGTGCCGCCAACAGGCGATCCCGCTGAGCGGTGCCGACGGCCTGCCGGAAGTCGAGGCGCTGTATGCGAAAACCCCTCCGTTGCCGGTCGGTGCGGCCGCGGCCCGGCTCGCCGAAGCCTTTCTGGAACGTTATATCGAACGTCTGCGTCCCTTCATTCCGGCAGACGCCCGCGTGAAGTGCGTGGTGGATGCGGGCAATGGCATGGGCGGACTGGACACACCGCAGGTCTTCGAACGGATGCCCCAAGCCGATCTCATTTCCATGTATTTCGAGCCGGACGGCCATTTTCCGCATCACGTGCCCAATCCCGCCGAAGAACAAAACACCCGCGAGTTGCAACAACGCGTGATCAGCGCAAAGGCCAATCTCGGCGTGGCGCTCGACGGAGATGCCGATCGCGCCGGATTCATAGACGAACATGGCCGACGCGCGCCAGCCGATCTGATGATTGCGGTGCTGGCCGAGCACTTTCTCGCTCTCAATCCGGGTGCCACCATACTCTATGACCTGCGGGCCAGCCGCGCTGTGCCCGAGCGCATCCACGAACTGGGCGGAAATCCGGTGCAAACCCGCGTAGGCCATTCGTTCATCAAGCAGGCGATGCGCGAGCACAAAGCCGTGTTCGCCGGTGAAATGTCCGGGCATTACTATTTCGCCGACGCCGGCTACATCGACAGCGGCATTCACGCCTTGCTGACCGCGGTAGCCCTTCTGCACGCCAAAAGCGCGCCCTTGAGCGAACTGATCTCGCCTCTGGCCCGGTATGCGCGTTCCGGCGAGATCAACCTGGGAGTGGAGGACGCGGCCGCCGTGATCGACAGCTTGAAAAAAAGCTTCGCCGACGGTGAACAATCCACGCTGGATGGTCTGAGCGTTCATTATCCGGACTGGTGGTTCAATTTGCGGCCTTCTCACACGGAGCCGGTGGTGCGGCTGGTGATCGAGGCCAACGATGAGGCCACCCTCGAACTACGCAAGGCGCAATTGCTGGCATTGATCGGCTCTGACCCGCTTCGCGCTGAATAGGGCAAACTGTGCGCGCCGACACACTTCTGCAAAGTCGGCAACAAAATCGTCAATTACCGATGGCATAGTGCAAACACCGCTAACAACCCGCTACTGATCGAAAGGAGTGCGAAAATGCCAACAAAACAGGTCGATGTGATCACCCTCGGAGCCGGAGGCGGCGCCTACCCCGCCGCCTTCCGCCTCGCCCGTGCCGGTCTCACTGTTGCCATGGTCGATCCCAAGGGCGTCATGAGCGGCAACTGCCTGGCCGAAGGCTGCGTGCCTTCCAAGGCGGTGCGTGAGATGGCCGAGCTGTACCGCACCACGCGACGCTTCGAACGCTTTGGATTGAAGGGCGAAGTCTCTGTTGATTTTGCTGCGGTCATGGCGCACAAGGACCGCGTGCAGCGCACCCGCTACACCCAGCATGCGGGCGAACTGGAAGCCCTGGCCGATCGTCTGACCCTGATCAAAGGGCGAGGCCGGTTCAAGGATGCGAATACCATCGTGGTCGAATCCGACCATGGCGAGGAAACCTATCGGGCAAAACACGTCATTATCGCCACCGGCTCGGACGTATTCGTGCCGCCGGTTCCCGGGGCCGAACTGTGCATTACATCGCATGACCTCTTCGCCCTGAATCCCGAAGTCAAGAGGCTGCCGCGCCGTATGGTGGTGATCGGCGGCGGCTACATCGGCCTGGAGACCGCTACCTTCCTGCGCGCCTTCGGCAGCGAGGTCACGGTGTTGGAAATGATGAACCAGGTGCTGCCGGGCATGGACCCCGATTTCGTCGCCGGCCTTGAGCCTTTGCTCGATCCGGCCATCCGCCGGGTCACCGGCGCCCGCGTAGAGGCCATAGAGAAAACGGCTGACGGCGGATTCGCTGTGCGCTATGTTCTCGGAGAAAAAACCGAAACCGTCCTTGCCGACGCGGTGCTGATGGCCGCCGGCCGGCATCCGGTGCTGCCCGATGGCATCGACGCGCTGGGCATGGCAACTAAACGCGGCCGCATCGTGGTGGATGAAACATTGCGTACCAATGTGGCGAACATTTACGCCTGCGGCGACGTCAACGGGCGCGTGCCCTTGTTCCACGCCGCCGTCGGTCAGTCGCTGGTGGCCGCGCGCAACATCCTCGGCGGTGGCCAGCCGCTGGATTACTTCGACTTCAGTGCCGTGCCGACTACCATTTTCACCTTGCCTGCAGCCGCGTATGTCGGTCAGACCCGTGCCGCACTGAAGACGCGCGGCGTAGAGGCGGTCGAGGCGTCCTACGAATTCTCTGAAGACTCCCGCGCCCAGATCTTCGACGAAACGCAAGGCGAGATCCGCCTGTTCTTCGAGCCCGGCCGCCTGCGCCTGCTCGGCGGCTGGGTTATCGGCATGGACGCGGCCCAGCTGGTGGGCGAAATCGGCCTGGCCGTGTCGCGTCACCTCACCGCACGCGACCTGGCCGCCTTCTGCGACCAGCATCCCATGGCCAGCGAAGGCATTTCCAAGGCCGCGCGCAGACTGTTCTAAACACCGGAGAACGACCATGCACATGCAAGACAAGCTCGACGAAATCAATGCCCTGATGAGCCGCCTGCAAAAAGATTATCCATCCGAAACCAAGGCCTTTCTCAATTTCATGAACAAAGCCGAAGGCGGACCGGCGCTTGACAGGCGCACCAAGGAACTGATTAACGTCGCCTTGGCGGTGGCGGCGCAATGCGAATGGTGCATCGCCCTGCACGTGCGCCACTCGGCCGAGGCCGGCGCCACCAAAGACGAGATCATGAGCGCCGGCTTCATGGCCGTGCTCATGCACGGCGGGCCGGCATTGATGTATCTGACGCCCCTGACGCGCGCCGTGGATGAGTTCGTGAAATGATGCCCGCCCAAATGTTTTATCGGGGAGCGTGATGAAACATTCGGGTCGGCAGCCTGCCGGATACGGGGGGAATCTGCGCGTTGCCACGATCCTCCGGACCCGACAGACTCAAGATATCCGATTAGAAGGCATAATGGCCCTTCAACCCAAACAAAAAGGATCTGAACATGGCACGACTGGTATTACTCAGACACGGCGAATCTTCCTGGAACCTGCAGAATCGTTTCACCGGATGGGTGGACGTCTCGCTCAGCGAGCGCGGCATCGCCGAAGCCATCGCCTGCGGCAAGCTGCTTCGCGACTACGCCTTCGACGCCGCCTTCACCTCCACGCTGATCCGCGCCCAGCACACGCTGTATGAAGTGCTCAAGGCCAACGCCCATACCACGCACTACAAATGCCTGCACGAAACCGGCAGCGACTGGTACGGCCACTACCAGCCCGACGAACACGACGCCGCCGAACTGGAGATTCGCGTCTCCGAGGCACTCAACGAACGCTATTACGGCGATCTGCAAGGGCTGAACAAGGCCGCCGCCGCCGAGCGCTTCGGCGCTGAACAGGTGCACATCTGGCGGCGCAGCTACGACGTGCCGCCGCCCGGCGGCGAAAGCCTGAAGATGACCGCCGAACGCACCCTGCCCTATCACCACACCCACATCGAGCCTCTGCTGCGCGAAGGCAAGACCGTGCTGGTGGTAGCGCACGGCAACTCCCTGCGCTCGATGATCATGCACCTGGAAGGCATGACCCCCGAGCAGATCCTCAAATACGAGCTTGCCACCGGCGCGCCGCATATCTACGACTTCGACGCCGATCTGAAACTGAGTGGCAAGCAGATTCTCAAGGCGGCGGACGCAATGGAGAAAACCACCTGAAGGAGATTTGCCATGGATCGTGAACTACACATCCGCTTTCTGCGCGACATGCTGCGCGCGCGGCGCATGGAAGAACGCTTCGCGCAAGAATATACGCGCGGTAACATCGGCGGTTTTTTGCACCTCTACCCGGGCGAAGAAGCGGTAGCGGTGGGCGTGCTGCATGCCGCAGAGCCCGGTGATTACATCGTCAGCACCTACCGCGAGCACGTCCACGCGCTGGTGCGCGGCATGTCGATGCGCGCCATCGCCGCGGAACTGTTCGGCAAGCGCGACGGCTGTTCCCGCGGCATGGGCGGCTCCATGCACCTGTTCGATGCCGCGCACCGCTTTCTCGGTGGCTACGCCATTGTCGGCGAGACCTATCCGGTGGCCATCGGCGCGGCCTATGCCGTGATGATGCGCGGCCTGCCCGAAGCGGTGATCTGCTTTTTCGGCGATGGCGCGGTCAATCAGGGCAACTTTCACGAATCGCTCAACATGGCCGCGTTGTGGAAACTGCCGGTGCTGTTCGTGTGCGAGAACAACCACTACCAGATCGGCACCGAGATCCACCGGCACTCTGCGGTGACCGAGGTCTACAAGCGCGCCTGCGCCTACAATATTCCGGCCGAACGGGTGACCGGCATGGACGCCGAGCAAGTCCATACCCACACGCTCGATGCGCTCAAGCGGGTACGCGCCGGCCTGGGCCCGGCCTTGCTGGAATTTGAAACCTACCGCTACCGCGGCCATTCCATGTCTGATCCCGGCAGCTACCGGCCGCAACCGGAACTCAAGGCCTGGGAGGCGGACGACCCGATCGCCGCCGAGCTGCGCGATCTGCCCATGCACTATCCCGATGCAGACACCCTCAAGGCCGCCGGAATCGACACCACCGAAGACATCGGCCACCGTGCCATCGAAAACGGCCATCTGGACACCCACGGCTTGGAAAAGCTGGAAGCCGAAATCCGCGCGGAAATCGAAGACGCCATCGCCTTCGCCCTGGCTTCTCCCGAACCCACGCTGGACGAAGCCAAGGGCTACCTCACCGCCGGGCTCATCCACGAAACCCTGATCTGAGGAGGGCAGCATGCAAACCCTGACTTACTGGCAGGCGCTCAACCGCGCCCTGGACGCCGAAATGGCCGCCGATGACTCGGTGTTCATCCTCGGCGAGGATGTCGGCCTGTACGGAGGCACCTATCGCGTCACCGAAGGGCTGTACGCCAAGTATGGCGAACGCCGCGTGCTGGACACGCCGATTTCGGAGAACAGTTTCACCGGCCTCGGTGTGGGCGCAGCGATGGCCGGCATGCGGCCGGTGGTCGAGATCATGACCGTCAACTTCGCCCTGCTGGCGCTGGACGCCATCATCGACATGGCCGCCAAGATCCCGTTCATGTCCGGCGGCCAGTTCGCCATGCCGCTGACCATCCGCATGCCGGGCGGCACCGCCCACCAGCTTGGCGCGCAGCATTCGCAACGCCTGGAACACACCCTGATGAACGTGGCCGGCCTGCGCATCGTCACCCCCGCCACGCCGCAGGACGCCTACTGGCAGCTGCGGCAAGCGATACGCTCCGACGACTGCGTGATCGTACTCGAACACGAACTGCTCAATTTTGACCAGGGGCCGGTGGACGAAACCATTGAGGCGCCACCGCCGCACCGCGCCATGGTGCGGCGCGAAGGCAGCGATCTGACCGTGATCAGTTACTCGCGCATGGCCAACCAGGCGCTGGCCGCCGCCGGGCAGCTTGCCGCCGAAGGCATTGAGGCCGAAGTGATCGACCTGCGCGGCCTGCGCCCCATCGACTGGGACACCTGCGCCGCCTCGGTGGAAAAAACCGGCCTGTTGCTCATCGCCGAGGAAGACAGCCGCTTCGCGGGTGCGGGCGCGGAAATCGCCGCCACCCTCGCCGAGCGTTGCTTCGCCAGCCTGCGCGCCGCCCCCATGCGCGTGGCCGCGCTCGATCTACCCAACCCCTACAACAAGCGCCTGGAGCAGGACATCATCCCGCAGCCTGCGGACATCGCCGCTGCCGCCCGCGCCCTGATCAACGAAAACAGCTGAGGTATCAGGAACATGAACAAACAACCCGTGACCATGCCCGTACTCTCCGATACCATGAAGACCGGGCGCATCGCCCGCTGGCTCAAGCAGCCGGGCGAACCGGTGAAGGCCGGAGAGCCCATCGCCGAGGTCGAATCGGATAAAGCCCTGATGGACGTGGAAGCCTTCGCCGACGGTTACCTGGTCGGCCCGCTCGCGCCTACCGACACCGACATTCCGGTCAAATCGACCATCGCCTGGATCGCAGACCAGCCGCCGCAGGCCGCAAGCAGTCCGTCTGCACCTTCCGACACCCCTGCGAGCCAGGCAGAAACGCCACCTGCAGTCGAGCCCGAGCCGGCCGCCACCCAAAGTGATACCACCGCCGCGCCGCCACCTGCTTCTTCATCGCCACCTGTGACGCCACCCTCGACACCCTCTGAGTCCGACCAAACGACCCGCCCCGCCGAGGCCAGCGAGACGAGTGCCGTAGTCAGCGCTGCAATCGCCACACGCGCCCACGCCGACGGCGGCGCCACCCCATTCGCCCGCGGCCTGGCCGCCGAGCTGGGCATCGATCTGGCACAGCTCAAACCCGGCCCTGACGGACGCATTCGCGCATCGCAAGTCCTCGCCGCCGCCATCGGTCCGCAAATGCCGCATCTGGAACTCGGCCCCATCCATCGCATAGAACGTCCCGGCGCGGTGAAAGCGGCGATGGCCGAAAACATGCAGCGCACCGTGCACACCCCCACCTTTCACGTCACCATCGCGGTGGATCTGAAACCCTTGCAGGAGGCGGCCCACGCCAACAAGCAATCGCTCACCCTGCTGCTGACACGCGCCTGCGCCCTGAGCGTGCATGAGCATCCCGACTTCAACGCCTGCTGGACGCCCGGCGGGCTGGCGCGGCGCGAGCGCATCGACGTGGCCGTCGCCGTGGACACGCCCGACGGCCTGATCACACCCGTGCTTCGCAATGCCCTGCGTTCCATCGATGAATTGCACGAGGATTGGCGCGAACTCAAGGGCAAACTCGAAAAACGCCGTCTCAAACCCGAAGATTACAGTGGCGCGACCTTCTACCTGTCCAATCTCGGCACCTTTCCCATCGTCGAACAGTTCGACGCCATCGTGCCGCTGGGCGCGGCCGCAATTCTCGCCGTCTCCGCCACCGGGTCCGACGGGCTGACCCGCATGACGCTAAGTTGCGACCATCGAGTGGTCGCCGGAGCCGATGCCGCCCGCTTCCTCACCACCTTGAAAGAACACCTCGGCGCCGTCGAGGCGCTGACGCAATAACCCCTGTAAACAGCCTGTCCGGAGGTCAACATGAAACGCATCGCCATCAACGGACTCGGCCGTATCGGCCGCCTTGTTCTCCGCCACTACATGAATGAATCGCCTGAAGCGGTCGAAATCGTCGCCGCCAACGATCTGGTGCCGACCGAGGATTTGGCCTATCTGATTCGTTACGACTCGGCGCATGGGCGCGCGCCCTTCCCAGTCGAAGCCACCCCAGACACCCTGAAACTCGGGGGCCGAGAAATCAAGGTCACGGCCAACACGGATCCGGCCAGCCTGCCATGGAAAGACCTAGGCGTGGATGTGGTGCTCGAATGCACCGGTCGCTTCACCGCCCGCGATGCTGCCGCCGCGCACTTGAAGGCCGGAGCACGCCGCGTGATCATCAGCGCCCCATCCAAGGACGCCGATCTCACAGTCATCGTCGGCGTCAACGAGGAGGCCTTCGATCCAGAGCGTCATCAGGTAATATCGAACGCTTCCTGCACTACCAATTCACTGGTGCCACCGATGAAAGTGCTACTCGACCGTTTCGGCGTAGAATCGGCGCTGGTGACCACCGTACATGCCTACACCGCCACGCAAAGCACGGTTGACCGGCCGTCCAAAAAGAAGATCCGCGGGCGCGCCGCAGCGGTCAATCTGATTCCCACCAGCACTGGATCCGATATTGCCACCACTCAGGTTTTGACTGAACTCGAAGGCAGGCTGCGCGCCCTGGCCATTCGCGCGCCGGTAATCGACGGTGCAATCACCGACGTCAGCGCCGTTCTGAAAACGCCGGTGACGGTGGAAGCAGTCAATGCCGCTTTCAAGGAAGCCGCCGCATCCGGTCCGCTGGCTGGCATTCTGGGTTACAGCGAGGATGATCTGGTTTCCAGCGACATCATCAGCGATACGCGCTCGAGCATCGTGCACGCCCAATCTACGCGCGTAGTGGCCGACCGTATGGTCAAGGTGCAGTGCTGGTACGACAACGAGTTCGGCTATTCGCGCCGTCTGCTCGATGCGGCGCTGAGGCTTCCTGTGTGACAGCTACAGTCTTTGCCGCAGACGAGAAGAGCTTGCCAGCTCGGGATGGCGGCAATCCTGCGGTTCATCCCGATCATGCCGCTCTCATAGAAATGCTGGACCATGCGCCGCTGCGCCTCCCGCATCTGCTGGCATGGCTGTTGTCAACAGGTGGCACGCTGTCCGACGGCCTATCCGTGTTTATGCTGGGGCTGGCGATGCCACTGCTGATCCAGAGCATGCACTTGTCGCCTTTCGAAACCGGCTTGTTGGGCGCGGCGCTGGTGGCGGGGGCGATCCTCGGCGCGTCCGCAGGCGGTCGGCTAGCGGACCGTTTCGGTCGCAAACCCGTGTTCCTGCTCGACATGGCCCTGCTCGCTTGCGCCGCCGGCCTGTCGTCCATCGCCTGGGACCCCTGGATGTTGATCATCCTGCAAGCCACGGTCGGCATCGCCATAGGTATGGACTTTCCCGTGAGCAGCAGCTACGTGGCGGAATGTATGCCGCACCGCGCACGCGGTCGCCTGATGGTGGCGACCATCGCCGCCCAATCGGTGGGCATGCTGCTGGCGGCCGTCATTGCCATCGGCTTGTTGCACCTCGATGTTTCGATGGATGCCTGGCGGCTGCTTTTCACCAGTGAAGCGGTACTGGCGGGCCTGTTCCTGGTCGCCAGAATGCACTTGCCGGAGAGCCCCCGATGGCTGATGGCACACGGCAGAAATCGCGAAGCGGCGCATATGCTCGAACGTTTCGTGCCCCTGGATCGCCGCTTGCTGGAAGAGATGGCCGCTCGACTGGGCAATACCATCCACCATGTCGCCAAGGTAGGCAGGCAGGCGCGCCGCATGGGCTATTTGCTCCTGTTCAGCCCCGCCTATCTGCGCCGCACCTTGCTGAGCACAGTGCCCTGGTTTTTGATGGACATCGCCACCTACGGCGTCGGCATGTTCACCGCCATTTTGCTGGCTTCTCTGCATTTCACGGGCGATTCCGGCGATTCGATAGCCCATGTCCAATCGCTGGCCGGCGGCAGCGGATTCATCGATCTGTTTCTGCTTCTCGGCTTTCTGCTCGGCCTGTGGGCGGTGCCGCGTTTCGGCCGTATTCCAATGCAGATGATGGGTTTTCTCGGCATGTCGATAGGCATGGGCATCCTCTATCTCGCCACCGTACTGACCGGCGGCGCCGGGGCGCACATCCCGCTCGTATTCCTCGGTTTCATCCTGTTCAATCTGAGCATGAACGCCGGACCGAACAGCACCACCTACATCCTGCCGGCGGAACTTTTCCCCACCCAGTTACGCGCCACCGGCGCCGGTTTCGCCGCCGCCACCGCCAAGGCGGGCGCCACTTTGGGCGTGTTCGCGCTGCCCGCGATCAAGGCCGAGGCCGGCGTGGGCACGGTGCTGCTGATGATGGCCGGCATCAGCCTGGCCGGCCTGGCCAGCACCTGGGCTTTCCGCATCCGCATGCATGAACGCACGCTGGAACAAGCACAAAGCGAGGCATTGCCATGAAACGGGATTTCCATTGCTTGTGCGTCAACATGGGCTCGTCGTCTCTCAAACTGGCCGTATATCGCGTCGATCGCGGCAGCGAACAGTGTCTGGCGCGCGGCGCGGCGCTGAAAATCGGCCTGCCCGAGGCGGTTGTCGAGATAGGCGGCCAGGTCACGGCGCAGCCCTTGCCGGATCACCGCGCCGCACTGAAAGCGGTGCTGGCCGCGCTGGCGCCGACGCGCGTGGATGCCGTCGGCCATCGCGTGGTCCACGGTGGCGACCATACGCGTCCCGAGCGGATCACCCCGGAACTGATAACCCGGCTGGAAGCGCTCACCCCGCTCGCGCCGCTGCACAATCCCCCGGCGCTGGCCGGCATCCGCGCGGTTGCCGAACACTGGCCCGACATGCCGCAAGTCGTTTGCTTCGACACCGCCTTCCATGCCGGGCTGCCCGAGGTCGCGCGCACGCTGCCGCTGGCACGCCGCTGGCGAGAACGCGGCATTCGCCGTTACGGTTTTCATGGTCTGTCCTACGAGTACATCGTGCGCCGGCTGGGTGAGAAGGCTCGCGGGCGGGTGGTGATTGCGCATCTGGGCAATGGCGCCAGCCTGGCCGCCGTGCGCGACGGCCGCTCCATCGACACCAGCATGGGCATGACTCCCACCGGTGGCATTCCCATGGGCACGCGCAGCGGCGACCTGGATCCGGGCGTACTGCTGCATCTGCTGCGCCAGCAAGGGCTGGACCCCGACGCCCTCGACCGCGCCATCAACCGCGAAGCCGGTCTGCTCGGCCTGTCCGGTGAAACCTCCGACATGGCTTTGCTACTGCAAAGCCATTCCGAAGGCGCACGCCTTGCCGTCGCCGTGTTCGCCTATCAGGTCCGCAAAACCATCGGCGCCTATGCCGCCGCTCTCGGCGGCCTGGATCGACTGGTATTCACCGGCGGCATCGGCGAACACGCCGCGCCGGTGCGCTGGGCCGTGTGCCGCGGGCTGGAATACTTAGGGCTAGAACTCGACCCGGCACTCAACGCGGCGCACGCCGAGACCATCAGTGTGCCCGCGTCCCGTTGCCCGGTACATGTCCTGCACACCGAGGAAGACGCCATGATTGCCCGCCATGTCTATGAGTTAATGGAGGAAACACATGTTTGACCGTATTCTGCATCTGGACGACCTCATTGCCGAAGCCAAATCCCTGCCTGCCGCGCCCACCGCCGTAGTTGACGCCGGAGAACGGCATGTGATCGAGGCGGCTCACCAGGCGGCGCTTGAAGGGCTGATCGCACCTGTGCTGATCGGCCGCAAGGAACAAATATTGCCATTACAGGAGAAACTCGGCAGCAGCTACCCCCTGATCGAAGCGGCCACACCCGACGCCGCGGCCGAGGCGGGGGTGCAGGCGGTCAAGGAAGGCCGAGTCAAGCTGCTGATGAAAGGCCACCTGCACACCGCTGAATTTTTGCATCCCATTCTCAAGGAATTGCGCCGGGCCACGCGCGTTTCCCACGTTTTCATCGCCGAAATAAACACCTATCAAAAACCGCTGTTCATCACCGACGCGGCCATCAACATCACGCCAGATCTGACCGCCAAGCAGCAAATCCTGATCAACGCCATACAGATGGCGCAACTACTCGGCATCGAATGCCCTAAGGCCGCGGCGCTGTCGGCCATCGAAGTAATCAATCCCGCCATCGCTTCCACCGTGGACGCTGCTTGCCTTGCAAAAATGGCAGAGCGCGGACAGATCAAAAACGCCATCGTCGACGGTCCGCTGGCTTTCGACAATGCGATTTCCGCCGAGTCCGCGAAAATCAAGGGCATCTGCAGCCCCGTCTCCGGCGACGTGGACATTCTGCTGATGCCGGATCTGGTCTCCGGCAACATCCTCTACAAGGATCTGGAATACCTTGCCGGCGCGCGTTTCGCCGGCATCGTTCTCGGAGCCAGCGTGCCGGTGGTACTCACCTCGCGAGCCGACCCCAAAGCCGCCAGATTGGCCTCGCTGGCCTTGGCGCGTGTCGTCCATCACCGTGAGGACCTGCGCCGGCAAGCACAGCGCGGCGACACATAAAATCAACCGGAGAAATACTCATGTCTCACATGCATCATTACTACAGCCGTGATCTGCCGGCCGAACTCCAGGGTCTGGCCGATCTCGCGCTCGATTTACGCTGGAGCTGGAACCATGTCTCCGACGCCCTTTGGAGCAAAGTCGATCCAGAACTCTGGGACCGCACCGGCAATCCCTGGCTGATTCTGGAATCGGTTTCCAATAAGCGCCTTGAAGCTCTGGCCAAGGATGCCGAATTCTTGCGCGAACTCGAAAAGCAATTGCAACACCGCGAAGCCGTTTTGACGCAAACGACCTGGTGCGACGGACAGAGTGGGCGGGCGGATCTCAAACGCGTGGCCTATTTCAGCATGGAATTCGGACTATCCGAAGCCTTGCCGATCTATTCGGGCGGCCTGGGCATCCTCGCCGGCGACGTGCTCAAGACGGCCAGCGATCTTGGCATCCCCATGGTCGGCATCGGCCTGTTGTACCAGCAGGGCTACTTCCATCAGGCGATGGACTCCAAGGGCAATCAGATCGCCTACTATCCCTACAATAACCCGGCCATGCTGCCAGTGCTTCCGCTACGCGACTCCGGCGGCGACTGGCTGCATGTAAACATAGAACTGCCGGGACGCTCACTGCGCCTGCGCTGCTGGGAAGCCACCGTGGCGCGAGTGCGCCTGCTGCTGCTCGATGCCAACGGCTTGAGCAACCATCCGCGCGACCGGGGAATTACCGCCACCCTCTACGGCGGCGACGATGAAACCCGCCTGCAGCAGGAAATCGTGCTCGGCATCGGCGGCTGGCGGCTGCTCGAAGCGCTGGACATGGGAGACAGCGTATGCCATCTCAACGAAGGCCATGCCGCCTTCGTGGTGCTGGCGCGGGCGGCGTCCCTCATGCGCGAGAAAAACGTGGATTTTCCTACCGCCCTGCGCGCCACCCGCGCCGCCAACCTGTTCACCACTCACACCCCCGTGGCCGCCGCCTTCGACCGCTTTTCGCCCGCGCTCATACGGCAATATCTCGGCCCTTACGCCCAAGCCTGGGGGGTGGATTTTGAAACCCTGCTCGCCCTGGGACGCGCCGACACACGACAAAGCGATGAAGCGTTCAACATGGCTTGGCTGGCGCTGCGTGGCAGCGGTGCGGTCAACGGCGTTTCGCGCCTGCACGGCGCCGTCTCGCGGCGCCTGTTCTCATCCCTGTTTCCCCGCTGGCCGCTGGCGGAAGTGCCTGTGGGCCATGTCACCAACGGGGTGCACACACCGAGCTGGGATTCGGCGGAAGCAGATTCATTGTGGACTAAGGCGTGCGGTCAGGCGCGCTGGGATGACGAACTGAAACACATTGAAGCGTGCATTTCCGCGGTCGGCGACGAGGCGCTCTGGAGCTTTCGCGCCCGTCAGCGGCAACGTTTGCTGGGGGCCGTGCGTCAACACCGCCTGTATCAAGGCGCCATGCGCGGCGAAGACCCGCACACGACCGCGGCTTTCAACCGCTTGTTCGATCCCAACGCGCTTACCCTGGGGTTCGCGCGGCGATTCACTGGCTACAAGCGCCCCAATTTGTTACTAAAGCAACCGGAGCGACTGATCCGCCTGCTTTCCGATAGGCAACGCCCGGTACAGCTTTTTCTCGCCGGCAAGGCCCACCCCCGCGACCAGGAAGGCCAGGAAATGCTGCGCGAATGGGCGCAGTTCATCGCCCGCCCCGACGTACCTCCCGGCCGCGTGGTTTTTATCGAGGATTACGACATGGCCGTGGCGGCCGAGCTGGTGCAGGGTGTGGACCTGTGGATCAACACGCCGCGCCGCCCCTGGGAAGCCAGCGGCACCAGCGGCATGAAGGTGCTTGTCAACGGCGGCCTGAACCTGTCAGAACTCGACGGCTGGTGGGCCGAAGCCTATGCGCCGGAAGTAGGCTGGGCCCTGGGTGACGGCCGCGAACACGGCAACGATCCCGCATGGGACGCCACCGAGGCGGATCAGCTCTATCATTTGCTCGAAAGCGAAGTGATACCCGAATTCTACGAACGCGACGCCCGCGGCATTCCGGTTCGTTGGCTGGCGCGCGTGCGCGCCAGCATGGCCAAACTCACGCCGGCCTATTCCACCAATCGAATGCTGCGCGAATACATGCAGAATTTTTATCTGCCTGCCGCCCGCAACCTGCGCGCCCGCCTGGCCGACGACGCCGCCAAGGCGAAGGAACTGGAAATGTGGGCCGGACGCCTGCGGGCGCATTGGCCAGCCCTGCGTATTGGCGCGCGCCGCGACATGCCCGCCGAGAACGGCTTCGACATTGAGGTGCAGATCTATCTGGACGAATTGCCGCCCGATGACGTGGCGGTGGAACTCTATGCCGATCCGGCCACCCCGGAGGCTGCTTTCGAACGCCATCCGCTGGCGCGCGGCCATGCGCTGCCCGGTGCCGTCAACGGCTTTCTTTACTGCAGCCACGTGACCACCTCGAGGCCACCATCGCATTACACCGTCCGTGTCGTTCCCAGCCACCCCCAGGCAAACGTGCCTCTTGAAGCAAATCCCATTCTCTGGCCCCAATCATGAAAGGAGAAATACCCATGAGACACACATTTTCGATACCCGCCGATGTGCCCCCCGATGAACGCAGTCGCTATCTCGCCAACCTGGACCGCGCCACCGAAGGCAGTGGCCGGCTCATGCTCATGGCCGGCGACCAGAAAGTCGAGCACCTCAACGACGATTTCATCGGCCCGGAGGTGGCCGAAGAAGACAGTGACCCAGAGCATCTGTTCCGTATCGCCTCGAAAGCACGCATCGGCGTGTTCGCCACCCAGATGGGCCTGATCAGCCGTTATGCGCCGGACTACCCGCAAACGCCCTACCTGGTCAAGATGAACGCCAAGACTCACCTCATTCCCACCGCCGACAAGGATCCGCTCAGCCGCCAATGGCATAGCCTCGAACAAGTGCTGCGGCTGCGCAAGACGGCCGGCCTGAATATTCTGGGCGTGGGCTACACCATTTATCCCGGCAGCGCCTTCGAGCATGAAATGTTCACCGAGGCCGCCCGCCTGGCGTTCGAAGCGCACCAACATGGTCTGCTCGCCGTGATCTGGGCCTATCCGCGCGGCCAGCACGTCAAGAATGAAAAAGACGCGCATCTGATCGCCGGCGCATGCGGTATTGTCGCCTGCCTAGGTGCAGATTTCGCCAAAGTCAACCAACCTGCGGACGGGTCGGCGGCTTTACGTGAAGCCGTGCGCGCCGCGGGCCGCACAGGCGTGGTCTGCGCCGGTGGACGGGAAGCATCGCCCGAGGAATTTTTACGCAACCTGCACGCCCAACTCCACGTAGGCGGTACTGCAGGCAGCGCCACCGGCCGCAATATCCATCAGCGCCCGTTGGAAGAAGCCGTGCGCCTGTGTAACGCTATCAGCGCCCTGGATTTCGACGATGCCGATCTTGAAACCGCGCTTGCGATCTATCGAGGCAAATGAAAAATTCCCGGAAATCGCCAATCGAGAGAGGTGTAACCTCCGTGACAGCAAGGGCGGCGGATATTCGTTATCCTCTTTGCGAGAATGTCCGCTGTCTTGCGCGGCGCGCCTCGGCCTCGCCCCGATCCGCTGAAGCCGAGGGTTTTTGAGGAATCGCCATGGACCTGTTTTCTTTGATATGCCCACTAAAGGCGCCAATAAAGAGTAAGCTTTCATACTGGGCGCATTCACCTGCCCGCTCAATGCAAGGAGACCGGAATCCATGATCCAGTCAAAGCACTCCGCCCCCTACCCTGAATCGCCGCCGAAAGAAAAATACAAACGCGAACTGCGCGCTCTGCAAATCGAACTGGTCAAACTGCAAAAGCACATCATCAAGAAGGGCCGGCGCATTGTAGTGATCTTCGAGGGCCGCGACAGTGGCGGCAAGGACGGCACCATCAAGCGCATCACCGAACACCTCTCGCCCCGCGAGACGCGCGTGGTAGCGCTGGGCAAACCCACCGACCGCGACCGCCATAGCTGGTATTTCCAGCGCTATGTGCCGCATCTACCCACCGCCGAGGAGCTGGTGCTGTTCAACCGCAGCTGGTACAACCGCGCCGGCGTGGAAAGAGTAATGGGCTTTTGCAGCGATGAAGAATACGAAGCCTTCATGCAGACCGTGCCGGACTTCGAAGCCATGTTGATCAAGGACGGTATCACTCTGTTCAAGTATTACCTGGACATCAGCAAGCACGAGCAGAAAAAACGCCTCGAAGCACGCCGCAAGGACCCGCTCAAACAGTGGAAGATGAGCCCGGTGGACGCGGCGGCGCAAAAACACTGGGAAGACTACAGCCAGGCGCGTAACGCCATGTTCGCCCGCACCCATACGGTGCTCGCGCCCTGGAGCGTGGTGCGCGCCAACGACAAGAAGCTGACCCGGCTGAACGTCATCAAGGATCTGCTTGCCCGACTCGATTATGCGGACAAGGACGAAGAACTCGCCCAGCCCGATCCGTCGCTGGTGTTCTTTTATGATGAAACCTATCTCGACAACGGCATGATTGCACCCTGAGGAGAATGTCATGGCACAAACCGATACTCCAACCCCCGCTCCGCTAAAGTCTGCGGATCAAACGGCTAAATCACCTGCACAAACAGGCGGCAGCATCGATCCGTTCGAAAAATTGCCGGTCGATGAGACCTTCAAAAAACTGCAAAGCAGTTCCCAGGGCCTCAGTGCCAGCGAGGCCGCCCAGCGCCTGTCCAAGTACGGACCAAATGCTCTGGAAGAAGAAGAAGTCCCCCTGTGGCGCAAACTGCTTTCCTATTTCTGGGGGCCCATTCCGTGGATGATCGAGATCGCTGCCATCCTCTCGGCAGTGAACAGTGACTGGAAGAGCTTCGGCGTCATCTTCGCCATGCTGGTGATCAACGGCGGCATCGGCTTTTGGGAAGAAAAAGGCGCTCAGGATGCACTCAAGGCGCTCAAGCAGCAACTCGCGCTCAAGGCGCGCGTGCTGCGTGACGGCCAGTGGCAGGAAATCGACGCCGCGCAGCTGGTTCCCGGCGATGTCATCCGCGTGCGGCTGGGCGACATTCTGCCCGCCGACGTCAAGCTGATCGAAGGCGATTACCTCTCGGTGGACCAATCGGCGCTCACCGGCGAATCGCTGCCGGTGAGCAAGAAAGTCGGTGATGTCGCCTATTCGGGCACCATCGCCAAACAGGGCGAGATGGTGGCCGTAGTCTATGCCACGGGCGGCAACACCTTCTTCGGCCGCACCGCCAGCCTGGTGGAACACGCCGCGCCAGTGTCGCATTTCCAGAAAGCGGTGATTTCCATCGGTAACTTTCTGATCTTTCTGGCCATCGTGCTGTCGATCATCCTGATCGTGGTCGAGCTCAGCCGCGGCCTGACTTTCCTCGAGCTGTTAGCCTTCGTACTGGTGGTGGTGGTCGCCTCCATCCCGGTGGCGATGCCGGCGGTGCTGTCGGTGACTATGGCGCTGGGCGCGCTGGCGCTATCGAAAATGAAGGCCATCGTCTCCAAGCTGACCTCCATCGAGGAAATGGCCGGCGTGGACATCCTGTGCTCCGACAAGACCGGCACCCTGACCCAGAACAAGCTCACCCTGGGCGAAACGGCCGTGTTCAATGCCAAGGATGCGCAGGAAGTCATCCTCGCCGCTTCTCTGGCTTCCAAGGAAGAGGACGCCGACGCCATCGACACCGCCGTGCTGAACGGCCTGCAAAACCGCGAACAGCAACTTGCCGGTTTTGAGCAAGTCAAGTTCGTGCCTTTCGACCCCGTTTCCAAACGCACCGAAGCCACCATCAAGACGGCCGACGGCAAAACCTTCCGCGTCACCAAGGGCGCGCCGCAGGTGATTATGGACATGGCCGGGCTTTCCGGCGATGAAAAAGCCAAGGCCGAGAAAGTGGTGGAAGACGCCGCCGCCCGCGGCTACCGCACCCTGGGCGTGGCCCGCTCCGACGACGACGGCAAGACCTGGACCTTCCTCGGCATCCTGCCGCTGTTTGATCCACCGCGCGAAGATTCACGCCAGACCATCGCCGAGGCCATGGCGCACGGCATCAAGGTGAAAATGGTAACCGGAGACAACGTCGCCATCGCGCGCGAAATCGCCGGACAACTGGGGCTTGGAAAGAACATCCAGCCCGCCGACGAGCTGATCGGCCAGGCGGCCAAGGAAGGGCATCTGGCCTCCGACGCCGCCGAGCGCATCGAAAAGGCCGACGGCTTCGCCCAGGTGTTTCCGGAACACAAATACGCCATCGTCAAGGCGTTGCAGGAAAAAGGCCATCTGGTGGCCATGACCGGCGACGGCGTGAACGACGCGCCCGCCCTCAAACAGGCCGATGTCGGCATCGCGGTCTCCGGCGCCACCGACGCCGCCCGCGCGGCGGCGTCTCTGATCCTCACTGCGCCCGGCCTTGGCGTCATCGTCCGCGCGGTGGAAGAAGCACGCCGCATCTTCGAGCGAATGATGAGCTACACCGTGTACCGCATCGCCATGACGCTGGACATCCTGTTTTTCGTCGTCGTCACCATGCTCATCTTCAATAATTATCCACTGACCGCGATTATGGTGGTGCTGCTGTCACTGCTGGATGACATTCCCATCATGACCATCGCCTGGGACAACACCGAGCTCCAAAAAAATCCGGTGCACTGGGAAATGGGCCGCGTGCTCGGCGTTTCTTCCGTGATGGGCTTTTTCGCCTTCGGCGGCACCTTCGTGCTCTACCTGCTGGCCCGCTTCTGGTACCAGCTGCCTGTTGATCAAGCGCAAACAGTGATGTTCCTCCAGCTCATCGCCGGAGGCCATCTGATGCTGTTCCTGACCCGCGTGCGCGGCCCGTTCTGGCGCCCGCCCTATCCTGCCAAGCCGCTGTGGATGGCGATCCTCGGCACCCAGCTGGTGGGCGTGGCCATGGCCGGCTTCGGCTGGCTGATGCCCGCCATTCCATGGGAAGTGATCGGCCTGGTGTGGGCATACAACCTCATCTGGATGATCTGCGCCGACTTCGGCAAGCTCGGCATGCACCGCTTGATGGACAGCAAGGCCGTACATCAAAGCCGCTTCCTGCGCACGGTGAACGCTTCGTTACAACCGGCGGTGATGCGCGTGCATCAGGAAGAAGCCGCCGCGAAAGGTCTGTTGCACCGGGCCCTCGGTTATCTGCGTCCGGGTTCGAGAGGTGGCCGTTAAGGCCGCCTCTCGATCAACGTCCGGACCAGGCACATGCGTAAAAAATGGGAGGCAAGAGGAGATGAATCATGAGGTATGCGGGCCCGCTGTCACTGACATCCCTGATTCAGGGCCACATTGTCCGTGGCCGTGTCGGCGAAGCCCTGCGTTGCCGCCAGGCCATCCATCGTGCTGGCGCGCGCCTTTGGGGATCTCGTTAAGGCCGGAGACGGCGAATTCTGCATCGGCCACGATGTCCGAGAAAGCTCTCCCTCGCTGGCCGAGGCGGCCAGCCTGGGCTTGCGCTCGGGCGGACACCACGTGATCCATATCGGTGCCTGCACCACCCCGGAGCTGGAGTGGTACATTGCCAATGAAGGCCTGGACGGTGGCCTCATGATTACCGGAGGAAGCGCGCTTGCGCCCTATAACGGCCTGCGGTTTTATCGGCGCAGCGGCCAGCCGTTGCCCGCCGCCGAGGTGATCGCATCCGTTCGCCTCCAGCAGCTGGACGAATTGTTAAGCAAACCCTGCAACCCGGTGCTGCGTTATGACGACACCTTGAACGACTATGCCGCCTGGCTGCGCCAGCACCTGCATCTTTCCCGTCCGTGCAAACTCTGTCTCGATGCCGGCAACGGCATGGCAGGCGCCGTGATCGAGGCAGTCAGCGCGCATTTCCAGCAACTGCGCCTGTGGCGCATCGGCTTTAACCCCGACCCGCTGCTGTCGCGGCGCGACCCCGATCCGCTCGCTCCCAAGGCACAGGGCGATGTCTACAACTGCGTCATCGCCCACGGCGGCGAGCTGGGGGCCGTACTCGACATGGACGGCGACCGCCTCGCCGTGCTCGACGAAAGAGGCCGCGCCATAGACCCCTATGCCCTGGGCATGTTTCTGGCCGACATTTTGTCCAGGGAACACGCCGATCTTCGCGTGATCCACGACGCACAGGCGGCGCCTGCCGACATAGACGATTTCCTGCACCGCAAGGGCATCGAGGCGCGAACCTTGACCACTGATCGGTGTGGCGTCTGGAAAGACCTGCACCCAGGCGCGCCGGCTCTCTACTTCGACAGCCGTGGACATTATGGCTTCAGCGATTCCCCGGGCAACGCGGATGGCCTGCTGGCGCTGATGAAGCTTCTCAGCCAGTTGACGCGCCAGCAAACACCCTTGTCTTCCTTGATCGCTGACGCATGGCCAGCCAAGGACCGCTATACCAAGGAGACGCTGCAATGAATATTCGCTTCCTGCCCATGAGCCAGACCGAGTTTTCCCTGCCGCTTGCCATCGATTTCGAACGCGCACGCGATTACATCCTTGGCCGGGCATGCGCACAAGGGGGGTTTTCCTTCTATCGCACGCCCGAATGGGGCGTGGATGAACCGAGCGCGCCGGATACCTTTGCCGCCCTTGCGGCTCTGCGCCTGCTCGATGTTTCTCCTCCCGATTCCCAGCGGCATGTCAACTGGCTGCTGAATCTTCAATCCGACGATGGCGGATGGCCCACCCTAACCATTGGCTGGGCCGCCTGCGAGGGCTTGCGCCTGCTTAGGCACGTTCCCCGGCGCGATCCACGCCGCTGGCTCGACCGCTTACTAAAACGCATGACCAGGAAGCCGCAGGCAGCGGACAGTCGCCACTGGGGCGGCACGCTCGTGGACGGCTTGCGCCTGGCCCGCCTGTGTCGCCTACATGCGCCGGAATTGCTTGAAGAAGCGCGACCCGCGCTGCAACAACGGCTCGACGCGGCCGCCATGCCTGAAGGCGTGTGGGCCCGTCCCGGTCCCGATCTCGAAACCACCGGCATCGCTTTGCGGCTCGCGCGACTGGCTGATTTGCGCATAGACCACGAGCGGATTGCGCAGTGGTGGCGACAGTGTGAAGACCCACAATTGGGTCTGCGGCTGGCGCCGTCAGCGGCCGCAACCTCCGCCACCGCCTTGAATGGCGGACTGATCACCGCCGAAGTTCTGAGCCTGCCGCTGCGCCATCCGGCGGCCATCGCCGCGCAAATCAGCTTGTTGCAACACCCATCGGGTGGTTTCGGCGCGCGTCATGGCGCGCTGGCCACGCTTTGGGATACCTGGCAGGCGCTCGGCGCCCGGCAGTCATTATTACGCCACATCACAGAGGAGAATCGCCATGAGTGACTTCAAATACATCCGTTTTTTCGAAGATCTGGGCATCGAGGACGTGCCGCTGGTGGGCGGCAAGAACGCCTCGCTGGGAGAGATGTACCGCAAACTGACCGAACAGGGCGTACGCATTCCGCACGGCTTCGCCATCACCGCCGACGCCTACCGCTACATGATGGATGCGGCCGGCGCCTGGGACGCCCTGCATGCCGCCCTGGATGACCTCGATCCCAATGACGTCAAGGATCTCGCCCGCCGCGGCAAACAGGCGCGGGAAATCGTCTATGGCGCCGGCCTGCCGGAAGATCTGGCCGCCGAAATCATTGCGGGCTACCGCAAGCTGCAGGAAGAATACGGCGAGGATGTGAGTCTGGCGGTGCGCAGCTCGGCCACCGCCGAAGACCTGCCGACGGCCAGTTTTGCCGGCCAGCAGGACACCTATCTCAACATCAAGGGCGATGAGAGCCTGCTCGACGCCGTGCGCCGCGACTTCGCCAGCCTGTTCACCGACCGTGCCATCCACTACCGCGTCGATCAGGGTTTCGATCACTTCAAGGTGGCGCTGTCGGTGGGTATCATGAAGATGGTGCGCTCCGATCTGGCCGCCTCCGGCGTGATGTTCTCACTGGACACCGAATCGGGCTTTCGCGACGTGGTGTTCATCACCGCTTCCTACGGCCTCGGAGAGAATGTGGTCCAGGGTGCCGTCGATCCCGATGAATTCTATGTGCACAAACCCACTTTCACCGCCGGTCACCGCGCGGTGCTGCGCCGCGCGCTCGGCGAAAAAGCCATCAAGATGGTTTACGTCGAGGGCGAGACGCGGCATACCACGCGCAATATTCCCACCCCAGAAAAAGACCGCATCCGTTTCTGCATCAGCGACGCCGACGTGCTGGAGCTGGCCGATTACGCGATCAAGATCGAAAATCACTACGGCCGCCCCATGGACATGGAATGGGCCAAGGACGGTGTGGACGGCAAGATCTACATCGTGCAGGCCCGCCCGGAGACGGTGGCCTCGCAACGTCGGCCCACACAACTCGAACGCTATGTGCTGGACGGCAGCGGCGAAGTGCTCGCCACCGGCCGCTCTGTGGGCGAAAAGATCGCTGCCGGCACGGCGCATGTCATCCCCGATGTCGCCCACCTGCCCGAGTTCAAAGCCGGCGAGGTGCTGGTCGCCGACACCACTACGCCCGACTGGGAGCCGGTGATGAAAATCGCCTCGGCCATCGTCACCAACCGCGGTGGACGCACCTGCCACGCCGCCATCATCGCCCGCGAGCTGGGCATACCGGCCGTAGTGGGCGCCGACGACGCCACCACTACGGTTCCCAGCGGCGAGAAAGTCACCGTGTCCTGCGCCGAAGGCGACACCGGCAAGGTGTATCGCGGCGAAGTGCCTTTCCATGTGGAGAAGACAGACGTGGAGAACCTGCCGAGGCCGGCCACCGAAGTGATGATCAATCTGGGAAATCCGGAAATGGCCTTCAAAACCTCCTTTCTGCCCAATGACGGTATCGGCCTGGCGCGCATGGAGTTCATCATCAATGAATACATCAAGGCACATCCACTGGCATTGCTGCATCCCGACAAGGTCAGCGATGCCAAGGCCCGAAAAATCATCGACCAGATCCTTTGCGGCTATGAGGACGGCGAGTCCTTCTTCGTGCAGCGCCTTTCAGAAGGTATAGGCACCATCGCCGCCGCCTTCTGGCCCAAGCCCGTGGTGGTGCGCATGTCCGACTTCAAGTCCAACGAATACGCCAGCCTGGTCGGCGGCACCGATTTCGAGCCCCAGGAAGACAATCCGATGATCGGCTTCCGCGGCGCATCCCGCTACGCCCATCCCGCGTATGCCGAAGGCTTCCGTCTGGAGTGCCTGGCGATGAAACGGGTACGCGAGGAAATGGGACTGTCCAACGTCATTCTCATGCTTCCCTTTGTGCGCCGCGTCAGAGAGGCCGATGACGTGCTCGCCAAGATGGCCGAATTCGGTCTTGAACGCGGCAAGAATGACCTCAAGGTCTATGCCATGTGCGAGATTCCGAACAACGTCATCCTCATCGATGAGTTCGCCAAGCGCTTCGACGGTTTCTCCATCGGCTCAAACGACCTCACCCAGCTCACCCTGGGCGTGGACCGCGACAGTGAAATCGTCGCCTTCGACTACGACGAGCGTGACGATGGCGTGAAGGAAATGATCCGGCTGGCGGTGGAGGGCTGCAAACGCAATCACATCCATTCCGGCCTGTGCGGACAGGCGCCATCGGATTACCCGGAAATGGCCGAATATCTGGTCGAGCTCGGCATCGATTCGATGAGTCTCAATCCCGATACGGTGATCGCCACCACCCAGCATGTGCTTGAAGTAGAGAAACGTCTGGGCCGAGCGCCGCGCGGCAAGGGGCATAGCGCATGAGCCGCACACCCAAAGTCCCTCAGCCGCCGCATCCCCTGCGGCGGCACCAACCCCTGCCCTGGGAGCATCCCAAGCCGGCAGCGGAGGAAAGCGAGGTCGAAGCGCGCCTGGCCGCGATCATGCAACATCCCAGCTACGAAGTGGCTGATCGCGACGTAGAGTTTTTGCACCGCGACGAAACCCGTGGCGTGCGCCTGCAGCTCGACTACTTCAAGGCCGAAACCCTCCTCGCTCAGGCCGGCATAGAACGCACCATCGTGGTATTCGGCAGCACCCGCCTGCGCGAGCCGGACACCGCGCGGCGCGAGCTGGAAGCGGCGAAGCGCGATGCCGCCGACCATCCCGGCGACCCGCTTCGGCTCAAGGCCCTGCGCCTGGCCGAAAGGCGCATGGAACTGTCGCGTTATTACGAGGTCGGCCGCGAATTCGGCCGTCTCGTCGGCGACGCTAATATTCCCGGCCTGGCGCTGATGACCGGCGGCGGCCCGGGCGCCATGGAAGCGGCCAATCGCGGCGCTTTCGATGCGGGCGCTCCCACCATCGGCCTGAACATCAAACTGCCGCGCGAGCAGTATCCCAATCCCTATCTCACCCCCGGGCTATGCATGCAGTTCCACTACTTCGCCATGCGCAAGCTGCATTTCATGAAACGCGCTGTAGGGCTTGTTGCCTTGCCGGGGGGATTCGGCACCCTGGATGAGTTGTTCGGCGCGCTCACCCTCATCCAGACCCGCAAGACGGCACCCATTCCGGTGGTGCTAATCGGCGAGGCGTACTGGCGCGGCGTGTTCGACGCAGATTTCCTCGCCGAGGCCGGGAGTATAGACGAGGAAGACTGCGATCTGTTCTGGTACGCAGAAACCGCGCAAGAAGCCTGGGAAGGCATCCTCTTGTGGCATGAGCGCAACGGAACGCCACTCGCGAAAGAAAAAGGAGCAAGCCGATGAACGAAGCCGCCACGATATTCATCGACACCGCCGACGGTGGCCGGATCGAAACCGATGTCTTCCATGGCGGGCCACATGCCGTTTGCCTGTTTCATGGCAAACGCTTCGACAAAAATGTGTGGGACGGCTTCGTGGATGATCTGCTTGGCGCAGGCTTTTCCGTCTATGCGCCCAATTTCAGGGGATATGGTCGTTCCACCGCAGGATCGGCGGGCGCGGATCAATACGCCATCGACGCGGCCGCCGTTCTCGCATACGCGCAAGGCCGCTGTGAACGGGTCTCGGCGCTTGGTGCCAGCATGGCCGGCCCGACCCTGCTCACCGGCCTGTGTCTGCTCGAACGCCCCATCGCTCATCTGGTGCTGCTATCACCGGCCTGGGAGCCGCCGAGCGGCTATGATTGCCTGAAAGACAAGGCCCGCGACGCCCTGCTGTGGTATGGCGAACAGGAAGATTATACCGCCGCCTGCGCCGCAATCGTCAAGAAACTGCCCTTTCCCGTGGACGTGCGGGTACAAGCCTCGGCCTTACATGCTCATGCCTATTTCAACGATCCTGACTTGGGTTCCAGACTGGTGCAAACCATTCTGGGTTACCTCAACAGGGCCCTGTCATCTTAATTCCTAAGCCGTTGAAAAGCAGAGCGGGCGTCTGCTCGGAAAACGTCGGCGGCAAGGAGGCCGCCGTCGAGCCTACAGGGATGTATTCACTGCGTTTTTCCGGGCAGACACCCGCTCCGCCACAGTTAGATGGCGTGGTTCTGGTTACCTCAAGGGCTGACGTTGACTTTCCGGCACGCGTGGTTTGAAGAAATGAAGCTTCCTTGAAAACAACACAACTGCAAAAGGAGAACGACCATGAAAATTTCCTTCCACGGCGCCGACCGCAATGTAACCGGTTCTTGCCACCTTCTCGAAGCCGCAGGCAAACGCATTCTCATCGACTGCGGCATGTATCAGGGCGGCCGCGAACTCGACGAAGAAAATAGCGAAGACTTCGGTTTTGATCCCAAGACCATCGATATCCTGCTTTTGACTCACGCCCACCTCGACCATTGTGGCCGTATTCCGCTTCTGGTCAAACGCGACTTCAGTGGGGAAATCATCACCACCTCAGCCACCCGCGAACTAGCCCGCGTGGTCATGCTGGATTCCGCGCACCTACAGGAAGAGGAAAACGAACGTCACTTGCGCCACGCCCTACGTCATGGCAAGACGCCGCGCGAACCGCTGTATACTACTCTGGACGCCCTCAATGCGATGGACTATTTTGGTCGCAGTGCGGAATATGGCAAAACCCTGGAACTTTCTCCGGGCCTTACGGCCACTTTCCATGACGCCGGCCACATCCTCGGCTCGGCCAGCATCCGCATCGAAGAAAAAGATGGCGCTTCAGTGATCTTCTCGGGAGACCTGGGCAACAGCGGGCGCCCCATTCTGCGCGATCCTCAGATCCCGCCGCGCGCCGATGCGGTGGTAATGGAAACCACCTATGGCGATCGCCTTCATAAACCATTGGGGCCCTCAATAGATGAACTCTATGGCGCCGTCAACGACACTCTTGAACGCGGCGGCAATGTCATCATCCCCACCTTCGCGCTGGAACGCGCCCAGGAAATTCTTTTTTACCTGCGCGAAGGCGTGGAAAAAAAGATCTTGCCCCGGCACCTGCCGGTGTTCCTCGATTCTCCCATGGCGATCTCGGCCACAGAAATCTTTCGCCATCATCCCGAATGTTACGACGCCGAGACTCTCGCCCTGTTCGATGGCGGCAAGGATCCATTCGCTCTCCCCGGCTTGAAGTTCACTCGCCAAACTGCGGATTCCATCGCCCTCAACCAGCTCGCCGGAGGCGCGGTGATCATGGCGGGCTCCGGCATGTGTACCGGCGGACGGGTGCGCCATCACCTGCGGCATAATCTGTGGCGCAATGATTCCAGTGTAATTTTCGTGGGTTATGCGGCCCCCGGCACGCTGGCGCGGATTATCATCGACGGCGCGAAGACGGTGAAACTGTTCGGTGACCAAATTCCCGTGCGCGCCCGTCTCTATACCATCAACGGCTTTTCCGCCCATGCCGATCGCAATGAACTGCTCGCCTGGCATCAGGCCCTTTCGCCGGCGAAGACCATTCTCGTGCATGGCGAGGAAAAGGCCATGCGCAGCTTCGCCCAACACCTGCATGACACCGAAGTGAGCATGCCGGAAAAAGATGCGGAAATCACCCTGTGAAACGCGCGCCGCGGCTCCTGGTGAGCGGATTGATCACCGGTTTCGGCGGCGGGCTGGCCAGCCTGGGCGGCGGCACGCTCTTGATCCCGCTGCTCACCGAATGGGTGGGCATGAGCCAGCTCGAAGCGCGCGGCACCGCCATGGCGGCGGCGTTTTTCACCGCCATTACCGGTGCGCTTACCTATGGACTGCATGGCAGCGTAAACTGGGATACCGTGCTGTGGACGGGCATTCCCGCGATGATCTGCGCGCCTATCGCGGCGCGCTTGAGCGCCGGCTGGCCGCAGCTCAGCTTACGGCGGTTTTTCGGCGTCATCGTGCTGCTGGGCGCTGCCGCGCTGATCTTCAAACATTCGGCACATGCCGGTTTTGCCTCGGCTTGGCCGGTTCCCTGGCTGATTCTTGTGGGTATAGTGGCGGGAATCATCGCCGGCGTAGTTGGCATCAGCGGCGGACCGGTGCTGGCACCCTTGTTCGTGATGGGGATGAACATGCCACAACAACTGGCGCAGGGATCCTCTCTGGTCTCCCGCCTGCCGGCGATCGCCAGCGGGGTGGCCGAAGACTGGCGGGAAGGCACGGTGCGGTGGCGGGCCTTGCCCTGGCTGGCGATTGGCATCATCATCGGCACTGTGATCGGTGGTCTGCTCGCGGTACACATGCCGGAGAAAATGCTGCGCTGGATCTTCGCCGCGCTGCTGTTCTTGCTGGGCCTGCATGAGATTGCGGGCCGCCCCCTGCATCACGACGTGGACCACCGTCCACACGGCACCTATCCATGAGCGAATGACAGGAAGGACACACATATGAGCATTTACCAACGCATCCTCGTTCCCATCGACGACAGTCTGGCCGCGCACGCCGGCCTGCGCGCGGCTATCGACCTTGCGCTGGATCAAAGCGCGGCCCTCAAAATCATCACTGTGGTCGACGAAGCCAGCGAAGCCTTTGGCGGCGCCGAACTCGGCTGGATCGATCCCCAAACCCTGGACGCCAACCTGAAGAGCGGCGCCGAGCATGTGCTGGACGAAGCAGTCAATCTGACCAAAAAAGCCGGTCTTGAGCCGGAGTACGAACTCATCGAAGCGCCGGATGGCCAAGTGGCCCAACACATCCGGGAGGCAGCGATGCGCTGGGGTGCTGACCTGCTGGTGCTCGGCACGCATGGGCACCACGGCTTGTCACGCTGGCTCTCCGGAAGTACCACCGAATCTCTGCTCCACGGCCTGACTCTGCCCTTGTTGGCCATACCCGCCGCCGCTCCTGCTGCTGACGATGAACCCCGCGAATGATCGAAAATTTCCGTGACCACGCCGCCAACGAGCGAACCTATCTCGCGTGGATACGTACCGCCATCGCGCTGATGGCGTTCGGTTTCGTGATCGAAAAATTCGATCTTTTCCTGCGCTACATCAGTCTCGCCACCTCGGTGCACATCAAATCCCCCGGCTTGCGTGCCGAAGGCGCCGGCCTGGTGATGATACTCACCGGCCTGATCCTGGTGGCCCTGTCCACCTGGAACTTCATCCGCAACCGCCGCCTGATCGACAGCGAGGATCATTTGATCTACAGCGGCACCTGGCTCAACCTCGCCCTGGGTGGCGCGGTCGCCCTCATGGGCCTGTTTCTAGTCGCCTATATCGTGCGAGAGATATTGATATGAACAACACTGACACACCACACGCCGGCTTCCCTTATCCACTCGGTGCACAGGTGGAAGAAACCGGCGTCAACTTCGCCGTTTACAGCCGACACGCCGAGCGTATGTGGGTGGAGCTCTATGACCATGTCGAGGACGCTCACCCAAGCAAGGCATACGAACTCGATCCCGCCCAGCATCGCACCGGCGACGTTTGGCATATCTGGATTCCAGGCCTTAAGGCGGGGCAACTTTACGGTTTTCGCGCCGACGGTCCCTACCGCCCTGAAGAGGGGTTGCGTTTCAATCGCCACAAACTGCTGCTTGATCCCTGCGCCCGCTGGGTGGTTTCGCCGCCGCGTTGGGATTTCGAACCCGCCCACGGTTATGAAGTGGATGCCGAAGGGCGGGACACAGGACGCCCGGACTCCAGGGACGATGCTGGGCAAATGGCCAAATCCATAGTCGCCGCCCGTCGCACGCCAAGGAAAGTGGCGCCGTTTCCCCGCCGACCCTGGAACGAAACGGTAATCTACGAAACCCATGTGCGCGGCCTGACCATTCATCCTTCCTCCGGGGTGGACCATCCTGGCACCTACCGCGGCGTGATCGAAAAGCTGCCCTACCTGGCCGACCTGGGAGTGACCGCGATCGAGCTGCTGCCCGTGTTCGAGTTCAATGAATGGGGCACGCAGGTGCGCCATCCCGAAACCGGCGAGCATCTGCGCAACTATTGGGGCTACGACCCCGTCGCCTGGTTCGCGCCCAAGGCGAACTATGCCTGCGACGATGACCCCATAGAGGCTTTCCGGGAACTGGTGGAGGCGGCTCACGGCCACGGCATCGAGATCATTCTCGACGTGGTATTCAATCACAGCGCAGAAAGCGATGAGTCTGGCCCCACCTTGCACCTGCGTGGGCTGGACAACACCGTGTACTACCTGCTCGAGCCCGAGCGCGAACACTATCGCAATTTTTCCGGCACTGGCAACAGCATCAACGCCAGCCATCCTGCCGTGCAGGACTTCATCATCGAAGCGCTGCGGCATTGGGTGTGCGAGCTGCGGGTGGACGGATTCCGCTTCGATCTGGCCTCGGTACTGGCGCGCAGTCAGGAAGGCACCTTGCCCGAGGATGCGCCCCTGCCAGCACGCATTGCCGCCGATCCGGTGCTGCGCGGCACCAAACTAATCGCCGAGGCCTGGGACGCCGCGGGCGCCTATCAGGTGGGGCGCTTTTCCAATACCCGCTGGGCCGAATGGAACGGCCGCTTTCGCGACGATATACGCCGTTTCTGGCGCGGCGACGACGGCCTGATGGGTGACTTCGCCACCCGCCTTTGCGGCAGCTCGGATCTGTACCGCCCAACGGGAAAGAGCCCGTCGTCGAGCATCAATTTCGTCACCTGCCACGATGGTTTCACCCTCAACGATCTGGTCAGTTATGCGCACAAGCACAACGAAGCCAATGGTGAAAACAACCAGGATGGCGAGAATGCCAACTACAGCGACAATTATGGCGTGGAAGGCCCCAGCGACGATCCAGACCTGGATGCATTGCGTCTCAGGCAGATAAAAAATTTCTTCGTGACCCTGCTGGTCTCGCGCGGTGTGCCCATGATGCTAGGCGGCGATGAATTCCGCCGCACCCAACAGGGCAACAACAATGCGTGGTGCCAGGACAATGAAATCAGCTGGTACGACTGGTCATTATTGGAAAAAAACCGGGAACTACACCGCTTCGTCAAGGCGCTTATCGCTCTGCGACGGGCGCATCCCGTGCTGTCGCGGGATGCCTGGTACAGCGAGCAAGACATACGCTTCTTCGCTCCCGATGGCGAACAGCCTGAATGGAATGAGCCTACCGCCCGCCGCCTGGGCGTTTATATCTTGGCCTCCACCGGTGATCTGTGCCTACTGTTCAATGCCGGGTGCGAACGAGTGGATTTCGCGCTTCCCGGAGAGGGCGCCCGCCGCTGGAGCGTGCTTGTCGATACTTTTGAAGAACCCTCTGCAGCCGTGATCGATGCTGCCACAGTGCCTCGCGAGGTGAAGGGCAACTATCGCTGCGAAGGTCGCAGCAGCGCGATCCTGCTCGCCGCGGATGAGCATTGAAAAACAACGCGGCGCACGCATGGGGTGCGCCGCGCCATGAGTAATGACCTTGTTACCAGGTGAGCACCTTGCCCGCCGCGCCCAATGTCGGCAGCGCATTGCTCGGGTTGAGCAGGGGCAAATCCATGCCAAGATCGTCCTTGCTCATGCCGTTGAGATCCAGTGACTGCTGGCAGCCGATCATGCGCACGCCGTTTTCCAGGGCGAGTTCCATGAACTGCTTGACGTTCTTTCCGCCTTCGAGAGGAAAGATCTTTTCCGCCTCACCGGCCTTGAGCAGCTCGGTGGCGGGTCCGGTGAAATACATCACCACGTCCTGCTCCATGGCAGCGGCGGTGGAGGCCAGAAAGAACGCCGACGGCAGGCGCTTGGGATTTTCCTTTCCGGTAATGAGAATGATGACGAGATCAGGGGCTTGTTCTGACATGATCGGACTCCTTCCAAGTGTTTACAGTGCCGCCGCCCTGCTTGCCGATATAGCCCAAATACGGCGGGCAGCAGCATGGAAATGGGCCGTGTATAGGCCATGGGCTATTAGTAGTCTATTCCGAATCGCTTCTGCTCACAATTTTCCACATGCGCTTTCAACCTAGAGATAACAGCCATGACGACATCCCCATCTCTCCCACCCATCGTGACCCTGACGCTCAACCCGTGCGTGGATGTGAGCTATGATATCCCACATCTTATCGAGGATCAGAAAGTCCATGCCACCGCCACCCGTTACGACCCCGGCGGCAATGGCATCAATGTCGCGCGCGCACTCAAACGCCTGCATGTGCCGGCCCATGCCTGCTGCGTAGTCGCCGGCGAAATCGGCGAATTGCTGGAGCGGCTGGTGGCCCACGAGCTGGATCATCCGCATTGCCAGCGTATCGAGGGCGAGACGCGCATCAATGTCACCTTGCAGCAACAGGAGCCGCGCGCCCAGTTCGAGATCAGCGGCATCGGCCCGCCGCTCAGCAAGCTGGCCTTGCAGGATCTGGTGGACGAAGTGCTCGGACTTGCCGGCAGCGGCTATGCCGTGCTGACCGGATCGCTCTGTCCGGGTGTCGGCCAGGACTTCTATGCCGATGTCGCGCGCGAACTGCGTTTGCAGGCCGCGCATCCGGTGATCGACGCGCCCGGCCCCATGCTGGCCCATGCCATCGACGCCCACCCCTTTCTGATCAAGCCCAATCGCTATGAATTGGAGCAACTCGTGGGCCACCCACTGCCCGAATTTGAGGACGTGCGCCGCGCCGCGTGCGAATTGCAGGCGCGCGGCATCGACTATGTGTGCGTGTCCATGGGCGGCGAAGGGGCGCTGTTGGTGGACGACAAGCACAGCTACCACGCAGCCGCACCCAAGGTCGAAGTCAAGTCAACCGTGGGCGCGGGCGATTCCATGCTGGCGGGCATCGTCGCCGCCCTGGCCCGCGGCGAGAGCCCTGCCGAGGCGTTGCGCCTGGGGCTGGCCTGCGGCAGCGGCACCGCCGCCCAGCCCGGTACGCAATTGTTCGGCTACAATCAAATGCAATCCTTGCTTCGGGAAATTGAAGTGAGCCGCGACGAAACCTGTCTGGAGAGCCAACCATGAATATACTCGTCTACAGCACCCGCCCCTACGACCGCGAATTCCTCGAGGCCGCCGCCAAGGCGAAGCAAGCGCCTGCCGTGGACTGGCAGTTCTGCGAAGCGCCGCTCAACCCGGCCACCGCCGTGCTGGCCAAGGGCCATGAGGCCGTGTGCGCCTTCGTCAACGACGATCTGGCGCGGCCCACGCTGGAGGCCCTCGCTGGCGCCGGAGTGAAGCTCGTCCTGCTGCGCTGCACCGGCTACAACAACGTCGATCTCGCGACCGCGACGAGACTCGGCCTCACGGTGATGCGCGTCACCCGTTACTCGCCTCATTCGGTAGCCGAATTCGCCGTCGGCCTGATGCTGTCTCTCAACCGCAAGATTCACCGCGCCTGGCACCGGGTGCGCGAAGGCAATTTCCTGCTCGACGGCCTGCTCGGCTTCGACATGCACGGCAAGACGGTGGGCATCGTCGGCACCGGCAAGATCGGCTCGGTTCTGGCGAAAATACTGCACGGCTTCGGCTGCCGCCTGCTGGCTTTCGACCCCGTCAGGAACCCCGAACTCGAAACGCTCGGTGTGGAATACGTCGCCCTGCCGAACTTGCTGGTCGAGACGGACATCCTCAGCCTGCATGCGCCGCTGACTCCGGATACCCGGCATTTGATCGACGCGGCAGCGCTGTCGCAAATGAAGGACGGGGCCATGCTCATCAACACCTCGCGCGGCGCGCTGGTGGATGCCAGGGCGCTCATCGATGCGCTCAAGGCGCGCCATCTCGGCGGCGTGGCGCTGGATGTGTATGAAGAAGAGGGTGATCTGTATTTCCGCAACCTGTCGGACGAAGTGATTCCGGATGATGTGTTCGAGCGCCTGCTCACCTTCCCCAACGTCTTGGTGACCGCGCATCAGGCCTACTTCACCCGTGAAGCCTTGCAGACCATCGCCGAGACCACCGTACACAACGCGGCGGCTTTTCTCGCCGGAAGGGAGAGCGAAAACCGGCTCTCACCGCCGTGAGCGCCGCCTGTCACGAAGCTCATGCCGAGGAGCGATACGGCTTCTTTTGCAACAGCGCCCTGACAACGACGAAAGCGCCTTGGCCATAGCCGCGACGGGCTGGCTCGATCTTATTGATACTTTCCAGGGGGGGCAAACAGGGTTTGCATCCAGTCAAGAGGGGTAAACCCATTCACGCGCAGGCGATGTTTGACATCCCTTGCGGAGAAAAAAGTCGCCTGGCGATAGAACACGTTTTCCTGCTGGTGGGCGAGATAGTGTTGCCCCAGCGCGCTGTCGCGATCGATGAAGCCAAGCACGAGCACGCCTTCGGGCCTGAGTACGCGCCGCGCCTCCCGCAGCATGGCATCGACATCATCGACGAAACACAAGGTGGTGACGCTCAGCGCATAATCGAAACAATGATCGGCGAAAGGCAATGACTCAGCGATGCCTTGAACCACCAAGACACCGCGGCGCTGTGCATAGGCCAGTACGGCACGCGCCGGGTCAAGACCGATGGCCACGCCCAAAGGCGCGGCGAACCGCCCCGTGCCCACGCCGATGGAAAGCCCCAGGCCCACCCAGGGCAACAAGGCGCGGCAGGCCAGCAATTCCGCCTGATAAGCGGCCGCATGGCGATCGAACCAGTTGTCGTAACGTACAGCGTGACGTTCAAATGGCCCCGAGCGCGGCATGCTCAATCGGCCTGTTGCACTGCGGCCACGCGTTCGGACAAAGGCTGGCCCACTTTGGACAGACTCTTGATCAAGCGGAACAAAGCCAACAGGGCGTTGGCGCTGCCGGGAAAGTCGCTGTAACTGTAGTGGCCACGATCATCGAAATACAGCACCGCGCCGACGTCGTGAATCCGGTGCCACAAACTTAATGCCGTCCCCGGCGCCTTTTCCGCCTTCACCCCAAGCCGGTGAAGGGCGGCATCGACGAAGGCCGGTGCCGATTCGGCATGCAGCACCTGCAGTTTCGTTCGGCTCTTTGCCCGTTCTTCCGCCAACAAGATGCCGATTGCATAGGGATCGGCCGGCTGACCGCGCTCGTCGATGACCGCCAGGCGGTCGCCGTCCACATCCAGCACCGCCCCCAGAGCGCATCCGCGCGCCTTGACTCGTTGGCTGGTTTCGGTCTGCGCCTGCGGCGACAAAGGATCGAGAGGGCGACGGGAAAGAGAAGGATCAGGGGAGAAACCGATGCGTTCCACCAGCATGTTGGGAAAATGAGCAAGCACTTCTTCCAGTTCGACCGCCACACCGCCATTTGCGGCATCTATGGCGAGCTTTACTTGCCCATTCACTTCGCGCAATGGCTGGCGCAGCCATGCGGCATAGTGAGGTAAGGGACGATCGTAGCGCAAGGTGGAATTGCAGGGTGCTTGAAACAAGGCATCCAGTTTCTGTATCCATCCCACCTCGACCACCTGTTCGGGTCGGACCGGATCGGCGCGCGGACCGTAAAAGCGCAGGCCGTTGTATTCGGCCGCCAGACAGCCAGCGGTAATCATAATACCACCATCGAGTTCTTCCTCGTCGATGTACCACTCCAACGCCGGCGTGGTACAGGAGCCGATGTGGGTGACATGATGGCCGCCCGAGCGCAAACCCAGGCTGACCGCTTCGGCCAGCGGGGCGGAAGAGGCGCGCATGTCATGGCCGATGGCCAACGTGCCGTCTCCGGGCGCCAGAAAATCACCGAAGGCGCGGGCCAGCATCATCGCCTGAGGGCAATCGAAAGATTTGTCAGTCTGCCCTCGGATCGTATACCCATTCACTAGGGCCATCAATGTCTCGCGGTTGGCGTGCGTGTTCATTCGCGTATCTCCTTCATCGTGGCTTCCGCCGTTGGTGTTAGTCTAATGGCAGTGTATCCACCCGCCAATGTCCTGCAGCAACTCAGGTTACAGGTCAGAGTTTTTCTTCCGACCAGTCGCCACTTCTTTGGAGTGCTCAGCTTGGCACGACCATCGCGTCCGCAAGATGAAGCATTGAAGCCAGATGACTGGCAATCCGGCTTGTGACAGGGCCCTGCCATCTTAAATTCGTAAGCCGTTGAAAAGTGGAGCGAGCGTCTGCTCGGAAAACACAGGCGGCAAGGAGGCCGCCGTCGAGCCTACAGGGATGTATTCACGGCGTTTTTCCGGGCAGACCGCCCGCCCCGCCACGGTTAGATGACGTGGTCCTGCGGCTTGTGATTAAATCTATTCAATCCATAGAAAAATAATTTACACTCTCGTTGATGCAAGCTACCCGACAAATTCGCCACCCTGAGCTGACACGCCAGCGCTTGCTGGAGGCTGCTCACCGTGAGATTTATTTGCATGGCTTTCAAGGCGCCAGCCTGGAGCGCATCCTTAGCGAGACCGGCCTCAGTAAGGGCGCCTTGTATCATCACTTCAGCGCCAAGAAGGCGCTGGGGATTGCGGTGGTCGAAGAGGTCATCGGTGAACGTTTGAGGCGCGAATGGATCGAGCCTTTGGAACATGCGGCCAAGCCTGTGGATGCGCTGCTGCAAATCATTGCCCGCAAGCAGGCCGATGCCGATGCCGAATCGATTCGCCTGGGTTGCGACCTGAACAATCTCATACAGGAAATGAGTCCATTGGATGAGGCGTTTCGCCATTCGCTCGCGAACCTGATCAAAAGATGGAGAAAATCGATGGAAACCGCCCTCGCCCGCGCTCAAACCAAGGGAGAAATCAGACCCGAGATCGATTGCGCCCGTACGGCTTTGTTTCTCGTCTCCGCGATCGAGGGCTGCACTGGCTTGAGCAAGAATCAACGCAGCATCGAGGACTACCGTGGCTGTCTGGACGGCGTCAAGGATTATCTGCAGGCCTTGCGCGTCAACTGACAATGCTGAGATTACAGTATTGGCCAAACACAAGCTCCGGGCTTATTGACAATGTTTTTCCGATCGATATACATTCCAACCAGTCTGTTTATACCTTGAGGACTCGCGCCATGACGACCAACAGCTCTGTACAAAAGGACTGGATCTCAGTGACTCCTGACTAGAATGCGTGGTTTGCCCATCCGGGAGATGACAAACCGCATTTCGCAGTGATGGTTTTCATCGAGGCGTATGGAGTCAACGCGCATTTCAGACGCCTGGCAGAACGCCTGGCCGAAGCGGGTTTCGCCGCCATTGTGCCCAACATTTATCACGGCCACGTCCACCCCTATTCCGATCAACAACACGCCATCGAGCATCTCAAAACCCTAGACGATACCCAGGTGATGCGTGAGGCAGAAGCAACTCTTGACTACCTGGAAAACGATCCGCATGTTTCCGGTTTGCCGGCGGTTCTCGGTTTTTGCATGGATGGCCGCTATGCCTTCATGGCCAACGCCGAGCATAACCAACGCCTGCGCGCTGTAGTAGCATTCTATGGCGGAGGCATCGCACCACAACAAGACAGACTGGGTCGCAAGCCTCTTCTCGATCGGGTGCCTGAAATGAAAGCCCCTCTTCTATTGCAGTACGGGAGCGCCGACCCATCGATCGCACCGGATGAACATGCGCGTATCGTCGAGACGCTCGGCAGAGCGAACAAACGCTATTCTCTGGATCTTTATCCCGGGGCTGGACATGGGTTTTTCTGCGACGACCGCCCCTCCTATGACCCTGATGCCGTCAGCCAGGGCTGGCATAGAACCCTGGACTTTTTCGCTCAATACTTAGGAGACTGAGCCCATGGCAAAACTTGCTATCGTACTGCTGTCAGACATGAAAGATCCGGTAAAGGTGGAAATGTCCATGCGCTTTGCGCTCGTGGCCAAACAGCAGAACCGCCTGAAAGACATCCGCTTTTTCTTCTTCGGACCCGGCGTGCGCGTCCCTGGCCAGATCGAGAACGATCCCAATCTTGGCCCCTTGCTCCAAGAGCTGCTGACCAGCGGCATCGCCGTTTTGGCGTGTATCTACAATGCCCGTGGACTAGGCGAAGAAGAAACGCTCAAGCGCACGGAAATTCAGATGCAGGCCATCGGCGCCGATCTCGTCAGTGCGGTCGAGCGGGGTTATCAGCTGATGAGTTTCTAACCGCTGCCAGCGGAGAATGGAGCCACCGATGCACGCCAGCAAATTATTCTCCCCTTTGCGTCTTCGCGATCTGACATTTCCCAATCGCGTATTCGTCTCCCCCATGTGCCAATACAGCAGTCCGGAAGGCATGGCCAGCGACTGGCATCTCGTCCATCTCGGCAGCCGCGCCGTGGGCGGCGCGGGTCTGGTGATGAGTGAAGCGACTGCCGTCAGCCCTGAAGGACGCATCAGCCCCGCCGATCTCGGTCTCTGGAACGATGCCCAAGCCGAGGCTCTTGCGCCTATCGCCGCATTCATTCGCGCCCAGGGCGCCGCGCCGGCCATTCAGCTGGCCCACGCCGGACGCAAGGCATCGACCACGCCCCCATGGGAGGGAGGCGGGACTATCGGTACGGATAAAGGCGGATGGACGCCGATGGGGCCCAGTCCAGTGCGTTTTTCCCCATCTCACCCCATACCCGCCGTACTGGACGAAGAGGGGGTAGAAACGGTCATCCAACAGTTTGTCGAAGCGGCAAGACGCGCTTTAAGCGCTGGTTTCGAGGTAGTGGAAATTCACGCCGCCCATGGCTATTTGCTGCACAGTTTCCTTTCTCCGCTTTCCAACCAACGGCAGGATCGCTGGGGCGGAAGCCTGGAAAACCGGATGCGCCTGCCCTTGCAGGTCGCCCACGCGGTGCGCGAAATCTGGCCCAAGGAGTGGCCGGTGTTCGTGCGCATCTCGGCCACGGACTGGGTGGACGGCGGCTGGGATCTTCCGCAGTCCATCCTTTTCGCAGAACGTCTCAAAGCGCTGGGCATCGATCTCATCGATTGTTCCAGCGGCGGGTTAACGCCCGATGCCAAAATCCCCGCCGCCCCCGGCTTTCAGGTCCCTTTTGCCGAGGCGGTCCGCGAGCGATCCGAAATTCCCACTGCGGCGGTGGGTCTGATCACTACTCCGGCCCAGGCAGAACAAACTCTGGTGGCAGAACAGGCCGATGCGGTGTTCCTCGGGCGAGAACTGTTGCGAAACCCGTATTGGCCTCTGCATGCCGCCCACGCCCTGGGGACGGAAATCGAGTGGCCCCACCAATACGAGCGCGCCAAAATCTAGGAACCCTCAAGAGATATCGCCTCCCGTCTCTAGCAGCGACTCGAGAGAACCCATCCCGGCACGATCATCGTGTCCTCGGGATGAAACATTGGCCTTAGTTCGACTTGCCGTAGATCACGGTGCGATTGCGGCCTTCGCGCTTGGCCACATACAGAGCGCGGTCGGCAGCGCGCAGCAGCGCCTCGACCGTGTCAAAATGATCTTCCGCTCCGTCGAGCATGCTGGCAAGGCCACTGGAAATCGTGACCTTGATCTCTTGGTCACCATAGGAAAAGACCGAAGCCTCGACCGCTTTCCGCAAGCGCTCCATCAGGCCGTAGGCTTCCACCTCCCGCGTGCCTAGCAGCAACACCACGAATTCCTCACCACCATAGCGGGCCATCACATCGCTGTAGCGCAACTGTTGGTTAAGAAGCAGGGCGAGTTCCCGCAGAATGACATCACCAGCCTCATGACCGTAGGTATCGTTGACGCGCTTGAAATAGTCAATATCCAAAAAAGCCACCGTCAACGGCCAGCCTTCCTTTTGAGCCGCTTGAAACTCGGATTGCGCTTCTTCCATCAAATGACGGCGGTTATACAAGCCGGTCAGGGGATCGGTTTTGGATTGGCGTTGCAGCTCGCGGTTATTGGCCTCGAGAAATTCGTTGCGCGCCTTGAATTCACGCGCTTCCTGCAGGGCCTTGAGATTGCGCAACATGAGAAGATCGCGCGCTTCGGCCAGTAATCGCGCTGCTTCTTGTGCATCGGGCAAATCGACCTCGAACAAGCGGGCATATTCAGGCAACAGTGCAGCGATCCTGTTCATGACAGCATCGAATCCACGCGCATCGATATGCAGATTTTGATGCGCCCAATGTGCAAACTCCAAAAGCGCCTCTTCTTCTCCGGAGCGCCGGCCGAGCCAATAATCGGCGAGAGGCGCTGAAAGCGCCACACAGCCTTCCAGCAGCGACTGCGGCGACTCTTCTTTGCCCAAACAAAAATGATGGCTGGTTTCGACAGCCTGACAGATGGGGTGAGGTAGGTTCCATTGCTCCAGAAGACGGGCGCCCAGATGAGCATGATCGAAGCCGAAAGCATCTATTTCCAACCGCGCCAGCTCACCGTGACTGGTCGCTGCGTCGAGCAAACGGGCATACTCTTCTGGATCGGTCTGTTCCAATACCAGCATACCGATGTCCTGCAAGAGAGCGGCAAGAAAAAAACGGCCGGAGTCTCCGGCGTTCGATAGTTCGGCCAGCGCTCGCGCGCTGATGGCGGCGGTGAGGGATCGGTGCCAGTAGGCGCGTTTGTCCACGCATCCACCATTGTCGGACGGCTGGAGGGAAAAACTCAAGGCCAAGGTGATGGCTGTGTTGAAACCCAGCAGGCTGATCGCCTGACGCAAGTTGTCCACAGCGCGCCTCTGGGCATAGAGCGGCGAATTGGCCGCCTTGAGAAGGCGTGCGCTCAAGGCCGGGTCGGGCGCAATGGTGCTTGCGAGCTCACACGACCCCGCATACGGGTCTTCGCCGAGCTCCAGAACTCGGGTGGCAACCGCTGGCAAAGTGGGCAGCTTGGCGGCGGCGCGCTTCAACATCTGATCTAATTCTGCGGACGTATTTTCATTCATCTTTTAGTAATTACCTGCCGCCTCGTCTTTGGGGCCAATCTGCTCTTGGATTATCTTAGCGCAAGACCGCTTCTTTGCAAGCCGCCTTCCGAACCGCGATAATATGCATACCATCCTACCAGCATCGAAATTCAATGGCTCAATACATCTACACCATGAACCGCGTCGGCAAGATCGTGCCGCCCAAAAAACAAATTCTGCGCGACATTTCGCTCAACTTCTTCCCTGGCGCCAAAATCGGCGTGCTCGGCTACAATGGCGCGGGCAAGTCCACGCTGCTGCGCATCATGGCAGGCGTTGATACCGACATCATCGGCGAAGCACGCCCGCAGCCCGGCATAAAAATCGGCTATCTGCCCCAGGAGCCGGCGTTGAATCCGGACAAGGACGTACGCGGAAATGTCGAAGAGGGCCTCGGTGAGATCAAGCAAGCGCAGGCCGAGCTCGACGCCGTCTATGCCGCCTACGCAGAACCCGACGCCGATTTCGACGCGCTGGCCGCCGAGCAAGCCCGCCTGGAGAACATCATTCAGGCCGCTGACGCGCACAATCTCGATCACAAGCTGGAAGTCGCCGCCGAAGCCCTGCGGCTGCCGCCGTGGGATGCCGACGTTACCACGCTCTCCGGTGGCGAACGCCGCCGCGTGGCGCTGTGCCGCCTGTTGCTGTCAGCGCCCGACATGCTGATCCTCGACGAACCGACCAACCACCTCGATGCCGAGTCGGTGGCCTGGCTGGAACGCTATCTCAAGGAATTTCCGGGTACCGTGGTGGCGGTCACCCACGACCGCTACTTCCTCGACAACGTGGCTGGCTGGATTCTCGAACTCGACCGCGGCCATGGCATCCCCTGGGAAGGCAACTACTCATCCTGGCTGGAGCAAAAGGAGCGCCGCCTCACCCAGGAAGAGAAAGCCGAAACGGCCCGCCTGAAAGCCATGGAAGCCGAACTGGAGTGGGTGCGCGCCAACCCAAAGGGGCGGCAGGCCAAATCCAAGGCGCGCATGAAGCGTTTCGAGGAATTGAGCAGCAGTGATTACCAGAAACGTTCCGAGACCAAAGAAATCTATATCCCCCCGGGGCCTCGTCTCGGCGACAAGGTGATCGAGGTCGAGAATCTCAGCAAGTCCTTCGGAGACCGGCTACTCTACCAGGGCTTGTCGTTCACCCTGCCCCGCGGCGGCATCGTCGGCGTAATCGGCCCCAACGGAGTTGGCAAGACCACTTTGTTCCGCCTGCTCACGGGCGAGGAATCCCCCGACACCGGCACTATCACCGTCGGTGAAACGGTGCAGATCGCCTATGTCGACCAGAGCCGCGACGCCCTGGACGGCGACAAGACCGTATGGGAAGAAATCTCGGATGGACAGGAAATCATCACCGTTGGCAATTACCAGGTGAATTCGCGCGCCTATGTGAGCCGCTTCAATTTCAAGGGAAGCGACCAGCAAAAGCGGGTGAAAGACCTTTCCGGCGGTGAGCGCAATCGCGTCCATCTGGCCAAGCTGCTCAAGTCCGGCGGCAACCTTCTACTGCTGGACGAACCGACCAACGACCTGGACGTGGAAACCCTGCGCGCGCTGGAAGAAGCGCTCCTTGATTTCCCCGGCAGCGTGGTGGTCATATCGCATGACCGCTGGTTCCTCGACCGCATCGCCACCCACACTCTTGCTTTCGAAGATGACGGCCAGGTGGTCTGGTTCGAAGGCAATTACAGTGAATACGAGGCCGATCGCCACGCCCGCCTGGGCACCGCCGCGGATCAGCCGCATCGGATGAAATACCGCCGGCTCTCGGCTTAAACCAAAGCCCAACCTCGCCATGACCGATATCGACCGTCTATTCAACCGTCTCGATACCCTGCTCGACCGTCTCGAGCCATTGCTGCCGCCGCGGCACACAGAGCCCGATTGGAGCGCGCTCGCCTATCGCTGGCGCCGTCCCGGCTACCTTCAAGCCATCAATCATCCCCACCTCCTCGAGGCGGAGGCCCTGCTCGGAATCGAGCGACAAAAACAGCGCCTGGCACGCAACACCGCTCAGTTCGTGCGCGGCCTGCCCGCGAACAACGCCCTGTTATGGGGGGCGCGCGGCACCGGCAAATCCTCGCTAATCCGGGCGATGCTGCAGGAGTTCGCTGACCAGAGACTGCGCCTGATCGAGGTGGAACGCCGCGATCTTATCGATCTGCCGGACATCGTCGAGCCGCTGTACGAACGCCCCGAACGTTTTATCCTTTTCACCGACGACCTCTCCTTCGAAGCGGACGATGCCAGCTACAAGGCGCTCAAGGCCGCCCTCGACGGTTCCGTGGCCGCCACCCCCGAGAACGTGCTGATCTATGCCACCTCAAACAGACGCCATCTGCTGCCCGAATACCAGCGCGACAATCAAGAAGCTCGCGCCATCGACGGCGAGATCCATCCAGGCGAAGCCACCGAGGAGAAGATATCGCTATCCGAGCGGTTCGGCTTATGGCTGGCGTTTCACCCTTTCGGTCAGGAAGAATACCTGGCAGTCGTATTCGACACTCTGCGCCGCTTGAATCTGTATCCCGATGCGGATGGCGTACGCGCTGAGGCGCTGCGCTTTGCTCTGGAACGCGGCTCACGCAGCGGTCGGGTGGCGGTTCAATTCGCGCGTGATTGGGCGGGGAAAGCCAGTTATGAATCATTCGCGGGAAACTGACAAAGCTCAGAAAAACTCATCTTTTAGTTTTCCTGAGCTTACATGATTTCCACTTCAGGATGCGTTTCGCAGGGCGCCCATGCTGTTGAGAGGATCCGCATGCTCTACATCGAACCCAACGCCGGCGTCGAGCCGGTCGTAAAAGTTATCCAGCAAGCCCGTCACAGCGTCGAAATCAACGCCTGGCTGATAGATGACCGCGCCATTATCAATGCCATCCGCAGCGATGCCCGCAGGGGCGTAAACGTACAGGTCATCGCCGAAAGCCTCCCTCAAGGAGTGCCTTACATGCGGGTGGTCAGGGAATATCAGCTTCTGGCCGCCGCTGGCGCCCAATTGCGCTGGGCGCCTCCCCGTTTCACCCATCGCTTCGCCCAAGACCACGCCAAGTACATTGTCGATGACAACGGCAAAGGGCCCGCCTTGATTAGCACAGCGAATTTCACATATGCCGGATTCCATAAAAATCGGGATTATTTATGGATCAGCCACAATCCCACCGTCGCCCGTGTTCTGGCTAAAGTCTTTCAGGCTGACTGGAACCGCCGCCATGCAGGAGCCGTAGCGCGCAGCGTCCCGAACCTGGTGATTTCACCCGGAGGCGAAAAAGCGCTGATCGAAGTCATCGAACAACCGGGGCCCATCGACATGCAAAGCATGGAATTCGGCTATATCCCACGCATAAACTATGTATTCGAACGCAAGGGAAAATTGGCGCGAATCATCGTACCCGCCGACTTGAGCGCCTATGACCGTGGGAATCTGGCTCCATTGATACACCATGGCGTCCAGGTGCGATTTATGAACAAGCCCTATCCGCACGCAAAGATGCTCGTTGGCAACCGTCTCGCCTTCATCGGCTCACAGAACATCAGCTGGGTCAGTCTGCACCACAACCGGGAAGTGGGAATCATCCTCCGCGGTCGTGCTGTGAAGATGCTGCGCCAACAGTTCGATCGTGACTGGAAAACCTCCCGACCCATGCAAAAATGAAACCCGGCGGTATGCAGTCATCCTCATCTCGGCACCTGCCGAGATACTGGCACGCTCTGTATGTGAGACAAACAAGGCACCCTGCAACAGACGCCACTCTCTTCACTTCAGCCCTGTTCGAGCAAAATCCTGAGCATGCGCCGCAAGGGTTCGGCCGCTCCCCATAACAGCTGATCGCCGCATGTAAAAGCACCGACAAATTCACTCCCCATGTTGAGCTTGCGCAAGCGGCCCACCGGAATTTCCAGGCGACCACTGACGGCGGCGGGGGTAAGCTCCCTGATGCTGGCCTCGCGCTCATTGGGGACCACTCGCACCCATTCATTGGCATTTCGAATCAGATCTTCGACCTCATCGATCGGCATGTCCCGCTTGAGTTTGATGGTCAGCGCCTGGGAATGGCAGCGCATGCTGCCGATACGCACGCACATTCCATCTATGGGCACCGGCTCGGATTCGTGCCCCAGGATTTTGTTGGTTTCGGCCTGCGCCTTCCATTCTTCCCTGCTCTGGCCGTTTTCCATGGCCTTGTCTATCCACGGAATCAAACTTCCGGCCAGCGGTGCTCCGAAATACTCCTGAGGGAACTCATGAGAGCGCATCTGGGCGCTGACCTTTGCATCGATCTCGAGAATCGAAGCGGCCGGATCATCCAGCTCGGAAGCCGCGCTCTCATGCAATTTCCCCATTTGTCGAAGCAATTCGCGCATGTGGCGGGCACCGGCACCGCTGGCCGCCTGATAGGTCATAACGCTCATCCATTCGACCAGGCCGGCACGGAACAAGCCGCCGAGCCCCATCAACATCAGGCTGACCGTGCAATTGCCCCCGATCCAGGCACGGCCGCCGCTGGCCAGACGGGCATCAATGACATCGCGGTTCACCGGATCGAGAACAATCACGGCGTCCTTTTCCATACGCAGCGTCGAAGCCGCGTCTATCCAGTGGCCTTTCCAGCCGGCGGTACGCAATCGAGGATAGATATCGGTGGTATAGTCGCCTCCTTGACAGCTGATGATGATGTTCATCTGCTTTAGACTGTCTATATCCCGGGCATCAGCGAGCGTGCCTCCGCCGCCGAAGTCGGGGGCACGCCCTCCCGCATTGGAAGTACTGAAGAAATGGGGTTCGATCAGCGCGAAATCGTTCTCCTCGCGCATCCGCTGCATCAGCACCGATCCGACCATTCCACGCCAACCCACCAAACCAACCCGTTGCATCGCCCGCCCCCTCATCCCAGCGCCGCGACCACGGCATCGCCCATCGCTGCCGTGCCGACCGCGGACTCGCCAGGCTTGGCGAGATCGGCGGTGCGCAGGCCCTGGCGCAATACCGCTCCCACCGCCTTCTCCACCCGCTCGGCCAACTCGGCATTCCCGAGGGAATGGCGCAATAGCATCGCTACGGACAGAATCGTTGCCAAGGGATTGGCCATACCCTGGCCGGCGATATCGGGTGCCGAGCCGTGGATGGGTTCATACATGCCCTGTCCTTTCTCGTTGAGCGACGCCGAGGGCAGCATGCCGATGGATCCGGTCAGCATGGCGGCGGCATCGGAGAGAATGTCGCCGAACATATTCGTGGTGACGATCACGTCGAATTGCTTGGGCGCCCGTACCAGTTGCATGGCTGCATTGTCGACATACATGTGGTCAAGCTCGACTTCGGGGTACTCCCGACCCACGCGGATGAGGACCTCTCTCCACAGTTCGGACACTTCCAGTACATTGGCCTTGTCCACAGAGCATAGCCGCTTGCCGCGCTTCATCGCCGTTTCGTACGCCACTCGGGCGATACGCTCGATCTCGTGTTCACTGTAAACGAGCGTGTTGAAGCCTTCGCGTTCACCGTTTTCCAGCGTACATATGCCACGCGGTTCACCAAAGTAGATTCCGCCGGTCAGCTCTCGCACGATCATGATGTCCAAACCTTCGACCACCTCGCGTTTCAGCGTCGAGGCATCCGCCAATTCAGGGTAGAGCAGCGCGGGGCGCAGGTTGGCAAACAGGCCGAGTTCCTTGCGGATGCCCAGCAGCCCCCGCTCCGGCCGCAACGCGCGCTCCAAAGCGTCGTACTGAGGCCCGCCAACTGCACCGAGCAGCACGGCATCGACCTGCCGGGCCTTGGCGAGGGTTTCCTCGGGCAGCGGATGGCCCGCCGCATCGTAGCCCGCGCCGCCGATAGCCGCCTCGTCGAGTTCCACATCCAGCCCGTGCCTGGACTTCAGCACATCGATGACCTTCACCGCCTCGGCGATGATCTCAGGGCCAATACCGTCACCCGGTAGAACCAAAATTTTATGGGTCATAGTTGTCTCAACTCGTTATTGATCATAAAGATGCTCTATATTGTCTGCAGCGCGGTACGCCAGACCCGGAATATCGCGGCCGCGATCGTAACCGGCATCCATGCGGCAAGGCCCACCGGATCGTGGACAGCGGGGTTCATTCGGCGGCGAACAGCCACGGCGCTTCCTGCCGCCGCTTCGCCTCGTAGGCGCGAATCTCGTCGGCATGCTGCAGAGTGAGGCCGATGTCATCCAGCCCTTCCAACAGGCAATGCTTGCGGAATGGATCGACCTCGAAATAGAAACGCCGCCCTTCCGGTGTGCTCACGGCCTGCGCTTCCAGATCGATGGTCAGCGTATATCCGGGTGTCGCCGTCACAGCGGCGAACAGTGCATCGACTTCAGTTTCGTCGAGCACGATGGGCAACAATCCGCTCTTGAAACTGTTGTTAAAGAAGATATCGGCGAAACTTGGCGCGATCACCGCGCGGATACCATAGTCGTCCAGCGCCCACACGGCATGTTCGCGCGAGGAGCCGCAACCGAAATTCTTGCGCGCAAGCAAAATGCTACCGCCCGCATAGCGTGGGTCGTTGAGTACAAAATCCGGATTCGGCCGGCGGCGGCTGTTGTCCATGCCCGGCTCGCCGGGGTCGAGATAGCGCCAGTCGTCGAACAGGTTGGGTCCAAAACCGCTACGCTTGATCGATTTCAGGTACTGTTTGGGAATGATGGCGTCGGTATCTACGTTGGCCCGATCCAGCGGGATGACTTTCCCGGTGAGGGTGGTGAATGCTCGCATCCTGCTTGCCTCCTTAAAATTCACGCACATCGACGAAATGGCCGGCCACGGCGGCAGCCGCAGCCATCGCGGGACTGACCAGATGCGTGCGCCCGCCCTGCCCCTGGCGTCCCTCGAAATTGCGGTTCGAGGTCGAGGCGCAGCGTTCGCCGGGCTCCAGGCGATCGGCATTCATCGCCAGGCACATCGAACACCCGGGTTCGCGCCATTCAAAACCCGCCTCGATGAAAATCTCATCCAAGCCTTCCTCCTCGGCCTGACGCTTGACCAGCCCGGATCCCGGCACCACCATCGCCAATTTGACGTTGTCGGCCACATGCCGCCCTTTTACCACGGCGGCGGCAGCGCGCAGATCCTCGATACGCGAATTGGTGCAGGAGCCGATGAACACTTTATCTATCGCAATCTCGGTAATCGGCATGCCCGCCTTCAATCCCATGTATTCCAGCGCCCGCCGCATGCTCTCGGCCTTGACCCGATCCGGCTCCGCATCCGGATCGGGCACGGCCATATCCACGGGCACCACCATTTCCGGCGAAGTGCCCCAGGTCACCTGGGGCCGTATTTCCGCGGCATCGATCACCACTTCCCGATCGAACATGGCGTCTTCGTCGCTGTGCAGGTCGGCCCATGCGGCGACAGCGGCCTCCCACAACGCCCCTTTTGGGGCGTAGGGACGCCCCTTGAGGTAATCGATCGTGGTTTGATCCACCGCCACCAACCCGGCACGCGCGCCCGCTTCTATCGCCATATTGCATAGCGTCATGCGCCCTTCCATTGACAGCGCGCGCACCGCTTCGCCCGCAAACTCGATAGCGTAACCCGTGCCGCCGGCGGTGCCGATCTCAGCGATCACGGCCAGGGCGATATCCTTGGCGGTCACGCCGCTGGCCACCTTTCCTTCCACACGTACCCGCATATTGCGGGATTTTTTCTGCAAGAGACATTGAGTAGCGAGTACATGTTCGACTTCCGATGTGCCGATGCCATGCGCCAGAGCACCGAATGCGCCGTGCGTGGAAGTATGCGAATCACCGCACACCACAGTCATTCCAGGCAGTGTCGCGCCCTGTTCAGGGCCAATAACGTGGACGATGCCCTGGCGGGTATCGTCCATGCGAAATTCGGTGATGTGAAAGACGCGGCAATTCTCGTCGAGCGTCTCCACCTGCTGCCGAGACACCGGATCGGTAATGCCATGACGGCGATCGGTGGTGGGCACGTTATGATCGGCCACTGCCAACACGCTGTCAGTACGCCATGGATGACGCCCCGCCAGACGCAGGCCTTCGAATGCCTGAGGGCTGGTCACCTCATGCACCAGATGCCGGTCGATATACAGCAAGGCGGTGCCATCCTCTTCGCTTCGCACCACATGAGCATCCCATAATTTGTCATAAAGTGTCTTTCCGGACATATCGGCAACCCCTTATACAATCCGTGAACTACGATAGCGCCCTTGAATTCATAACTCAAATGGTATTTTTTCATTAAATGAATTACTCTCTGGAATACATACCCCGCCCATCTCACTATGAATATCGATGCATTACGCGCCTTCCTGAGCGTTGCCGAACACACTTCCTTTTCTACCGCCGCCGAACAGCTGCACCTTAGCCAACCGGCGGTGAGCAAGCGCATCAAGCAACTCGAAGACGAGCTTGGACAACGGCTCTTCAACCGCCTCGCGCGCCGCGTCCATTTGACCGAAGCCGGCCGCGCCTTGCTGCCGGGCGCCCGCGCAATCCTTCTCGAAGTTGAAGAGAGCCGCAGACGACTATCGCAATTAACGGATCGCGTCACTGGCCGGCTTAGCATTGGCAGTTCTCACCATATCGGACTGCATCGCCTTCCGGCCCTTCTACGCCGCTTTATCCGCACCTTTCCCGAAGTCGATCTCGACCTGCAGTTTCTGGATTCGGAAACCGGCTGCCGGCTGGTGGAGAAGGGCGATCTGGAACTCGCCGTGGTCACGCTACCCATCAAAACGCCCGATGCGCTCTTGTCGACGCCGGTATGGGATGATCCGCTGATGATCATGGTGGCGGCAGATCATCCTCTAACGGCGTGCCCTGTGGCCGATTGCGCGACGCTGGCGGATCATCCCGCTATTCTTCCCGCCGCCGGCACTTACACCCGGGCATTGATCGACCGGGCCATGAAACCCCATCATCTGTCGCCCATGATCCGGCTGGAAACCAATTACCTGGAAACCATACGCAGCATGGTTTCCATAGGCATGGGATGGAGCACCTTGCCATTGACCATGCTCGATGCACGTCTGCGCGTCATCGACGTGCCCGAAATGAAAATGAAACGCCAGCTCGGCTTTATCCGCCATCAGGGCCGAACCCTGTCGAATGCCGCACGCGCCCTGATCCGATCCGCGCTTACGGAGAATGAATGATTGGCGAGAAAAAACTTCCCAGCCGCCAGCGGGGCGATCCATGCCTGAGAGGTATGCGTTATTATCTTCATTATCTTCAGAGACGTTGCCGAAAAGCCCGTTTTGAGTCAAAGTGATGCCATGAGCGCGATAGTTCTTCCCGAGTTCGAGTTAGATGACAGCACTTTGCGCTTGCGCGGCCGCTGGACAGTGGATCTGCTCGAATCCGTCGATAAGCACCTACGTCGGCCTATTGCTGTTCCTGCTGACACCCTTGTCATCGATCTAAGCGACGTCGAGCGGCTTGACGCAGGTGGCGCCTGGCTGGTGCAGCGCCTTGTAAGCGATCTCAAGGAGATGGGAAAAGCCGTTGAAATCAAATCGGCGAACCCCGAATCCGCCGCGCTTTTGAGTCTCATTGCCAAACAAAGAGACCCGCGTGGCTGCAGTGGGCGACGCGAACCTCCACCTTTTCTGGAAACGCTCGGCAGACGCAGCGTCCAGACCTTGCATACCGCATACGAATTTCTCAGTTTCCTCGGCGAAAGCGCTCTGACATCCCTGCACGCGCTTCCCATTCCCAGACGACTGCGCCCTCGGATGATTCTGAAGACCATAGAGCAGGCGGGCGTAGCCGCCTTGCCGATCGTCGGCTTGCTGTCGTTCCTCATCGGGGTGGTAATCTCTTATCAAAGCGCGGTTTTTTTGCGCCAGTACGGGGCCAATTATTTTCTCGCCAACCTGGTGGGCATCAGCATGGCGCGCGAGCTTGCGCCTTTGCTCACAGCCATCATCGTGGCGGGCCGCACCGGCTCGGCCTTCACCGCTCAGATCGGCACCATGATGGTCACCGAAGAAATCGATGCCTTGCGCACTATGGGTATTCGCCCCATAGAAATTCTGGTATTACCCAAGGTATTGGGGCTGATCATCGCTCTCCCCCTGTTGACCCTGTTCGCCGACATTCTCGGGATATTCGGCGGTGCCCTGATCGGCAAGCTAGTGCTCGGCATCAACCTGTCCAGCTTCCTTGAGCAACTCGCCCAAGCCCTGAATGTATCCAGTTATCTGGTAGGGCTGGCCAAGGCACCGATATTCGCCCTGGTCATCGCCACGGTAGGGTGTTATCAGGGCTTCAAGGTACAGGGCAGCGCTGAAAGCGTCGGCCTTCGCACCACCCAAAGCGTAGTGCAATCAATCTTCATCGTCATCGTCGCAGATGCCGCCTTGTCCATTCTTTTCAACTGGCTGGGCATCTGATGGCTGGGCATCCCGAAGTCGTGCTGCGATTGAGCGGAATTGAGACCCGCTACGGCAAACGCATCATCCATTCCGGCATCGATCTTGAGGTGCGTCGCGGAGAGATCCTCGCCATTGTCGGCGGATCGGGATCCGGAAAGACCACCTTGTTGCGTGAGATGCTTTTGCTGCGAAAACCCGATGCCGGTCACATTGAAATTCTGGGACAACGCGATATCCGCCACGGAACGCATGCAGAAGTAGAGTTGCGCAAGCGCATGGGAGTGTTGTTCCAATCCGGGGCTCTTTTCGGGGGGTTGACCGTTCTGGAAAACGCCATGTTGCCGCTGGAAGAACATACCCGTCTGCATGAAGCCACCGTTTGCCAGATTGCTACTTTGAAAATCGCGCTCACCGGCCTGCCGCATGAAGCGGCTACGCTCTACCCAAGCGAACTGAGTGGTGGCATGCGCAAACGGGCGGCGCTGGCACGTGCTTTGGCTCTGGATCCCGAACTTCTGTTTCTGGATGAGCCGGGCTCGGGCCTTGATCCTCCCAGTGCCCGCGCCATTGATGAACTGGTGTATGAATTACGATCAGCGCTGGGCCTGACCGTTATCATGATCACTCATGACATGGCGACGGTTAATGACATCGCCGACCGCGTCCTTCTTCTCGGTGAGGGAAGCATTCTTGCCTCAGGCACGCCCGCTGAGATGGCGGTCAGTACAAATGCAGACGTTCGCCGCTTCTTCGATGTGCAGGCCTTGGCGGACAGAGTCGAGGTCATTGAAAGCACAAATGAAGAATCGCCGCGCGCCGTTTGAGAAATTGCATACCTTTGCGCTTCGACGCCGAAGTAATCACGCATCGAAGTGTAAAGAATTATTGAGGTGACCCATGGATTCACGCATCAATTATGCCTTGATAGGCGCATTCGTTCTGATTCTCGGGGCTGCAGGCATCGCGCTATTGCTATGGCTGGCGGGCGGCGGCCCCAAGCCGGCTTATGAACACTATCTCATCTATACCAAGGAATCGGTGGCGGGTCTCAATCAGAGCGCGCCAGTACTCTATCATGGAGTGCGCGTGGGCCGCGTCGCTTCCATCGAACTTGAGCCAAACGATCCACAAAAGGTGCGCATCCTCCTGGATATCAAAAAAGGGACTCCGATCAGGGAGGACGTACGCGCCACCATTAAAAGCCAGGGGATCACCGGAATCAGCTACATTGGATTGAGTGGTGGCTCACCCAAGACCCCGCCCTTGATCGCAAAAGCAGGCCAACCCTATCCTGTCATTCCTTTCAAACCCTCGCTGTTCGCCCAACTCGGTGACATCGCCACCCAAACGGGCAGTAGCCTTGAGCAAGCCAGTCAACGCATCAATGAAGTGCTCAGCGCGCAAAACATTCGCCATCTCAACGCCACCTTGGCCAATCTGGATATGCTCAGCGGATCACTGGCCGCCGAAAGCGGGCGCATCGACGACGCCATCCGGCAACTCGACGCTACCTTGAAGCAGCTCCATCAAAGCAGCCTCATGCTGCCCTCCATACTGGGGAATCTGAACCGAGGATTGAAACCCTTGCCGAATGCGATCGCCAACTTCAATCAAAGCACACAAATTTTCAACCAAGCGGCCAACAATGTCAGTCTTGCCGCAATCGGGATTCAAAAAACCGTCCCTCAACTCGATCGTACCCTGCGCCAACTCGATGGCACTGCCGCCACCTATCGACGACTCGGGCAGGAACTACAGCGCAACCCGAACGCCTTGATCTTTGGGGCCCCCAAACCGCGCCCCGGCCCAGGAGAATGAGCATGTCTGAAAACCGCTTTTACGCATTTCGCTTGCAAAGACGAATGGCTCTCGGAACCCTCGTCTTATCTGCAGCCGCTCTCGGAGGCTGTGCCGTTATTGGCGGCAACGCCCCGGCCATCACTCAATATCAGCTCCCACCGAAGCCCGCCCCGGTATATAAAAGCCATACCCAGCTGCTTTGCCCTTCCCTGCGGGTCGCGGAACCCATCGCCGATCGTGGGTACGGCGGAACATCGATTCATTATTCTAATGCCCCCTATGTCGTTGAAAGTTATGCCTATCACCAGTGGGCAACCGCACCGGCGAGCATGCTCCAACCCATCCTGATTGAAACCTTGAGTGACGCTGGATTATTCAGAACCGTCCTTGGACCGGATGCGCCGGCCACATCGAGTCTACAGCTCAACACCCGACTGATCGAGCTGGATCAACATATCGAGGGAAAGCGAAGCGAAATCCATCTGGTGATACGCAACAGTTTGAGCAACATGATTCAACAGCGCCAGATCGCCGCGCAGCGTTTTTCGGTGATCGTGCCCAGCCAACCCGACCCGGCCTCAGGCGTGATCGCAACCGAAACAGCCGTCGGCAAATGGAGCTTGCAATTGACTCGCTGGCTGCGCCATGAGATGCGTGCCAGCGGATTGTGCAAAACCAAGGCGCCCTGAACCGATGCGCTCCAGAACATTCGCCCACCTTTTTTTGTTTGTGCTTCTCGCCACGGCAAGCGCCTTTGCGAGTGCAAAAGTCTTGGTTTTGCAACCAAGCATTCACGCCTTGAACCGGATGCAAATTTTGACAGCTGAAGCCTTGGCCGACGACGAGCAAGCGCGCGCCGCCTGGCATGATGGAAATTCCGCTCAGGTCACTTTTTATGTGGGTAGGGTGCAGACACTCGTCCAGCTCATCCGCTCACGAATGCCGGCTGCTGAATTCCATGCCATGCTTAGAGCCATCTATGCTGTGATCAACTTTGAGGACAACAAACAGGTGCTTGCCCTATTTCCCCGCCTCTTTCATTCCCTGGACGACCTCCCTCAAATCGCCCCCACCCTGCAGGCGCGGGCGGCACTCCTTCAAGCCCGCAAAGATCTAAGAAAACCAAACCGCGCAGCCGCCCTTCGGGCTCTTTCAAGAGCCGACAATGCCTTCAACAATCCCTATCTCACGCCACCATTGAAAAACACCGAACATGACCTGCAAGCAACCACCAAATCCCTGATCATCGGCAATAACCTGATGGCAGCCAGCAACCTCAGCAAACTCGCCACCGCCTTGATGAATCTCCACCATGCATTGGCCACTTATCCTTTTGATATAAGCCCGCCTCAGCCTTAATCCAGATCAGTGGTTTGGCATTCAAATCCGGCGAATCCGCAGATTTTTGATTGTTGCAGACAATGTTTTTGCGAGAAGGGCTCTTTTGGAGCTATCCATTTCCCAGCATGCGTCGAAGAAAAGCACGGCGGTCAAGTTGCGCATCCTGTTTTTTCATCTCCGCCAGACGCTCCCGGCTAGCCCGTTCGCGGGCCTCGAGCACATCACTCTGTGCTTTCCAGACGGCTTCGGCGTCAGAATAGCGCGACAGCTTGAGAATCAATGGCTGAAACAGGAAATGCCCGAAGTCGGCAATCCATTGGACATGCAGACTCGGCATTTCTTCTCCAACCACGAAATCGAGCGCCGGGCCGAGCAATTGGAAGAGCTTGTTTTTGCGCACATTGGCATGCCAATCAGCAGGCAAGACGGCGGACGGCGGCGCTGGAGGCCTCCGTGGTAGGAAAATGTGGGCCAGCATCCACGGAGTGAGGACATAGCCGATATCCCACTCGTCGGCAGTGTGCAGTCCGCGGTAATCGTAACCAATTGAAGGTTGGACAAAATCGGCATTTGCCAGTTGTGACTCCCCGATGCGGTGCAATGCTTCCAGCAGAGCATCGAAGCGCGCCTCCAAACTAGCCTTGGGCAGAGGAATCTGCCATCCATCCGGAGTCCCACTCGTCATGTTTTCATTCGCGTTCATCAGAATGAATTCGCTTCAATGATTGATGCATCTCATCGAGGCGCCGCCCCAAATCGCGATAAAATCGTAGCCGGCTTTGTTCGACAACGCTTTCAGCGTATTTGGGCAACCAATCGTCCAGCAAATTCTCCCTGAAAGACACCGCCTCACGCACCCGATCACTGGCCATCAGCCAGGCCAGACATTCGAACAGGCTGCCGAGATAATCTCCAGGCAAACCGGGATTGAATTGCACTCCATGGCGGGCATAGAAAGTTTCGGCCATGCCCGCGGCCTCCCCGTTGATCATGCCGCCTCGCTGAACCGAGGCAAAAGGTGCCGCCACAGCGGGCATCACAAACAAACGTGTGTGCTCACCCTGCCACACCGCCAAACCCACTTGCTCGAGTTCATTCAGAGACTCTTTCAGCCAGGGCTGCCAATCCAGCATTTCGCGCAGAATTTCAAGGGAGTCCTCGGCAGGCTCGGCAAGACAGCTCGCGCAGAACGCGAGTTCTGCGGCGAGCGTTTCACCTTCTGCCTTGGCTGCTTGTTCAGCGGATGACATGCTGCACCACATCTGATCCTAGGATACCCAGATGCGAGGCATTGCCCCAGGGGAAGTCATACACGCCGTATTGCAGGAAATAATGCCGCAACAGGAAACCGCCGATCAGCACCAGCACGGCAGCGGCCAGGACCGGCACGGGAGAATGCCAGGAGCGCAGGCTGCCAACCAGTTCGATCAAAAATGGAACGGCCAGTCCAAAGATCAAGAAGCCAACGATCCAACCCATATTGCCCATGAGCAGCTCGTAACTCGCTCGACCCGATCCCGTGGCCGGCAGGAACCCATAGAGCAGCCAGGCGATCAGACCCATCTCGATGGCGATCAAGACCATGTCGGATCGTTCATAGGCATGCGCCAATGGGCCATGATCACGCAGAACGGCGTACTGCACCAGCAACAGGAACGCAAGGGCCGTGGACAGCGCCGAGACCGTGAACAGGGCCGGCACGATCGGATTGTGCCACAGGCTCACGGCCGGGAAAGAACGCAGCAGCAGGCCGGTATAAACCGCCACGGCGAGCGAAAGAATGACGGTCAGCCAAGCCAGCAGGGTAGCAAAACGTTCACAAATCTCAGCGCTCCAGCGCACGATCCCAATTTCGAACCACCAGTTCAGACCCGGAATCCGGCGCAAGGCTTCGGCCCGGTACAGCAAGGGCCAAACATACAGGATCGCGAACACCATCGCCCATATCAAAAACTGGGTACCCCACGTGATCCAGGCTGTGGGATTCAGAAAAATATTCCAGGGCACCAGCACCCGCCAAACATGCAGCGGATCCAGCAAGTGGAACAAGAGCAAGATGGAACCGATCGCCATAGCGGCCTCGCCTGCGAAAACGCCCCACAGTGTGAGCGCGGTCGATGCCTTGAAATAGCGGTGAGAGAGCACCGAAATCGCCGTCAGCCCGGCGCCGAGCCCGCCCAGGAACAGATACCAGATCACCAATGCGGCCCAGCGGTCCTGGGTCGCCGTGGTCACGACCAGATGCACCGAATCATTCATTGGCCAATCCCTCCGGAAGTTTATTGATATAGAACACGTTAGGCCCCGTACCCAATTCGGGCAGCAGGGTCTGGGTCTTGCCCGTGGCCACGATCTTACTCACCAGACTGTTGGGATCGTCCAGATCTCCGAATATGCGGGCGTGGGTGACGCAGGTCTCGACGCAGGCTGGTTCCAGACCACGTTGCAGGCGGTCCCAGCAGAAATCGCATTTATCTTCGGCCGCGGCCGGACGGCGCAGAAATTCAGCACCGTAGTATTCGCGCGCTTTGGCTACATCCTCCCGTGTGATGGGGTAGCGTGCGTCATAGGGACAGGCATTGGCGCAGGCTTCGCAACCCATACAGATATCCGGATCGATGCGCACCGGGCCGCTCGGTTCTTTCCATGTCGCGCCGGTGGGACATACGGTGACGCATGGCGGATTGTCGCACTGGTTGCAAAGACGCGGAAAGAACTGCCTCACCCAGCGCCCATCTTTTTGAAATTCCTCATCATGAACATAAGTGCGAAATTTACTTGGATCCCAGACGGGAGTCTGATTTTCCTGCGAACAGGCGGCCATGCAGGCATTGCAGCCCACACAGGTATCGATGTTGATCACCATTGCGTAATGAGTCATGGGTTAGCTCCTCACAATGCGCGCACGCGCACGGTAAATTCCTGGTTACTGGTGCCGCCGCTCACCGGCTCGGTCAAATCACCGGTGATTGCGTTGAGCGGAGTACCGACGTGATAGGCGTATTGCAGTGCCTTGGTTTGAACGCCGAAGCCGGCATACATAAATAAGGTATCGGGTCGCACCAAGCGGGTCAGGTATGCATGGGCTTCAACTCGTTCACCCGATTGTACGTTGTGCAACTCGATTTTTTGCTTCTGCCTGATCCCCAACTGTGCCGCCCGTTCCGGATGTATCCATACGCCGTGGTAGACATCCCCGCGGAAGGCGTTGATGCCGACAAGGGGCAGGAAATCGTTGTTGGGCGAACAGTGTGACACCGTAGGCACCATGCCGAAGATGAAGAAGAACTCGTCCTTGGCCAGCGGCTCCTCGACCGGAACGTTCGGCCGTTCCTTGGGGGGGATCCAGGTTGTCAATACATCGAAATAGGGGCTGTTGTAGAGCCCGTATTTGTCGCGCAGATCGCCGTAGAGATTGCTGTAAAATTCAGCGCGTCCACTGGGCGTCGGCAAGGGACGATTCCACGGCATAGCTTGCGTGTCCAGCAGTTCCTGCGCCTTGGCTACCAAATAGACGCCCTTGTCACGCAGCGTTTGGCGCAGGTGTTTCTCAGACGTCCCCAGTTCCTTGGCTTTGGCTTCGAATCGCACCTGCCGCAACGCCTGATTGAAAGGGTCGCGCACTTTCTGCTTACGATACTTCGCCGTGAGTTTGATCAGGCGATCCGCGGGCAGGCCGGCATAACGTTCCAGCGCGCGGGGATAGTTGTTTTCGTCGCCGCTCAATATGCCGGTCAGGCGCAAAAAGACATCCGGCAGGACGGAGGTGTCGAATAAGGGGTCGACCGCCTTGTGGCGGGTGATCAGCATGTCGTCAGGATTGACGCCGTTGCCATAAAGGGCTGGGGCATCGCGTTCCAGGTAACTGTCTTCGGGCAGAATGACGTCGGCATAGGCGACCGTGTCCGACGCCGTCACATCCATGACAATCACCAGCTCCATGTTCGGATCGGTCAAGGCTTGCTTCCATATTTTCTCCCGCGCATCGCGCATGGGGTTGGTGCCGTTGATCAGAACCGCTTTGGCCAAATAGGGTCTGCCCTTGTATTTGAGCTGCCTCTTGACTGCTGACAGGAAGCCGACATCGGTCGAGACTGGCAAAGCCGCCCAGTGATCCTTGAGCTTGGGCACGCTATCACGATGCACCGCCGCCCAGGACGGCCACCCATGGCCGAAAGTCTTGGGATTGGAAAACAGTTCTTCGGAGAAATAGACGAAAGGCATGCCGGCGCGGGCCAGCGGCGGAAAATCCGGCTGCTTTTCGTGATCCTGCATATAGACCACCTGGTTGCGGTAGTCCGCACCAAAGATCCAGCCGCCAGGACGGTCGATGCCGCCGACCAAGCCCTGGATCATTGCCATGGTGCGGCGCAGCATCTGGATGTTTCCATAGCGCGCGCCGGACCAGCCGGGTTGCAGCAAAGGGCGTTTGGCAGCACCAAATTCAGCGGCGATACGACGAATGGTCGTCGCTGGAATGGTGGTGATCTTCTCCGCCCAATCCAGGGTGTAAGGTTCGAGTTCAGCCAGTTGTGCGTCGAACACGGTGATCAGCGTCTTGCCGTCGTGGACGAATCCCTTGGGCGCATGTAACGCCGGCTTGACCGGTTTGCCGTTTACGTCGCGATCATTGCGGTTGCTGACTGCCGGCAGGAATCGAATCTCGCCGCTGACCTGGTCTATAACTGCCGGTTCGCCTTGCGGCGAGCGATACAGTTCGAGCACGCCTTGCGCATTGCGATAGGTGAGGAAGGGCAGATTGGTGTGCCGGAGCACGAAGGTCTCGTGGTATTGGCCGTTTTCCATCATCTCGCGCAGCATCGCCAGCATGAAAGCCAGATCCGTTCCGGGCCGTGGCTGCAACCATTCATCGGCCTTGGTCGCCGTTTCCGAGGCGCGGGGATCGAGGACGACGACCTTGGTGCCTTTTTCCTTGGCTTCACCGAAACGTACCGCGCGGCAGGTGGACACGCCGCCGACTGAGGCGTTGCCAACGCAAAGCACGATGTAATCGGAATTGCCGTAATCCTCTATGACTTCGGCATGCACCACGTAATTGCCGGTAACCGAATTGGTGCCTAGATGGCCGTTGTACACGCAGTTCTGGGTAGGCGATGTGATGAGGTTGGGGATGTGGTTGGCCAGGTTAAAGGTGAAGGTCTCGGGGATATAGAACGAGCAGGTCGCCCAGCCTCCATAGACAGTCCATTCATGCGGCTTTATTTTTTTGGCCTTCTTGGCGATGTAGGCATAGGCTTCTTCCCAGCTCACGCTACGGAAGGCCCATTCGCCGCGTTTCGTGCCCGGTACGCGGATCATCGGGGTCTTGATGCGGTCTACATTGTAAACCTGGCGGAAACCGGACTGACCGCGGGCGCAAAGCTTGTCGCCATTCAAGGTCGAATTCGGGTTGCCACCGAGCTTGGTGATGCGCTGCTTGCCGTTTTTCTCTTCCACCGTGGCGCGCAGGGAGCAAAAGGAAGAGCACCAGTAGCAGATGGAATAAACCTCATGAAACTTCCATTCCTGGCCCCAGTCCTTGACCACATCCTTGGTCGGGCCAGGCAATCTAATCCATTCCGGGCGAAACGTCGTCAAGCCCAGCACGCTGGCCCCGCTGCCTTTCAGAAAGGTGCGGCGGGTCATCTTTGGAAACTTCCAACTCATCGATCCATTACCTCGCATGTCTGCATCAAATGATCGAAACTACAAATCCAATCATTCTTCGTTATGAATAAATGAAACCCAGCCATCATGGGAAATCCATTCGGTTTCATGCTTGATGGCTGAGTTTTGCTTGCATCAAGTACATGCATCTCCTAAAGAGGCATGATGTTAATTATCAATTATAGGCTTATAAAGCGAAATGGTTATTGATCCAGATCAATAAATGATCTTTTTTTGGCGTAAAGAGATTTTGATCACTTTATGGTGGACCGCATGCAGATTGTTTACAGGGGATTCGCGCCTTGAAAGGGGGTCGTTCGCCCCACCGGCGCCTGGAGAAGCAATTAAAAAGGCTTAGGGTTTCAGTTATCAAGGACTATCCCGAGACCCGTCGCTTGGTGACCGCCTATAAGAGAGTCTGATAGAAACAGGTACTCGACGGGAGCAAGCGGATCCGCCGCGTATTGCGTAGAACGACCGCGCCGATCTTGAGTAGCTTGAGTCGCAAGGGGCCGACCACACCAATACCTCAAGACATGATCGAAAAAATAGCCACCGATGCATATGGATGTGGGCGACGGTCACGTTCGGCGAGGCTGGCGCTATTTGGGAACCTGGGAAAATACAGTGTCCCAAACAGGAAACACGTACTTCGAGTAACGATGCAACTTATTGATTTTATTGGTGCCCGGGGCCGGACTCGAACCGGCACGGCCCAAAGCCGAGGGATTTTAAGTCCCTTGCGTCTACCTGTTTCGCCACCCGGGCTTGTAAGAAATCTTAATAAATGGCCTATTCAATGGATGATCATGAAATCAGAACCGATAAAAGCGGACACCCCTTCTGATAGTTTTCTACAACCATCCTTTTCTCAGAAATTAAAGATTCGAATATCATCAGAAACTATTTACACTCTCGCGTTGATTTCATCAAGAGAACCACCTAACCAAAGCAAAAGAGCGGATCGCAAGCGATCCGCTCTTTTGCTTCTAATACATCCATCGCGAAACGTACTCGCCTTCGCTAATGAATTTTATAAATGGCGTCCCCAAGGGGATTCGAACCCCTGTTACCGCCGTGAAAGGGCGGTGTCCTGGGCCTCTAGACGATGGGGACGTCTTTAACAAGGTTTCCGTGCTCGCGATACATGCGATCACTTTGAATATCGGATTGAAATTGGTGGAGCTAGGCGGGATCGAACCGCCGACCTCCTGCATGCCATGCAGGCGCTCTCCCAGCTGAGCTATAGCCCCATTAAATGGGAAAGTGCGTACTCTAATGATGTAACAAAATTACGTCAACCCCCCTAAACAGACCCTATGGAATACCAAATCCTCCAAACGATTCAACAGAGCTGATAACACTGCAGATGTGATTTATTCCCATCGCCTGAAAACAAATCCGCATCCACTCTTGAATGCGGGAGATGAGATCAATGGCATGATGCTGGTTTAACAAGAATGAAAGAAAGGTTTGGTGGGCCGTGTAGGACTCGAACCTACAACCAATTGATTAAGAGTCAACTGCTCTACCAATTGAGCTAACGGCCCGCAACTGCGGATTATATGGGGTGGGCGATGGGACTCGAACCCACGACGACTGGAATCACAATCCAGGGCTCTACCAACTGAGCTACGCCCACCATAGTCATCCTCTTTCGAGGGTTAATCATGTGGCGCGCCCGGCAGGACTCGAACCTGCGACCGTTCGCTTAGAAGGCGAATGCTCTATCCAGCTGAGCTACGGGCGCTTCGTCTTCCTGCAGGAGTATTTGGTCGGGGTAGAGGGATTTGAACCCCCGACATCCTGCTCCCAAAGCAGGCGCGCTACCAGGCTGCGCTATACCCCGGCGGCCTGTTGCACCGGCTACCGATTGATTTCGGGCGGCACCGCACAGATCGGGGATAATACCCAAGCGATGAATACCCGTCAATGAAAATATTGACCTCCGCTATAAAAGAAATACTGACTAAAGTTTTTTGGCCATGAGCAAAGCATCTTCACGCTGCCTCTTGCCAGAAGGATAATAATTCTTTCGCCTTCCAATCTCATTGAAACCTTCGCTTTCGTAAAGATGTCTTGCGGTCAGATTGGATGGCCGCACTTCCAGAAAGGCAATATCAGCGCCAGACTCAATGGCGCGTTGTAACACTTGGCGCAAAAGATAGCGGCCAAGTCCCTGCCCTTGGGCGGCAGGGTCGATAGTCAAGTTGAGCAAATGACATTCGCCAACAGCCACAGAGGTGACGGCATAGCCGGTAAAGATTTCATCTACCGTCAACGCCCAGCAAATGTATCCCGTGCGTAGGCAGTCGCGAAAAATCCCTTCGGTCCAAGGATGGGTATAAGCACGCACTTCGATCGCCATGAGCAATGGCAGATCGGACACCTGCAAAGGCCGAATGAGCCGTTCTTTGCGCCGGATATGCACGCTCACCCCCCTCTCTCCAACAATTCTTTGGCCAATCGCAGATCTTTCCAAGCGATCCGTTTCTGTGTCGGACTGCGCAGCAAATAAGCGGGATGGTAGGTGACCACGAGCGGAATGCGTCTGGAAGCATAGTGATGCACCTTGCCGCGCAATTTAGCCAGCGGCAATTTCGTTTGCAACAGGCTTTGCGCAGCTACGCGTCCCAATACGAGCAAAATTCGCGGATTGAGTAGTTCAATCTGACGTTCCAGATAGGGCAGGCAAGTGGCAAGTTCCTCCGGTTTAGGGTCGCGGTTTTCAGGTGGGCGGCATTTGACGGCATTGGCTATATAAACCTCTTGGCGTCGAAGACCGATCGCATAAATCATGTTATCGAGCAATTTACCTGCTCTTCCTACGAAGGGAACACCTTGGCGGTCCTCTTCCGCGCCAGGCCCCTCGCCGATAATCATCCATTCTGCCGAGTGGGAACCTGAGCCGAATACAGTGTGCGTTCTTCCCAGATGAAGATCACACCGTTGGCAGGCAACGACGCATTGTTCAAGGGCTGTCCAACCCAGTGTGGCGATCGACCCGGGCGTGCAGGCGGCCTGATTGTCATCGGAAATCGTCTTATTGACGGTTTCAACCGGTGCAATGCTCATTTGGTTTGAAACGCGCCATTCTGGACGCAATTCCCAACGCTGAATCCCCATGGCATCGAGATAATGTGATTTTCTTCGGTTCACGCAAAAAAAGCCGGGGAACTTATGAATCGATTGTAGCCTCTACAAGGCAGCCAATGAGCGTTGGAGTTGATCTTCAGGCGAACGAGATAGAGGAAAAAGTGGCCGACATGAATTTTCTGATGCCTCGCCGCTTCCCTGAGCTCCACTTTCAATCCCTGTCAGACGTGGCTGAACTGCGGATGTGCTCGTCCGGCTTCGAGCATGAGCTTGTCCAGCGCATTCAGATAAGCCCGCGCCGAGGCGATGACGATATCCGTATCAGCGCCCTGACCATTGACGATGCGTCCTGCTTTCTCCAGCCTTACGGTAACTTCGCCCTGCGCGTCCGTACCACTGGTTATCGCATTGACCGAATACAGCTTGAGTCGGGCTCCGCTCTCGACGATCGCCTCAATGGCACGAAAGGTGGCATCCACCGGCCCGCCGCCAGTGGCTTCTGCTTGCCGTTCGGCGCCATCGATCGAGAGGGTAACGCGGGCCAGTGGCGTTTCTCCCGTTTCAGAACAGACACGCATGGAAACGAGCGCATGCCGCTCGCGGTTTGCCGCTTCAGTCTCTGAAACCAGCGCCTGTAGATCCTCGTCGAAGATCTCGTGTTTCTTGTCCGCCAGTTCCTTGAAGCGGGCAAAAGCGGCGTTGAGTTCTTCCTCTGAATCGAACTCGATGCCCAGCTCTTTGAGCCGGGTTCTGAATGCGTTGCGTCCCGAGTGTTTGCCAAGGACAATGCGGTTGGCGCTCCAGCCGACATCCTCCGCGCGCATGATTTCGTAGGTTTCGCGTGATTTGAGCACCCCGTCCTGATGGATACCGGATTCATGGGCAAAAGCATTGGCTCCAACAATAGCCTTGTTGGGCTGCACCGGAAACCCTGTGATGGTAGATACGAGCCGCGAGGCCGGCACGATCTGAGTGGTATCGATACGCGTATCGCAATCGAACACGTCCTGACGCGTTCTTACGGCCATTACCACTTCTTCCAGCGCGGCATTGCCAGCCCGCTCGCCCAAGCCATTGATCGTGCATTCGACCTGACGGGCACCCTGCCGCACCGCCGACAGTGAATTGGCCACTGCCAGACCAAGATCATTGTGACAGTGCACGGAAAATACCGCTTTATCGGCATTCGTTACGCGCTCGATCAAAGTGGCTATGAGGTGGCCGAATTGCTCGGGCAGATTATATCCAACCGTATCCGGAATATTGATGGTGGAGGCGCCGGCGTCGATCGCCGCTTCGATGATGCGGCAGAGAAAATCAGGATCGGAGCGCCCCGCATCCTCTGCTGAAAACTCGACATCATCGACACGATTGCGTGCCCATTTGACCGCCTTGACCGCCTGTTCGATGACTTGTTCGGGCTGCATACGCAACTTGCGCTGCATGTGAATCGGCGAGGTGGCGATAAAGGTGTGGATGCGGGGAGCTACGGCTTCCTTGAGCGCTTCTCCGGCCCGTTCGATGTCCTTCTCGAGCGCCCGGGCCAGCCCACAAACGCGGCTATCTTCGACGGTAACAGCCACGGCGCGCACCGCCTCGAAATCGTCAGGGCTGGCGATAGGGAAACCTGCCTCGATAACATCAACGCGCATCCTCTCGAGCACTTTCGCGATGCGTACCTTCTCATCTCGGGTCATGGATGCGCCGGGGCTTTGTTCCCCATCACGCAAGGTGGTGTCGAATATAATTAGCGAATGCGAACTCATTGGATCTCCAGGGTCAACTGTGTGGATGCGAATCCTCGGATGGGCTGTCTTCGGCGGCTCGCCTGCGGCGTTTGCGCCAATGCCGCCACACACTCAAAAGCAGCCCCGACAAGGTGTAGGCCATGAATAAAGCATAGAGCACGATGGATGGCCACAACGCGATCAGGACAAATACGCCGAGCACGCTCAATACGGCCATGAAAGGCACGCGCTTGCGTAGATCGATGTCCTTGAAACTGTAATAGCTCAGGTTGCTGACCATCAAGCCCCCGGTCAGCAGAGTGATGGCAATGGCTGGCAACATCAGGCTTTCACCTGAAATCCGAAACTGCTCTGCCACCCATACCGTACCCATCATCACCGCCGCCGCCGTAGGACTAGGCAGCCCCTGAAAAAAGCGCTTGTCGGCCACCGCGATGCGAGTATTGAAACGCGCCAATCGCAAGGCCGCCGCCGCCGCATAGAAAAAAGCCACCAGCCAGCTTACTTTGACACCGAACCAGCCGAAATCATGCAGATGTATCAATGACCACTGATACATCACGAGCGCAGGAGCCAGCCCGAACGACACCATGTCCGAAAGGCTGTCGTATTCCGCCCCAAAGGCGCTTTGCGTCTGGGTCATGCGAGCCACCCGCCCATCAATTCCATCCAAGACCATAGCCACAAAGACGGCGATGGCAGCGGCTACGAAATGCCCATCCATCGCTGTGACGATGGCATAAAAGCCGGCAAACAAGGCACCGGTGGTAAACAGATTCGGCAACAGATAGATGCCGCGTCTATGCCGTAAGCTGCGGCCGGGATCACGAGACCCATTCATTGGATTCCCACCTCATGAGGTGCCAGACGGGCGAGTGTCTGGCCGGCACGCACTTTTCCCGCGACAACCCCCTCAATGCGGCTGGATAGGGGAATGTATAGGTGCAAGGTACGGCCAAATCCGCCGAATCCACAGATGCCGCCCTGTCGCAACCGTTCGCCGGCGGACACATGACAATGCAGATATCGCAGTGAACGGCTGCGAACGAATTCCATCACCACCTCATCGCCCTCATCAGTCTGTATCAGCAAGGCAACGGACCAAGTGCCTGCGACATCTTCCAGCCGGCCTTCTACGGGCGCATAGACAATATAGGGACCGAATGGGTTTTGTCGCAAGGTGATGCGCCTGCTCGTGCGTCCGCGTATAGGATCGTTTGCTTCAGCCACACTGTGAATCCGCCCATCGATCGGGCTGAGAATATCGAGAGGCGCGGCTTCCACCGACCGCGGTGGCTGGCGGAAAACGAACGCCGCCAGCAACAAGGCAATCCAAACCGGAATGCTGACAAGCCAAGACACGAAGGCCCCGATTCCCAACGCCAGAGCCAAGAGTCCAGCCAGTACCCAGTGGCCTTCACGTGCAAAAGGCATGAACTACCTCAAGGAGGCGGCGTCACCCGTAGGGGCCGCCTCGCTGCTCGTGGGTCAGTTTTTGGTCTTGTCGACGATCTTGTTGGCGGCGATCCAGGGCATCATGGAACGCAATTTCTCGCCAACAGCCTCGATGGGATGTTCCTGTCCCAGCCGACGCTTGGCCTTGAGTGTGGCTGCACCCGCTTGGTTTTCAAGAATGAATTCACGCGCGAATTCGCCCGTCTGGATCTCTTTGAGTATGCGGCGCATTTCTGCCTTGGTGTCTTCATTGACCACTCGCGGCCCGCGCGTGAGATCGCCGTATTCGGCCGTGTTGGAGATGGAATAGCGCATGTTGGCGATACCGCCTTCATACATTAGGTCGACGATCAGCTTGAGTTCGTGCAGACACTCGAAATAGGCCATTTCGGGGGCGTATCCGGCTTCGACGAGGGTTTCGAAACCCGCCTGCACCAGCGCCGTGGTGCCCCCGCAGAGAACGGCCTGCTCGCCGAACAGGTCAGTTTCGGTTTCTTCGCGAAAGGTCGTCTCGATGATGCCGGCGCGGCCGCCGCCGTTAGCAGCGGCGTAAGCGAGCGCAATGTCGCGCGCCTGACCGCTGGCATCCTGATAAACGGCGATCAATGAAGGCACTCCACCGCCTTGAGTGTAAGTGGAACGCACCAGATGGCCCGGCCCCTTGGGCGCGATCATGATGACATCGAGATCGGCGCGCGGCTCGATCTGGCCAAAATGAATGTTGAAGCCATGCGCGAAAGCCAAGGCGGCGCCTTGTTTTATATTCGGCTCGATCAATTTACGGTACAGCAGTGCCTGATGCTCATCCGGCGTCAGAATCATCACCACATCGGCGCTGGCCACGGCTTGGGCGACATCGGCCACTGCCAGGCCGGCCGCCTTCGCCTTGGCGGCCGAAGCGGATCCCTCGCGCAAGCCGACGACTACATCCACGCCGGATTCCTTCAGATTATTGGCATGCGCATGCCCCTGGGAGCCATAGCCAATGATAGCCACCTTGCGGCTCTGTATGAGAGACAGGTCGGCGTCCTTGTCGTAGTAAACGTTCATGGTTTTCCTCTTTATTTTCAGTTTCAGGTCGGGTTGAGTCTTTTCATGCGCGAAGCACGCGCTCGCCACGGGCGATGCCCATAGCGCCGGAACGCACCACTTCCAAAATCCGCGATTCACCCACTGCTTCCACGAAGGCATCGAGCTTGTCACTGGTGCCGGTCAATTCGATTGTGTAGATCTTGTTGGTAACGTCGAGGATGCGTCCACGGAAAATATCCGACAACCGCTTGACTTCCTCGCGGGCTTCTCCGTCCGCACGCAGCTTGATGAGCATCAGCTCGCGCTCGACCGCCGGAGCTTCCTCCAGTTCCATCAGTTTGACCACATCGATCAGCTTGTTCAGCTGTTTGACGATCTGTTCCATGATCGCCTCGTTGCCATGGGTGACCAGGGTCATGCGCGACAGCGTGGGATCGTGAGTGGGCGCAACATTCAATGACTCGATGTTGTAGCCGCGAGCAGAAAAAAGGCCGGCAACACGTGACAAGGCGCCGGATTCGTTTTCCATCAGAATCGAGATGATATGACGCATGGATGACAACTCCTCAGATCAGGATCATTTCGTTCTGACCGGCACCTGCCGGAATCATCGGATAGACATTTTCACGCTCGTCGGTGATGAAATCCATGAATACCAGCCGGTCGTTCATCGATAATGCCTCCTTGAGCGCGCCGTCCACATCCTGGGGATGCTGGATGCGCATGCCGATGTGGCCGTAGGCTTCGGCCAATTTGACGAAATCCGGAAGAGCGTCCATGTATGACATGGCGTAACGTCCCTGGTAGAAAAACTCTTGCCATTGGCGCACCATGCCGAGATAACGATTGTTGAGCAGCACGACCTTGAGCGGAAGCCCGTATTGCAGACAGGTGGAAAGCTCCTGAATGCACATCTGGATACTGCCCTCGCCCGTCACGCAGATCACCGTCTCGTCGGGATGAGCCATTTGCACGCCCATGGCATAGGGCAATCCCACCCCCATCGTGCCCAGCCCTCCTGAGTTGATCCAGCGGTTCGGCTTGTCGAACTTGTAATATTGCGCAGTCCACATCTGATGCTGACCGACATCCGAGGTGACATAGGCGTCGCCGCCGGTGAGGGCATGCAGGCGTTCGATCACAAATTGAGGTTTGATCAACTCGCTGTCACGGTCATACTTGAGGCATTCCAGAGCGCGCCATTCCTCGATCTGCTTCCACCAGTTCTGCAACGCCGAGGCATTGGGTTTTTTCCCCGAGTCATGCAGCAAGACGAGCAGATCTTTAAGAATCTCCTTCACCTCGCCCACGATGGGCACATCGACCTTGACGGTTTTTGAAATCGAGGCGGGGTCAACGTCCATGTGGACAATTTTTGCATGGGGACAGAATTTTTCGACATTGCCGGTCACCCGATCATCGAAACGCGCGCCTACTGCGATGACCACATCGGCATGATGCATCGCCATATTGGCCTCGTAGGTGCCGTGCATGCCGAGCATCCCCAGGAATTGAGAATCGCTGCCTGGGAAACCACCCAATCCCATCAGGGTGTTGGTCACAGGATAACCCAATGTTTTAGCAAACCGGGTCAACTCATCGGCTGCCTTACCGAGTATGACGCCACCACCCGCGTAGATAATGGGTCTTTCCGCCTTGATGATCAGATCGAAAGCGCGTTTGATCTGGCCAGGATGACCTTTTACCGTCGGCTTGTAAGAACGCAAGTGTACGGATTTGGGGTATTTGAACGGCCCTCTGGCCGCGGTTACGTCCTTGGGCAAGTCAACCACCACCGGCCCCGGACGTCCCGTCGAGGCAATATAGAAGGCTTTTTTGATGGTCGCAGCCAAATCGGCCACATCCTTGACGAGAAAATTGTGTTTTACGATTGGCCGGGTGATGCCGATAGAATCGGTTTCCTGAAAAGCATCATTGCCTATCAGGCTGGTAGGCACCTGCCCGGTGAACACCACCATAGGAACCGAATCCATATACGCGTCCGCGATCCCTGTCACCGCATTGGTCGCCCCCGGCCCGGAAGTGACCAGGGCCACGCCCACCCGTCCTGTGGATTTGGCGTACCCTTCGGCAGCATGCACCGCTCCTTGCTCATGACGCACCAACACATGGCTGACGTCTTTTTGCTGATACAAGGCATCATAGATATGCAGGACAGCGCCGCCCGGATAACCGAAGAGTATGTCCACGCCCTCTTCTTTCAGGCAACGCACGAAAATTTCCGCGCCGGTCATTTCCACAGAGTGTTCTCCAACTCGCAGACCAAGGCATTTTTGGTAATCGCCTCGGTTTTATATCAATGTTTGAACCGTTCATCACCCCTGATGGGGTGAAACATACAATACTAATATGTTGACAAGAAAATATCATCGTTTTAACGCCACCGCGGCGAGTGCATGCGCTCATGTTCCGGCAAGGATGGCTTCGCTTCTTGACCCTTGATAGCCAGAAGATGTTCCCGAGCCCGTTTCACCAGGGTCTCAGGGAGACCATTCTGCTCTGCAATGATCAATCCAAGCGATTCGCCCGGCCTTCCGACGCATAGTTCATAGGTAGGGCGCAAAGTGGTTGGATCGAAACGCATGGAGGCGTTTCTCACCCCCGGATGACCGGATGCGTATTCCTTAAGAGGCGCCAAATGGGTATTAACCACACCCTGCGCGCCTCGTCCCAGGAGCTCATCGAGTACGGCCATGGCCAGCGCCGCGCCCTCTTCCGGATCGGTGCCGGTACCCAATTCATCCAATAATACCAGCGTTTCTCCATCGGCCATCTCGAGAACCCGTTTCAATACTTCGACATGGCCGGCGAAGGTCGATAGTTGATGATAAAGGCTTTGATGGTCACCCACATCGACGATCACCCGGCGGTACGCTCCAATGGTGCAATCCCGTTCTGCAGGGATATGAAGCCCACAGTGCGCCATCGTCGTAAGCAATCCCAAAGTCTTCAGCGCGACCGTTTTGCCGCCAGTGTTAGGGCCGGTAATCACCAACAGTCGGTCTTGTTTGTCCAAAGCGAGCGTCAAAGGCACCGGTTGTGGCCCCTTGCCTTCGGCGAACTGAATCAACAGCAGAGGGTGATAGGCTTCGTGCAACACGAGTTCGGGCGTTTCTACAAGGCGCGGCGCGTGTGCATTCATCGCCTGACTGAGCCGCCCTGCGGCCAGCGCAAGATCGATCCAGGTAAGTGCAGAAATCATTTTTTGCAAGGCGTCCAGATGCTCGCGCACCAATGCCGTAATACTTCTAAACAGGCGCTGCTGTTCAGTGCCGATTTGTCCATTGAGTGCTTCCAGGCGGTTGTTCACCTGTACGGCCTCCATGGGTTCGACCAGCACATCCCGCCCCCCCAGGCGCGTATCCCGCCGCACCCCCTTGACTCGATCGCTTTCCTTCGCCGGGATTGTTAGTACGGCGCGTTCATGGTGCCAGGCGACCTTTTTTTCATCCTTGATCAAGCCGCGCAGATCAAAGCGCTCCATGCGTTGCAAGACGACACGTTCTGCTTCGGCTCGCAATTTGCTGCGTTCAGCGAACAATTCAGCCAGTTTGGGAGTCGCATCGTCGCGCAAGCTGCCTGCGCCGACGAGGGTGCGTGACAAACGCTCAACCACCGCAGGCGGCGGCAACAGGTCTTGCAGTGATCCGGGATAGATTTCAGTGTACGTCTGCAACAGCTCATACAAGCGCGCGCAGGCCTGCATGACCTGTTGCAGGTTGAAAAGCGCCTGCCCTGAGAGCGAGGCACCCACCGAAGCCGACTGACGCAAAGCCGGACGAACATCGGGCAAAGCGCCTATGTCCAGTCGTTGACCGCTGTCGTGGAAACGGCGTGCCGCACTGACTGCGGCTTGCATCTGCCGCGCCACCTCCAAACTGGGTGCAGGTTCAAGCGCGCGCGCCGCATCCGCGCCATAAGGGGTAAACGCCAGGCGCTCCAGAAATTTACGGATGGCATTGAATTCGATGGGTTTGAGATCAGCTTGCATGCTCCCTGCCCTCAGGCCTTTTGATACATGGCCAAATATATTTTTCGCTCCATGGGCGGCGTGCGGGCCACTGCCAGGAGATCATCAAGATGTTCCGGCTGGCTGATACCGGCGAGCGCCGTACCAATCCCTGGGGTGGAGCGAGCAAACTGCAAGGCGCGTTGCGCCGGATTGAGAAGACAAGGCATCGCCTGCTCCAGACCTTCCAGGGATTGTCGTGCCAAATGGCCCTTGAACATGACGTGGGAGGCGATCACATACAGTTTGAGTTGATATGCCGCCTGAATCGGTGAGGCGATATTGCCCTCCCCCGTCGCCGTGTTGAAACGCGTGAATCCTTCCGGCATCACCGGATTAAACGGGAGCGTTACAATACGAAAATGATGGCGGGCATTTTCTTCACCGGTCACGATGCGGGCCGCGTTCTCAGCCAGACCGACGAGGGCGGGGAGAGAGAGAAACATGGGATCGTCGGTTTCGACCCGCAAGCTTTCAAAAGTCGTAATACCGTAACTGCGCAAGCGGTTTTCAGACACCGCCCTTTCCAGCAATTCAAACACTTTCCCCAGCTTGCGCTGGGTCGCCTCTTTGCCAATTTCGGGAATATGCACCTCCGGCTGATCGACCAGAAAAGCATCCAGTGTCTCTACGCCCATGAGCTGACGGGACAGCTCAATTTGATAATTGATGTAATCAGGAGTGAGCACGTGCGCACCTTTGGCAAGATCCTCTTTCGTGCCGAGGCCTTGGGTGACGATCTCGCGTTCAAACCAGTCCTCCATGTCGTCCGGCGGCCCGCCCCGCAAAGTCAGAAAACCCCCTTTTGAAATCAGGAACATCGCCTCACGTGGTACGCCTTGCGCCAGAGCGGTACGCATCCCGGCGCCCACGGCGGCAAGAGAACGGCCGTAGCGATAGTGAGCACCGGTGTCGACCACATTGATGCCCTCCAATAAACCACGCGCCACCACCGCCGCGATCTTGGCGTCCACTGCGGGGGTGGCGGCGCCTCCAAAGGAGCCTATACCCAGGCTGGACAATCGGATACGCGCGCGCAGGTATTCGCTGTAATGGCCAACCGCCGCATGACCGGCCTGTTGATGTGTTTCTGAGTATTCGCGCGTCGCCTTGGGATTGGCAAAACCTGGTATCAATTTTGGAGCAGATGAATGATGAGTCACGGTTTTTTCCATACTCTAAGTTCCAATATCCACGTTCTGAGGCCAATTTGATCAGAAATCGCTTGCTCTCCATCGCTCCAGAATCGCTTCGAATATCCAATCGCCTCGCTAAGATCATATAAATCCGGAAGACTGCTATTAAACCGCGGTAAAGGCCGAACGGGCCGGCATCGCCTTGGCATGCAAAGGCGATCGCAAACGGGGATGCAAGTCCAGCAACGCATCCACGCGCTTGTCTATTTCAGGCCGAATTTCGCCTTCCTGGGGGCGATCGATACGCCTCTTGAGCAATTCAACATAGGGCGTGCCCGCGCGTACTATTTCCTCTTCTTCATCATCGTCGTCGAATTCGTCCGCGCCCCACTCAACGGCCGCCAGCAATTCACGCCCCTGAGGGGGCAAGGTTTCGCTCAATTCGCGGTTGCTCAAAAGCCCCCACACGCCCACCCAGGCGCGGGCGAGCACCAGCGGATGGTAACCGCCTCCTCCGGTGACGGCCACCCTCGGCGTCCCATCTGCATGCGTGGGCGCATCGGCGATCAGTTGCGCGACCACTTTAAGAAACGCTTGCGTTGAGAGGCGGAATTTGCCCAATGGATCAGGCATGATCGGGTCGGTGCCGGCCTGCAACACGATGGCTTCGGGATGCACAGCCTCAAGCACGGCCGGCCATACGCGGGAGAATGCATGGAGATATTCGCTGTCATTGGTAGCGACTGGCAAGGGCAGATTGAAGGCATTGGCGAGCGGCCCCCAATCCTCGATGCGTCCTCCACTGAAAGGATAGGCGTAAGCGCTGTCCATGTGCAGGGACAGGGTGAATGCCTGATCGTCTTCGCGCAGCGCCACTTCCACCCCGTCGCCATGGTGGGCATCGATATCGACATAGAGCACCCGCAGGCCTTCCCTACGCAGACGCTTCACGGCCAATGCGGTGTCATTGAAAAAACAAAAACCCTGGGCGCGATCGGCCAAGGCATGATGCATTCCGCCTGCCGGGCTGAATGCCATCCGGCCGGCAAGCACCTGTTCGGCCGCCTGGATACTGCCGCCGGTAGCCGTAGCGGGGGTACTGAAAAAATCATGAAACCAGGGGTTTTCGTAATTGCCGATATTGTGCCGCTGGCGGTATTTGTCGCTCACCTTGCCCAAGGCCTCACAACGCTGCATGGCGCGCACATAGTCGCGGGCATGAAACCATTCCAGCTCGCTCGTGAGGGCACGGCGCGATTCCAGATACTCATCGGGCTCCAGAGCATCGTAGGCACGAATGAGGTCGACGGCAAGCGAAACCCGGGGAATGTCCAGGGGATGATTGTTTCCGTAGCTATGCCGCCGGTAGCGCGACGCGGCGATAAGCACGGCTCGACTCATCGCCGCAACCTCAAATAGATTTCGGGCAGACGGGCGGGAAGATCATCCATGTGGTCGAGGACCGTGTAATGACCGGGCCCGAAAATCGCCGGCAAATACTCTCCGCCACGCGGATCCAGAGTGATGCAAAATGGATGCACACCGGCGTCTACAGCCTCTTTCATGGCGATGCGGGTATCCTCGTTGAGATAGCGGGGATCGCCGCCATCGTCGTAATCAGCGGGGCGGCCATCGGTGAGCAGCAAGAGCAGGCGATGCCGCGCGTCGACGGTTTCGAAACGCTTGATCGAATGGCGTATGGCCGCCCCCATGCGGCTGGCAAGACGTCCGGAGATCCCAGCCAGACGGGCATTTACACCCGCCCCACCGCTTTCGTCGAAATCCTTGATGACATAATAATTCACATTGTCATGGTACTTGGAGGCAAAACCGGTGATCGCATACGTGTCGCCAAGGCTGGACAATGCTTCTGAAAACAGAATCAGCCCGGCGCGGATGTGATCCACGATTTTGCCATCGCCGCCAGGATGGCGGGCCATGATCGAGGTGGACATATCAGCCAGCAACAACACCGCCGTATCTCTATGCTGAACAGCACGGCGGCGATAGATATTACCTTCCGGTGACAGCCCTGCGCGCTTGTCGGCCACATATGAAATCGTCGCCTCGATATCGAGCTCCTCACCCTCAGGCTGGCGTCGCTGCGGCGCCAAGCGCGCAGGTTTTTGCATTTCAAGCACGGCGCGCAGACGCTTCAGCGCACCTGCGTGTTTTTCGAGTATCCTTGCCGCACGTTTGGGTTTGCTGTCATCGAGCGTGCGTTCGATGACTTTCGCCCAGTCGTGCAAATACCGTTGCTCGCGATAATCCCATTCGTGATAAGGCACAATCCCCTCGCCTTCCGCCCGCGTCGCTCCCCGGTTTAGCACTTCTTTCGAGGGCATTGGGATGCCAACGCCTATCCTTCCTCCCGTGCCGCTCGTGTTCTCACGCGGCAGGTTGATATCGGCATCGGGATCGTTCTGGCGTTGCTCAGGCGAATGAGGTGGCGTCTTGCCCTTTTGCTTGTCCTTGGTCTGCTTGTTACCTGCATAGGCATCCGCATGAGGCGCATCGTGGATTTCGTCATAACGGCGACGCGGATAGACAGGGCGGCCGGTATTCACGCCATGGCCGGGCAAATAGGCTTCGCTGCGCGCGTCGATATCTATGGGCGTGAAACGCTCGTCGGCGAACAGCAGCTCAGCCGCCTTATATGCATCCAGCAAACGCGCCGATTCGTCACACAGGGGGTCCAAACGGGGGTCCAGCGCTTCGCCGCGCAACAACTTCTGGTATTGCGAAAAAGCAAACTCGAAGTAAGCGCCCGCGGCGCCGGCGGGCGGTTGAGTGCTTTCCAGTAAACGGCTCAAGCGGCTAGCAAAGCCCGGCAAGGAAGCGATCAAGCGGGCATCGACACGCAAATCCTCGCACAGATCGAACAATATCTGAAAACGGAACATGCGCGCTTCATAGGGCGCAAACAGGGGCCGCCAGGTGATGCGCTGATCCGCATCCACAGGAGGGTGCTCGCTTCCCCTATAAGCAAATAATGCCTCAATTTCCTCCAGAGCATAGGTGTCATAACGTAAATGGCCCGCGGTGTGCAACGCGGCGACAACCGCTTCGTCGCGATTGCTCAGCACAGCGGGCATAAAAATACTGCGCCCATCGCATTCCATAGCCGGCCGCCCGCGTCCAGGCCGCCAATCGCTGTCCGCCAGCGGAATTTCCTCATCGAACCAGGCCAGCAGCAACAGTTGCAGAAAGCGGCTGTGGCGGCGTGGGCGATAACCGGGCAATTCATCCAATAAATGGCGCACGCCCTCGGCGTTTTCCAATCGAAAATAGGCCTCACCGCGAGCCCGTCCGGTTTGCATGAGATCGGCGCCGCGTTGCGCCCATGTTTTAAGTCCGGGTGTGCCAATCACGCGGCGGGCGATCATCGCGCCCGGCAGGTAAGTCTTCAGAGTAAGGCGCGATTTGTCAGCCAGCGCCGTGGCGGGCGCCAGCAAGGACTCAATGCCATCGATTCCTTCATCATCGGCAAGCTTGCGGTAATCAGTGCAGAAATAAGCGCGGCCATCCTCTACGCTTCGCTCGCACCAGCGCATACCCAATGCATACCACTGACGCTCGCCATGTTCGCCGAATTCGGCATACACATCGCCCGCCTGATCCATGAAGCCTTCCAGCGCCCGCCAGGAATTGACCCAGCGCGCAAACGCCAACGCCTGCGTCGTCCAGACCTGCACATCGCCCCATAGGGCATACAAGGATGGAGTAGCGCGCATGAACGCTTTACCGGCTTCTCGATCATGAAAAAAAAGATCTCTGGCGGCGCGAAGCCATTGGAGACGGATCGCCGGAGATTCTTTGGCCAACATCGGCAACGCCTCGCGGGCATCCCGTTGCGCGACGAAACTGATGGCATCGAGCTGTTGCAGTATCTCCTCGATTTCTACCAATGCTTCTTTTTCGCTCATAGAGAATTCAGGCCGCCTCACCGAAATGGGATTCTATGATTTCCTCCAATGCCTCGACCAAGGCAGGATCATCGGTCAATGGATAAATCATGGCCGCGCGCGCGGCGGCGAGAGGCGCCAGCCCGGCGCTCATCAATTCGGCGGCATAACAAAGGGCTCGTGTGGAGGTCGCTTCTTCCAGGCCATGATCCTTGAGTGCGCGGGCGCGCCTTCCAGCGGCGACCAGCTTTTCCACCAGCTCGGGTTTCTGGCATCCCGACTCGCCGGCCACGATCTTGCGTTCCAGCGCCTCGTCGGGGTAATCGAAATTGATACCGATGAAGCGCTGCTTGGTGGACGGTTTCAGATCCTTGAGAGCGGTCTGGTAGCCGGGGTTGTAGGAGATAACCAGCATGAAGTCGGGATGGGCGTCGATCATCTGGCTTTTCTTGTCTAGAGGCAACTGACGCCGATGGTCGGTCAATGGATGGATGATGACCGTGGTATCGGTGCGCGCTTCCACGATTTCATCCAGATAACAGATCGCGCCCTCCTTGACCGCCTTGGTCAGCGGCCCATCCTGCCAAATGGTTTCATCGCCCTGGAGCAGAAATCTTCCCACCAGATCGGAGCTGGTCAAGTCCTCATGACAGGCCACCGTGACCAATGGCTGGCGCAGGGTATAGGCCATGAACTCGAGAAACCGGGTCTTTCCGCAGCCGGTCGGTCCCTTGAGCATGACCGGAAGGCGTTTCGTCCAGGCCGCGCGGAAGATTTCGACCTCATCTTTCTGCGGAATGTAAAACGGCGCCTTACCGCCATCAGGTCGCTGGATGATGTCGTGTTCGACACCACGCGTCGGATTATTCATGATGATTTCTCCTTCATGTTAAAAGCATGGGCGCAAAAACCGCCCTGCGGCTTTCAATCGAATCTTTTTTCCTGAATGCAGCGGCTGCTCAAATACAGATAAATGTGACGCGCCGTATGTGCGGTCATCAGCGCCGGATTCCGGGGCAGCGCGTCTTCTCTTCCCTCGGCCAGGCAGTTTTTGTAATACACCAGCTCGCGCACATTATCGCGGATTGCATTAAGGCTCGGGTCGCCCTTCACAAAGGCTTTGAATACTTGCAGCGGATCTTCGGTGTTTGGCATCGGCTTGCCAGCATCCTCGGCATAGGCACGCATCAATTCATTGATGATTTCGATCGCCTTCTCCACCAAAGCGGACAAATCAAGGCCAGCTATCGGCGTGGTGCGTACGGATGCTTCCAAATCGACGATACGTTTATCAATCGATTTGAAGCGCTTGTATAGCGTGCCATCAATGGCTGAGGGAGTTAAATCATGTATGGACATGGGGCTCTGATTTCAATATAAATCTGGTGTGGTATAGTTAATCCTTTATATCATACTCAATCTTAACGAGGGTCTGCTCGTTTCTGAATAAGACGCTCTTGTGCGGCTGTGAAGCGCAGCTTACGGCAGCGCGTGATTTAGTCAGTGTGAGCAGGCTGTGATCGAAAACACCATCCAACCACATCAGCAGGAGGCCCCATGAAACTGGTCAAATTGGTCAAACTCAACAACCTGCAGTACAACCCCAATCGGGACCCAAACGTCTACCGTCGCCCGGTCAACAAGGAATTCCGTCTTCAGGCTTTGCTGGACGGTCAAGGCAGCGCCAAAGCAAGTTTTACTGTCGATGGTAAAACCCTGTGTGAAAGCACTGTGCAATTACCGGGAACCTTCGAGTGCAAATTCAAGTTTCCACAGGCCGATACGCATATCGGCGAGCTGGTGATTGAAGGCCATGGCGAAACCTATCGTCAGAACATCCGTATCGATGTCGTCGAGCACGAGTGGATCGGCTAAACAATAGCCATACCCTCTCCTGCCGGCCCGTCCTTTGACGGGCCGGCTTTCATTTATCACCCCCAGTCGCATTGCCTGATAAATTCCGGCAATCGCGCAATCATTTCTTCCCTGTCAAAAAACCGGTCGGCACGTGCAAGCCGCATCTCGTCCTGGATGTCTTCATCTCCGCCGAAACAAAATACCGGCGTATTGATTTGATATTGCATCCGCAAGATGCGGATCACATCGATGGGATCGAATGCCTCCCACTCATCCAGATCCAGTAACAAGAAACGGTTGAGCAAGACCTCGTTCCAGTCACCGAGCTGTTCAAGGTCGGTGCATACCACCTGCGTCCACTCCTCAGGCGCCGCGGCCCGCAGGCGATCGATCATCTCCTGATCCGTAGTCATCACCACATATTTCCGCTTCAGTCTGTCGGCTATCGTGGGTACCGTCATCGTCATCACTCTCCATTCAGTATCAGTTCACTTGCCTGCATCCTGTACCAAAGTCACGATACGTTGATCCAACGATCGCGCCTCTTTTTCCGCGATTCCCAGCTGCAATGCCTGGCGCATCACCATCCCCGGCAAAAGAGGCTGTTCAAGAATGCCATGGAGCACCTCATGGATCTTCGTATCTTGGGAATCGCTCCTTACCAGTGCGCCTGCCCGCCAGACCACACGAATCCATGGAGACGCTGCATCCTCGAATAAATAGGTTTGGGCATTGATCTTGATGCCATGGCGAATCCGCCGTATGCCGCCTGTTTCCAGCGGTTCCTTCAGCTCCTTCAAGGCCGCGTCTATCGCCGCCTGTTCGGGCGCCTCGATGCCCTTGGCTGCGCACAGCTGCCATTCGCTTTCACAGGCTTTTTTGAGAGCATCGACAATTTTTTCCTCTTCGGCCTCGACGCCGAGACGCCCGAGATCGGTCATGTGATCTAGCAGCAACGTCTCCAGCCACGCTCGATAGCCTTGACTGGGCGCCGTGACACAGGCGGCGAATTGTTCGGCGGCGAACAGTTCGATAATACTGGCCCCGAACACCTGCGCCTTGCCGATTGAAGCCCCGCCGCTGCCAAGCAGCTTTGATCCCCCTGCCCAAATATCCTGATCGCGGACCACTTTTGCCGCAACGCCCAACTCGCTATACATTGCCCTTAGAACGCGCAGACAACGTGAAAAGAAATCCTGTTGTCTTTCACGGCGGGGGACGATGAAGAACACGCATAGTTGATGTTTGTCGACCCATACGCTGCCTCCGCCCAGGGGACGCTGAACGATCGGCGTCTGCAAGCGTCGGCAGGCTTCGATATCCAATTCCGCATCCGCATACTGACTGGCTCCGAGAGCCACATGGCCGCGTGCGCTGCGCGCCAACAACAACCAGCCAGGGTCATCCTCATGCAGCGATTCCGCCAAGCCTGAATAGGCGGCATGCAAATAAAAAGGGTCAACATGGCCCAGATGCAACAGGCGCAGGCCCGTCACGTTCATTTTTCCGCGTCAGTTTCCTGCTTCATCTGTCTCGTTTTTTTTCTTCTTGTCGCGCGGTTTGTAAAATTGATCGAAATAGAAATCCCTTTGCCGCAATCCTTGATACAACTGGGCCCGCTCTTCGATCCCTTGGCGAAGAATCTGCGCCAGGGCTTCGGCCTGCTCGCCATCGACGATATGCATCTGACCTACCAGATCCTGATCGACGTCCAGAAAATGATTCTGAAACTCGTCCGGAAAGTCACAATAGAGCAAAAAAGCCTTGCACTCCGCATCTTCCCTGTCCAGCGGATGCATTACGATCTTGCCAAGCCATGCCAATCGCGCCACCTGGTTGAACTGATGTATGTCAAATTTCTTGCCGCGTTTGTACTTGTTCAGCTCATTGCGGATTTCACCCAGATTGGTGACTTTGATCGATTTCATCAAAACTGACTCCTGAAGATATTTGCCGCATTCTCGCCAAAGATGGGGACAAAAAAAACCCCGGACAAGCCGGGGTCACAAATTTACGCCGTAAATTCTCAGAATAGCGAAAAACCGGAGGAGACGCTGCCGCCCGCCATTTTTGTCAAGGCATTCTTGATCGCGTCGGGCGCGGACATCAGCGACATGAAGGAATGCCCCCCCATCATCGACAAGCCCGGGAAAAACACCGCCAACCGGAAACGAAGGTTCAAAGCCTCGACCTTGTTGCCCATCACCAGAATCTGATAGGGCAGATAGGCGGTGCCCTTGAGCTTCTTGAAATCCACCACCTGCATGATGTGGGCGTCGTTCACGTTGCCGTTGTTGGGATTGTCCAGCCCCACGCCGAACACGGTTTGATCGGTGCCGGGTACATTGACCTCATAGACGAAACGGGTGTGTTGCTTTCCGGCCTGCAGATTCTTCCTGACCGCCGCCACCGCCTGCGCGTGCGAGGCATAGGTTTTCAAATGCAAAGGCTCATTGAAATACTCCATGCCGAAGGTGTAGTGATAGTTTTCAAGCGACTTGGGCGTCATTTTCTTACCGAAGGCCTGCTCCATCCCCAGCGTTTTGCCCAAATGCTCCAACACCGGCTGCAAATCGGCATGCATGCGATAGGCGTAGGAATAATAGACGGGATTGAGGTAGGCGACCTGGATCTGGCCGTCGGTCTTCGTCACCGACACCGATTCCACCGCGCCATATCCGCCGTGAGAGGTTCTCGCCGCCGCCGCGAGCAACGCCGGGCTGGTCACGCAGATGACCGTCGCTGCCTGGTAGGGATGAAATTTTTTCAAATCGAGATTGTATACGCCTACGATTTTGAAACCGCCCTTTTGTAATTTCTGCTCGACGGTCTTGACCGTGGATTTGAAATCGCTATTGCTGATATAGGCGAGCACGAAAGGCTGCACCGTGGTTTCTGCGGCCTGGGCGCTCAGCACAAACGCCAGACAGAAGCTCAACATCAAAAACTTAACGAACCTTCGCATGATCATAATCTTCGACTCCTGGGTATGTCATGGATTTGCGGGGTTTCCGCCGCAAGGCGCGAACGCCGAATGCGGCGGATAGAATATGGAGTGTATCCTGCGGCCATTTCCGCATAAATAATGCCAAAAAAAGGGGCATGCCGCCATGCCCCTTCATGACCTTCCTCAGTGCAAGACCTTGGCAAGGCGTGCCATTTCGTTTTCTTAGAAAACGTATTTCAGGTTGAAGGAAACGGCCGATTCACTCAGATCGATCTTCTGGCCCTTGTTTGGATTGGTCTGACTGGTCGTCATGGGCGCGGTATAGGTCTTCTTGGGCGCGTACATCAGGGCGCCGCCAATGCCCCAATGCTTGTTGATCTGGTAGGACACGCCGGCCGTGTAGTGGGTTTCCACCACGGCGGGCAGGATCAGGTTGTAACCGACTTCATTGCTGCGGATCGGCGACTTGGCGTAGTTGATGCCGGCGCGCACCTGCAGGGCGGGGTTGACCTTGTAGTTGACCGCCAGGGCATAGGCCGTCTGATCCTTCCATTTCGGCGTGAAACCATTGTAGTTTTTCGGGCCGGTGACGCTCAGGCTGTTCATCACATGCTTCCAGCCGATGTACTTGATCTGGCCGGATACCGACAGCGACGGGTTGATGTGCGCGGTGGCGCCCACGGCGAACATCTGCGGGGTCTTCATGACGAGCGTGTAGCGGCCGCCGGGATACGGCATGGCATTTACGGTGATATCTCCCGGGGCCAGATTGTATTTGAGTTCGAAACGCTGCTCGCTGGTATAGGCCGCGCCCACCGTCCACATGCGGTTCACCTTGTACAACACGCCCAGCGTGGCGCCCAGGCCGAAGGCGCTGGAAGAGCGGGTCATGTTGACTCCTTGAAGAACCGTCCCAGGAGACGTATTGCCACCACCCGAGACGATCTGCTGCAGGAAGGACGCCTGCAGATAGCCGATGTTCAGTGCGAAGCCGACGCTGAGTCGGTCGTTGAGTTTCATCGCCACCGCCGGCGCGAGCTCCATGACCGAAAGGCTGCTATAGCCGCGGAAGTACAAGGGGGGATTGCTAGAACTCGGTGGCGCCATTGGGTTGGTTACCGGGCTATACATGGTCTGCGGATAATCCACGCCCAGGCCGGAGGTGCCATACGCGCCGCCACCGAAATAGATGTTGGAGCCCGGCGCCACCGGAGCGACCCAGCCCAAGGCCGGGATGCCGTACATGCTCACGTCGCTTTTCTGCTTCTGCCCTCCTGTCGCCTTGAAATTCACATGCCGGTCGGGGCTGAAGGCTTCGAGGCTGAAATCCGCCTGCGGGGCGATGTCGGCCAGGCCCGCCGGGTTGGTGTTGGCGGTCATCGCCGAACCGGGAGCCGCCACCACCGCGCCGGCCATGCCCATCTGATAACTGCCGATGCCGATCAATTCATAGCCGTTGGTGGCCCAGGCATTGCCCATGGCGCCGACGGCGGCGGCCACGGACGCGGCCAATAAGGTGCGTTTCACCATCTTCTTCATGAAGTATCCTCCGATTTCTTCAAGTATTAGGGTTTTCTAATATGCTGATTATTCTGGTTTTTTGCCAGGGACACCAAGAATAAACCCTGATACGTGGATGTCAATGCCTTTTGATTTATGTAAGCATTAATCAAGTTTTTTGTCATACCGGAATAACTCAGCCGCGCGCCTTACACGGCTTTTCACCTCAGGCATCTGCCGCCGACCTGACAGAGCAGTTCATAGGCGATCGTCCCCGCCTGGCGCGCCACTTCATCCACCGGCACGGCGCCGCCCCACAATTCGACCTCATCACCCACCCTGGCATCGATGCCGCGCAGGTCGATGGTCAGCATGTCCATTGACACGCGGCCAATGAGAGCGGCCACACGGCCGCGTAAAGCCACAGGCGCGCCGCTTGGCGCATGTCGAGGATAGCCGTCTCCGTAACCGGCGGCGACCACCCCGACCGGCATGTCTTGCGGGCAGGTCCAGAGTCCACCGTAACCGATGGCATCGCCCCGCCGGCGATGGTTGATGGCGATCAAAGGCGCGCGCAGATGCATCGCCGGCCGCAGATCCAGCGCATCAGCCGGCCGCCCCTGCAGCGGAGAGGCGCCATAGAGCATGATTCCGGGCCGAATCCAGTCACGATGCGCGTCCCGACGTGTGAATACGGCAGCGGAATTGCAAAGGCTTCGTTCGCCCCGCAAGGCTTGCGTGGCGCGATCGAAGCGCTGAATCTGCAAAGAGGTATATGAATTTTCCGGCTGATCGGCGCAGGCGAAATGGGTCAACAGGCCTGGCGGCGTTTTAAGCCCGGAAAGGCGGCTGAGCGAGGCATGGATCAAGGGGACCTGCTCAGAAGAAAAACCCAGCCGATGCATGCCCGAATCAACCTTGACCCACAGCTTCGGCAACGCGTGAAGCGAGGCGTTCTCGAGCGCTCTGAGCTGCCAGTCGGCATGGACGACCACGTCCAGATGGAAACGGGCGGCATCGTGAAGTTCTGCTTCGGTGTGAAACCCCTGAGTGACCAGAATGCGTCCATCGATGCCCGCCTCTCTCAAAGCAAGGGCTTCCGGCACGCAAGCCACCCCGAAGGCATCGACCCGATCGGCGAGGACAGCGGCGACATTCTCCAGCCCGTGGCCGTAGGCATTCGCCTTGACCATGGCCACGATCCGGCTATGTGGTGCGTGCCGCCTGGCCACGGCAAGGTTATGGCGGAGCGCCGCCGGATCGACCCAGGCGCGCGCGGGCCGCCTCATCCGAAGCCGCCTCCTTCGGCATAACCGTCTGAAACATGGTTTTCGAAGCGAGTGAACTGACCGAGAAAGGTCAGGCGGAAGGTTCCGATCGGGCCGTTGCGCTGTTTGGCAATGAGTATTTCCGCCGTTCCCTTATCGGGGCTGTCTTCGTTGTAAACCTCATCCCGATAGATAAAAAGGATCACATCCGCATCCTGCTCAATGGCGCCTGATTCGCGAAGATCCGACATCACCGGCCGCTTGTTCGGCCGTTGCTCGAGGCTGCGGTTGAGTTGCGAGAGCGCGACCACCGGCACTGAGAGTTCCTTGGCCAGCGTCTTGAGCGAGCGCGATATTTCGGAAATCTCAGTGGCTCGATTTTCGCGGGTTCCCGGCACTTGCATGAGTTGCAGATAGTCGATGACGATCAAACCCAGTCCATGCTCGCGTTTCAGCCGGCGGGAACGGGCGCGAAGCTCGGTAGGCGTAAGCGCCGGCGTATCGTCAACGAAAATCGGCGTGTCGCTGAGCATCTGCATGGCGCTGGTCAGGCGCGGCCAGTCATGTTCATCGAGCTTGCCTGTTCGCAGGCGATGCTGATCGATACGGCCCAGGGAAGAAAGCAGGCGCAAGGTGAGCTGATCGCCGGGCATCTCCATGCTGAACACCGCCACCGGGCTGCGCTGCTTGAGAGCGGCGTATTCGGCGATGTTCATGGCAAAGGTGGTTTTCCCCATGGATGGACGGCCGGCGACGATGATCAGATCGCCGGCCTGGAAACCCGAAGTGCGCTCATCGAGTTCATCATAACCAGTGGCCAGTCCCGTGACGACATCATCGCGCTCGTTGAGCATTTCGATACGCTCGAGTGTCGGCCTCAAGAGCGACTTGATGCTGACGAAGCCGGCTCTCCCGCGAACGCCCTGTTCCGCGATCTCGAATACTTCTTTTTCGGCCTGATCGAGTATCTGCCTTGAATCACGTCCTTCGGGATTGAAGCCACTGTCGGCGATGCGGGTACCGACAGCGATCAACTGCCTGAGAATCGAGCGCTCACGGACGATGTCGGCATAAGCGCGGATATTCGCCGCGCTGGGCGTGTCTTTGGCCAAGGCCCCCAGATAGGCCAGTCCGCCCGCACGTTCGAGATTACCGGTGCGCTCCAGCGCTTCCGACAGCGTCACCACGTCCAAGGGCTTGCCGGCTTCGGCCAGAACCTCAATGGCGCGGAAGATCAGCTTGTGATCCTGGCGATAGAAGTCCGCTTCGTTGACTCTGTCCGCCACTTGCTCCCAGCTCGAGTTATCGAGCATGAGCCCACCCAGGACGGCCTGTTCGGCTTCCACGGAATGCGGCGGTACGCGCAGCGATTCACTGGAGATCGGCACGCGGCGTTGGGTTCCGGCAGTGGTTTGAGTCATGCCTGCGATCCGTTATGGTGACGGGACACCAAGCGTATCGCGACAATCATTCCGACGAGTCATTTTCTCGAGGCGCGCCTCAAGCATTTTCCGGCTTGATCACCAACTTGATGACAGTGTCGATATCGGGTTGCAAGTGCAGCTCGATGTCGTATTCCCCGGCCATCCTCAGGGCGCCTTCCGGCAGCCTGACTTCGCGCCGCTCCACCGGAACGCCGGCGGCGGTCACGGCATCGGCGATATCCTGCGTGCCGATCGACCCGAACAGCTTGCCCTCGTTGCCCGCCATGGCCGTTATGACGATTTCCATCCCCTCGAGGCTGGCCGCACGGGCCTTTGCTGCCTCCAGAGCCTCCACAGCCGCTTTTTCCAGTTCGGCGCGACGCGCTTCGAATTCAGCGATATTGGCGGGCGTGGCGTATTTCGCCTTGCCCTGCGGAATCAGGTAATTGCGAGCATAACCCGATTTCACCTGCACCTTATCGCCCAGATTACCAAGATTATCTACCTTTTCCAGCAAAATGACTTCCATTGTTCCAACCCTTGCGATCTAAAGATAAAAAGCGCTGAAACCTACTTTCAGCGCTTCGCCAAGCGGCGCCTGATATCCATGAAGCCATCCACGAGACCTATTGCCGTCAGCAAGGCCGCCATCTGCAGCGTCATGAAAACCAGGAGCACATACAAACCGACCAGCCAACCCGTGCTCATGTTGTACAACTTGACCAAGGCATGCGCCAAGCCAAGCGATTGAAAGAAAAACGGCACCAATCCCACCAGCATCATCTGCATCAGCAGAGACTGATGCAGCACGATAGCGGCCACGCTGAGCGCAAGCATCAGGCCAGAAAACGCGGAACTCGCCTTCCAGCGGGTAAATTCCTCGGCGAAACCGCCGGGATTGTACAACACGGACTGCCAGTAACGTCCGAGTATCAAACTGAAGCTGATACCGGTGGCAATCAAGGTGGCCAGAATACCGGTAAAATAGGGGGCGATGCTATCGATGGCGATCCTCGCCTGCGCCGCATCCATGCCGAAACGCTGCATCGATCCGCCCAAGGCTTCGTCAAGGAACCTCTGCCATACCGCCGTCATATCCGGATTGAAAACCTGTACCAGCAAAACAGCCACCATGCCAGCGACCCCGATCGCCTGCATGACGAATGACCATGAGGCCCAGCGACGCAGTGGCCAGGCAAAAACGGCTACCGGCAGCCACTGTGCCAAACCAAACCCGGCGCTAGCCGCAAATGTGCCCACCAATCCCAGGCGACTGCTAGTGCCGAACAAGCCGAGCGAAACAATGCTGAGCAGAACCGCGCTCCAGCTTATGACCCATAGAACCTGCATAAACCCCATGCGCAAAGTGATCAAAGCTATGATCGCGCCACTCAACAACCAGAAAAACGGAATAAACGCGCCGAGCAGCGTCAAAATCAGGATGGCGCCGACGGCCTGCGGCCGTCCCGCCATGATGAACTCGAGAATCCTGCGCATCAAGGTTGCCGAATCAGGGCATCGAATCATCAAGCCGTCGCCCAAAAGGCATGGCCAGGATGATTCAATGCTGGTCGGTATAAGGCAGCAATGCTAAAAAACGGGCGCGCTTGACCGCTCGCGCGAGTTGTCGCTGATAACGGGCGCTGGTCCCGGTGACTCGACTCGGCACAATCTTGCCGGTTTCGGTGATGTAGGCCTTCAGAGTGGCAAGATCCTTGTAATCGATCTGCTCGACACCCTCGGCTGTAAAACGGCAATAACGGCGACGACGGAAAAAACGTGACATGATCTTACCTCCGCAATGAACTTGAGACTTATTCTTCTTCGGATGAATCGGAACCTGTAACGGCAACCTCCTCGTCGCCGGAGGCAGGCGCGACATCCGCCTCATCCTTGGGCTTTATGAGCGGCGACGGCTCGGTTTCGGCTTTCTGCATGCGCATGATCAAATTGCGAATCACGGCGTCGTTGAAGCGAAAAGCCGTTTCCAGCTCTTCCAGCGCACTCTCGCCGCACTCGATATTCATTAGCACATAATGCGCCTTGTGCACCTTATTGATGGGATAAGCCAGCTGGCGTCGCCCCCAGTCCTCCAGACGATGGATAGCGCCCCCATCTTTCTCGATCATGCTCCGATAACGCTCGATCATTGCAGGAACTTGTTCACTCTGGTCAGGGTGGACCAGAAACACCACTTCGTAATGACGCATCAAAATACTCCTTTCGGATAGTAAGCCCCCGCCATTAAAGACGTAGAGCAAGGAGAAAGCGGCGTAGGCCGCCTCGTAAAAAGGGGGTGCATTGTAATCGCATGACGGCTGACAAGCAAATCGCATCTATCGACCACACAAGGCGACGCTTCCCGCTATCCCAATATACTTGGGACGGCAGGCCGACATACAGATGAGATTGGCTGACAAGCGTATCGATCAGTCGTCAAAACACATTGGCGACCTCGGCTACTCCGGGCGCCCTGCTTCTCACCATCCGTTCCACTACGGACTTGAGATCGAGCGCTGATCGCGGACAACCCACGCAGGCGCCCTTGAAACGGACTTTGACCACTCGCCCTTCCAAAGCGACGAATTCGATATCGCCGCCGTCTTGCTGCAGGATGCGGCGCGACTCCTCGATAGCGGCGCGCACTTCGTCAAGATCGATGGGGCCGCCGGCCACCGCTTTTTCCTGGCTTCTGGCCGCCTGGGTCTGGGCGCGATCGAGCCGCAACGCCAGCGCAGGATCGACCTGCTCGATTGCGTCGAGTTCTTCCTCGGTGTATATATGCGCCGGGTCGGGGTGAAGTAATTGCTGAAGCGCGCCCTGAGTGCCCTCCAAGAGCTTGTGGGTAGACGAATAATCAGAGCTCATCGTCGTCGTTTTCCTGGTTTTTCTTCGCGGCCCGCAGCCGAACGCGCAGACGTCTTAAAACTTCGCTATCGAGCGAATCCGGCAGCAGAAGGACGGCGCGGCGCCCAAGCCCCTCGAGCTTCAAACTGAAAATCACGAGATTCGGATGCACAAAATAATCGGGTATCAGCGTAGCCTCGTGTTCCCGCCCGAAACCATCCCATGCACGCCATTTTCCCGAAGCATCCCAAACCAGTTTGAGCAGGCTGCGGGGCGAGTTAAGCAACACGTAAACGCGTAAATTCCTATACAGGCTGACGGCCAACATCAATCCCAGCAGAACCCGAACCGCGGGACTCATGTCGATGTATGCCAGCGCCACCGCGGCAGTGGCATAACTCAAAATGAAAAGGCCAGCCAACAGCAGCGATGGCCTAGGCTGAAGGTACAATGGCTCTGCGAATCTTTGCGGCGACATGGGCGATATCCGGTTCTGTGGGCACCATCCTTTGCATCAATATTTCTAGCATGGCCTGATCAGAATACTCCAGCAGCCGCACGAAGGCCAGTTGCTCGGAGTCCGTCGAGCGATGATATTCTCGCTCGAAAAAATTAAGCAAGAGCTCGTCGAGCTCACGCATTCCGCGCCGGCAGCGCCACCGTATCCGATCCGCCTCGGCCATGGGTATTCAAAAATCCTTTTTCAGCATGGCGTGCTTGATCTTGGCGATCGCCCGCGTCGGATTGAGTCCCTTGGGACAGACCTGTACGCAGTTCATGATGCTATGGCAACGAAACAGCTTGTAGGCGTCGTCGAGCTGTCCAAGCCTTTTTTCCGTAGCCTGATCACGACTGTCCAGCACGAAGCGCGCGGACTGCAATAGGGCCGCCGGACCTAAAAAACGCTCTGGATTCCACCAGTATGAAGGGCAAGCTGCCGAGCAACATCCGCAGAGTATGCATTCGTACAAACCGTCCAGTTGAGCACGTTGCTGCGGTGACTGCTTGATTTCGACCTCAGGCTCCGGCTCATCAAGCTGCAGCCAGGGTTCGGCGGCGCGATACTGGCGGTAAAAATTTTCCATGTCCACCACAAGATCCCGGATTACCGGCATGCCAGGCAAGGGGCGCAGCTCCACCGGCTCCTTGAGCGACTTGAGTGGCGTGATGCAAGCCAGGCCATTGCGACCATTGATATTCATGGCATCGGAACCGCACACCCCCTCTTGGCAGGAACGGCGGAAACTGAGAGTGGGATCCTGTTCTTTAAGCTTGAGCAACGCACCCAACAACATCATGCCCGGCTCGATGTCCTCATCGGACAGATCAAAGTCCTGCATGCCCGGTTTGCCATCGCTTTCGGAAGCGTAGCGATAAATGGAGAATCGCATCAGTACACCCTCTCTTTGGGAGGAAAAGGCTCGACCGTCAGCGGGCGGGTACGCACGGGCTTGTAGTCCATCGAATCCGTCGCCAGAAAATAGAGGCTATGTTTCATCCAGCGCTCATCATCGCGCTGGGGATAATCCACTCGCGAATGCGCGCCGCGACTCTCTTCGCGCTTCAGGGCGGACAAGGAAGTAGCCAGGGCGCAATCGATCATATTTTCCGTTTCCATGGCTTCCACACGCGCCGTATTGAATATTCTGCTGTGATCGCGCAGTGTGGAATGCCGCATGCGTTGCGCGATTTCGCGCACCTTGTCCACGCCTTCGGCCAGACGTTCGCGTTCGCGGAACACGCCCACGTGGTCTTCCATGATCTTCTTCAATTCGGTCCGCAACGCCTCCGGCCGCTCGCCATCGCCTTTATCATCCCAACGCGCAAGGCGCGCCATCGCCGCATCCACCGCCGCTTCATCCATAGGGCGGTGGTGAGGGTGTTCGCCAAGAAATCCGATCATATGATTGGCGGCGGCCCGCCCAAAGACGAGTATGTCGAGCAATGAATTTCCGCCGAGCCGGTTGGCCCCATGTACGGACACGCACGCGCATTCGCCCGCTGCATAAAGCCCCGGAACTGGTTCTTCGGGAGTCTCACGCAGCGGCGCGACCACCTGGCCATGGCGGTTGGTTGGAATGCCTCCCATCATGTAGTGGGCCGTCGGATAAACCGGAATCGGTTGTTCGATCGGATCGACGTGCATGAACGTCATGCTGAGCTCACGGATACCAGGCAACCGGCTCTTGATGACCTCGGCGCCCAGATGATCCAACTTGAGCAACACATAATCCTTGTTCGGCCCGCAACCCCGTCCCTCCTTGACTTCGGTATAAATCGCCCGGCTGACTACGTCGCGCGAGGCCAGATCTTTGACATGCGGGGCGTAGCGCTCCATGAAGCGCTCTCCTTCGCTGTTGACGAGATAGCCGCCTTCGCCTCGAGCGCCTTCGGTGATGAGCATGCCGCGGCCGGCGATGCCCGTGGGGTGGAATTGAACGAACTCCATGTCTTGCAGCGGCACGCCCGCACGCAGCGCCATAGCCAGGCCATCACCGGTGTTGATGAGCGCATTGGTGTTGGTGCGGTACACCTGCCCGACCCCGCCTGTGGCCAGCAAGGTCGCCTTGGATTCGATCAGAATCGGCTCGCCAGTTTCTATGGAAAAAGCCAGTGCGCCGAGAATCGCGCCTTCTGCGTCCCGGATCAGATCGACGACGAAATACTCATCGAAGAAATGCGTTTTGGCGCGTATGTTCTGCTGATAAAGACTATGAAGAATGGCGTGGCCGGTACGATCAGCCGCCGCGCAAGTGCGCACCGCCTGTTCGGCGCCGAAGCGGCGACTCTGACCGCCGAACGCTCGCTGGTAGATGGCGCCGTCTTCCAGACGCGAGAAGGGCACGCCGAAGTGGTCGAGTTCATAAACCGCTTGCGGGGCGGCGCGGCACATATACTCGATGGCATCTTGATCTCCGAGATAATCGCTTCCCTTGACGGTATCGAACATATGCCAGAGCCAACTGTCCTCGACGACATTGGCCAGGGCGGCGTTGACTCCACCCTGGGCAGCCACGGTATGAGAACGGGTCGGGAACACCTTGGAAACGACCGCCGCTTTGGTCTCGGCCCGGGTAAGCTGTAGCGCAGCTCGCAGCCCGGCACCGCCAGCGCCAATGATCAATGCGTCAAAGCGTCTGCGTTGCAATTTCATAAGCCGCTCGCCTGAAGAAGAATTTTGGCCGCCCACAGGCCGCACGCAAGAAGAAACATGACCACCAACCCATAGGCTGAGACACGAAGCCAGAGCGGGTGCACATAATCGAGCAGAATATCCCGCACGCCGATCCAGGCATGCATCAGCAAAGCCACCATGAAGATGCCGGTCGCCAGCAACACCCAGGGGTTGGCCAACCAGCTTCGCCACTCCTCGTAACTCAGATGAGGATGAACAGCGATGGCCAACACCGCAAAAATAAAGTAGAGGCCAAGATAAACCGCGCTCAGCCGCTGCGCCAACCATGCCCTCAAGCCACTCAATCCGGCGCTCATAGATAGATCTCCAGCAACAACCAGAGGCTCAGCAACAACGCCAACCCAGCCACCCAGGCGGCACTGAGATAACTGGCTTTGCGATCGATGCCGAGATCCAGGTCCATGAGCAAATAGCGTATGCCGGCAAGCAAATGGTAGCAAAGACTCCATGCAAGCAGAACGATCACCGGGGTTAGCCATAAGCTTCCAGCCCATGACCGCGCCTGAGCGAAACCTTCAGGCCCGCTCAGAGAGAGGTCAAAGAGATACAGCACGAATGGGATGCCAAAAAACATCAAGGCGCCGGAAACTCGATGGGCGAAGGACACCACACCTGGCAAGGGAAGTCGAATCTTAAAAAGATTGAGAAAAACGGGGCGTTGCGGCGTCGCCATCGACGAATCCTTGCAGAGATAGGATTTTCCAAAGTATAGCAGTACGAAAACGCGATACGCGCTTTTCCGATGATATCCCACATCGGCATGCGCCTTGCGGGCGCCCTGTCATTGCTCAATTAATCACGGCTATTTTGAGTCGCTGCTGCATGCACCTCGAATGATTTCCTCTTGCTTATACTTTTTATATTTTACTCAAAAGTTTACTCAAAAGCCGACAGACTCTTAAGCACCTGATCTATAATCCCAGCGCCTTCTAAAATAGAAGGCGAGGCGCTTTTTATTCGACGCCTGTGGACAGATCTTAAGGAATTTGATGATGAGATTGGGATCCCCCCTTAGCACAAGTGCCGTTCGTGTTATGCTGCTGGGCGCCGGTGAGCTGGGCAAGGAAGTAGCCATCGAACTGCAGCGCTTGGGCGTTGAAGTGATCGCTGTTGACCGTTATCCCAATGCGCCTGCGCATCAAGTAGCCCATCGCGCCCATGTCATCGACATGAATAATGCCGACGCCCTGCATGCACTCATCGTTCGCGAACGCCCCCATCTGGTGGTGCCTGAAATCGAAGCCATTGCCACACAGGCACTCATGCGCATTGAAAATGAAGGACTGGCTGAAGTCATTCCCAATGCCAGAGCGGCGCAGTTGACCATGAATCGCGAAGGCATCCGCCGACTCGCTGCCGAAACCCTTGGGCTGCCTACCTCCCGCTACGCTTTCGCCGATTCGCTGGACGAACTCCGGCAGATATGCGAGCAGATCGGAATACCATGCATAGTCAAACCCGTGATGTCTTCTTCCGGAAAGGGACAATCCAAGGTGAACGCATTGGCCGACCTGGAAGCGGCCTGGGAATATGCCCAAACTGGCGGACGGGTGGAGAGCGGACGGGTAATCGTTGAGTCCGTGATCGATTTCGATTTCGAGATCACCTTGCTTGTAGTGCGCACCAACGGCCCTGAAGGCAAGGAAGAAACGCACATTTGTCAGCCGATAGGCCACCGTCAGGAACGCGGTGATTACGTCGAGAGTTGGCAACCACAAGCGATGCCGCCCAAAACACTCGAGCGAGCCTGCGAAATAGCGCGCGCAATTACGCAGGCGCTTGGAGGACGGGGAGTTTTTGGGGTCGAATTATTCGTGCGAAACGATCAAGTGTGGTTCAGCGAAGTCAGTCCCAGACCCCACGATACCGGCATGGTCACCATGATCACGCAACCACTCAGCGAGTTTGCCTTGCACGCCCGCGCCATCCTTGGTTTGCCCGTGTCCACTGAATTGCTGACGCCCGGTGCCAGTGCCGTCATCTATGGCGGTATTGAGGGAACTGGCATCGCATTTGAAGGTGTGGCCGATGCGCTCGCAATCCCCGGAACCGATCTGCGTCTGTTCGGCAAGCCGCAGGCTTTCCCACGCCGCCGGATGGGTGTGGCGCTCGCCTACGCGGGGGAAGTGGGTCTTGCGCGCGAACGAGCGCGCGAATGCGCGGCGCATGTGCGGCCTGTAAAAGCACCTAACTGATTACTTGAAGCTCATCGTGATGCCCGCACCCTTGAGACACGCCCATTGGCCGGCGCAAGGGTAAAACGGGATTTAGCCAATAAAACAAACAGGAGATAATGCCATGTATTATGTCGTCGCCAATCGCGTACCCGTAGCTCCCGAATGGGCGGAGCAGTTCGAAGAGCGATTCCGCCAACGCGCCGGTCAGGTCGAACAACAACCGGGATTCGTCAGCATGGAAATTTTGAAACCTCGCAGCGAAGGCGCACCCTGGGTGGTTTTGACCCGCTGGGAAAACGAGGCCGCGTTTCGCAACTGGGTCGGGAGCGAAGATTTCAAGGCCGCGCACCGCAATCCCATGCCCAAAGAAGCATTCGCGGGTGGAGGCGGGCTGGAACAACACGAAGTAGTCATCGCTGCCTATCGGAAAACCCCATGAAATTTCGCCTAAAGGGGGCTTACCATCCCGTCATAATCGATCCAGTTCTTGCGCGGTCACATAAGATTGGGGTTTGTACTCATGATCTGAACAGCAAAGATGAGACTTTCCGACTGGCTGGCTGATGCGGGCGTTCAAGCACCGGATATAGACATCGCCGATGTATCACTCGATTCCCGATGGATACAAAAGGGAATGGCATTCATGGCCAAGGGCGATGGTCGCCGCTGGGTCAAACAGGCCGTAACCCGAGGCGCGACAGCAATCATCAGCGATTCTCCTCTTGCAAGCGACCCCGGCGTACCGGTGGTGGTCATACCGGACATGGAATCACGCCTAGGCGCTTTGGCTGCGAGCTTCTGGAACCACCCTTCTGCCTCGCTCAATCTCATTGCTGTCACCGGTACGGACGGGAAAACCTCCACCAGCCAGTTCATCGCGCGCGCCCTGAATGCGCTCGGTCATTCCTGCGCGAACATCGGCACCCTGGGTATCGGCTGGCCAGGAGACCAGCATCTTGAAGGCAACGCCTTGACAACACCGGATGCATTCACCCTGCAGCGTGCTCTAGCCCATTTGCGAGATGCGGGCGCGCGGACGGTAACCATCGAGGCATCCTCTCATGGTCTCAGCCAGGGCCGACTCGATGGCGCAAGCGTCGATGCAGCCGTCCTCACTCAATTGGGGCGCGACCATTTGGACTACCATGGTTCGCAAGAGGCCTATGCTGCCGCCAAGCGACGCTTGTTCGAACGCCAGGAATTGCGCTCGGCAGTACTCAACGCCGATGACCCTTTCTCATTGGAGTGCCAAAAATGCCTTCGTTCATCGACCCAACAGATCACCTACTCCCTCGCTGGAAACCACAAGGCCAAAATCCAGGGGCGCCTTTTTCATTCCTCAGCACGGGGCCTCTTTATGGAAGTGCGCTATCGCGGCCACACGGAACGATTGCGCACTTCGATAAGGGGAAGTTTCAATGCCCAGAATTTGATGGCTGCACTCGGGGCGTTACTCTGTATGGATATCGATTTTCCCGCAGCTGCAAAAGCCCTCGAGGGCGTTTCCCCGGTGCCGGGACGCATGGAGATCTTTACTTCGCCCGATAAGCCTTTGGTGGCGCTTGATTATGCGCACACTCCCAATGGACTAGAGCAGGTATTGCGAGACTTTCGCCAGTTCGTCTCTGGCTCCCTATGGTGCGTCATCGGATTGATGGGCAACCGGGATCGCGGCAAGAGACCGCTGATGGGAGCGCACCTCGCACGCTGGGCTGACTGCATCATTCTCACCGATTCCATGACCCATGGCGAGGATCCGAATGCGATCATCGGGGATCTTCTGCGCACCATCCCGCCTGACAAGCCTGTGCGTGTGATTCATGACCGTGAAGCCGCTATCGCCTGGGCATTGGATCGAGCCAAGCCAGAGGATGGCGTGCTCGTGATCGGCACGGGCAAGGGTCATGAACGCGAGACGATCGAACTCAATGGACGAAGGATTCGAGCCGATTACGCCTGCGTAAGCGAGCGCTTACGCCTTCAAGGATAAAGCAACCGCGATTGCCACCCGTTCTCGGTACGTTCCCAACACTCTCTTTCATGAAGCCGATAATCGGCCCCATACCAAAACTCCACACGATCGGGCGTGACGCGATATCCGCCCCAGTGAGGCGGACGCGGCACTTCGCGTCCGGCGAACTCTCGCTCGTATTGAGCATAACGCGCCTCAAATGTGGCCCGAGAATCCAGCGTCTGCGACTGCAACGAGGCCCACGCGCCGATCTGGCTGCCCCGAGGCCGGGTGGCAAAATACACATCGGACACCTCTGCGGACAAGCGCTCGGCATATCCATCGATCCTTACCTGCGTGCCGCCGCCCGAGCCGAGTCCCTGCCAGTGAATACACAAAGAAACCGCCGGATTGGCCGCGATTTCCCTGCCTTTGGCGCTTTCATAATTGGTATAGAAGCAAAACCCTTTCGCATCGAAGTGTTTGAGCAGCACCACGCGGCTGCGTGGGCGGCCATCGGCTCCGGCGGTGGCCAGAATCATGGCAGTCGCATCGCTTCCAGAAGCCTCCAATGCGGCGTTATACAAGGTTTCAAAGTTGTTCAGGATGCGAGAATCAAGCATGAGTTCCCTGCCTGGAGTAAAGATCAGGATGGCAAGCCAAGGGGACGAAGCGCCCAGGCGGCAATGAGCTGCGCACAATACTCGACATCACGCTGATGCCGCAACAAGTGATCCGCCCCGTCCAGGCTCGCGAAGCCGCGCGGCTCTTTCGCAGCCGCGAACAAGGTCAGCGCATCCGCATAGGGCACGACATCATCTTCAGGCGCATGCAGTATCAGCACGGCCTGGCGCAAGCGGCTGATAGCGGCGCGCAAATCATGACGCCGCAGCGAATCTATATATTCGCTAGATAGCGTGATCGTCTGACCACCCAGCTCTAGCTCGAATCGGCCCTGCGGCGTTTGTTGCTCGGCGGTGCGCTGCAGCCATTCTGCCAAAGGAATCAAGCTTGCCGGTGTTCCCAAGGTCACTACCGCGCGGGTTTCAGGCAATCTGGAGGCCGCTTCGAGCATGGCGGCTCCGCCCAGACTGTGACCAATGAGCAGTTGCGGCGCCGCATGCATCCCCTTCAACCAGGCCTGGGCCCGTAAGATATCGTCGATCTCACTTTCGAAATCCGTCTGCTCAAAACGCCCCTCACTCTCCCCCAAACCAGTCGGGTCGAATCTCAGTACGGCATAACCCCGCTTTGCCAACGCATCGGCCATCCGCAGCGCCAGGGGAATATCCTTGCTGCACGTAAAGCACGGCGCATACAAAACCCAGCCTCGCACTGCATCTGCCGGCCAGTGCAGCACACCGGCAAGTTTTTGCCCGCGGGTATTGGTGAAACGGATAGCTTCTTTTGAAGTTATGCCCATGGCTGATGACCATCAGGAAAAATTCGTTGGCGGGGGTCTTGACGCAGCAAGGCCGAGATTTGTGCATACACCCGGGGGAAATCGAGATTCAGAGCATGTGGTGTTTCGAAAAAAGACTCGCAGGCCACGGCGAAGAATTCCGCCGGCGCCTCAGCAGCATACGGGTCGAGCGAACGATAGTGGTGCGGCCGGTGCACAAACTTGTCATAGGCATGCGTGAATACCTCGGTCCACTCTTCCGGCGACATCTCGGGATGCAAGGGCGGCCTGCCATTGGCCGCCCCAGACTGCATATCCAGCCAATGCGCACATTCATGCAGAACCACATTATGTCCATCCAGAGGGCCGCCGGCTTCAACATCTTGCCAGGAGACGATAAGCAAGCCTTGCTCCCAGGCTTCGCCGCTCAAGGGACGGCGTTCGGTATGAACCACGCCGAATTCGTCTTGCCATGTCTGCATCGGGACAAATCCGCTGGGATACACCACCACCTCATCAAGGCCCCGATACCAGCCAAGATCAAGTTCCAGCACAGGCAAGGCGATCAATAAGCCCAGCTTGAGGCGCTGATAGTCATCCAGCGCCAGATCATCGACGGGATTGACCGCGCGGGTACGAAGAAAATCGTGCGCCAAAGCCCATAGGCGAGGACGGCTGGTTTCTGGTAGCGTAGTGAGCACCCCCTGCCCGTGACTGGCATTTTTCCAGATTTCGGCATCGTAAGGCGGATTGGGATGATGAAGGCGAGCGGCCAGAGCGGAAAAAATGGACATATGCACAGTGTGAAAAAAAAATTGCCGCGCGTCCAGTCCAGCGGAACATGGGAGTCTGACTTATTTCAATAAGACTGGAAACCACCCGAATCGGCGTAACACTAGACGGGGTGGCTGACAACCCGGCTTGGCAGACATCTTCCGATCCCGCAAGCTGTATAATCTCAAAGAAAAATCCGATGCCCCGCTTACCCATGGGGGTGCGGCATGCCAAACAGTCTTTGACGAAACGGATCTAGTTCAAGGGGGCAGGGAAATCAAGTGCCCGCAAACCAATGGCGTAAGTGGCTAGTGGAACCCTCAAGTGAATGCGCTCAAATTCTATGTAACTCGCCCGCATCAGTGCCCTTATCTTCCCGAGCGATGGGCAGTGGATGTGGTGGCCGATCCTCAGGCAGGAATTCGGCACTTGAAGCGAAGTGAACTCTTTGCGTTTGGATTTCGGCGCAGTGGGCTGTTTGTTTATCGGCCTGAATGTCCCGGCTGCCAGGCTTGCGTGGCAGTGCGTATCCCGGTGGCGAAATTTCACCCTTCCCGCACCCAGAAACGCTGCGCCGCACGCAACCAGGACCTGCATATCGAACGCTGCGAACCTGCCTATAGCGATGAAATTTTTGCGCTTTATCAACGCTATCTGGCATCGAGGCATCCAGGCGGTGGTATGGACAACCCTACGCCGGAGTCTTTTCGCGAATTTTTGTGTACTCCCGGCGTGGAATGCGAATTTTTCCTGTTCAGAAAAGATCGAAAACTCGTCGCCGTTGCGGTCACGGATCTCTTGGACGATGGCTTGTCGGCCAACTACACCTTTTACGACCCGAAACAAAGCCACCGCTCCTTGGGAACATTCGCCATCCTGACTCAGGTGGCCGCTGCCTACCGGCGCGGACTGCCTTACGTCTATCTGGGATACTGGATCGCCAGATCCGAAAAAATGCGTTATAAGAGCCGTTTCCGGCCTTTGGAGCTGTATCATGAGGGGCGCTGGCGCATCTGGTCGCGTGAAGCCTCCGAACCGCCGATTGATGCCTGTTAAAGGAAACATATTGATGAATAGTAACCGCCTGTTCGAAACCACCCCCTATCTCAAGGCATGCGAAACCCGCATTCTTGCCATTCGTCCAGAGGGCGTGGAACTGGAAGCCACGGTTTTCTACCCTCAAGGCGGTGGACAGCCAGGAGATACGGGCTATCTTCGACTCACCGATGGGCGCGAGCTGCGCGTGATCGACACCCGCAAGGGCGATTCGCCAGGCAGCTTGCTGCATATCCTGGAATCCATGCCCGATGATCTCGAGATCTCACAAGCGGTGACGACCGAGATCGACTGGGAGCGTCGATATAGCCACATGCGCATGCATACCTGCCTGCATCTCCTCTGTTCGCTGATAGATGCTCCTGTGACCGGCGGCTCGATTGGATCGGATCGGGCCCGGCTGGACTTCGATCTCCCTGATGCTTCTTTAGACAAAGCGACTCTGACAGATGCCCTCAATGCACTGATTCAACGTGATTTGCCCGTTGGCACACGCTGGATCACCGAGCAGGCGCTGGACGATCAACCCGAATTGGTGCGCACCATGAGCGTGCGTCCACCCCGTGGCAGCGGCCGGATTCGGCTGGTGGAAGTCGAAGGGGTAGATCTACAGCCCTGCGGCGGCACCCATGTCGGGCGAACAGGCGAAATAGGCCGGGTGATGGTAAGCAAAATCGAGAAAAAGGGACGTCAAAACCGGCGGGTGATCGTTCGCTTCGCAGAATGATTTTGGCGCCTTGATAACGATTGTAAATAGCAATTCAAACCAAATTAACGCCTTATTTTCTACATGAGAGAGTTATCGCGGCCAGTCGATCGGCCGCCACGCTCCCTAATCAATAAAACATGTGAGCCAAGAAGTAATGCTCGGACTTCCTTATCAAGAATTACGTTACCCCAACCCCCTCAACATCGATCCGATCGCATTTCAAATCGGGCCGGTGTCTGTACATTGGTATGCCCTCACCTACCTCGTCGCTTTCGCTCTGTATCTGTTGCTGGCTTTTGCCCGCGCCGGCAAGCCGGGATTCGCTCTTTCCCGTTCACAAGCCATCGAGGCGCTGATCGAGGGCGAACTGGGGGCTTATCTGGGCGGTCGTATCGGCTATATCCTGTTTTACAATCTGCCGCTTTATATTGATCATCCTCTGCAAATCTTCGCTGTCTGGCAAGGCGGCATGAGTTTTCACGGCGGACTGATCGGTGCCGTGTTGGCGCTCTCCTGGGTGGCCCGTCGCGAAGGTTTGCCGTTGTTTGCAGTGACCGATTTCGTCGCGCCATTGGTACCGCTCGGACTGGCTGCTGGGCGTTTTGGCAACTTCATCAATGGCAATTTGTTCGGCCGCATATGCGAAGGAGGATTTCCGTGGTGCGCCTATTTTCCTTATGGGGGGGACGTGCTGCGATACCCTTCGCAATTATTCGAGGGCGCGGGCGAGGGACTCGCGCTGTTTGCCTTTCTGTGGGGGTTTTCCCGGCGCCCACGGCGACCGGGCGCAGTTTCAGCTTTTTTCCTGATCGGTTATGGCATCATCCGCTTCGGTCTCGAATTTCTGCGTCAACCCGATCCGCAACTCGGCTTTGTCGCCTTTGGCTGGATGACCATGGGACAATTGCTTTCGATACCCATGATCGTCGCCGGCTTGGTCATTCTTTATTGGACCTATCGCATCGCCCCGCGTCAGGCCACTGTCCCGGCATGAAACCTCAACCCGATTATTTCCTCCATGGATGCGTAGATCGTGCCGAGATGGGCGTTAAACGTTTTCTCGTTATTGATGGATACCGCCACAGGCAGGGCAACGCGGATCGCGCCGCAAGCGAATCTGCCGCCATTCCATCTGCAAAGCGTCGAGCAACAACAAGCGCCCGACGAGCGGCTCTCCCGCGCCGGTAAGCATTTTAATCGCCTCGGTGGCTTGGGCGGTGCCGATCATGCCGACAACGGGAGCGAGAATCCCGTTACGGCTACACGTATCCGCTTCTTCCCCCGCCTGCGGATACAAGCAGCGATAACAGGGACTCTCTTCGCGGCGCGGGTCGAAAACTGTAATCTGGCCTTCGAAGCGGATCGCCGCGCCGGAAACGAGAGGCGTGCCGGTTTCGATGCTCAAAGCGTTCAGAGCGAAACGGGAAGCGAAATTATCGGTGCAATCGACAATCACATCGGCGCGTTCGACATACTGCTTGAACACCTCTGGCGTAAACTGTTCAGTAACACTTTCGATTCGTATTTCAGGATTGAGCGCCTCTAGCGCCGCAGCGGCCGATTCGGCCTTTAATTGATCGATGCGGCCCGTCGTATGCGCGATCTGACGCTGAAGGTTGGAAAGTTCGACATAATCGAAATCGGCCAGTGTCAGGGTGCCCACCCCTGCCGCGGCCAAATACAAAGCGACTGGTGACCCCAACCCACCGAGCCCGACCACCAGGGCATGGGAATCAAGCAAACGCTTTTGCCCCGCATAATCGATTTGTGGAAGCATGATCTGCCGACTGTAGCGTATGAGTTGCTGATCATTCATGAGACAATCCTGTTGAACCAAGATACCGAGACGCCGTGCGACACCATGATGAATCTACCTGTTGCTCCCGACAAGCTGCCTGCAAGCTACCGTTTCCGTATCTCGCACCGAGCCCGTCATGTGCGTATAAGTGTATCTGCGTACGGCCAGGTAACGATCACTCATCCCGCTCATGTCAGTCGGTCCGAAGCGGCCGCCTTCGTCCACAGCAAACGCGAATGGATTCTGCGGCAACTCGCCAAAACCAAGCCCTTGCCTCGTTCGGGAACACTCGATCGCTTGCACTTGCCTCTGACAGGCGAAACATTTTTCATCAGACATCAGGAATTGGAGTCGAGCCGTGCCGGGCTAAGGCAAAAAGGAAACGTCTTGCACTTGCGACACGATGCAAACGCCCCCGAAACTATACGCTGGGAGCTGCGTGAATGGCTCAAAAAATATGCACGAAACGAGCTTGCAAAGCGGCTTGACGCACTGTGCGCACAAACTGACCTTTCCTATCAGAAACTGAGCATACGCCTACAGCGCACACGCTGGGGCAGTTGCACCCGGGAAGGCGCCATCAGCTTGAACGCGAAGCTCATGTTTCTCAAGGAAAATCTTGTTCGCCATGTGCTCATCCATGAACTCGCTCACACCGTGCATCTCAATCATTCGCAGGCTTTCTGGCATCTAGTGGCTTGCTATGATCCTAACTGGCGTGAACATAGAAAGTCCTTACGTCAAGCCGTTGCCATGATCCCAGCCTGGCTGGATTGCCAACCTTGATACTTCATCCTCAGGACGAAATGGACGTGCCAGAATGGATGCTCTTAGGCGACTAGCGAGCGGATAAAATATTCGTCCCAAGACAGGAGAAATTGCCTTGTCCGAAAACAAAACGATTCTTGTCACCGGCGCCAGCTCGGGTTTTGGCGCCGCCATCGCTAGCCGCTTCGCTGCTGAAGGCTGGCGAGTCATTGCCTGCGCACGGCGAAGCGAACGGCTGGAGAGACTGAAAAAAACCATAGGCGAACACGATTTGATTTTCCCTCTGGTGCTGGATGTGCGCAATGCCAAAGCGGTGGAAAAAGCGTTGGCAGCATTGCCCAATGCATTCGCCTCTATAGATGTGCTGGTAAACAACGCCGGCCTGGCGGTAGGGTTGGAGCCGGCTTATCGAGCCGATCCCAACGATTGGGAAGTGATGGTGGACACCAACATCAAAGGATTGCTCCATGTCACCCGAACAATACTACCCCGCATGGTGGAGCGTCGCCGTGGACATATCGTCAATATAGGATCGATCGCGGCCAGCTGGCCCTATCCCGGCGGTAACTGTTACGGGGCGACCAAAGCCTTCGTCCAGCAGTTCTCCCGCAATCTGCGTGCGGACTTGCATGGCGCCCACGTACGGGTGAGCCTCATCGAACCCGGATTGGCGGAAACTGAATTTTCCCTGGTGCGCTTCAAGGGAGATGCAAACAAAGCGCGCCAAGTCTATTCAGGGACCAAAGCCCTCACGGCTGAAGACATCGCTGAGATCGTTTACTGGACCACTCAACTGCCCGAACACGTGAACATCAATCACATCGAAGTCATGCCGACCTCACAAAGCTGGGGTCAACTGCCGGTGAGTCGCGGTGCTTGAGCCGCATCAGGATTTGTTGTTATCCGATTCTTCGCCGGAGCGAGCCGCTTTACGGCCCTTGTTACGATAGGTAATGGTGACTGGCTTGCGTTCCTTTGTTCTTTTGGAAAAACCATAATCAGCCAGGTATTGGCTGGATGGTTCATGCCGCTTCACTTCCCGATGCTGTTCCACCACATCGGCCGCATCGGGCGTCTTGCGTGGACCGTTGGCATAATCGCTGGGGAAGCGAACCTCGACCTGCCGTGGATTCTTACCCGTACGCCGACCGTTACTACGTGATGATTTGCCTCTATTCCCGAGTTGAGATTTTTTCTGAGGTTCTCCCGCCGCTTTCCCTGCTCCTCGCCTCCCATTGCCAGCGCCTTTGTCACCACCGGTGGAGGGTTTGCGGGCATTTTTGTGGGCAGATGGCCTGCCCGATTGAATAAGGCGACCATAGGGTGATCTGCGCCTAGGGCCTCCTTTGGATTTTTCAAGCGCGCTCATCTCTGCTCCTATATTTTGTTCATCCGATTGCCCCACAGCCAGTTCAATGCGTCGCGCTTCTCCTTGAATGCGTTGCGAATAGATTTCTACCAATGAATGAATATGGCGAGAAAGCAAAAGAGTTTGCGGCGAAGTTTGCTTGGTTGATGCGATGATGAAATCTACATCATCAATCATGCCACCACTTAACATTTCATCGACAGCGTCCACAAGCAGCAGCTGCAAGCGTTCGAATGGCACATGGCCGCGACGCATATGGTCCGCCAGGCGCGAAGGCGTGGCAATGAGGATATCCAGCGGCCGCCTGAGTAATTGATGCTGTGTGGGATAAGGGCGTCCTCCAACCACTGCCCCAAATCGTAACGGGGTACCACTGCCAAGGGCCTTCAAGTCGCGGCCGATTTGCATCGCAACATCTCGACTCGGCGAAAGAATCAAGGCTCGCGGCCCCTTCCCTTCCAGCGGCTCCGTACCGAGAAGGTGCTGCATCAATGGCAAAAGATAGCCGCTTTTTTGATTGCCGCCGTCGCTCGCACGCAATAGAACGTTTTGTCCACTCCTCAATGCAGGCATGAGCTGGGTTTGCAGCTCACTTGGTTTTGCGATTCCATTCGCATGCGCTCTTTCTACGAGAATTCGGTCAAAATCAAGCTCAGAAAAGGATTCCGCCAACACTTAGATCCTCATTATTATGTTTACGCGAAGGACATCCATGATGCTGATGTAGCGATCAAGGGTGCTCTGGAAGAAAACCTGAGGCATGGTTAGTGGTCAAAATTTATTTATGAAACCAAAGCGTAGAATTCATAATGTCTTTCGGCGTGAAAACATATCACGCCATTACCAGCTCATCGGCTCCTTCAAATAAAGCAAAATTGTCACACGTCTTTTAGGAGACTTCGATCACCAGACTGCAGTGATATATCGCAGCATAGCGTAATACGCCAAATCTACCTTGCTCGTTCAATCAGTACGTCGCCAGGAGCATGGCGATTTATGCTTGGGTGATTTTGTCAGGATCGAAATCAGATACCGTTTACAAATGCTCGAGGTTGAAGAAGGTAACGACCCTCGTCAACGCATCTTTATGATTTCGAGGGTCTTCGCAGAAGTTCGGACAACTCAGCTGGAAACCACTGGAAAGCTCAATTTCCTTCTGGACTGCTTGCCATCCATTGCGCGGCCCAAGCAACCTCAACCGGTTCTCAGGGCCTCCAGAGTTTCCCATTTTTGGAAAGCTTGATCAAGCTTTGCGTTTATGCGCTCCAGCTGTTTTTGGAAATCGCGCACCTGCTCGGGCGCTTCCCGATACAATGCTGGATCGCCCAGGCGCGCGTTTAGAGCGGCCTGCTCATCCTCGAGTTCCGCTATGTGCTCCGGCAGGGCATCGAGCTCGCGTTGTTGATTGAAAGAGAGTTTACGGGCGTTACGGCAAGCCGGCTTGGATCTTGGAGACTCAGGCGCTTTGGGTTCTTTATTGTCGGTTTTTTCGGTTGGGCGTTGCCGCAACCAATCCTGATACCCTCCCACGTATTCGACAAAATGGGCGTCTCCTTTATAAGCAAGGGTACTGGTCACGACATTATCAAGAAAATTCCGGTCATGGCTGACGAGAATCAAGGTGCCTTCGTAAGCGACCAACAAACTTTCGAGCATTTCCAACGTCTCGACGTCCAGATCATTGGTGGGCTCGTCAAGAATGAGCAAATTAGCCGGACGGGTAAACAAACGCGCCAACAATAGTCTATTCCGCTCTCCACCAGATAAAGCCCGAATCGGTGTTCTAGCGCGCTGCGGAGAGAACAAAAAATCCTGGAGGTATCCCATGACGTGCTGCTCTCGCCCTCCGATCGTTACGTGTGTTCTCCCTTGACCGACATAATCGACCACAGTCTCTTCCAAATCGAGCTGAACGCGCTGCTGATCGAAATAGGCCACTTCCAGCCGGGTGCCAAAGCGCAACTCGCCGACATCCGGTTTCAAATCGCCGGTTAACAGCCTCAAGATCGTCGTCTTTCCTATGCCGTTGGGTCCGATGATGCCAAGTTTGTCTCCTCTCAAAAGCGTCAAGTCGAGATCGCGCACGATGGGTCGGCCAGCGAAGCTCACGCCCAGCCCTTTGGCCTCGATCACACGCTTACCCGAACTTTTCGTGCTATCCAGCTCAAAATAAACCTGTCCGATGCGTTGGCGGCGGGCCTGACGCGCTTCGCGCATGCTTTTCAATGCCCGCACCCGGCCTTCATTACGGGTGCGGCGCGCCTCAATGCCCTTTCGAATCCATGTTTCCTCCTGTGCCAAGCGCCGATCGAATTGCGATTGCTGTATAGCTTCGGCCTCCAGGTCCGCCTGCTTGCGGCGGGTATAGTCTGAATAACTGCAGTCATAGCGCTTCAACCGCCCTCTATCCAAATCGAGAACAGCTGTCGCCAGCGCCTGAGCAAACGCGCGATCGTGGGTTACGAATATGATACTGCCAGCAAAATCCGCTAAAAAAGTCTCCAGCCAGCCAATAGCCTCAATATCGAGGTGGTTGGTGGGTTCATCGAGCAGCAACACTTCGGGATCGGTAACCAGTGCCCGCGCCAATAAGACGCGCCGTTTCAACCCGCCCGACAAATCAGCGAACGCCGCCCCTCCATCGAGATTCATGCGGCTCAGCACCGTATCGACGCGCTGGCCGATGCGCCATCCATCTTCGGCCTCGAGTCGCTGTTGCACGGCTTCGAAACGCTTGAAGAGACCTGCATCTGATGAGTGAGAAATCGCATCGGCAAGTTGATGATATTCGGCACACAAGGCGCCCAATGAACCAAGGCCCTGCGCAACCACTTCGTAAACACCGCCGCATATTTCGGTCGGAACATCTTGCCCTAGACAGGCAATACGTAATTCAGCCCGACGGATAATCTCTCCGGAATCGACTTGCTGCTCGCCTGAAATCACCCGTAAAAGAGTGGACTTGCCCACGCCATTGCGCCCCACGAGACAGCATCGCTCGCCGACCTCGAGCGTCAAAAAGACCTCATCGAGAAGCGGTTTGCCAGCAATGGAAAGCGAAACGTTGCGTAATTGCAATTGAGACATCGATTTCGACACGCGAATAAAAATATGCGTTATATACTACATATATTACAAAACAAACGAAGGGGACGGGGTAGCCCCCCTGCATGATCCTTCGTGTTTGGCAACTACGCCCCGACCCAACATTCTTCAACCCATATCAAGGAACCGCCATGAAAACACTCCAATTCTGCCAACTCCCTCCAGGCGCGGGCATCATCCGTCCTGATTACGAACGACTGGAACATGTAGAGATGGACAGCCCGGCAATCAAGGTCATGACCGATCTTCGCAAGGTGAAAGCGGTGACCGCGCCGCCTCACGCCACGCTGGGCAACGTACATGAACACATGATTCACAATGGCGTACGCATGGTATTGGTCACCGATGCCGAACATCGGCTGATCGGGCTCCTCACCGCCACCGACCTGCTCGGTCCCCGGCCGCTTCAGGCCGCCCGTGAGCTCGACATTCCCCATGACCAATTGCGGGTCGAGCACATCATGACCCCCGCTCCCCGCGTGCAGGTGTTGAACTACCTTGATGTGACACATGCGGATGTGCAGGAAATCGTCGGCACCTTAAGAGACGCAGAGCGTCATCACGCCCTCGTTCTGGAAAAAGATGATAATGGCCGGCCATTGATACGCGGAATTTTTTCACTCACCCAGATCGAACGCCAGCTAGGCGTACATCTGGAGCCCACACGGGCGGCGCACAATCTGAGTGAGATCACGCGCGAACTTTCAAGCTGAGCGCACCTCGTCGAGGCCGCGGCTATAGATTGCGGCCTCGATTCCACCCAAATCATCAGTTGGAAATATACGAGTAACCCTGCATTTGCGCTTTTGCAAGCTGTAATATCCCTGCCGGCACGACTTTCATAAAACCATACACATTGCCGGGATCGATACGCAAACTGTAGAGCGAGTTGAAACAGACACGAAACGCCACCCCCTGCTGATGCAGGGCTTCCATGAGCCCGGAAAAGGAGCTGTATTTCTGATCGAAGGCATCCGCAGCCTTGACAGCATTTCCGTACAAGACAATCTGAATTTTATACTTGATTTTATTAGCTTTCATATCCCGAACGATCAGCGCGGCGTTGGTGAGCGTTTCCTGCAGCTGACCATGCAGATCATTGACACCGAAAACGATTTTGACCGGCTGATGCTCACGGAGAAAAGCGCTCCACTGCGGATCCGGCTTCACCGGGATCGACAAAATACCCGGGAATCGAGGCAATACCTGTTGTGCGCGGGCAGAACCGAAAGTCCAGAACATGGCGAAAATACCCATGGCAATGATGAGTTTTTTCATGAGCAAATCTCCACAGAGCCTTTCTATGTTGTATAGATGTAGAGGGACAACGCCTTATTCCCCTGGTCTTTATGAATCCTCCCGGCTTTCCCTTGAAAGATCATTTCCACATCAGATAAATCATTTCGTGCACCCTTCGATCTGGCTCACGTCCCGAACGGCTCCGCGGGCGGCCGAAGTCGTCATGGCGGCATAGGCCCGCAGCGCGGCGCTGACTTCGCGGGCACGATGGGCAGGTTTCCAGGCCGCTTTTCCTTTTGCCTGCATGCGCTCGCTCCGTTCTGCCAATTCGGCGTCGCTCACTTCGACTCGAATGCGGCGGTGAGGGATATCGATGCTAATCGTGTCATCGTCTTCGACCAAGCCGATAGTGCCGCCCTCTGCCGCCTCCGGGGAAACGTGTCCAATGGACAGACCGGAAGTGCCGCCAGAAAACCGGCCATCAGTGATCAATGCACACGCCTTGCCCAAGCCCTTGGATTTGAGATACGAGGTGGGATAAAGCATTTCCTGCATGCCGGGCCCCCCGCGCGGGCCTTCATAGCGGATGATCACCACATCCCCCGCTTTGATCTTGTCCCCCAAAATAGCTTCGACAGCCGCTTCCTGTGACTCGAAAACCCGAGCCGGCCCGGTAAAGGTAAGGATATTTGCGTCCACACCTGCCGTTTTGACGATGCAGCCGTCTTCGGCCAGATTACCGTAGAGTACGGCCAGCCCTCCATCTTGAGAATAGGCGTGTTCGATATCGCGGATGCAGCCGGATTCGCGATCGAGATCAAGAGATTCCCAGCGTGCATTTTGGCTGAATGCCACCTGAGTCGGAATACCGCCTGGAGCGGCATAGAACAATTCGCGCTCGGCCTCTGCCGCGCGGCGCACATCCCATCGCTCGATCGCCTCGCCCAGCGTGGGGCTGTGCACGGTGGGCACATCCCGATGCAACAAGCCGGCGCGATCCAACTCTGCGAGGATCGCCATGATGCCGCCAGCACGATGCACGTCCTCCATGTGGTACTGACTTGAAGGCGCCACCTTGCACAGGTTGGGAACGCGGCGTGACAGACGGTCGATGTCGTGCATGTCGAAATTGACGCCGGCTTCCTGGGCTGCCGCCAACAGGTGCAAGACCGTATTGGTCGACCCTCCCATGGCGATATCGAGACTCATAGCGTTCTCAAACGCATCGAAGGTGGCGATGGAGCGTGGCAGTACACTGTAGTCATCCCTTTCGTAGTGGCGTCGGGTGATCTCGACGATCAGTCGCCCAGCCCGGCGGAACAATTGCTCGCGTGCGGCGTGGGTAGCCAGCAGCGAGCCGTTGCCCGGCAGCGACAGGCCCAACGCTTCGGTCAGGCAATTCATGGAATTGGCGGTGAACATGCCAGAGCAGGAACCACATGTCGGGCACGCCGAGCGTTCGTATTCCTCCACGACTTCATCGCTGTTATGGCTGTCGGCCGCGGCAACCATAGCGTCGACCAGATCGAGATGGATGATCTTTTCCGCACCGGGCGTGCGCGCGATCACCTTGCCGGCCTCCATCGGCCCGCCGGACACGAACACGGTGGGAACATTCAGGCGCAATGCCGCCAGCAGCATACCGGGCGTGATCTTGTCGCAATTGGAAATGCATACCAACGCATCGGCGCAATGCGCGTTGACCATATACTCCACGGAGTCGGCGATCAGTTCGCGCGAGGGCAGCGAATAGAGCATGCCGCCATGACCCATGGCGATTCCGTCATCCACGGCGATGGTGTTGAATTCCTTGGCTACGCCACCGGCCTTTTCGATTTCGCGGGCGACCAGTTGGCCCATATCCTTGAGATGCACGTGGCCGGGCACGAACTGGGTGAAGGAATTAGCCACGGCGATAATGGGCTTGTCGAAATCGCCGTCTTTCATTCCAGTAGCGCGCCACAGGGCGCGAGCTCCGGCCATGTTGCGGCCATGGGTGGTAGTGCGGGAACGGTATTGTGGCATGGTTTACCTCAAATTCGAGTGATACGAAACGGTTGCAAGTTTAACTCGAATGGCTTCTTTGCGCGCCGGTGACAGCGATCATTCGCTGCGACGAAGAAATTCCGGCTCACTATAAAAGAGTGTTCAGGTGTAATCCGGAGATGGTTTGTCGTTGGAGGTCTCGATACGCAGCCGCGCGGGCGGGGCCGAGCCGTCTTTATCCTCCCCGAACCAGATCGTCTGCTGCGGGAACGGGATTTCGATGCCGGCCTTGTCGAAATGAATCTTCACCAAACGATTCATCGCCCGCTGAACACCCCATTGGGTACCTGGCATCACCTTGATGGAAATGCGGATATCCACCGAGCTGTTGTTGAGAGCGACAACACCCTGCACCACCATGGGCTCAAGAATATTCTTGCTCTGCGTCTCGTCTTGCATCAGCTCGTCGAAAGCTTCGCGCAGAACCCGGGTCGCCGCGTCTATGTCTTCACGGTACGCAATACCATATATCGCAACACAGTTGGCATAACCATGGGAAAAATTCGATACCTCATTGACCGAAGAATAGGGAATGATGTGATAGGTGCCATTCACGTCACGCAGACGCACCGAGCGGATCGACACCATTTCCGCCGTACCGGTGATAGCGCCCACAGTAACGATATCCCCCACGTTGATGGCGTTTTCCACCTGAATAAAGATACCGTTTATCACATCCTGCACCAGTTTCTGCGAACCAAAACCGACAGCCAACCCGAGCACGCTGGCGCCAGCAAGCAAAGGCCCGATATTCACACCCAGCGATGAAAGCACCATCATCCCTCCGATGACCGCCAAGGTGATTCCGAACACGATTCGGAACAGTCCAAGCAAGGTCTTTGCGCGTGCCGAGGGAATCCTGTCGCCTTCAGCCTGTAATCGCGCCTCAACCAAGCTGTCCACCAGCACCCAGGTCACCAAGATCACGATGGTAATTATCACGGCGAGAACGAGACGGCCAAGCACCGCCTGGCCTGTCGGCGTAGACAGCCAGGCCAACACATTGATCGCATGCCAAACGTCAGCCAGGGCAGCGAATAGAATGACGGCGATCGTCGTATGCGTTCCAGCTAACAAATAGGGTTGCAACTGATCGAGGCGCCTTTGCAACGACGGCAGCCGGCGGACCAGCCCAGGAGGAACACGCCAGCGGCGCTTGAGCCATTGATTGATGAACCGTGACAGCAACAGCGCCGCCAAGACATACACCAGGGTCAGCGCGGAAGCGTGGGCAATGAAAAGGAGGACATCCCTTGGACGCAGCAGCAAGGCGCCAAACAACACTGTGATGTAGGCCAAAGAAATCGCCCACCACATGCGCCCCAACACGCTCAGCAACCATCCCAGAGCGCTCTCCCGGCGGCGTCCGGCTGCTTCGGCAAAGACTTCAGAAACAGCCTCTCGTCGCGCCAGCACCACCCGTATCGCATCTATATAGGCAATCAGTCCAATCAGCCAGACAAGTGCATGCCCAAGCGATAGATTGACCAGGCGCTCCGTCATCGGCGCCACGAAAGCCAGACCGTAGCCCAACCACATCACCATTCGCGTCAAAGGAGCGCGGAAGCGGCGGCTCACATCAGCGCTGCGCCCAAGCAGCTTGCTGATCGAATACAGATCCCCAAGAAGGAGCACTACGGCAAGATTCAAGGACTCAACCAATAGAAAAGCATGCAAAAGCGCGGCAAAGAGCATGTGCAATATGGCGTTTTTCCCCGCCAGCCAGGTGGCGGCCACTCCACCCGCGCTCCATGCGGCCATAATGACAGCCGCGCCGACCATGGCCTGCACCAACACCATCAGCAGCCCGCGCAGGAGGCGCGTGTTTTCATCACCACGCGCCGCCCAGCTGTACAGCTTGCCTATTGGGCGGCGTAGCGGCAGGCGGAATCCCCACAAGATGATGTACATCAGCAAGGTCACGACACCCACCGGCCAGGCCAGGCGGGCAATATCGCGCCAATGCCCGGACGCCTGCGGCGAGCGGAGCAATGAATCTCCTAGTGCCTTCAAGCTGTTCAATGCCGTTATAGACTGCGCAATCAAGGCGTTGATCGAATCTAAAAACACGCCCGTAAAATTCGTCCCCACCACCGCCATGCCACCCGCCTTGGCAGGCACTGAAGGCGTCGCTTTGACGGCTTGCTTATTTTGCTCTGCGGCCAGTCTCTGCAAGGTAGCGATCAGTGCCGCCCGTGTCCTGGGATCCTGAAGCATTTGTTCCAATGCCTGATAATCGATCTTGGTCGGAGTGGCCGCCGTCGCCGTACTCGCAGTTTTGGAAGGAGACGCGGGGAAAAGTGACTGGAAAGGTGAAGCGGCAGCATTCGCCGGCGGAACCGCCAGGAGACTCAGCGCCACCAGCAAGGACGCGAACGCCAGTAAGCTTCGCCGATGAGCAAAGCCGCGGCACAATACATTGGTCATCAGCATCTTCAGCCCGGAATCCATTTCAATAACGAGAGCCATTCCATTTTCGGCCATGAAAAAGGGATATTAATTATACGTTTCATTATTCCATCTCCGGGTAATTCAAGCGCTTCTTCTGATGCTAAGAATGATGCATGATGAGGGGAGTTTGCTAGAATCTTTTTTTGCACTCTCTTCGGCGCACTCATCTCCTTCATGACTGAACGTTTCTCCCTTACTTTTGTCTTCACGCTCGTATCGATTTTGTTGCTGAGTGCCTGCGCGCCAACCATGAAACCGGTGTCGATGAGCGCACTCAACCAGCAAAGCGCCGCTTTGCTGACCGCCGGCAAACCCGAGGCGGCGGCACAGCTCTATCTCAAGGCAGCCGCCGCCTCCCAGCCTCCTGAACGACAAAGACTACAAATGCAGGCGGCTCGCCTGCTATTGACAAACAAGCTATATCTACCTGCCCAGGCAATACTCGATCATATCGACAGTCGAAGATTGACGCACATCGAACTGGCGCGACTCGCCCTGCTGCGAGCCGAGCTTGAACTTGCCCGCAAGCAGCCGCGCGACGCGCTGAATATGCTTCCTGTACGCGTGTCCGGGCTCCCCGCGCCACTTGCCGCGCAGATATTGCAAGTGCGTGCCCAAGCATCACAGGCCGCTGGCCTGCCGCTGCCCGCGATCGAAGCGCGCGTACTTCGCCAACCCTTGCTGCAAGGAGCGGACGCTGAAAAAAACCTTCAGGCGCTTTGGCAGCAACTCATGCAAACACCTCCCCAAACCCTGGAATCCTGGCGCAACAAGGCGAATAGCAAGCCGCTCGAGGCATGGCTGAATCTCGCATTGATTGCACAGACAACCCCTTCCCACATGAGCGCATTGCAAACGGCCCTGGCGCGCTGGGAAGCCGATTACGCGAAAACCGAAGTTGAGGCCCAGCCCATACTCGATCAGCTGCAAATGCAGTGGCAGACTTTTCATACCTATCCTTCCCAAATCGCCGTACTTTTGCCTTTGAGCGGCCCTTACAAAACCGCAGGCCAAAGCATTCTCGATGGAATCTTGACCGCCTATTACGCGGATCGCGGCGATTTCCGGCCGCCTATCCTTCGCATTTACGATACGGGTGGCGACCCTGCCGGTATCGTGGCGCTTTATCGGCAAGCCGTGGCCGATGGCGCTCAATTCGTGATTGGCCCCCTGGTACGTGTTCAAATCGAAAAACTGCTCGAAAACAACGCCATCTCGACCCCCACCTTGGCGCTCAACTATCTTCCCGCACCGGCCTTAAACTGGCCGGCGGATTTTTATGAATTTAGTCTCAGCCCTGAAAATCAGGCCAGGCAAGTGGCACAAAAAGCATGGAGCGATGGCCGCCATACCGCCGTAATCCTGATTCCGGACTCGCGCTGGGGGACACGGGTAGCTAAGGCATTCACCCAACGGTTCACCCAGTTGGGCGGCAAAGTGCTGAGCGTGGCGCGTTACTCCACCCAATCCTCGGACTACGCAAGTAGTATTACCCATGCGCTGAATATCGATCGCAGTAATGCCCGCATGCGCGCCCTTGCCGCCACGCTGGGTCATCGACTCCATTTCGAGCCTCATCGACGTCAAGATACGGACATGATCTTCATAGCAGGCACCCCTCAACAAGCACGTTTGCTACTGCCACAAATCGACTTCCATCATGGTAATGGATTGCCGATCTACTCGATTTCAGCAGCTTACAGCGGCATTCCCAATCAACGATCCGACAGCGATCTCGACGGTCTTATTTTTCCCGATGAACCACTTTTACTAGCACGACAGGGCCCTCCTGCTACCATCAGAACAGTCATGCTGCAGGATTTTCCTAAGACTTTCAGACGTTACCCAAGACTTCTTGCGCTCGGCGCAGACAGCTTCGATCTCATTCCTTATCTGCCGCGATTGAAAATGCAGCCATGGGCCTCGTATCAGGGAGTCAGTGGAGTTTTGCGCCTTGTAGACGGTCATGAGATTGAAAGTCAATTGATGTGGGCCCGCTTTATCCAGGGGGTGCCACAGCCGATCACTTCGCCGCTATCCGCTGAAAGCGGAGCGACTTCGCATGCTCCTGCCCCGTAAACAGGGCGAGGCCGCCGAACGGCGCGCTCGTCTCCATTTGGAATCGCTGGGGCTGCGTTTTGTGTGCGCCAACTATCATTGCAGGATGGGAGAAATCGACCTGATCATGCGTGAGAAGGAGGCGATCGTGTTCGTGGAAGTCAGGCAACGCAAACATTCCGCCTATGGCGGAGCGCTGGCCAGCGTAACTCCTAGAAAACAAAAGCGGATCATTCAGGCGGCGCGGCATTACCTGCAAAAAACAGCCATTGACGCGCCGGCGCGCTTCGATGTCGTCGCCATAGAATCTGGCCAACGTCTGCATTGGATCCGCGATGCATTCCGCGCCGACGACTATTCTTGACCTTCACGCAAACGGACATTCTCATGAAACACCGCATAGAACAACACTTCAACGACAGCATTGCAACCAAGCAACGTGCGCTTGGCATATTGTCGGATGCCATAGACGCAGCCGCACGAAGCATGGTGAGAACGATCATGCAAGGTCACAAAATCCTCAGTTGCGGCAATGGGGGATCCGCGGGTGATGCACAGCATTTTTCGTCAGAAATGCTTAACCGCTTCGAAAGAGAACGTCGCGGCCTGCCCGCCATCGCCTTATCGACAGATACCTCCACGCTGACCTCGATCGCCAACGATTACAGTTACGACCATGTTTTCGCTCGCCAGGTAAGGGCGCTGGGTACGCCGGGCGATCTCCTTCTGGGCATTTCCACATCAGGGCGTTCGGCCAATGTGATTGAAGCCGTGGATGCCGCCCATGAGCAGGGAATGGATGCCGTGGTTCTCTCAGGGCGGGATGGAGGCACTCTGCGCGCCCATCTGAATGATGCGGATATCGAGATCTGCGTGCCATCAGATGTCACCGCGCGCATTCAAGAGGTGCACCTACTCGTCATTCACTGCTTGTGTGATCTAATCGACCGTCAACTCTTTGGGGAACTCTAAGCCGAACTCATCAATCACAGGGTGGCTCAATGGGGTTGGCAGTCTCTGAAGACGTCCATCTCGGCATGATCTTCGTATCATAAGGATAAAACATTCGGCCTCATGACTTGTTTAGACGAAAGAGCGCCCCAACCCTATTTCGCCTGATACCCAGAAAACAGCCCCATGGCCACGACCACACTGCCTTCAATCTTGCTCACCACCCTGAGAGACCTGTTCTCCGGTGATGACCTGCTTACAGACCCTGCTGATTGCTGGCCTTATGGATATGACAACTCCAAACGCCATGCCTTGCCGCAAGCCGTCACATTCGCCCGTGAACATGACCAAGTCGAGTATCTACTGCGCCTGTGTTACGAGCATGAAATCCCATTGATCGCCCGCGGGCGGGGCACCGGCACGACTGGCGCCACGGTACCCATTCATGGCGGCATCGTGCTCAGTTTCGAACGCATGGATCAGATTCTCCGCTTCGACCCTGACAATCATTTTCTCATCGCTCAACCTGGAGTGAGCAATCAGGCGATTCAACAAGCCGCCGCGGCGCATGGATTCTTCTGGCCTCCCGATCCCACCAGCGCCGCCGTGTGCACCTTGGGCGGCAATCTGGCCTACAATTCCGCTGGCCCACGTGCGGTCAAGTATGGTACGCCACGGGAAAACACGCTTGGACTGCGCGTGGTCACGGGTACGGGAAAGAGTCTGCATAGCGGCACATACACCACCAAGGGTGTAGTGGGTTACGATCTCACCCGCCTGATCATCGGCTCTGAAGGGACGCTTGCAATCATCACCGAGGCGACACTCAAACTCACCCCTTTGCCGGAAGCCAAGCGCACCATGCGCGCTATCTATGCCAACATGAGCGCAGCGGCCCGGGCGGTGGCGGCCATCATGGCCCAACCACAGATACCTTGCGCGCTGGAATTTATCGACGGGGCGGCGATCGAGATGATCCGGCGGCATTCAAAAGCCAAGCTGCCGCAAAACGCCGGTGCCTTGCTGATGATCGAAGTCGACGGCGCGGAAGAAAGCATTGATGCAATCGCGGCCGCCGTGGCTACCTCGGCGCAGGTTGCAGGCTGTCTTGAAGTGCGCATCGCCAATGAACCTTCCGAAGTCGCCGCCCTATGGGCCACCCGCAAATCGCTTTCGCCGGCATTACGGAGCATCGCACCGAAAAAAATCAATGAAGATGTCGTGGTTCCAGTCTCGCACATCCCTGAACTGATCGATGGATTACGCGCCTTGAGCGAGCACTATGGCATCCCGATAGTGAATTTCGGCCACGCTGGCAATGGGAATATCCATGTCAACCTCTTGGTCGATCCTGACAATTCCGCGCAATCAGCCGCGGCCGAAAAGTGTCTGCGGGAAACCTTCGAACTGGTCTTGAAACTTGAAGGCACATTGTCAGGCGAGCATGGCATCGGCCTGGTCAAACGTGATTATGTGGGACTGGAACTGGATCAGAATGCCTTGCACCTGATGCATGGCATCAAGCGCGTGTTCGATCCTAAAAGCATCCTGAATCCCGGTAAGGCGCTGCCGGACTGTTGTTGAATTTAAGCATTCGCCGCTGGTAGCGGAAAATGTCCTATTTAACGACTTTAAGGCTGGGGCGTTTCGCCGGGCCGGTTTTCCCCTTCTCCCTGGGCTCGCCGCCACCTCCGCTCGGCGGTGGCGTTTCGTCTTCGTCGCCGAACATCATCCCCTGGCCGTTTTCGCGGGCATATATAGCCAACACCCTATGCACCGGCACGAAAATCTCCTGAGCTACGCCACCAAATCTAGCGCTGAAACTTATATATTCGTTTCCAAGTTCCAAACTGACAACGGCTCCGGGAGTAATATTCAATACAATACGCCCATCTTGAATATACTGTCTTGGCACTTGAACTGAATCGTCGCTGGCATCGACGAGCAAATAGGGCGTAAGAGTATTATCAATGAGCCATTCGTAAATGGCGCGTATAAGATAGGGGCGGCTGGAAGTCATTGTAGATTCACCCTCCCTTGCATTGCTCATGTGCGCATTTCGCGTTCGCTCTCGGTGAGGCTAGCTTCCACCCCGGGGCGCGCGAACATTTTTCTCGAATACTCGATTATTCCTGCCGCGGCCGGTGGCAGCTGAATACCCAGATGTTGCAATCGCCAGAGCGCCGGAATCGCCGTGCAGTCGACTAAGGTAAAATCCCCACCAAGAAGATATGGTCCGGCATTCGTGAACAAGGCGATACTGGTCAGCAGGCTCTCGCGCAAACGTTTACGCAGCTGCGCTTGTGTTTCCTTGTCTGCCTTGTGAAATTGTTTTATGGGACGGTACCAGTCACATTCGATCCGATACATCAGCAAACGCGCTTTGGCGCGGGAAACCGGATCAACCGGCATTAAGGGCGGATGCGGATATCGCTCATCCAGATACTCGACGATCAGCCTGCCGTCATAGAGCACGACCTCGCGATCGACAAGCGTAGGCACAGAATTGTACGGATTCAGATCGCTGAGGTCTTCCGCCGGATCATCCGGATCGAAAAAAACTCTGTCCGCTTCCACCTCTTTCTCGGCGATGACAATGCGCACACGATGACAATCCGGATCATCCGGCGATGAAAACAGGGTCAATCCAGAGCGGCGATTGCTGATCAGACTCATATTCGTATCCTAAGGCTGGAGCGATCAAAACATGGCTCCGTGTGCCGATGAGCCGACATCTTAGAACCTAACTCTAATAATAGTAGCTAATAGTAGCAGCTTTACTTGATTTCGGCTGTTGGTACGCGGTCAGGCCGGATTAAAGATATCGATGAATCGATGGCGGACAGCGAATGTGTTTTCCAATTGCTCAGCCAATGCCTGCACCCCATAGCGTTCGGTGGCATGGTGGCCGGCGGCGAAATAATGCAAGCCGCATTCGCGCGCCACATGCGTCGTCGGCTCCGAAATCTCGCCGCTAATATAAGCATCCACGCCAAAAGAAACGGCTTGCTCGATATAACCTTGAGCAGCGCCCGTGCACCAGGCGATGCGCTCTATCCATTCGGGGCCACCAGCCACCCAGATTGGCTCACGTCCCAGTTTGGCTGTCAGAAGAGCCGCAAATTCATCGGCTTTCATGGCCCGTTCCAGGCGCCCCACATTGCCGATTCCTTCAGCATTGAGCGAGGCCTCGCTGATCCAGCCGAACTGTGCTGCCAAACGCGCATTGTTCCCAAGCTGGGGATGCGCATCCAGCGGCAAATGGTAGGCGAGCAGACTGACATCATGCTCCAGCAGGGCGCGCAAGCGCTTGCGGTGCATACCCACAACTCGGGGATCATCATTTTTCCAGAAAAAACCATGATGAACCAGCAGCGCATCCGCGCTCAAGTCGATGGCAACATCTATAAGTGCCTGAGACGCAGTGACACCGCTAATGATCAGGGAGACTTCTTTCTCCCCTTCGACCTGCAAGCCATTAGGACAATAATCCCGGTATTTCTCTGGTGTCAGAAGAGCATCACACCAAGCGACGATTTCCTCGAGCCTTGCCATGTCTCAGGCGGTTTTTTTATCTATCCGCTCAAGCTCTTTGTCGAGCATGGCGAAAAAACGGGCCTGCTGTTTTTCGGTTCCCACGCTGATGCGCAGGAATTGATCGATCCGGTTCGCATTGAAGTGCCGCACCAACACCCCTCGCTCACGCAAACCGGAAGCCATTTGCGCGGCCTCTATCTCTGGGTGACGTGCAAACACGAAATTCGCGGCAGAAGGCAAAACCTCGAATCTTCGTTGCATGAGCCCCGTGCTCAACTCCTCGCGAAGGGCAATCACCCGCGAACGGTTTTCTTCGAACCAATGTTGGTCTTTCAAGGCGGCGGTGGCGCCGGCGATGGCTAGTCTGTCCAAGGGGTAGGAATTGAAGCTGTTCTTCACCCGCTCCAGCCCTTCGATAAGAGCGGCGTTGCCAAGCGCGAATCCTACACGCAAGCCCGCCAGGGCATAGGATTTCGATAAAGTCCGTATGATCAGCAAATTGGGAAAACGAGCGATCAAGGCGGTGGCCGAATCGGCTCCGAAATCGACGTAGGCTTCATCGATCATCACTACAGAATCGGAGTTTTTCTGAAGCAAACATTCAATTTGTTCGAGGCTGAGGGCCCGGCCTGTAGGCGCATTGGGATTGGCTAGGACAATGCCGCCGTTCGGTCCAGTGAAATCTTCAACGGGGATACTGAGGTGATTATCCAGAGGAATAGTCCGCCAGGCAATGCCATACAGTTTGCAATAAACAGGATAGAAACTGTAGGTGATGTCAGGGAGCAAAATGGGCAGATCGTGCTGAAAAAACGCAAAGAAAGCATGCGCCAATACCTCATCGGAGCCATTTCCGACAAAAACTTGCTCAGGGAGAAGATTCCAGGCATGCGCGGCCGCTTCTCTGATCTGGCGCGCGTTCGGATCAGGGTAAAGCCGCAAAGAATCACTCGCGGCAGATCGCATGGCTTCCAATGCGCGCTTTGAAGGACCAAATGGGTTTTCATTGGTGTTGAGCTTTACCACATCGAGCGTCTGCGGTTGCTCGCCTGGCACATAAGGCGTCAGGGCAGAAACCATCGGGCTCCAGAAGCGGCTCATTCTTCGGCGATCCGGTAATGAGCGGAAAGGGCATGCGCTTCAAGCCCTTCCCCCTTGGCCAGGACGAAAGCCGTTCCGCCCAGCGTGCGCGCGCCCTCCGGGGAACAGTGGATCAAACTGGCGCGTTTTTGGAAATCATATACACCCAGCGGCGAGGCGAAGCGGGCAGTGCGCGAAGTGGGCAGAACGTGATTGGGCCCGGCACAATAATCGCCCAATGCCTCGGCGGTGTAGCGCCCCAGAAAGATCGCCCCGGCGTGATGGATTTTTTTGGCCATCGCTTCGGGATCGGCCACGGACAATTCGAGATGCTCAGGGGCAATATGGTTGGCCAGCTTCACAGCCTCGTCCAAGTCTCTGACCTTGATCAAGGCACCGCGGGTCCGCAAGGATGTACGAATGATTTCCGCCCGTGGCATTTGCGCCAGCAAAACATCCATCGCTGCGGCGACTTGCTCGATATAGTTAGCATCTGGGCAAAGAAGTATTGCCTGAGCATCCTCGTCATGTTCGGCCTGAGAAAACAGGTCAGCGGCGATCCATCGTGGATCGGTCTTCCCGTCGCAAATCACCAGGATCTCGGAGGGCCCAGCGATCATATCAATGCCGACCGTGCCGAAAACCTCCCGTTTCGCGGCCGCCACATAAATATTGCCAGGCCCGACGATTTTATCGACCGCCGGGATGGTTTGCGTGCCATAAGCCAAGGCAGCTACGGCCTGGGCGCCACCTACCCGGAAGACGCGATCGACTCCAACCACAGCGGCGGCCGCCAATACCAAATCGTTGACTTCCCCACCGGGCGTGGGAACCACCATGATCAATTCGCCTACTCCGGCAACCTTGGCGGGTATGGCGTTCATCAAAACGGAGGAAGGATAGGCCGCCTTACCGCCCGGAACATATAAACCCACCCGATCGAGGGGGCTCACTTGCTGGCCGAGCACGGTTCCGTCGTTTTCCGTATAGCTCCACGACTCAAGCTTTTGACTTTGCGCATAGTGCTCAATCCTTTCTGCTGAAAACTCAAGGGCTTTTCTTTGTTCAGATGGAATGGCATTCAGCGCCTGTTGCAGACGTTGCAGAGGAATTTCGAGGTCACTGGCGGCGGCTAGTTCAAGACGATCGAAACGTTGAGTATATTCAAGCACTGCCGCGTCGCCATCACGCCGCACAGCCGCAAGAATTTCTTTCACAGAGCGTGAGACGGCCTCATCGGCCACGCTTTCCCAAGCCAAAAGTGCATCGAGACGGGCACCGAAATCGGCGTCACGGCTATCGAGTCTATGAATGTCCGGCATTTTGCATATCCTTGTGCGTTGCAATAATTTCGCTTGCCTCCTGAGAACGCCCTTCTTGAGCCATCCTGCGCTGACGCACGGCATAAGCGAGATCGACCAGCAATCCCTCGGTATCACCCCAGCCGATGCAGGCATCCGTAATGCTCTGGCCATAGGTCAGCGGTTTGCCCGGTTCGACGTCCTGCCGCCCTGCAACGAGATGGCTTTCCAACATGACGCCCATGATCGCATCAGAACCTCCGGCAATCTGCGCAGCCACCTCATGCGCGACCAGAATCTGTCGCTCAGGTTGCTTGCGGCTGTTCGCATGGCTGCAATCGATCATCAATCGGGGTGGCAAACCCGCTTTTTGCAAGCCTTCTACGGCCTGCCGCACGCTAGTGGCATCGAAATTGGGGCCACTCTTGCCGCCCCGCAGAATGATATGACAATCGGGATTGCCAGTTGTTATATAAATGGCCGACCTCCCCTGCTTGGTAAGGGAGAGAAAATGATGCGGCCGGGCCGCCGAACGTATGGCATCGATAGCGATCTGAATGCTGCCATCGGTGCCGTTCTTGAAACCTACCGGACAGGATAAACCCGAGGCCAGTTCCCTATGCACCTGACTTTCAGTCGTGCGCGCGCCAATAGCGCCCCAACTGACCAGATCGGAGATGTATTGCGGGCTGATGATATCGAGATATTCGGTAGCGGCCGGTACGCCGATCTCGGCCAGATCGAGCAATAAGCGCCGTGCAATCCGCAAACCCTTGTCGATCTGAAAGCTCTCATCCAGCTCCGGATCATTGATTAATCCCTTCCACCCGACTGTTGTGCGCGGCTTTTCAAAATACACCCGCATGATCAGTATGAGTTCATTGCCCAATTGCTCCCGCAAGCGGCGAATGTGCTGCGCATAGTCCATGGCTGCGCTGGTATCGTGAATCGAGCATGGGCCGGCAATAACCACCAGACGGTCACTCTTTCCGGTGAGCACTTCATGTACGGCTTGCCGAGTCTCATACACCAGTTTCGCAACCTTCTCAGTCAGCGGCAGCTCCTCCCGTACGGTGGCAGGTGTGCTGACTTCACGAATGGACTGGATGCGGATGTCTTCTGTCTGATAGGGCATCATGTCAGGCTAATGTACTCGAGGGATCGCGGCGGCCGCCGGGCTGCAGCTTATAAAAATGAATCGTAGTGGCGTAAAAGGTGAGATCGGGCACGATATAGCCAACTCCTGGCGGCGCACTCAAGCAAACAAATCTATAAAAGGCACTTTTCACGATCCATATTCACCTTCTTGCAATCGCGCCAGGGCATGTTCTCACCATTGAACCGCAAAGCAGTTCGGACTGGTAATAATAACATGAACCCAGTCGCCCCCAGGATTTTGGGAATCATGGCAAGGCGCAGGGGGATTGAGGTGGATCTCATTTACCTTGCAGCTGCGCTCTAAGCAACCGTCGAATGCTTGTCAACAGCCGCTTTCAGCCGCGCTATCAATGGCTTTACCACCTCCGCCTTCATCTTCATCGACGCCTTGTTGACGATCAGGCGAGAGCTGATTTCGGCAATCGTCTCCCAAGGTTCTAGACCATTGGCGCGCAAGGTGCCGCCGGTATCAACGAGATCCACGATGCAATCCGCCAGCCCCACCAGGGGGGCCAGCTCCATCGATCCATAGAGCTTGATGATCTCGACCTGTCGGCCATGCCGGGAAAAATAGGCGCGCGCGCTTTCGACAAATTTGGTTGCAACCCGCAAGCGATGACGGGATTCCAACCGGCCGCCTTTGGGCCCGGCCACCATCAATCTACATCGCGCAATAGCAAGATCCAGCGGCTCGTAAATACCTTCTCCGCCATGTTCCATCAAGACATCCTTACCCGCCACCCCCATATCGGCCGCGCCATGCTGCACATAGGTGGGTACATCGGTCGCCCGAATGATCAACAAGCGTATATTCGGCAAGCTCGTCTCGAGAATCAGCTTGCGGCTGCTTTCAGGATCTTCCAGGGGTTCTATACCCGCCGCCTCGAGCAAGGGAACCGTATCCTCGAATATCCGCCCCTTCGACAAAGCGATGGTTAGGGTCTGATCGCTCATCTTTTACCTCCCACGACGCGACGAATGCGGGCGCCAAGCAGTGACAGCTTTTCCTCGATGCATTCATAACCACGGTCGATATGATAGATTTTCTCCACCAGCGTCTCGCCCTTGGCGACCAGGCCGGCGAGGATGAGACTGGCCGAAGCGCGCAAATCGGTCGCCATCACAGGCGCGCCGGTCAAATGTTCGACCCCCTTAATCACCGCCGTGTTTCCGCTGACGTGGATCTCGGCTCCCATGCGTTGCAGTTCTTGCACATGCATGAACCGATTTTCGAATACGGTTTCGGTGATCGTACCCACACCCTCAGCCACGGCGTTCAAGGCCGTAAATTGAGCCTGCATATCCGTAGGAAAAGCCGGATAAGGCGCAGTCTGCGCATCCACCGCCCGAGGCCTTTCGCCATGCATATCGAGCTCGATCCAGTCCTCGCCCACCTTCACTTCGGCGTTGGCTGCGCGCAACTTATGCAAAATGGAATCAACGATGTCTGCGCGGGTACGCTTGACCTTCACCCGCCCTTTGGTGATCGCTCCAGCGACGAGATAGGTGCCGGTTTCGATGCGGTCGGGCATGACCTCATACTCGCACCCCTGAAGACGTTCCACCCCATGCACGACTATCTCGTCAGTGCCTGCCCCTTCGATACGGGCACCCATCGCTTGGAGACAGTTCGCCAAATCAATCACTTCCGGCTCCCGCGCGGCGTTTTCAATGATAGTGCGCCCTTCGGCGAGCGTGGCCGCCATCAAAAGATTTTCGGTGCCGGTCACCGTTGCCACATCCAGCACCAAACGAGTTCCGCGCAGACGGCGCGCCTTGGCGCGTATGTAGCCGTTTTCAACAACGATATGCGCGCCCATGGCGCGCAATCCGTCCACATGCAGGTTGACCGGCCTGGATCCGATTGCACACCCACCCGGCAAAGCGACTTCAGCCTCTCCGAAGCGGGCCAGCAAGGGCCCCAGCACAAGAATGGAAGCGCGCATGGTCTTCACGAGTTCATAGGCCGCTCGCAGGCAATGCACGTCTTTGGTATCCGTTTCAATAGCAAGACGCTCGCCCACTGTAAGCGAGACCCCCATCCGCCCAAGCAACTCCATCATGGTAGTGACATCGTGCAAGTGGGGGACGTTTCCCACGCACATCGGTCCGTCAGCCAGCAAAGTGGCCGCAAGAATAGGCAACACGGCGTTTTTGGAGCCGGAAATACGTACCTCGCCATCCAAACGAGCGCCGCCTCGAATCAAGAGCTTGTCCATGTGTTCTTTTCTCGGTATCCATAGAGCCGATAAGGATGCGCATGATAAACGATCCTCAGACCGGATAGGTTTAACCTGAATATCTCATCCGTTCGCGGATGAGGCGCCGATAAAAAATATTCTTTGTATCTGTGAGAACGCCCACCCTGGCGTAATCATCTTGCCTTGAGGATGAAATATCCGGGTTAACGGCCTGTTAAAACAGCCCGGAGCGATCGAGAAAAACAATAAACTTCCTTGTCCGCATCATGCCACCTCGATATGAAACACATCCTCAAGATCGCTGATCTCTATAATCATCTGCATCTCCATCGGCAAATCCTCAACCATCAAAGTGCCGCCCCGCCGATGCAGCAGGCGCATCCATTCGATGATAACGGCGACCGCGGCGCTGTCTGCCTGGGTCACGCCCTTGCAGCTGAGGCAGGCCACGCCAGGCTGGGCCGCCGCCTGTTGGATCAGTGGCCAAAGGTCAGGCACTGTATCCACAGTAACCTCCCCCTCGAGCGAATAACGCCCTTCGGCCAGCCTCCTGAGATCCGCCTTCATCTGGACTTTTGAGCTTGAGAAACAGCGTGGTTTTGCTTCGCAAGCCGATCAATCAGAGCCTGCAGCCCTTGTTGCTGAATCGAGGCGGAAAAGGTGCTGCGATAGCTCTGCACCAAACTGATACCGTCAATGACTACGTCATACACCTTCCAATGATCGCCGGTCAGATACAACTTGTAGATCACAGTCACTGGTTGATGCCCGGGTGGAAACACTCTGGAATAAACGCTGGCGAACGGCTTGTTCAAGGTATTCCGGTTGGGCTGGAAGCGAATCGTTGCGTCTGGATAGAGCGTCAGGGTTTTTCCATAAGTGCGGATCATCAGTTGTTTAAACTCGGAAACGAATTTCTCACGCTGTTGTGGCGTGGCCGTACGCCAGTAGTGTCCCAGCACCAACATAGACATGGTCTTTATGTCTACGATCGGAAGAATGTATTTATCTATGAGCGCAGAGATAACCGCCGGTTTGGCCAATTCGGCCTTGGAGGTTTTTTGCAAAGCCGCGAGCAGCTCATCGGCTGCCTGTTGCACCACTTCCTGGGGAGGTGTCGTAACATTCGCGGTTGGGGACGCCGCCCGGCTTGCCGTCGGCAGAAGGAGCACCGAAAAAAGGCCAATCATAGTCAGCCAGGATTTCAAAACCATTTTCTTATTCATAACAAGTCCTCTTTGTGGCAGCCCTCAAGTCATGGCTTGGACGCAAAATTGGTCAAAAACTTGCCAATGATCTGTTCCAGAACCAATGCCGATTGGGTATAGCGAATTTGATCTCCATTTTTTAGATTTTGCATGGATGCGCCCGGCGACAAGGCGATATATTGCTCGCCCAACAAGCCAGCGGTATAGATACTGGCGGAAGTATCCACCGGAAAATCATTGTATTTCGAGCGGATCAGCAAGGTGACTTTCGCTTCGTAATTTTTCGGATCGTAATCTATGGCGATCACGCGTCCCACGGTGACTCCGGCTGCCGTTACCGGAGCGCCCACCTTCAAACCGCCGATATCATTGAAATAGGCATAAACTTTATAACCGCTTCCGCCTTCGAGACCGGTCAAGTTGCTCACCTTGAGCGCCAGAGCCAGCGCCGCGGCCAATGCGGCGACTACGAACAAACCGACCATGATTTCTACAGTTCTGGAATTCATTCACTTCCTTCCTCGGCTCCGGAGCCTATCGTATTGTCCTCTTTTTCCATGAACATCAGCTGAACAACCAGGCGGTAAGCAGAAAATCCAGGCCCAAGACCGCCAGGGATGCATTAACCACTGTCCGAGTCGTCGCGCGACTCACCCCGGAGGCATTGGGCACGGCATCATATCCATTGAACACGGCAATCCACGCCCCCACAAAGCCGAACACGACGCTTTTGAGAAGGCCGCTGAGCACATCCGCCCGGAAACTCACGGCGCCATGCATGGCGGACCAGAACAATCCATTATCGACGCCCAACATCGCGACCCCCACCAGATAGCCTCCGAATACGCCCACGGCATCGAAGATCAGCGTCAGCAAGGGAACAGCGATGAACGCCGCCAAAAAACGCGGGCCGATGATACGGCGAAAAGGGTCGACCGCCATCATTTCCATCGCGGAAAGCTGCTCGGTCGATTTCATCAATCCGATTTCCGCCGTCAGCGCGGAGCCAGCGCGTCCCGCGAACAACAGCGCTGTCAACACCGGCCCCAGTTCCCGAACCAGTGACAACGCAACGACCACGCCCAGTGAATTGACCGCGTTGAACTTGCTCAAGGTGATATACCCCTGCAGGCCAAGCACCATGCCAACGAACAAACCGGAAACCGCCACGATCACAAATGACAATACGCCGGACGCATAGAGTTCCCGCACTACTAGACCTGGGCGGCGCAAAGACATGTCCAGTGAAGGCATGAGTCTGCCGAGGAACAGGCCCGCGCGGCCCATGCGCGCCAACATGGACAGTGTCCCATGCCCCAATGACTGTAATCCATCCAGTAGGCTCACGGCGCATCTCCCATCAGATCCTCCAGATAAGGAGGCGCCGGATAATGAAACGGAACTGGCCCGTCCGCCTCCCCCCGCATGAACTGACGCACCCAGGGGGAATCGGTCTGCTGTAAGGTCTCAGGAGACCCTCGAGCCACCACCTTGCCTTGCGAGATCACATAGACCAGATCGGCGATCCCTAGGGTTTCCGGAACATCATGCGAGACGATGACAGTGGTCAAGCCCATGCCGTCATTGAGCCGCTTGATCAACGCAACGATCGCGCCCAGCGTGATGGGGTCAAGGCCGGTAAATGGTTCGTCATACATGATCATCATCGGATCGAGAGCAATCGCGCGGGCCAGCGCAACCCGCCGCGCCATGCCGCCAGAAAGTTCACTACTCGTCAATCGGCGCGCCCCGCGCAGGCCGACGGCCTGCAGCTTCATAAGAATCAGGGTCCGCAATACACCTCCAGGCAGGCGGGTGTTTTCGCGCAAAGGGAAAGCCACGTTCTCGAAGACATCAAGATCGGTCAGCAGGGCGCTGCTCTGAAACAACATTCCCATGCGCCGGCGCATACGATACAGCGCCCGCCCCCCCAGGCGATGGATATCCACGCCATCGACGCGTATGCGTCCGGCTTGGGGTCTGAGCTGGGCGCCAATAAGTTTGAGCAAAGTGGTCTTGCCGGTGCCACTGGGCCCCATGATCGCTGTCACCTTGCCGCGTGGAATGTCGATATCGAGTCCATCGAAAATCACCTTCTGGCCACGGCGAAAGGTCAGCCCCTCGATTTGCACCAAAGGCGGGTCTTGATCCGCATCGATTTGCGAAGAAGAATTATCGGAACTATTCATAGGGGATGCAGTTTTGAACCACGCAGGGCCGCTGTCAACTCGACCGTTCACAATTCCAAAGCCAGCTTCATGGCAAGGATCCGCTCAACAGCCACTGCATCACCCTCGATCAGCAATTGCCTCTGCGAAGGGCCGGGCGCTTTGGAAAACGCTTCGAGATACGCCCGCGTCTCACTCTCCGGTCGATGTCTGCCATCCAGGACACCAACGGCGGCGGGAATGCCGGCCTCAAGCGACCAGGGCGGTTGAATGAACAGGCCGTTTTCCATGCGTGCCGGGGTGAATGAAGGTTGAATCACACCTTTGAGCTTGCGCCCAAGAAGACGATGCAAAACCGTCAAGCGGGACATTTCAATCTCTTTTTTTGGACACAACCATAAGGCGAAATTTTCCGGTAGATCCTCTCCCCATTGACGAATGGATTCAAGTGACAAGTCAGATGTGCCTGCACAAGTGTATTCATTTGCGTAGTAGGCCGCTCGCCAATCCGGCGGAAGATCAAGAGGATAGTAGGTTTGCGTCCATAGTGGCGACATCCAGTCCAACACACCTATTGCGAGCTCCATGAATTCATCTCCATTCAGGGCGTAGTACAATCGCCCGTCATGCATTTTGACCTATTCAACGAATTGTCCGTCCCCGCGTTCGCCGGTCGCAGCGAGCAGCAAGTGTTCAACGACACCCTGGAGCTATGGCAATCGGCCGAAACGTTGGGTTTTTCCACGGCCTGGCTGGTCGAGCATCATTTCATGCCGGAATACTCGCACAGCACCGCGCCGGCCTTGTTTCTCGCCGCTGCCAGCCGACTTACCCGCCGCCTGCGTCTGGGGCACGCCATCATACCGCTACCTTATCATCACCCCATCCAAGTCGCCGAGCAATTGGCCACCCTGGATCTTTTGTCGGATGGCCGCCTCGAATTCGGCTATGGGCGGGGCTTTTCGCCTCAGGAGTACGCTGCCTTCGGCCAAGACATGGGCGCTAGTCGCCGCTATACGGCGGAATCATTGAAGATAATCCGCCAGGCGCTCAAAAGTGGGCGCGTCGATTTTCATGGCGAGCATTTCGACTTTAGCGACCTGAACGTTTTGCCGCGCCCCATCCAACAGCCACACCCGCCGATCTGGGCGGCGGCGGTCAGTCCGGAGAGTTTCGATCTGGCTGCGCAAGAAGGCGTGGGCGTACTCGTCGGCCCCTTCAAGCCCTGGTTCATGGTCCGCGAAGACATCCGCCATTACCGCCAGGCCTGGCAACGCCATCACGGGACAGCGATGCCGGCACCGTCTCAAAACAACAAAGTCGCCATGACGGTGGGCATCCACTGTCATTCCGATCAGCGCATGGCCAGACGCCAGGCCAGCGAAGGCTTCGTGTGGTTTTACCGCCACTTGCTCGGCCAGACACGCCCCATCCTTGAGCGACTCTACGAAAGTTATGAATATTACCGCCGCTTTGGAAAACTCGGAAGCCTGCTTGGCAAGGCTATCAGCTTGACTGCGCTGGAAGCGTTAGGTATGACCATCGTCGGTGATCCGGCGCATTGCCGCAAACGCATCGGTGAGCTTCAACAAGCCGGAGTGGATCATGTGTTGTGCGCCTTTGGCGCTGGCGTCCTCCCTCCTGAGCAAACTCTGGACGGCATGCGCCTGTTCGCCCAACAGGTCATGCCCGATTTCACCTCATGAGACTGGTCATCACCGGTAGCGCCGGGCGCCTGGCCCGGGTATTGATCCCGCACCTTTTGCAGAACCAAGATGTCGAGTTCATCCTTGGCATCGATCATCAGTCCGCCGATTATGCCGATCCCCGCTATGCCCATCGGCGCATGGATATACGCGAGATGGGTGCAAATGACATCCCCGCCGGCACCGATGCTTTAATCCATATGGCGTTCGTATTGATGGGCGGCGGACTGGGCAAGAGGCGCCACGACCGGAATGAAGTACGCGCCGTCAACGTTGCCGGCAGCGAAAATGTGTTTGCAGCATGCGCCAGCGCAGGCGTTGGTCAGATCGTGTTCTTGTCAAGCGCCGCCGTTTATGGCGCCTGGCCCGACAACCCGCCCCTGCTGGACGAAACCGCCCCTTTGCGGCCGATGAGGGGGTTTGCCTATGCTGAAGACAAGGTGACCGTAGAACGCATGCTCGATGCTTTTGAACACAAGCATCCGGACATTATCATCAGCCGTTTGCGGCCGCATGCCATCGTCGGTCCACACGCCCACCCTCTCCTCAACCGCATTCTGCGCCAACCTTTCTATCCGCTTTCCAGTGCCCTCACTCAATGCGTCTTCGAGGAAGACGTCGCCACCGCGATTGTCCTTGCCTTGCGCAAACGCGCGGCGGGCGCCTTCAACCTGGCAGCCCAGCCGGCGATGAGTCTGTATGAAATGCTTGGCTATACCCAAAAATGGCGGATTCCCCTGCCACTCGCGCCGGCCGCGGTTCTGCATCGTCTGCTATGGAGATTGACGCCCGATGTCGGCGAACCTGGCTGGGTCCAGGGCATTCGTCATCCGCTGGCCGTGGACACCCAACGCGCCCACTCCGAGCTGGGTTGGCAGCCTCGCTTCGACCTGCCCGCCTGTCTATCCGCTGTGCGCGCTTCCGGCGCATCGGATGCCTCTCGTCAGCATGTATAATCCCCGCCTTTGCTACTCTGGGATGATATTTGATGCTGATCGCGACTCTGGCCATCGTCGCAGGATTTTTCCTCCTGATCTGGGGCGCTGATCATTTCGTGGAGGGCGCTGCAGCACTTGCCCGCAATCTAGGCGTACCCCCTTTGATCGTCGGCTTGACCATTGTTGGCATGGGTACCTCCGCGCCCGAGCTCCTGGTCTCCGGAATGGCCGCAGCGCAAGGCAATGCGGGTCTTGGTATCGGCAACGCCATTGGCTCGAACATCACCAATATCGGCCTGGTGCTGGGTGCGACCGCCTTGATCGTTCCCTTGCGAGTAAATTCGCGTCTATTGAGAAAAGAGATGCCGGTTTTGCTTCTTGCCATGTTTTTTGCCTGGCTACTGCTGGCCGATGGACACTTGCAACGTCTGGAAGGCGTGCTTTTACTGCTGGCGTTGGCCGCCGTTCTGGTGTGGATGGCATTCACGGCAAGACGCGCAGCCACACGCGAACCACTCGCCAATGAACTCGAACTGCCTCCCTCGATGCCCACACAACGGGCGGCAGGGACATTCCTTATCGGACTGATCGTGTTACTCGGCGGCTCCAAGGCACTGGTCTGGGGTGCGGTGGATATCGCGCATCGCCTGGGGGTTAGCGACCTGGTGATCGGCCTGACCATTGTTGCCTTCGGCACCAGCTTGCCGGAACTCGCGGCTTCCATCGTAAGCGCCCGTAAGGGCGAGCCCGACATCGCTGTGGGCAATGTCATCGGCTCCAATCTTTTCAATGTTCTGGGCGTGCTCGGTTTACCCGGACTGATTGCACCCGGCCGCCTGCCTCATGGAGTGGTCGACCGCGATTTCCCCTTGATGGTAGGTATGACCTTATTATTGTTCTTGTTCGCTTTTAGTTTCCGGGGCAAAGAACGTATCATCAACCGATTAGAGGGCGGCATTCTGCTTGCGCTATTCCTTGGCTATGAAATCTGGATCTACTTCTCTCTCTGACGACCTGCCTCTGAACGACCACCAGCTACTCGAACTGGCGCGCGCTGTCGTGTCGACCGAAACCGAAGCGGTGGCCGCATTGAAAGAACGCCTTGACGATTCCTTCGTGACCGCCTGCCGCTATCTGCATGCCTGTCGCGGCCGGATTGTGGTTCTTGGCATGGGCAAGTCGGGCCACATCGGCGGCAAGATCGCCGCCACCCTCGCCAGCACGGGAAGTCCGGCCTTTTTCGTTCATCCCGGCGAAGCCAGCCATGGCGATCTCGGCATGATCATCGAGAACGATGTCGTTCTGGCGCTGTCGAATTCAGGAGAGACCAATGAGATCCTGACCATTTTGCCTATCATCCGGCGCCTGGGAGTGCCTCTGATCGCGCTTACCGGCAACCCCCATTCCACCCTCGCCCGTGAAGGCACCGTTCATCTCGACGTCAGCGTAGCGCGCGAGGCATGCCCTTTGGGACTGGCACCAACCTCCAGCACCACCGCAGCGCTGGTGATGGGCGATGCGCTGGCCATTGCCCTGCTCGAAGCCCGGGGGTTTACCGCCGAGGATTTCGCCCGTTCACATCCCGGAGGGCGTTTGGGACGCCGCTTGCTGCTGCATGTAGCGGATATCATGCATCGTGATGAGGACATACCCGCCGTTTCGCCGGATACGCCGCTGGGCGAGGCCTTGCTGGAAATCACCCGCAAGAATCTCGGCATGACCACGGTGCTCAATTCTGACCGCCGACTGCTGGGCGTTTTCACCGATGGGGATCTACGCCGCACACTGAACAAGGGCCTTGACATGAACGTGCCCATAGCCAAAATCATGACCGCCGACTGCCGGTCAATCCGGCCGGAAATGCTGGCGGCCGAGGCGGTCAAACTCATGGAAGACAATCGCATCACCGCCTTGCCCGTGGTGGACGAAAACAAACGGGTGATAGGCGCCTTGAACATGCAGGATCTGCTGCGCGCGGGGGTGGTATGAATGGGAACAGTGAATGCATCCCGACCGGCCTTGCTCAGCGTCTGCAAGCCATTCGTCTGGTCGTTTTCGATGTCGACGGCGTCCTCACCGATGGTCGCCTGATACTGGGTGACGACGGCCAGGAATACAAAGCATTCAATGCCAAGGACGGGCATGGCATACGCATGCTCGCGGAATCGGGTGTACAGATCGCCATTCTCACCGGCCGAAATTCACGCGTTGTTGATCGCCGCGCGGCCGATCTTGGTATCGAACTCATCATACAAGGGCGCCGAGACAAGCTTCCGGCCTTCGAAGAATTGCTTGCAAAAACCGGCCTGAAGGCTCATCAGACAGCCTATGCGGGTGACGACATAGTCGATTTGCCAGTGATGCGGCGCGTCGGGCTGTCGGCGGCAGTGGCTGACGCCTCCCCACTGGTGCGCCAACACGCCCATTGGACCAGCCGCTGCAAAGGCGGACAAGGTGCGGCGCGCGAACTATGCGAGTTGATCATGCAAGCGCAGGGAACGCTGGAAGATCGACTGGCCCGCTATCTGCGCTGAGATACGGCGACGATGAGCATGCAACGCCTCTGGATCGGGCTGGCCATTCTGGTCACCGTGGCCTTGTCCGCCTGGCTTTACCTCCAACTTACTTCCTCGCCTTCTCGGGAAAACCATCCCCTGAACGGCATAAACTACCGCGCCGAAGGCATCACGCTCACCCAGTACAATCGAGAAGGGAACCGGCGTTATCGCCTCATCGCCGCCAAGCTCGTCCATACGATCCCGGATGACATCACCCACCTGTATACCTTGACGCTCACTCTCCTCCCCACCACGGGCTCGCCCGTGATACTGAAAACGCCGCGCGCCGAGATGCTCGCCGACGGCAAACATGTTCTCATGCCTGATCGAGTACTCATCACCCGCCAAACTCCACGTGGCAAAATCCGCCTGTTGACCTCAGCGGTCACGGTTGATATACCGAAACAAACCGCCTCTTCGGCGATGGCGACGCAGATTCTTGGACCCGGTTATGATATCCACGGGCTCGGCATGCAGGCCGATTTCGCCAACCATGTTTTCACGCTTCTACATGCGGTAAACAGCACCTATCAGCCATGATTGCCATGAACTCACAAGATCTATTATTCGATGTCCCCAAAACCACGCCGCGCCACCCAATTGCAAAAAAACAGGGTGGCGATGCCCCCACCCATCCCCGTCACGCTTTGCGAGGGATAAATTGCATCCTCCAGGAAACAGAATCAATGAGGACAGTATTCTTCGTTTTTTTCTTGATTATGCTTGCCAACGTGTTCTGGGTGCCTGTCTCATCGGCAGCCCCCTTGAGCAGCAAAACGCCGGTGCATATCAGCGCGGATCGATTCAGTCTCGATCAGGCGAAAGACATCGGCACCTATTCCGGTAATGTGCAGGTCACACAGGGGGAATTACGCATAGACGGCGCGAAACTGATCATTCTTCTGGCTAAAAAAGGAGGGATCGAGCACCTCACTATGAACGGAGCACCCGCCCGATTCAAGGATGTTGGGAAAAACGGCAAAACCATCATCGGCCAAGCCATGGAGATGACCTATATACCGTCCGACCAACGGATCGTTCTGAAAGGGAAAGCCCGCGTGGAACAAAATGGCAATACTTTCCAAGCCAACCGCATAGTTTACGATGTTCAAAAAGGTTCAATAGAGGCCGGAGCACCTGGACAGCGTATCGAGGCGACCTTCACGCCCGCCCACGCATTGACCCGGCCCAAGCAATGAGCATATTGCGAGGCACGGCGCTGGCCAAGCGCTATCGTGGCAGGGACGTGTTGGCGGATGTCTCGCTGGACGTTTCCAGCGGTGAAGTGGTCGGACTGCTTGGCCCCAATGGCGCCGGCAAAACAACCTGTTTCTATATTATGGTGGGGTTGATTCAGCCAGACAGCGGAACCATCCAGCTCAATGATCGGAATATTACCCGTCTACCCATGCACCAACGTGCCCGCTTGGGAATCGGCTACTTGCCTCAAGAGGCCTCCGTTTTCCGCAAGCTCAGCGTGGCTGACAACATCATGGCCGTACTGGAACTGCGTAAAGGTATTGATTCCAACGCCCGTCGCGAGATTCTGGAGACGCTGCTTGAAGAGCTCCAGATCGCCCATATCCGCGACAGCCGAGGTTACAGCCTTTCGGGGGGGGAAAGGAGAAGGGTAGAAATCGCCCGCGCCCTGGCTGCCGAGCCGGCTTTCATCTTGCTAGACGAGCCTTTCGCCGGCGTAGACCCCATTTCCGTGCTAGACATACAAAGGATCGTACGCCATCTGAGCGATCGTGATATCGGCGTGTTGATCACCGATCACAATGTGCGCGAGACCTTGGGTATCTGCCAACGCGCCTATATACTCAGTGAAGGGCACATTCTTGCCACCGGGGAACCCGAGACCATACTCGAGAACCGTCTGGTACGCGAAGTCTATCTGGGAGAAAATTTCAAGTTATGAAACGGATTACACTAAAAACAGCTCGAAGGATTCATGCCCACGCCCGGGCGCATTGGGTATACTCGTAGCTGATAGGAAAAACTGTAAAAGAACCGTCATCAGCACGCGCCAAACATAAGGACCCCAAGTGAGAGGCAACATTTATCAAGGAAAAGGTCAAGTTACGAACGGCCGTATCTGCCGCATTTGCCAACATGGCGCGCCAGACTGTTTGAGGAGTTCCTGCCAGTATGTTGATCTCTTTTAACAATCCATGATCAAGCCGTCCCTACAACTCAAGCTCGGACAGCAACTTACCATGACGCCTCAGCTGCAGCAGGCGATCCGCCTGCTGCAGTATTCCACCATTGAACTGCAGGCGCAGATTCGGGAAAGTCTGGAAACCAATCCGCTGCTCGAACTAGATGAAGAACCCGAAGAAGTCTTTTCCGAGGATGACACACAGGATGAAGACCTCAATGCGTCTACGGACACCCTGCCAGATGATCTCCCCGTTGATAGTGCATGGGAAGACATCTATGAGTCCCCCCTTCCGCCATCCAGTGGCAACAACCGCCTTGAGCTTGACGAACGCGACCCCTACGAAACTTATGGAAACGGCGACGAGTCACTGGCGGATCACCTCCTCTGGCAAATCCATCTGAGTCCAATGAGTGAACAGGATCGCCTGATCGCCATCAACCTCATCGACGCCATCGATATGGACGGATATCTTCAGGAAGACCTGTCCACGATCCAGCGCACCTTGTCGCAGGAACTTGATCTGGATGAACCATTGGGAATCGATGTGATCGAAGCGGTATTACACCGTATCCAACACCTCGATCCAGCCGGCTGTGGAGCACGTAATCTCTCCGAATGTTTGCGCGCTCAACTAGATGAACTGCCTGCGGATACACCGGGATTCGAGACGGCTCATTTTTTGATCGAAGAAGAAAATCTGGAACGCCTGGCCAGCAACGAGCTTTCCGGCCTGATGCGTCAATACGCCATTGATGAAGTCCGCTTACAAGAAGCCATCGCGCTCATTCGCAGCCTGAATCCACATCCTGGCGCTCAAATCAGCGATCAGCGGGCCGAATACATCGTGCCGGATGTCATCGTGCGCAAACAGGAGAACCGGTGGCGGGTCGAACTGAACACCGAAGCCATTCCCCGTCTAAGGATCAACTCGACCTACGCCGCCATGCTCAAACGCGCTGACAATAGCGCCGACAACAACTATATAAAAAATCATTTGCAGGAAGCCCGCTGGTTCATCAAAAGCCTGCAGAGCCGTAATGAAACCCTGCTGCGCGTCGCATCGGCCATTGTCGAGCAACAGCGTGGTTTTCTCGAATACGGAGAAGAGGCGATGAAACCTCTTGTCTTGAGAGACATTGCCGAACAAGTGGAAATGCATGAATCGACCATTTCCCGGGTGACCACGATGAAATACATGCATACCCCTCGCGGCATTTTTGAGTTCAAATACTTTTTTTCCAGTCATGTCGGTACCGCCGATGGTGGCGAATGTTCAGCCGTAGCGATACGCGCCATGATCCGCAAACTGATCGATTCGGAGCCGGGCGACAAACCACTATCGGACAGCCGACTCGCTGCCCTGCTTGGAGAAAGAGGCATCCAAGTGGCGCGCCGGACCGTAGCCAAATACAGGGAAAGCATGAACATTCCCTCTTCAAGCGATCGAAAACGCTTGACCCAAGCCTGACCAATCAACTCACAAGGAGTCATTCCATGCGAATCAATCTGACCGGCCTGCATCTCGAACTCACTGATTCACTACGTTCCTACATAGAAGAAAAATTTAGCAAGCTGGAGCGCCATTTCGATAATGTCATTGATGTACGCGTGGTTCTCAGCGTAGAAAAACAGCGCCAAAAAGCCGAGGCCAATTTGCTGCTCGGTGGCAACCAGATACATGCCGTCGCCGAAACAGATGACATGTACGCCACCATCGATTCCTTGCTGGACAAACTTGATCGCCAATTGGTGAAACACAAGGAAAAACTTAAAGACCATCACAAGGCGGATACAGACAAGCGGCTCGCCTGATCCGATAGCCAGGGATGTTTTGGATACCACTGCGAATTGGCGCGGTAAAAACTTTGAATCACATAGCGCGAATCCGCAAATGGCGAACAAGATTGAACGACCGCTCAGCGAATCAACCGATTCTTCGGAGCATTCCTGTTTCATTCGAGTGATTATTTTAGTGAAACTACCATGCACATGAGTAAACTCATCGATCTTGATCATATCTCGGTCGACCCAGAAGTGAGCAGCAAAAAACGTGCAATCGAGTTGCTCAGCCATTTATTGAGCCAAGGCTCTGAACACTCCGGCAATGAAATTTTCGATGTTTTACTGGGGCGTGAAAGACTCGGAAGCACCGCCCTTGGCGAAGGCATTGCCATACCCCATGGCCGCATCAAAGGACTTAAACAACCCCTCGGTGCTTTCATCAAACTGCATGAAGGCATAGATTATGACTCACCCGACAAACGCCCTGTCGACCTGCTGTTCACCCTGATCGTTCCCGAAAATTGCACTGAAGATCACTTGCGGATCCTGGCTCAACTCGCACGCTTGTTTCGAGACAAGGAAACAGTAGATCACCTGCGCCAATGTAACGATCGGGAATGCATTTTCAACATCTTAACCCAATGGGATAGACGGCATGCGGCTTGACGGCGTGTAAGAGACAGTTTTGTATGGCATTTCCGGAGGCGAAGGAATTGGTCTTGGCTTCGGATATTTTTCACGCTGCGTGAGGTTGCTAACGATCTTTCAAAAGGATGGCTTGATCGAGTCAGAAAATGCCAAAACATGGCCTGAAACACACAAAAGGACCACGACGACGATGAAAAAATACGCTTTGTTACCGCTTCTTGGCGCTTTGTTCACGACCGGTGTTCAGGCAGAACAAACTCCGCCCCCCATCATCCAAAACCTACCCGGCCATCCAGCCGTATTGGCCTCCCTTCCCGTTAAGGGCACACCGCTTACTGCCTGGCTGTTGCGGGCAGGCAAACGTTTGGGCGTTGTCTACACCGGCACCAAAGGCGACTATCTTATCGCCGGCGGAGAGATCATGACCTCGAAAGGGCTGCTGCCAGTCAGCCGGCAGTTACTGAGTGATTACTATTCGCAGCATAACTTCAAAGCGCTTGTGGATGCTTTGCAAAGCGCGAAGACCATCCATCAGGGAAAATCCGGGCCGTTGATTTACGTTTTCTGGGACCCGAATTGCATCTACTGTCATAAACTCTGGGATGAGCTTCAGCCGGCAATCAAAACTGGCAGGCTGCAAGTGAATTGGGTACCCGTGGGAGTGATAAAACGCTCGAGTCCGGCGAAAGCGGCTGCCATCTTGGCCGCCAAATCGCCATTGCAGGCCATGCAGGAAGATGAATCCAGATTCAACCCGCAAATCGAAGAGGGCGGGATCACTGTGCCGAAACACATACCAGAACGCTTTTTGCGCGCCGTGAGCGCCAATACCCGCTTGTTCGAGGAAAACAGCATGCAAGGCACGCCAAGCATCCTATACCGGGCAAAGAACGGCGCCTGGCACGTCATTCCAGGCTATATTTCCCTGAACGAACTGTCATCAAAACTTGGGTTTAAGCTTTGATGCGCCAATATGCGCGGTGAAGCCCGCCTCTCGAAGGAACGATCTCCCAGGTAATGTCATCGACCATCCCAATGATTGGCTTGCTTGGCCAGTATGATGGCGAACCGGCCTTGGCGATCATGCATACGGCTTAAATGGCGCGCCGTAGTTGCCTGAACATGCGCATTACCCCATACCACTGCTGAGCCCAAAAACCGCGGCCATAGTTTTCTCCTTCCACTTCCGCCCGCACGCCCGTAGGCTGCAATGGCGTGGTGAAATCAGCACTGCCGAAAAGCATGTCCCACCAAGGCAGCAGCACGCCGAAGTTACAGCCATAGATGCGTGCGCGATTGTGGTGATTCAGCTCGTGCCCGAAGCCAATAGCATGATGCAAACGGTGAAAACGTGGACTGACCAGGAGCCGTTCTCCCAACCAACCGAAATGGATACGGATATTCGCGTGTTGCAGACTTTGCAGCGCCCCGCTCAATAAGGTCAATAATATGAATTGGTGAGGCTCCACCCCAATCAGCAGCGCGAGCAGTGCCAGATAAGATTGGAACAGGAACATGTCAAGCAAGTGATTGCGGTCGTCCGCCCATAGGCTGAGTTGGCGTTGACTGTGATGCACCGCATGAAGTTCCCACCACCACTGAAACTGGTGTTGCCAACGGTGATACCAATAACCGGCGAAATCAAGCACAATAAAGTAGATTACAAACCCCAACCAGGGATGCGCGCGAGCTCCCAGCACATACTGGTCCAGATTGAGATTAAACACGCCGTGCAGCTGCAACCATGCCTGCAACGCATCGAACAAGGGCTGTACGGTAAAGAAAAATACCAGTCCGATCAGCCCTAAGCGGGAGATCAGGGTGTAGATCACATCTACCCGTACAGCCTTGCGATTCGACCACCTCTCCAACGGACGCCAAGATTCGAGTGGGCGCAAGAAAATCCACACGAGAACGATTTGGAATGCTCCGGCGACGAACCAGAAAGTGGCGTCATAGGCCATGTCCGCATAGGACATCATGCCGAGATGGTACAGAGCAGGCTGCACCCAGGTCACAAACAGCCAAGTCTGGGCCTCGCCCATCAGGTTGAGGAGATTCTGCCAGAGAGTTTCAGGCCAGGCCAATATCATGCTCACAAGCTCTTCACGGGAATGGGCCGCTGCTCGGCATAAGGCAGATTGTCGTAAAAAGGGGCGCGGTCATGGAAATAAATGCCGTGTGGCGAACGCCCCACTCCTATCACGTCGACCAATTCCTGACGCTGCATGTCTATGACGCCTACCTCGCGGGCAAAACGAAAAGTAACCCATAGCCAGCGACGATCAGCCGACAATTCGCAATCGTCCGGCCCGGGCCGAAGACCCTGGATATCAGCGACCTTTTCCAGCTTGAGCATATCCACGATGCTGATGGTATTGGATATACGGTTACTGACCAGCACATGACGATGATCGGCCAAAGACCGAAAATTGTGAGCGGCGCGGCCTGTGGGAATGCGCTTGACGAGTTTCTGTCTGCGCCAGTCGATTGCTATCACCGCATCTTGTCCGGTCAGCGCAACCAATAGATACTCGTCTCCCGGCGTCATCCACACTCCGGCGGTGGCCGGGCCAACGGGAAGTTGCCAGAGTACGGTTTGCGTGGCCAGATCTAGCGCGGCGACCGAATTGCTGTCCTGCACGCTGATAAATACGACCTTACTGTCCGCAGTGAAAGCCATGTGACTCGGCGTTCTTGCCAATGGAACCCGCCGCGCCAGCTTCAGCGTATGCCCGCCATAGTAATGATAAATATCGACCCGGTTCAGGCGCAGGCAGTTGGCAACAAACCATTTCCTATCCGGCGAAAAACCTATCTGATAAGGATCTTCGATTCCCGGAAGAGTGCTCTCGTAGGCACCGCTGACAGGATTCAGGAAGTTCAGTTCGCCTCCGATGGCATCGGCCACGATCAATTGCTGACCATTCGGCAATAACATCAGGTGGTGAGGCTCTTTGCCGACAGGGATGCGCCCGCTTATCCGACGCGTGCGTTGATCGATGAGCGTAACGCTGGCGCCAGCGGAATCGAGGACAATGACGTTTTCATTCAAGGCGGCGGCCCAAGCGGGGATTGCACGCAACAGGCCAGGCGCCAAGGCGGTCAATGCAGCGGACTTTATAAATTGACGGCGACGCATGTAATCAATGACTCAGAGTGAACGAGAATAACGGTGTTATTTACACACGCGAGCCAAGCATGGGTCAATATACCATTATGTAAACGAATCAATGGCAGGTTAAGGGCCACTCGCAAACCATGCGAGCGGAACCGCGGCTGCCATCATTTTATCCCCCTCATCGCCGGGATGGATGCCGTCGCCACTATCTGCGCGAGGTAACAGACGACTCGGCTGATGGGGATCGCGCAGAGCGGCATCAAAATCAACTACCCCATCAAACGCTCGACTATTACGGATCCAGGCATTGACTCTTGTGCGTATCGCCTCACGCTCCGGTGGTAGCGCCGCCGGTGTAAGCGTGCCAGCATAGATTTTCACGCCATGCGCACGCGCCTGTGCGATCAGCCGGCGATAGCCTTCTATGAGAGCGGAAGCCGTCACTTTGACATGTCGAGCATCACAGTCGAGGCCGCTGGACGGTGGCACATAACCGAAATTGATATCGTTGACTCCGATGAGCACGATAACCGCACGCACACCGGCGCGTTTGAGCGCATCGCGAACAAAGCGTGACTCCAGCCTCTGGCCATAGCAGGCCGAATCATGCAGTAAGCGATTTCCGCTTATGCCAGCGTTGAGAACGGCAACATGATCGAAACCGGCGGCTCTCAAGCGTTCGGAAAGCGCGTCAGGCCAGCGTTGATGTGCATTCAAGGTGGCCTTCAGCCCATCGGTAATCGAATCACCAATGGCGACCACGGCCCAAGAGCGCGGAGCAAGAATATCCACTCCATCCAACCAGAAAATATGCGTATTGCGATGAACAAAGGCTGTACCGGTGACATTCATGGCGTGGTCGCCGCGCCGGGAAAGGAAGTTCACTCTTCCCGCGATTTGATGCCAGGTGCGGGGACGCACACTCCCCGGCACATAAAGACTTACCGCCAGGAGACGCCCGCCTACCACCTGCGTGTGTACTGGATCACTGAGGGCCGACTTGCCAGGCATAATAGTCACCGCGTTACGACCGGCAAAGGTCGCCTTGTGCAGGCTACCAGGGACCACTCCGCCAATGCCTCGCGCCACACCGACGGTGACTCGATCGAGATACAGAGGCTTTGTGCCATAGCGGTTGCTGATCCGCAGCCGCAGCGCCGACCCCGAGAGGGTGGGACGAACCAATTGACGCACGGTAGCGTCTTCTATCAATGGGGGGCGCAGCCAAGGCGGAGCGTCCGCTGCCTGGGGCACGGCCTGAGGCGCCATAAACCAGGCGCTTACCCAGGATTCAGCCTGTACTCCAGGCGCAAAAACAAGTGTCGCGAGCAAAAATAAATTGACACCTAGACAATGCCTCATAAAAGACCTCGCTCCGCCAACGAGACCGACTCATCGCCGACGACGATATGATCGAGCACCCGGACATCGATCAGACCCAATGCCTCCTTCAGCTTGCGAGTAATATTCACATCCGCCGAGCTCGGCTCAGCCACTCCTGAGGGATGGTTGTGAGCGAATATCAGCGCCGCCGCATTATGCGCCAACGCCTGCCGGACAACCTCTCGAGGATGCACGCTGGCCCCATCTATGGTGCCCTTGAACAGCTCTTCGAAGGCAATAACGCGATGCCGATTGTCCAAAAACAGCCCTGCAAAGACTTCATACGGATAATGACGCAGGCGGGCACTCAGATAGCGCATGGTATGCGCCGGATTTTCCAGCGCTTCGCCGCGGCGAAGCCCGGCATCGAGGTGGCGCCGGCCCATTTCCAAAACAGCCTGTAGTTGCGCGTACTTGGCGCTACCTAATCCCTTGGCGGCGCAAAAGCCTGCAATGTCCGCTTCGAGCAAAGGACGCAAGCCGCCAAAGTCATCGAGCAGTTCCCGTGACAGATCGACCGCACTCTTGCCCGCCACCCCTGTGCGCAGAAAAATTGCTAGCAGTTCGGCATCAGACAACGCCCCCGGCCCGCGGCGCAGCAATTTTTCGCGGGGTCGGTCATCAGCCGGCCAATCCTTGATTGCCATAGGTGGTCTCCGACGATATTCAGAAGTTGTTGAGCAGGAAGCGATTATCGTATTTTGTCATATATCGATAGCGGCCACATAAAGTCATCCAATCAATATATTACTTGATATTCGAACAAGCGCCACTTGAGGACAAAACAGTCAACAACTTGAATCCATGGAGAAAAGGAATGAAAAAGAACAGAATTGAACCACAAAAACACCCTATCGGGCTTAGCATTAACAGCAACTGCGTTTTCGAGATTGGCTAATCGGTCTGGAGAACGCGATAAGGCTCACCACTTCGAAACACTGCGTTGATAATAGTTAACAGCTTGCGCATGGCGGCGACCAAGGCGACTTTCTTAGGCTTCCCCGCCT
>JALUXU010000057.1 GCA_027013225.1 Acidihalobacter sp. | reverse complement strand
AGCGTTTGAGGCACGACGCCCAGGAACTCGCCGGCTTCGCGAATACTGACCATCTTACTAGACATGCTTAATTTGTATATGAACGCGCAATATCGTGCAAGTAACTGCTTAACTGCTCGAGCCCTCCAGAAACTCGGCCGCCAGACGTTGGTAATGTTTTTCGAATATCGCCTCGATCTCATCGATGACTTCTTTGGCCTCACGGCCATGCATGATGTGCTGCGCTACAAGCGCCGAAGTCTCGTTGAGCATCTTCGATTTATCCAGCATGGGGTAGGTTGCGGACAGGCGCCGAATGGCCTTGACAACGGATTCGTCTTGCGGACGTTCATGAGGCACTGGTTTCGGCAGCGCCTTCTTTTGCTCGGGTGGGCGCGAAACCAAAAATTCCGCGAATTCGAGCAAAGTTTCTTGTTTCGGCACGGGAAGTTTCTGGTAAATCTGTTGCAAGCGCTTCAGTCCAGACTTCCCTCCTTTGGGTCCTAGCGGCATCATTGCTCCACCTTCAGGGAAAAAATGGGCGCTTTGCGGCGCTCTTGCATCAAACCCAGCTCGGTCACCAGCGCCACCACGACCTGATCGCTGACCGCCTGCATTTCAGGCCATTTCATTCGCGCCTCGCTCAACAAATCGACGATATTCGGCGGCGGGTTATGGCCTTCTTCCATAATGATGTCCTCGAGCATCCCCGGTTTGATTTCCGGTCGAAACAATAGTCCATATGTATGTTTTTCCGGGTGAATAGCCAGCCAGCGCCCGGCCTTGTCCACCAGCACCGGCTCCAGCCCTTCCGGCAAGGACGCCGAGCCATGATGGAGCGCCAGCACTTCCCGTCCATCCAGTGCTTCGGCCAAAGCATCACCCGCGCCAGCCTCCGTCTTGTGCGCCTTGACGAAGGCTGCCGTGTATTCGGGTTCGGCATGGGGCTCGCCACCCACGGCTTCAGCCACCAGCAGGCCACCCAAACCGATGCCAACCACGGGCCGTTGCGACTTGCGAAACAGCTGGATGACGCGCAGCACATCATCATGATGTTCAAGCGATGGATCATTCGGCGCCAAGGCGCCTCCCAGGATGAAAACGCCATCGAACTGGCCGACGCTTGCAGGCAGACCCTGATCCAGAAAAGGGCGATAATAGTCAAAGCCTATATCCCGGCGCTCGAGCTGTTTTTCGATCAATCCGAGAAATTCCGAATAGGTATTCTGGATCACCATGTAATTTTTCATTGCCTATTCCTGTATTCTGGGTCGAGTCGTCAGGTATTGGCTGTAGACTCTGGATTGACTGCAGTGCAATAGTTGCGGGCGAATTCCAATAATTCCTCCATCGCGCGCAGGCGGAATTTCTGCCGCTGACGCACGAAAGAAAAAGGTCTTCTCAGCGGTGGATCCAGCGGCACCGCCGCCAACATGCCAAGCTCGAACTCCTTACCGACAGAAGCACGTGAAAGAATGCTGATCCCCATGCCGGCCTCGACAGCGCCTTTGATGGATTCGGAGCTACCCAGCTCGAGACATTCCTTGATGTCACTGCGATCGATGCCCTGCTGTTTGAGATATTCGGTCACGACCTCGCGGGTGCCCGAGCCTTCCTCTCTGCAGATGAAAGAATAATCCAGAAGGTCCGAGGCGCTGACGGCCTCCCTAGAGGCCAAGGGATGTTCTGGAGGCAACACCAGTACCAGTTCGTCTTCCTGGCAGATTTCAACGAGAAGGTTCTTGTTGCTGACTGGCGCTTCGACCACCCCCAGATCAATCACATTATTCTCGACCATGGACACGATGCCCTCGGTATTGGATACTTTCAGACGCAAATTGACCTCCGGGTATTTGGCCTTGAATCCTCCAAGCAGAGCGGGCAACATGTATTCGGCGATCGTGGTGCTCGCGCCGACTGTCAAGGCGCCACGCACGTCGCCGGTCAGCTCTTTGATGGCCTGTTCCATCTCGTTATAGAGTTCGAAAATCCGTTCGCCGTATTGGTAGGCTAGCTGGCCTGCCTCAGTCAGGCTGACGCGGTTATGCGTGCGGTCGAACAAGCGAGTATCGAATTGCTCCTCCAGTTGGCGGATCTGGAAGGTGACGGCGGGCTGGGTCATATGCAGGGCATCTGCCGCTTTGGTGAAACTCAGCAACTTGGCGACAGTATAGAACACTTGCAGTCTACGATCCGACACGATTACTTCCTCTCAATAAACGCCCTGGCTTGCCAGAAGCCTCCCATGAAACGGGCATACTAGCAGGCCTCAAGGAATCGTAAAACCATCTTGTCCATACATATATACAACCTATCGGATTACAAATGAAAAAAGCCTGGCAAGCACTTGATCTCGGCGGCGATGGACTGCAAGCGCTCAACGCCCGCTATACCAAACTGATGCGCCGCAGGCCGGTTGCCTATGGCGCCCTGTTGATGTTTCCCCTGGGCGCGCATCGCTGGTATTTGAAAGAACCCGTCGGCGCCATCTCCTACATCGGCCTCAGCGCCGCATCCGTTGCCTTGGGGCTGGCCTTCGGACCGATCGGGTTCGCCATCCCAGCCGCCGCAGAAGTGTTGTTCGCCAGCGCCGACCTGTTTTGGATCGATCGCCGCGTCACTGCGATGAACAAGGCCCTGCGTATGCAGCAGTTCATGCGTCCGGGCAATGAACCCCCAAAAAATTATCACGGGCGTTATCCCGACGCGGGACTGGATGAATACATCAAACTCAAAGAGAACGAACGCGCCGGCCATCAGCCCGTGGAACGCCAGCCAACCGGAAAGGAAAAGCCCGCCCGCGCGCCCTCCTTCAACGAACAGGAAGCCCTGTTGCGTGAACTCACGCGCCGCAAGCCTGATGCAAAAAAACGCTAGCCAGCGTTGCTATCCAAGCCTTAAGACGCCAAGAGCCTAAAGGCTCCGGCATTCCCTGCCGGAGCCAGGCGCATCACGCTGTCTTGGTAGTCCGCGCCTCTTCGCGTCTTTGCCAGAGGTAATACAACAAGGGAATGACCACCAGGGTCAGCATGGTGGAGGCGAAGGTGCCGAAGATCAGTGACACCGCCAGGCCTCCAAAGACCGGATCGGTCACCATCGCCGCCGACCCGAACATGATTGCCAGAGCGGTCAACAGGATGGGCCGGAAGCGCACCGCGCCCGCTTCGATCACAGATTCTTTCAACGAAAATCCCTGCCTGCGGTAATCCAGGATGAAGTCGATGAGCAGCAGGGAGTTGCGCACCACGATGCCCGCCAACGCGATAAAACCGATCATCGAGGTCGCGTTGAACGGCATGTGGAACACCCAGTGACCGGGGAAAATACCCACCAGGGTGAGCGGGATCGCACCCATCACGATGACCGGCAGCATGAACGACTGGTAATAGGCCACCAGCAGCAGGTAGATGAACACCAGCGCCACGATGAAGGCCATGCCCAGATCGCGGAACACGTCCAGGGTCAGCCGCATGTCGCCTCCCCACAGCACTTGATAATGCGTGATGTCGCGGGGCTGGGCGTCGGAAAAGCCCAGATTGGAGGTGGTCAGATGCACGCCATTGGGCAGGGTGACGCCGTCCAGCATCTTGTTCAGGGTCAAAGTGGCATAGACGGGGCTGACATTGAGCATGTCGCCCATCACATACACCACCGGGTGCTGATCCCGAGTCAGGATCGGCTTGGCCACGCTCGAAGGCTCGATCTGCACGATGCCGGCCAGTGAGACCTGCTTGCCCTGGACATTGGTGATGGTCAGATCTTCGACCTGCTGAATCCAGGCGCGATCCGGTCGCTTCAAGCGCACAATGATATCCACCGGTTCCGGTGTATGAGCTACATGCAGGCGGCCTATATTGGCGCCGGCGACATAGTCACGCACCACCTGGGCGACCTCAGCCGGCGCGACGCCGGAAAGCATCGCTTTGCGCTGATCCACGTGGATCAGATATTCCGGCGCGGTGGTCGTAACCGAATCATCGATGTTGATCATCCCATAAACCTTATGGAAATCGGCTTCGATGAGCTTGGCCGTCTGCCGCAGCTTCTGGTAATCGGGGCCATAGAGTTCCGCCAGCACCTGCGCGCGCACCGGCGGCCCGGGCGGCACCAGATACAGCTTGATATGCGCCTTGGGAAATTCCTTGCGCACCGGTGCCAGCGCATGCCATACCTCGGTCGCCACCTCAGCGGTGTGCGGCCGGTGCTCCTTGCCGACGATATTCACCACGATCTGGGCGATATTGGAACCGCGCTTGAGCGCATCGCCGCGCACCATGCCGGCGAAACTGAGCGGACCGGTGCGCCCCAGATAGGTTTCAAAGTTCTTTATATAATGATCCTTTGCCAGCACTTGGCCGACGGCCAGGGCCACCCGGTTAGTGGCATCCAGGGCCGTGCCTGCAGGCGTATCGATCTCGACAGTAAACGTGCTGACATTACCGTCGGGCAACATCTGCAGGCTGACTCCCCAGGGGCTCAACGGCCCGTTCATGCCCGATGGCCGCAAAAACTGCCATAACGGCATCAGCATGGACAAAATCAGCAGCGCGATGACGACGAGGAAAAACGTGTTGCGCTTGAAACGACTCTCCAGCAAGGGGCGTACTGTCATCACATAGAGGCGATGCAGCCAATCCTGCGGCTGGGCATCCTCCTCTTCCAGTGAAGGCCGGGAACGGGCCTCGATCAGCGCCGCCTTGCGCTTGAGCCAGCGATAAGCCGTCCACGGCACCACCATGTACGCCAGCGCCAGCGAAGCGATCATGGCGATCGGCACGTTGATCGGGATGGGGCGCATGAACGGCCCCATCATTCCCGAGACGAAAGCCATGGGCACGAAGGCCATAATGACGGCGATAGTGGCGATATTGGTTGGATTGCCAATCTCATTGGTGGCGGCAACCAGAAGATCGCCGAACTCCCTGCCTCTCTCGCCATGGTGCAGGTGGCGATGAATGTTTTCGATCACCACGATCGCCGCGTCGACCAGCAAGCCGAGAGACAAGATCAGGGCAAACAAAGAAATACGGTTGATGGTCTGGCCCATGATCCAGTCGATGCCCAACACCACGAACAAGGTCAAAGGCACGGTCAGGGTCACTATGACGGCTTCGCGCCAACCGAGGAAGAACAAGAGGATGAACGAGACCACCACGATGGCGATCAACAGATGCTCCATCAGGGTGTTGACCGCATCATTGGCGCGCTGCCCGTAATTGCGGGTTACTGAAACCTTCACTCCCTGCGGCAAGGCATCCCGTTCCAGCCGGTGTAGCTTGGCAAGCACGGCGTTGGTGACCGTCACTGCGTTGGTACCCGGACGCTTGCCGATCGCCAATGTCACCGCCTGGCGCGGATCATCGGCCTTGACGCCCGGCGTCGCAGCGCCATAGGTGAGGAAGACGTACTGTTTTTCGTTTTGCGGCCCCATCTTGATGGTGGCGATATCCTTGAGATACACCGGCTTGTGGTTGGCCATGCCCACGACCAGATCACCCAATTGCCCGATGCCGGCAAAGGCCGCGTTCACCCGCAAAGCGTATTGCTTGTTATTGTTCACCAGATCGCCGGCGGGAAGAATGACATTTGAGGCTTTCAGCATCTTGAGAACCTGATTCAGGCTCAAGCCGGAACTCGCGAGCCGATGCGGTTCGATGTCGATGCGCACGGCCTGGCGCTGTCCGCCGATCACATAGCTGTCGCCCACATTGGGCACACTACGCAACTGTTCGAGGAAACGATCGCCCACTTCACGAAGTTGCATGCCGTTAAGCGTATTCGAGCTCAATGTGACGGTCATTACCGGCACGTCATTGATACCGATACTCTTGACCAGCGGCTGACTGGTTCCAGGCGGCAGCCGATCCATGTTGCGCGCGAGCTGGTTGTAGAGGCGAATCAGACTCTGGGTTTCGTTTTCCCCCACCTTGAACTGGACAGTGACCACGCCCATGTCGTTGACTGCATAGCCATAGGTGTGCTTGACACCCTTTAGGCCGGCCATGAGGGCTTCGAGCGGCCGCACGACCTGATTGAGCACTTCATCAGGCGAGCTGCCCGCTTGCTGTACGATGATCGACGCGGCCGGCACGACGATCTCCGGATTGTAAAGCCGCGGCGTCACGATAATGGCCATGGCGCCGAACAGCGTGATCGCCAGCATGATCAGCGCGGTGATCTTGGAAGTCAAAAACCCCTTGGCCAGGCGACCGGCCAGATTGAGACGGGACTCATGTTCTACTGCGCTCATCCCTGCACGCCCTCAATTGGAGTTCCGTTGTAAAGCCTGCCATCGGCATGCACGATCACCCGGTCGCCCGGCATCAGGCCAGACAATACGATCACATCTTTGCCCAACCGCATGCCCACCCTGACCATCACGAATTGAGCCGTTCCGTTAGGAGTGACCACGAACACCCCTGGAATACCTGCGCGGTGCACCACGGCCGAAAGGGGTACCAGAATCCCTTCTTGCTCGCCGACAGGAATCATTACCCGAGCATAGCTACCACTGGCCGCGCCGCTGTCTGGCGGTAGGTTGATTTTGACCGCATGCGTATGCGTCATAGGATCGGCCGCCGCCACCATGCGCTCGACCACGCCTTGCACCGTATGCGGCTTGAAATCGGAGCCTTCGAAAGTGACCGCCACTTTTTGCCCTAGCCGCAGATGCCGATAAGCCTGTCCGTCAACCTGGACTTGCACTTGTAACACGCCGCTGCTTTGCAGAACCAGCAAGGGCTGTCCCGGCGTGGCCAGCTGGCCGGCATCGATCAGCTTGCTGACAACCACCCCGCTGAACGGAGCCTTCACCTGGGAATAATTCCATTGTGATTCGGCGTTCGCCAACGCCGCCTTGGCCGATTCATAGTTCCCCTGAGCCACATGGTAAGCCAGCTCGAACTGCTGATACTGCTGCTGAGGCACAGCGTTTTGCTGATAGAGCGATTTGTAGCGCTCATAGTTCGCCTTCGCCTCCGCCAGCGCCGCCTTGGCCTTGGCAAGAGCAGCCTTGGCTTGAAGGATGGCGGCATAGGCTTGAGTCGGATCAATCGTCAACAAGAGCTGTCCTTGCTTGATTCGCTGGCCTTCATGCACATAGATTTTGCGCACGTAACCGCTGAGGCGGGACGAAATCCGCACCTGATTGGTGGCGACCACCGTTCCCGGAAATGTCGCGTAAACCGGAATCATCTGTTGTTTCACCTCCAACACCTGAGCCTTCACCGCAGGCCCCGGAACCTGGAGCGAAGAACCTTGGGCGGAAGAGGCAAAGGCGCTGACGGGTAACATCGCTCCTAGCATCAGCGCCGCGAGCCATCCATGGAGTTGTCTGTTCGTCATTTTGATCATCCCATTGTTATCTCAAGAATTTACTCAGGAAAGCTTGCTTGCCTGTATCGCTTGCGGCGTCAAGCGACCGAGCGCGAGCAGCAAGCCGGCGCGCTGCATGACCTCCTCATAACGCGCCGCCACCAGATCGCTGCGGGCCTTGTTGAGCTCAGCTTGGGCGGTAAGCAACTGCGCAATGGTGGCCACGCCTTTTTCGTAGCGGAGTTTTTGCAGGCGTAGCGCCTCCTTGGCCTGCGCTATGCTCAACTTGCGTACTCGAACGCGCAGTTCGGCCACGTGAACGTCATTCCACGAAGTGGCGACCTGCAGCCGCAATTTGTTGCGTGCTGCTCTCAATTCGGCCGATTGTTGCAATACCTGCGCCTGGGCCTCGTCGAGTGCTCCACGCCGGGCACCGAAGTCAAACAAGTTCCAGGTCAACACGCCAGCCACGGTATTTGACGGGTGGCCGCCGAGACCAGCGCTGGTATTGTCCCATTGCCGACTGAGCACGATATTGAAATGCGGCAAATAAGCGGCCCGCGCTGCCCAGACGCCAGACTGGGCTCCGGCAAGCTTCATCTGCAACGCTTGCGTGCCGGGATTGGCGGCCTGGGCAGCGCGTTCCAATTCGCTCAGTGAGGCGCGCGGTATCTTAACTCTCAAAGACTGAGCAACAACGATGAGTTTGCTGGCCGGCAAACCTGTCAAGATACGCAATTGCTCATAGGCCGTCGCCAAATGCGCCCGAGCCTTTCCCAGGCTTAACCTGGCGTCACCGAAATTGAGTTCGGCGCGTAACTGCGCATTGCGGGAAACCACCCCGCGGGCATACAGTTTGTTGGTGATATCGACAAACGACTTGGCCGCCGCCTCCGCCTTTATGGCGACCTTGACGAATGCTTTTGCCGTACGCACCCCCTCATAGGCTTTCAAGAGCTGCAGCAGCAATTGCTGCCTCGCCGCCACATCACCCATTCGGGCGGCCTGCAAGTAAGCCTGCGCCTTGTGATAGAAGGCCCACACCTTGCCGCCATTGAACACCGGAATCTGCAATTGCAGCTTGGACTCATAGTTTCGATACCATCCTGGATTGTTCAGATTGGCAGGCGCGACATACAGAGTTTGAGGCTTAAAGGGATTGAATTGACTTGCTCCAAAATCATTGAAGGTGGCCTTGCCCTGACTCAATTTCATGCCGAACACATTGAGGGCGTTGTCAGAACCGCTGGCGGTGTAAGAAGCTTGCAGCTTTGGCAGTAGATGTCCTCTGGCAGCCTTGACCGCACCCTGCGCCTCGGCCACCCGGGCCCGCGCCTTGAGCATCTGTGGCGTTTGGGCAAGCGCCGCCTGCCAGGCTTGGGAGAAAGTGAGTGGGTCCGCCGACATCTGCCCTGCCTGGACCAGGCCAGAACATGCGCAGGCGATCACGAAACCCATGCCACTGATCAACAACCGCTTGTTATTCACTGTCTTCATTCCCCATACCCGCTATTTTGAATTTCACTGCTCTCACTCTCAGCCGCCTCAAAGTCTTGTACCTGACTGGATCGACCGCATCCACAAACCTCGCCTCGGCAATATTCGCCGAGCCATTGCATGATTATAGCAATGCATAGTGCTGCTTATCGTTGCGAGCAAGGCGGGGCGCAGCCGCGCACTCGAGCTAATAGACAAGCCTTAACAATCTGTTGAAATTCCACCCATAAGGCGGGACAGGGGCGCCAAAATCGGCGCAGAAGCGCTCACCGACACTCCGTAAAGGCGAAATCCCGCCGCGTTTTCCTTGTTTCTCAAGCACCTGAGCGAATTTAATAGCCCACCAAGGACATGCGGATTGCCAAGTCGTTTTTAAACGTTCCTTTGAAACAGATTGAAGCCTAGGAGAATTGTAAGCCATGTATATTAGAAAATAATTATATTCTTGTTTTCAACCCTGCCGCCATCAGGGTTACTTTTGATGCTGCGAAACATGAACCCCATTCGGATCAGTATTTCCCCGGGAGCCGGATCTGATAAACTTTCCCGCCAACACGGACACTGCTACATCATCAAGATGAAATTTAAAACCATTATTGCTTCGGCCTTCATCCTTGCCCTTTTTTCGCTAAGCGCTCAGGCCAAGATCTATCGCTGGACAGACACAAATGGCGTCGTTCATTTTTCCCAGCTCCCCCCTCCAGGCGTCAAAGCAAAGGCGATCGGCGAGAAACCCATCAGCACCTTATCTGGCGCCAATCAAACTCCGTCAAGGCATGCAGGGCAAGCATCCGGCCCACCCCAGACCGGCTCGAAGACTGCTCCAACTTCGGCCAAAGCCAGTCCTGCAGACTGCAAAACAGCGCGTAAAAATCTCACAGTCCTGCAATCCGGCCAACGCCTCAAGCTGGTCTTGCCCGACGGAAAAACCGAATGGCTCAATCAGCAGGAACGTGAAAAACACCTGAAGCAAACCCGCGATTTCTTGCAACAATATTGTAAATAATGCCATGCCGCTTTTAAGTATTGAAACCAACCAAAATCTCTCTGACGACGGCATCCAATCCCTGTTGGAAGATGCTTCATGCCAACTTTCGCAATGGCTGGGCAAACCCGAGCGCTATGTGATGGTGAAATTTTCTCACAATCCCCACATGCGCTTTGGCGGCGACACCGCCCCGCTCGCTTACCTCGAGTGCAAGAGTTTGAGACTGCCTGAAGACCGCACCGCTGAACTTTCTTCGCATTTGACTAAATTGATCCAAAAACATGTCGGCATTTCCGCTGATCGCATTTATATAGAGTTTTCATCGCCACCTCGCCATTTATGGGGTTTCAACGGCAACACCTTTTGATTCCATCCTCTTTTCGAAGGCTTGAGAATGCGCGTATCCTCGTTCCCCCTTTTTACGCTGAAAGAAGATCCCGCCGAGGCCGAAATCGTCAGTCATCGGCTTATGTTGAGGGCCGGCCTTATCCGCCGGCTCGCGTCGGGACTGTACACATGGCTGCCCTTGGGCCTGAGAGTTCTGCGCAAGGTCGAGAGCGTGGTGCGCGAAGAAATGGACGCCGCCGGCGCCCTCGAACTCATGATGCCTTGCGTGCAACCAGCCGAACTCTGGCAGGAATCCGGACGTTGGAAAAAATACGGCCCCGAACTGCTGCGCTTCAAGGATCGCCACCAGCGTGATTTCTGTCTAGGCCCTACACACGAAGAAGTCATTACCGACATCGCCCGTCGCGAATTGCGCAGCTACAAACAGCTGCCGGTCAATTTCTATCAGATCCAGACCAAATTCCGGGATGAGATCCGCCCCCGCTTCGGCGTCATGAGGGCCCGCGAATTCATCATGAAGGACGCCTACTCTTTTCATCTCGACGAGGCGTCCCTGGACGAAACCTATCAGCGCATGTTTACCGCCTACAGCGCGATCTTCACCCGCCTGGGCCTGGATTTCCGCGCGGTACAGGCGGACAACGGCGCCATCGGCGGCAACGCCTCACACGAATTTCATGTGCTGGCCGAGACCGGAGAGGATGCCATCGCCTATTGTGCCGAGAGCGGCTATGCCGCCAACGTGGAACGGGCCGAAGCGCTGCCGGAAACCGGGGCGCGACCCGAGCCTTCCGAATCGCTGCGCAAAACCGCCACTCCGAATGCCAAGACCATACAGACCCTGATCGAACAATTCGCTATCCCCATAGAACGCACCATAAAGACGCTGATCGTTCAGGCCAGTGTAGAGGTCGGCGGCGGGCTGATCGCGTTGCTGGTGCGTGGCGATCATGAACTCAATCCCGTCAAGGCGGAAAAACTGCCCGAAGTCGCCGCTCCGCTGCGCTTTGCTGAAGAAGACGAAATCCGCGCGGCCATCGGTGCCGGACCGGGTTCGCTGGGTCCATTGCATCTGCCTTTGCCGTGCATCGTGGATCGCGATGCGGCCTTGGTGGCGGACTTCGCCGCTGGCGCCAACGAGGAGGGCTACCATTACTTCGGCATAAACTGGGAACGCGACTTGCCGCTCCCCAAGGTGGCCGATATCCGCTCTGTACGCGAAGGCGATAAGAGCCCTGACGGCGCAGGCCGCCTGCAGATCGTGCGCGGTATCGAAGTGGGCCATATTTTCAAGCTCGGGCGCAGCTACAGTGAAAAGCTGCAGGCCACTGTGCTGAATGAATCCGGCCAACCCGTATCGATGACCATGGGATGTTACGGAATCGGCATCTCGCGGGTGGTGGGCGCGGCGATAGAGCAAAACCACGATGCGCGGGGCATCATCTGGCCGGAGCCGATCGCCCCATTCGAGGTCGCGCTGGTGGCGATCAATATGCACAAATCGCAGCGCCTACGGGCGGCGGCGGAATCGCTTTACGAACAACTTCTGGAGGCTGGATTCGAAGTCTTGTTCGACGACCGCGAGGCACGCCCCGGGGTCAAATTCGCCGACATCGAGCTGATTGGAATCCCCTGCCGACTCGTCTTGGGAGAACGCGGCCTCGATGCCGGCGTCATTGAATACAAGGGGCGCAAAGACTGCGAAGCCATGGAAATTCAGCTGGAGAACGTGATCGATTTTTTGCGTGAACGGCAAAAGCGCTGAATACGCAAGTTCAATAACGAATCGCAAATCCGCTCACGTGTTCAGGCACGGCCTCTTTACATTCGACATGATCCACATGCGCCAGCTTGGGCCCTTGGGCAAGCCAGGTGCGAAAACGGGCCAAGGCCGCACGCGATCCCTCTGCATGAACCTCCACCCCGCCGTCCGCGCGGTTGCGCACCCAGCCGCGAAGCCCCAGTTCGGCCGCCACGGATTGGCAGGACGCCCTGAAACCGACGCCTTGCACGCGCCCGCTCACGATGCAGTCAATAGCCTCTTCACTCATTCAACTCTCCAATCAGCTTATAATCTTTATCCGTGGCACGGATATTTTCAAGCATATCACTGAAGGGTACATTCAGGCGTTCGGCGCTGACCGCTATGGCCGCCTGCAAGTGAGGCGCCAGCCAGCGATCGAATACTTTGCTTTCCTCTCCTTCTATGCATTGCTTGTCGATCACAAAATTACCAGCAAGGTACACCTCCCCCAGAGTCAACTCATGGGGATCGCGCGCCAACATCCAGCGGCCATTGGCGAGCTGATGCACGATATTGAGTTCTTCCAGGCGTCGCAACATCGCTTCTATTTGCGTAGGACTGAAAGCCGACTCGGCTTCGCGTAATTGCGCAAGATCAAGCGCCTCGCCTCTTGTTTGTGCTACCCCCAAGCGAGCGATCAAGCGGGCAGCCAGCCAGAAAGAGCGTTCCGCCCTTTCGTCGCTAATGTCAGGACGTTCGCAATGCCCACTGATACAGGCCGTAATCTCAGCTCCCAGTAACACAATGATCCAGGACAAGAAAATCCACAATAGGAATATCGGAATAATAGAAAAAGCGCCATACACCAATTCATAATTTTTGGCATGGGCCAGATAGAGCGTAAAACCGCGCTTGGCCAGCTCGAACATAATGCCGGTGACCAAAGCGCCAATAAAGGCATTGCGGATACTGACCTTGACCCTGGGAACCATGATGAACAAGATCCAGAATGCCGTCGTCTCCAGAAACAAGGGCACTAGCCGCAGCAGAATCCAGTCTGATGTATCGGCGACCCCGCCATGCACGAAGGCGCTGTAAATGGTGAAAACATAGGTGGAAACGGCAATACCCAGACCGAACAGCAATGGTCCCAAGGTCAGCACCGCCCAATAGACAAGAAATGTAGTCACCGTCCGGCGATGGTGGTGGGTGCGCCAGATATAGCTCATTTCCTGATCAATTTCTGCCAGGGTGATGATTGCCAGGACGAACAGCCAGATTAGCCCCAGCCAGGTCAGGTGAGATGCTTTTTCGCTGAAAGTGATGAGGTACTTCTGTACCGTCTGTCCGGACACCGGCATCATTTCCGACAGCAACAGATGTGTTATGTGTCCAATAACGGGTTGAAATGCGGGAAACAGATTGAGCACGCCGAGTCCGACCGTCACCAGCGGAACGAGTGCAAGCAATGTCGTGAAAGTCAGATTACCGGCAATCTGCAGACAACGATCATGAAAAAAACGCTTAATGACTACCAACACGAATGTGAGCGCGGCGGCAAGCATCTTTTCCGGCCTCAGAATCCACCGAAGCAATGGAATTTTGGAATCACCTCTTCGTTTCTGGTTAGACAAATCGCAATTCCTCCAGGGCGCAACGATACATCTGATCAAATCAGATCGACCGGCGATATAGTTACGTCTTTTCTTTCTTCAAGGCATCTTCGCGCGCCTTTTGCGCCGCGCGTTGAGCTTCCTCGGCCAATGCCTTTGCCGATTGGTAACCTCCCACCTGCAACTGCACTTCGGCCCGCTGCAACAAAACCTTGGCGCGATCGTATTCCTGGGGCACACGCTGCGCGGCCCCCGCCTTTTTCGCCGCCTGGAGCGCAAGGCGCGCATTGCTCATTTGCTGCACCGGCGCCGTCGCGCAGGCGGCCAAAAACAAGGAAAACACGGCAATAATCGTCAATCTGTAGCCGCTCATACCCACCTCTTAGATTTGTCTTTGCAAAAAATTCCGCTCATTCCGCCAATCCCTGTATTTTCTATCAAAGAAAACCCGATACACGGCTTCCGCCGAGCCGCGAATGGCCCGACGCAAGCAAAGTCCAGGCAGATGGCCAGACTTTCTACTCTGAAAAATTCAGGACGAATCATCAGAGATTCCTTAAAATTAAGGCTAACAAGCCCACATCTTTCATTCGATTATATAAAATAGGAGATTAGCGATGTTTTCCGCCGCGAAAGTCATCATCTATCATAACCCGCGCTGCTCGAAATCCCGAGCCACGCTCGATCTCATCCGCAGTCGCGGCATCGAGCATCAGGTTATCGACTATCTGAAAACACCACCTTCTCAGCAAGAGTTGGAGCACATCTTGGAGTGTCTTGCCATGGAGCCTCGCGATCTGATGCGCACCCACGAACCTGAATATCGCGAAGCTGCGCTTGATGATCAGGGGCTGGGACGGGAAACCCTGATACTCGCCATGCTTCAACGCCCTAGACTGATAGAACGCCCCATCGTCGTCGTGGGCGACAAGGCAGCCATAGGCCGCCCGCCGGAAAACGTACTTGGAATTTTGCCATGAAAGAGGTTCTGATCCTGTATTACAGCCGCAATGGAGCCACTGCAAAAATGGCGCGAAAGATCGCCCACGGTGTCGAAGAAGTATCAGCCGTCAACGCAAAGATCCGCACGGTTCCTCCCGTTTCAGCCACCTGCGAAGCCGTAGCCGACAGCATCCCTCAAAGCGGAGCGCCCTATGCGTCTTTACAAGACTTGAATGACTGCTCGGCGCTGATACTCGGCAGCCCCACGCGGTTTGGCAACATGGCCGCACCGCTGAAATACTTCCTTGATCAGACCTCATCCCTCTGGCTCAGCGGCGCTTTAGCCGGCAAACCCGCCGCAGTATTCACCTCCACCGGCAGCCTGCATGGCGGCCAGGAGAGCACTCTGCTCAGCATGATGCTCCCCTTGCTCCACCACGGCATGATGATCCTTGGGCTCCCCTTCACCGAAGCCGCATTGCTCGCCACCCGCACTGGCGGCACCCCTTACGGCCCCAGTCACCAAGCGGGAAGCGATGGATCGATGCCGCTCAGCGAAGATGAAATACGCCTTTGCCGCGCACTGGGGAAACGGGTCGCCCAAGCTGCCAAACGGCTCGGCCCAAGCATCGACGATCAAGATCCATGAGAAACTCGTCCTGGCTTTCGCAAAATCACGAAGTCCGGCACCCGACCGAACCTTGTCCTCGTCGAAAGCAAGCACTGGCATATTCAATACGCGGCTTGACATTGAATGCCTACAGCCCAAGCGCAGAACGAATAAACGGTACAGTGATGCGCCGCTTGGCCCGCAGACTCGCCTGATCGAGCCTGTCGATCGCAGCAACCAGCGCCCGCGGGTGCCGCGGCCCATGACGCAGCAAATAGCGCACTTCGGCCTCACCCAGTGAAAAACCACGCGCCTGCGCCGAACGTTTCAACAAACCGGCCAATTCCTGGTCTTCCAGTCTTAAGAGCCGGTATACCGGCCCCCATAGCAGACGAGATCGCAAATCGGCCAACACCTCCTCGGGCGGTCTCGCCGTAGCGGTAAACAACAGCCGTGTTTTTCCCTCTCGAGCCTGATTGATCAATGCAAACAGACTCGACGACCATTCGTCATCCAGCCAAACGCGATCTACATCGTCAAGGGCCAGCACCGCGACGTTTTCCATGCCTTCGAGGCAATCCGCCCTGACGCCCGCCAATTCGCCAAGCGGAAGATATACGCTCGTCAAACCGGCGTCGGCCGCCGCGTGGCAGACGGCCTGAGCCAGGTGCGTCTTGCCTGTCTCTTCCGCGCCCCATAGATACCATTGCGCTTCATCGCCTTCGCCGCGGGCAAATGCACGCAATCCCTGGCCAAGATCCTTTTGGCGAGCTGAGAATTCGAAATTGTCGAAAGTGGCATCCGCGCGCAAATGCACGCTTAGAACCAGCTGGTCAGGCATCGGCGTCTTCATGCTCTCCCCGGTAAAAAGCACTGCCTCGATAGCGTTGATGCAAATGGCGCAAGAATACGGCCAGCACGGCTGCGGCGGGCAATCCCAGCAATACGCCGATAAAACCGAACAACTGCCCGCCGGCGAGTACCGCGAAAATCACCGCCACAGGATGCAGGCCGATCCGATCTCCCACCAGCAAAGGAGTAAACACCGCGCTCTCTAGAATCTGCCCGATGCCGAATACCAGCAACACCGGCCAGAGGGAAACGAGATCATACGTTTGGAAAAACATCGCCAGTAAAGCTGAAACAATGCCCAAAGCGAAGCCTAGATAGGGCACGAAACTAAGCAATCCGGCGATCACCCCGATCAACACGCCCACCTTGAGACCGGCAAACCATAGCCCAATGGCATACACCGCGCCCAATGCCAGCATGACCAGCAACTGTCCTCTCAGGAAAGCACCCAGCACATCATCGACCTCACGCGCCAGAGCGGCCGCCGTCGGCTGCATGTGCCCTGGCAGGGTCTCGCCGATATAAGCCACCAACCGGTCCCAATCCCTGAGCAGATAAAAGGTCACCACGGGTATCAAAACAAGGTTGGCGAGCCAGCCGAGCAAGGTCACGCCGGAACGACTCAAAGTATCGGCTAGGCGAGCTGCCACGCCTCCTGCCTGCTGCCAATGTTGGGAAATCATCCCCACCAGGGCATTGAAATCCAGGTAGCGGGGATCCACCCCCAGACGTGTTTGCAACCAGGGAAGCACATTCGCATTCATCCATTTCAAATAATCGGGCAAAGCATGCGCCAAGGCCGCCACCTGGGCTTCGAGCAAAGGCACCAGCAACACGCCGCCGCCGATCAGAATCAGCCCCATCACCACGAACACGATGCTTACAGCCGCAGTGCGCGGCATACGCCAGGCCTCCAAGCGATCGGCAAGTGGATCGCCCAGGTAGGCAAGCAGCGCGCCTATCAGAAATGGCATCAAAACAGGGGATAACAGATAGACCAGCCACCCCAGAAAAACCAGAGCGGCCAAAGCGAACCACAACAACCCCCAACGCATTTCAGCCGACCTCGCCGTCATCAGGAGCGTTCCATCATGGCATATAACGATAATAAAGCGTCGAGTCACTTCCCCCGGGCGCCTTGGCGGCCTGGTCGAAAGGGGGCGGCAACGGCCGCAACCAGCCAGTCAGGGCGAGATTTCGCGCCACATCACCCGGCTGACCTCTCGGGATGACGCGAAACCGTACTCGATCGCCATCAATGGATAGCGGATAAGCGTGCCGGATCGATGCGAAGTGGCGTAACAAATGTTCGATGCGGGCAAATGCAGCGGCTGTCTGCACATCCCGGAAGGTAATCAGCAAAGCAGGCTCCTTCTGGCTCGTCGGCACGACAGCCAAATGTTTCGCGAGATGATCCGCCACCTCATTTACTGCGTTTTCCAGCACGCTTGCCGGCGTGACGCCAACCGACCGCCATCGCGCCGTCTGGCCGGAAAATTCCAATTGCCAGCGTCCCACCCATTCACCACTCTGACGCCTGAGGATTCCAATTACTTCGGCGTTGGCCTCATAACGCGACGAAGCGCGCTCGACGGGAGAGATGAATCCTCCCGCAAGGTCTGAAAAGCTCACCACTCCCCGATCCTCAAGATCCAGCAACGGAAAAATGACCGGCACGCCACGTAATGCGGCCGTTTTCTCGACTACCTGCATCAAAGCACCATGCTTGGCCGAGGCGAGGCGACCCAGAATGAATCGCTGTCGGCTGCTTTCTTCGACGCCCACCCACCAGATAACCACCGGCCTTTCCCGGCTCCATAACGGCAGTTTGTTGCGGATGAGCCATTGATTGATCGCCTCCGGTTCGAATTTCACCTGTAATCGCAGCCCATCACCCTTGCCTGCATAAGCGTACTCTTGCACAAAAGAGGATGAATTCTTCAATGCTTTTTGAGCGGCGGGCTGCAAGACGATTTTGGAATTCCCGGACACCTTGACCAAGACCTGCGCCAGCGCCTGACGAAAAGCCTCATCCCGGCTCGCCTGGGCGCGATCGCCTACCGGCACGGTGGCCTGATAAAGGCCCGAGGTTTCCACCGCGCCAACAGACGGTGCATAGGCTCCGCTGACAAGCCCCAGAACCAGCAGGGCAGTAAGGTGCCAAAACCGCATACCCATGAACCTGGCGTGGGCGCATAAGTTCACCTTCACCCCATCCTCCCTAAAAAATTTCGAAACCGAATGCAAAACCTTAGCATAAACCCGCATGCCAACATCCCTGCGGAGCGCTTGGAGTTTACAGCCACGGCCATCGACAATAAGATTCTGTTCTTCAACTTTCTTTGGCCACTCGACCCCATGACAGAAAAATCCAGCAAACACCGCCTGACTTACCGCGACGCCGGCGTAGACATCGATGCCGGAAACACCCTGGTCGAGAGGATCAAGCCCTTCGCGGCGCGTACACGCCGGCCCGAGGTATTGGCAGGACTCGGCGGCTTCGGAGCCTTGTTCGAACTACCGATAGGGCACTACCAACGTCCCGTGCTGGTCTCCGGCACTGACGGCGTGGGCACCAAGTTGAGTCTCGCCAACCGTCTGAACCGGCATGAACACATCGGCATCGATCTGGTAGCCATGTGCGTGAATGATATAGTCGTTCAAGGTGCCGAGCCGCTGTTTTTCCTAGACTATTATGCCACCGGAAAGCTCGATGTCGATCTTGCAGCGATCGTGGTGGCCGGCATCGCCGAAGGATGCGAACAAGCCGGATGCGCGCTTATCGGCGGCGAAACAGCCGAAATGCCCGGCATGTATGCCGGCAGCGAATACGATCTGGCCGGCTTTGCGGTCGGGATCGTGGAGCGCGAGCAGCTGCTCGATGGCCGCAAGGTAAAGCCCGGCGACAAAATCATCGGCCTCGCCTCCAGCGGACCGCATTCCAATGGCTACTCACTGATTCGCAAAATCATCGATAAAAAGCAGGCCAATCTCGACCAATACCTCAAATCCCACACGCTTGCCGACCATTTCCTTGCGCCCACCCGCATCTATGTCAAACCGGTGCTCGAGTTGCTCAAGAGCGGTGCCGTGCATGCCATGGCTCATATCACCGGCGGCGGACTGACTGAAAACATTCCGCGCATGCTCCCCAAACATACCCGCGCCGTAATCGACCCGACATCCTGGCCGCGGCCGGATATTTTTGCTTGGCTGCAAAACCAGGGCGACATCACCGGCGATGAAATGCTCAGAACCTTCAACTGCGGAATCGGCATGGCCGTAGTGACCGCGGCCGAACAGTGCGAGGACACAATAGAGCGCAGCTACGAACATGGCATCGGCGCCTGGGAGATCGGCCATATAGAAGTCAGCGACGAGGCCGTGCCCCGGGTCACCTACGTGCACTCATGAATTCCAAGGAGCCCATACGCATCGTTGTACTGGTTTCAGGTAATGGCAGCAATCTGCAGGCGCTCATAGACGCCTGTGAACAGGGACGTATCAACGGTCGCATCGCTGGAGTGATCAGCAATCGCCCCCAGGTTTTCGCCTTGGAGCGGGCGCGCCGCCACCACATCCCCGCCTTTGTTCTCGATCACCGCCGCTTTCCCGATCGCGCCCATTTCGATGAGTCTTTACGCAAGTGCATCGATGCCCTGACTCCCGACCTGATCGTGCTGGCGGGATTCATGCGCATTCTCACGCCGGCCTTCGTCGATCATTACCTGGGCCGCATGCTCAATATCCATCCTTCTTTGCTGCCGGCTTATCCAGGTCTGCACACTCACGCCCGCGCGCTTGCCGATGGCGCCATTCGCCATGGCGCCAGCGTTCATTTCGTCACCCGCGAACTGGATGGCGGACCGGTGATCGTGCAAGCTGAAGTCCCGATCGCAGCAAACGACACCCCCGATTCACTGGCGGCGAGGGTTCAGCTCGCCGAACATCGCATCTATCCGCTCGCCGTGGCCTGGTTCGCAGAAGGCCGACTGCAGCTCGCCGACGGTGCCGCGCGGCTCGATGAAAAACCCATCGTGGCACCGACCCGACTCAAACTTGAGGACTTCACCAATGCTGTTTAGCCGCCGTCTCGCCCTGTTCCTGGGACTCTTTCTGATATTCCCTTGGCCTGCCTGGGCACAGGAAGCGTTTGGCATCCCATTTTTCACCGCCCACTACGTGCTGAACAAATTTGGTGTTGATGCCGCCGAAACCACCCTTAGTTTTCAGCCGGACGGCAAAAATAAAGTTATTTACACTCAAACCACCCATGCGATCGGCATTTTCAGCTGGTTTTTTCACCAGAAAATCATCGAACGCAGCATCTTGCCTCGCACCAGCAAAATTCCGCTGCCCATCGAATTCACTTACAGCGAAACCGGTGGCGGCAAAAACGTGCATGCCCGCATCGTATTCGACCGCAAAGCACTGATAGCAACAGGCGTTGATCGCCAAGGCCAGCCCATACATGTGAAAATTCAGCCTGATACCGTGGATTTTCTTTCCATTCAGCTCGCCTTGATCCAAGCTGTGGCCGAACACAAAAAATCACTGAGCTTTACAGTGGTTCAATCAGCCAACAAGCTGAGTCATTATGATTTCACCTATGCGGGCGAAAAACGCATTCACACCCCCCTCGGCGAACTGAACACCATCGTAGTGCAGCGTTTTCGCGATCATAAGGATCGCTATGATTTCTATCTCGCCCCTCGCCTGCATTATCTCCCCGTCAGGCTGGTGCAAACCAAACTCAAGGATGATTCCAAGTTGACCCTGAATCTGCGCTCGGTGCAATGGAACAATTCAGCCGAGCCCGCAAACCATCGAGGAATTACGACACAATGAACCAGCAATACGATCTTGCCGTCATCGGTTCAGGCCCGGGCGGCTACCGTGCCGCCACTCTTGCCGCCTTGCGCGGCCTGAAAGTCGCAATCATTGAACGAGCCGAGTGGGGAGGCTGTTGTCTCAACCGCGGCTGCGTGCCCAAGAAAGACTGGCATCATACCGCCCGCCTGATCGTCGTCAGCCGGGATTTCGCCGCCCGCGGCATCCGCAGCGAACTCTCGGCCGACATGAACATCGCCTGGCACCATCAGAAGAAAGTGGTCGCCACCGTCCAGGAAAGCTATATTGATTACATGCACCGCCTGAAAATCGCCACCTTCACCGGCCATGCCCGTTTTTGCAGCCCGCATGAACTCGAAATCCACGATTCTCAGGGCGAAAACCGTCGTATTCGGGCCTCCTCCATCATTATCGCTACCGGTGGGAGCGCCCATGTTCCTGAGCCGTTCGCCCCTATCCCGGGGAAAATCCTTACCAGTGACATGCTGTTCGACCACGAGCCTCCCCGCGGCGAACGGGTCGCCCTCATCGGTAGTGGCGTAGTGGCCACGGAATTTGCCTTCATTTTCTCCATGCTCGGCAAAAAAGTCAGCTGGCTGGCGCGCTCTCCCGCCCTGCGCAAGATACCCTTCAGCACGCAGGCCAAAACGACTCTGCATGATGCGCTCGCACGCCATGACATCACCTTGCTCCAGGGCGAATCTTTTACCGGCATCGATGCCGAAGGTGACACCGTGCGCCTGCAACTGGGTTCTGGGGAAACGCTGGAAGTCGACTGGGTTTGCCTCGGCACAGGCCGCGTGCCGCACACTGAAGGCCTCGATCTCGACGCCGTTGGCATCGCCACCGACGACAAAGGCTTCATCGTGCGCAATGCCCACCTGCAAACCACCCTGCCTCATATCTACGCCATCGGTGACGTCGCGAGTCCCGCCATGACTGCCAACCATGCCATCTCGGACGCCACGATTGCTGTCAGCAACATCATCGAAGGCAATACCCGCGAGCAGGACGACCGCTGGGTACCCATCGTGGTCTACAGCGCCATCGAAATGGCGCGCCTGGGGCTGGATGAAGACGCGGCGGAGGATGAAGGCTTTGAGCCTGCTGTCGGCTTCGCCGCCTTTGAAACCTCGCCTCGCGCACTCGGCCAGGACGATGCCGAAGGATTCGTGCGCCTCATCAGCGACATGGACGACGGCCATTTTCTCGGGGGAGAAATCATCGGTTCCGAAGCCGGCGAACTCATCCATCTGCTCTCCCTCGCGCCCGATCGCGCAAGCCTGCTCCGCTGGCTCGCCCGGGGCACATACAACCACCCGGCGCGCGCCGAAGAACTGGGCAACGCCACCGAAACCCTGGCCAGCAAATGGGGACTCTCCGACGTCATCTTCGGCGAAGGCCAATAAAACTTACCGATTAACGGTGTTTTTTCATATAAGACTAAAAAACGCTTAACCTGACCTGATCACTCGGGTATATTAGCGGCCTCTTATCAACACTTCGGGATATTATTTATGTACGACAAATTCACACCGCAAAAACCCATGAACCTCATGGATTTCGTCCAGGCCGCGCGTTCCGTGGTCAAGGAAGTCAGCCCCGACGAACTCGAACAAATGCAGCAAGACAGACCCGACTTGATGATTCTGGACGTACGCGAATCGGCCGAACATCAGCAGACAGGCCATATCAAGCACTGCACCTTCGTGCCGCGCGGCATTCTCGAAGCGGCCGCCGACCCAAGCTATCCCAAACGCTTACCGGAACTGGTCGAGGCCCGCGAACGCCCTATCGTGGTCTATTGTGCCACCGGCGGCCGCTCCGCCATGGCAGCGGCCGTGTTGCAGATGATGGGTTTCAAGGAAGTCTACAGCCTCGCCGGCGGCTTCCAGGCATGGGCAGCCGATGACAAGCCGGTCGCCAAAGAAGCCAGCTTTGTCTAACAGGTCGCGGGCTGTTTAAGTATTCGGATCTGCGGTCAAGTCAGAAACATTTTAAAAGTTTTTGAACCACTGGGGCGAGCGCGGGCGCCCCAGTGGTTTTTTTTTGAAATGAAAAATCAAAGCCAATCAAAAATACTTATTGGGAATAAATCGATCATCCTTTGCCTCTAAAGAGATATCTCCGGTCGAGTCCACTAAGCAAAAGTCCATCAACGATAGCGACTACTGGACAGGCACCCGGAGATATTTTCGGAACAACCACACGAGAGAGAGGATATCATGCGAAAGAAAATCAGCCTCCTGTTACCGGCGCTATGCCTACTGCTCGGATTGAGCTTCAGCCCGGCGCACGCCGAAAACTGGTCATTCTTCAAATCCTTCAATTACGAAAAGCCGCAATTCCTGCATCCCCACCCCTTCGCCACGGCCCATGCCGTGCTGCAAGTCAGCCAGGGCAGCCCGGCGCGCTGGAATCTGGTGCTGAACAATGCGGCCAACATGCTCAAGTACTTCGGCTCGGCCAACGTCCAAATCGTGATCGTAGCCTACGGCCCGGGCCTCAAAATGCTGCTCAAGGACAGCCCGATGGCCGCGCGCATCCAGAGCCTGAACGCTGAAGGCGTGGAATTCGATGCCTGTCACAACACCATGCTGAACTTCAAGCGCAAGCTCGGTCATCTTCCCAAGCTGGTCGATCAGGCGGTGGTCGTACCGGGCGGCATCGTACGCATCATGCAGCTCCAGGCGCATGGCTTTCGCTACATCAAGCCATGATCTGAATCTCAGGCGGACACCGCCAATCCATAACAAACAATTATTGAAAGATAAAGGAGATACAAGATGTCATCCACGCATAAAAAACTTATCAAAAAAGCCGGCGCCGGTTTAGCCATCGCATCCACACTGGCCCTGATTCCGCAAGCGCAGGCCGCCAACTGGCTTGCGCTGTACAACACCAATCCGCCGGTGGTCACGCCGCCGATCAAGATCTGGGGCTTCGTCCAGCCGGACTATGCCGCCACCGACGGCAAAAAGGTGGAAGGACTCCAAGGCAAAATACCTTCCTATTTCAACGGCACCATCCCCAACTTCAACCGCATCGGCCCGAACCTGAACAGTGACAACACCTTCAACATCCTGCGCGCGCGGCTGGGCGCGCGCGGCACCCTGACGCCGATCTCCGACAAGCTGACCTATTTCGTGCTCACCGAATTCGGCAACAACGGGCTGACCTACTTCTCGGGCAAGCATCCGGTGCTCACCGATGCCTTCGTGACCTGGAATGCCAACAAGTTCGTAAGGCTCTCATTGGGATTGCAAAAAGCGCCCGGTAGCTGGTATTCGCGCGTCGGCATTGCCGCACTTCCCTACGTCAATTATCCCACCTTCACCCAGCAGCTGACGCTGGAGCGCTTCCTGGCGCCCGGCACCCGGCTCACTTCGGCCGGCAACGGCGGCTACCATTTCGTGCCGGACTCGGGCAATGTGGTCGGCTTCAGCGCCTTCCGGGACGTCGGCCTGAAGGCGTTCAACTGGTTCCGTAAAGGCCGTTGGGAATATGCCTACGCATTCATGCTTGGAAATGGCGGCCCGATCGACTCGACCAACAACAACAATGGCCTGGACACCTACGGCATGCTCCGCGCCGACTATATCTTCAGCGGTAAAGGGCCTTACCGAAACGACGCGGGGGCCTGGGTCTGGTTCCACAACGGCCAGCGCAAGCTCGCCCAGATCGGCACCCACAAGCTGTCACGCTGGGGCATCGGCGGCGAGTACGGTCGCCATCAGCGTCAGAAAGGCGGCTTCATCCTGCGCGCCGGCTACATGCGGGCCAAGGGTTGGATCATGGCCTATGCGCCCTTCAAATACGACGCCAACACCGCCAGCCAATACACCGGCAAGGCTTTGAGTGGCTATGAAAACCTCACCGAATGGACGCTCTATCCCGGCAGCGACAACAAGGCCTGGGGCGCCTATGCGCAGGGTGGCTACTATGTGACCCGCAATGTGGAGCTGCAGCTGCGCTACGACCAGTACGACCGGCTCACCAACAACGCGGCCTTGCAACGCAACTTCAAGACCTGGACGCTCGGAGCGCAGTACTTCTTCACCCCCAGGGTTCGCCTCACGCTCAATTACGCCATCCGCAGGCTCGACGTGCCGCATCCGGATGCCATCACCAATCCGGTACAGCGCAACAATGCCCAGCAGATCGCGAATGCCATGGGCAATCGCGTGGATCTGCAGCTGACGGCCGTGTTTTAGCAGCCACTTATTGATCCTTTCCTGAATCGCCAACCTCCATAGGCGATCGCTCCGGGTTGTGCCTGTTCGTTTCGACGGACAGGCACTTTTTTGCGCGGCGGTTTTATTTCTGCAAATGATTTTCTCAGCTGATACCATTGCACTGAGATCGCACCCCCCCGCCAGGACATGAAAAACAAACAAAAACTGCGCATCAATCTTGAGAGTTGGCTCTCGAGCGAATACGAGCGCATCGAGTACCGCATGCAGGCCATGCTTGGCCGGCGCATCCTCGTCATTGCCTTGCTGGCTCTCACCCTCGGCCTCACCGCCACCGACATGGCCGCCCTTGGCGTCATGGCTCATGCGCTGGAAAAAGCGCTGTCTCTGAACAATGCCCAATTCGGACTGATCACCACGGCCGCCACACTGGTTGGAGCGATTGCCACTCTGCCTATTAGCATTCTCGTCGATCGCATCCGTCGAGTGCCGCTGATGGCCTTGCTCACGCTGATCTGGGCAGGCAGCATGGCGTGGAGCGCGCTCGTGCAGAGTTATTCCTCGCTGCTGTTGGCACAGCTCATATCCGGCATCAGCGGTATCTCTCTGGGCGCGGTCATTGCCTCGCTCACCGGCGACTATTTTCCTCCATCCCAGCGAGGGCGGATTTTCGGACTCATCGTCAGCGGTGAAATGTTCGGCGCCGGCGTCGGCATCATTCTCACCAGCCTGATGATGGACTTCTTTTCCTGGCGCGCCGCTTTCTGGCTACTGGCGGCCACAGGTTTCGCCTTTGCCGGAATCATCTGGAAATATCTCCATGAACCCAACCGCGGCGGCATGGGCGCCATCGCCCGCGACAGCGTCTGTCCTGACAACGACAAAGGCAAACGGCGCCGCGTGGCCGCCCTGATCGAAGCGCGCAACATCGAGCCTCATGCCCATCGCATCATCAGCGATGATCCCAGCCGCTGGAACTGGCCCCAGGCGGCCCGCTATATTCTTTCGATTCGTACCAATGTCATCCTTCTACTGGGTTCGACGGCCAGTTATTTCTATTTCACCGGTCTTTTGACCTTCGCCGTACTCTATCTGATGGAGCGCTATGGGCTACCTACCAGCGCGGCCAGCATGGTATTCCTGACTACCGGAAGTGGAGCGATCATCGGTGTTGTCGTGAGTGGCTGGCTGGCCGACTGGCTGCTGCAACGCGGAGTCATTGCCGCCCGTGTGTGGGTGAGCGCCGCCGCCTTCTTTCTCGCCGCCGGCGCCTTCCTGCCCGCTTTCCTACTGCCCGATCTTCCCATTGCGGCGACATTGTTTTTCATCGCCGCGATGGGGCTTGGCGCCACCAATGCGCCTCTCAACGCCGCCCGGCTAGACATCATGCACTCGCGGCTGTGGGGACGCGCCGAAGGATTGCGCAACGCGCTGCGCTATGTGCCGGTGGCCTTTGCGCCCTACATCGTGGGTCTGATATCCGACTTACTGGAACCCAATGCGGCGGCTCGGAAGGCCCCGCACGGCTTCGGCCTGGGCCTGACCTTTGAATTTCTGCTGATCCTGCTGCTCATCGCCGGTACAGCCATGTTCTTCGCCGGACTGTCCTATCCTCGTGACGTAGCCACCGCCATCGCCTCAGAACGCGTTTCGACCAAAGTGTCCACGGAATCTGAACAGGCCGATCACAAGAACTCGTCAAAACGCCCCAAATAACCCTTATAAATACATCTGGAACCTTGCGCGGCGCATCAAGCCAGTCCCGACTTCTATTCCCATAGCCAGGCCGCGCCGCGAACCCCGCTGGAATCGCCATGCAGGGCCGGCAACAGGCGGGTGGCCACATGGTCGGAGAATATGTATTTCTCCCAACAGGCGGGCACCGCCTCATAAAGATAGCCGATATTGGATACGCCGCCGCCCAACACGATGACCTCGGGATCGAGCAGATTGATCACCTGCGCCAACCCGCGCGCCAAACGATCCACGAAGCGCTCAAGCGTAATCTTCGCCGCCCGATCTCCAGCCGCAGCGCGCGCCACGATCTCCTGCGCCTTCAAAGTCTCCCCCGTCGCTTGTGCATGGCGCGCCGCCATGCCCGGGCCGGAAATCCATGTCTCCAGACATCCACGCCGGCCGCACCAACACAAGGGGCCGGGATACTCGTCGGCCTCCGGCCACGGCAAGGGATTGTGCCCCCATTCGCCAGCGATGCCGTTGAGACCGGCTACGACCCGCTGTTTAACAGCGATGCCACCGCCGGTTCCGGTACCAAGAATGACGGCGAACACCAGCCTGGCATCTCTCGCCGCGCCATCCACCGCTTCCGACAACGCCAGACAATTGGCGTCGTTGGCCAGGCGCACTGGGCGATCGAGCAGGCTTTGAAGATCAGCCTGCAGTGGCCGGCCGTTGAGGCAGACCGAATTGGCGTTGCGCACCAGGCCGGTCGCCGCAGATAGGCTTCCGGGGATGGCCACACCCACCGAAGCGCTCATCTGTAGCGCGCTCTCGGCTTCGACGACCAGCTGGCGGATCGTTGCAAGGGTGGCCTCATAATCACCTTGAGGCGTAGACAACCGTCTGCGAAAACGCTCCCTGCCTTGGGAATCAAGCGCCAGCACCTCGATCTTGGTGCCGCCCAGATCCACGCCGATGCGCCAGCCCTCAGCCGCCATCGCGCTTGCGCCAATAGACTTCGCCCGCACCACTGTCGCGCGCCAGCACGCGGGCCAGCACGAACAGCAGATCGGAGAGCCGGTTCAGATAACGGCGCAGCGGCGCGCCGACCGGCTCGACGCGCGCCAGCGCCACCACGCTGCGTTCGGCGCGGCGGCAGATCGCGCGCGCCAGATGGCAGGCCGCAGCGGCCTGACCACCGCCGGGAAGAATGAATTCGCGCAACGGCGGCAATTCGGCATTGAAATGGTCAATGGCCTGCTCCAGACGCGCCACGTCCATGTCCGCGAGCAATATCTGGCCGGGCAGGCTCAGCTCGCCGCCGAGGGTGAACAAATCATGTTGTACGGCTTCCACACATTCCGCCACCCGCGCCGGCGGCTCTGCCGCCAACACCAGCGCCAGCGCGCTGTTGAGTTCGTCGACATCGCCGATGGCCGCGAGCCGCGGCGCGTCCTTGGCCGCACGCGAACCGTCGCCGAGGCCGGTCGTGCCATCGTCGCCGGTGCGGGTGTAGATGCGGGTGAGTCGATGCCCCATGCGCGCCTCAGGCCGCTCCGAAACGGTAGTTCACGGTCAACAGGGCGCTGCGCCGGCCGCCGAGATACGCTGCACCCGTATAGTAGTAACCGGTGTCATATTGCGTATCCAGGGCATTGTCGATCCGCAGCCGGGCATTCCAATGTCGGTTGAAGCGATAAGCGGCATTCAGATTGAGTATCCGGTAAGGTTCAAGAGTTTTTCCGTTGCTCGCCAGGCGGCTGCCTTCGTACACCCAGGCCCCGCCGAGCGTCAACTGGCGGTGCCGCCAGCCTAAGCGCAGAGTGTAATGATGCTCGCTGCGCTGCACCAGCAACTTGCCAGTGTCGAGGTTGCGCGGATTCTGCCAGCTGGCTTCCGCGCCTACATTCCAAATGCCATTGCTCCAGTTCCATCCGGCCGTCGCGCCGGTGATGCGCGCGTTGCCGATATTTTCCGGAATGTAATTCTCATTGGGCTGAATCAGATCATACAAGCGGTGGCGAAACCAGCTCAGACTGAAGCTGCCCGCATGCTTGACCGGTATCAGCAACTGCGCTTCGATGGAGCGTGAAGTTTCCGGCTTCAGGTTCGGATTGCTGTAATCCGGATAATACAAATCGAGGAAGGTCGGCGGACTGAAGCCGGTGCCCGCGCTGAGCTTGAACCGCGCCGCATGCGGCAAGGCCACCGCCATGCCCAGATTCCAGGTGTTGTGACCGCCGTACTGCGCGTCCAGCGTGCGCCGGCCGGCGGCGGTGAGCGTCACCGCGCTCAATCGTTGGCTCCATTGCAGATAGGCCGAACGCACCTTGCTATATCCATGATAAGCAGCGGTATCGATGCGGGTCCGCGCCAGACCGGCGCCAAGGGCGAGATGCGCACCGTTTAGCGCATAATCCACGCCCGCATTCACCGCATCGCGCTTGCTGCGGGTGAAATAGCCGCTGCCGTCGAAGTACTCGGTGTCATGCTGGCTTTGTTCCAGCCCGGAAGCCAGCCTCCAGCCGGCAACGATGGGAAGCCACGCCCCCAGCCGGGCGGTCTGGTCCAGATAGTTCTTGTAAGCCAGGGAATAGCCGCTGTAAGGCGGCCCGCCGGTAACATAATCGGCGCGCCCGCGGCTCTGCCAGAGATTAGCCTCGAACCGCAGCCGCCCCAAACGGGTTTTTCCAAAGGCATTCAACGTGCGGTTGTGATAGGCCGCGCGCGGGTCGAACCCATCTATGACCTGCTGCCCGCCGGTGCGCTCTCCGCTCAGGCTCGCGCCGAAGCGCGCGCCCCCCTTGGCCGCATGCAGGCTCAATGCGCCGCGGCGGGTATCGTGGTCGCCACCGCTCACGCTTACGCTGCCGCCCGTGCCGGCCGGCTTGCGGGTGATGATGTTGATCACGCCGCCGATCGCATCCGCGCCCCAGGCAGTGGACATGGGGCCGCTGATGATCTCGATGCGCGCCACATCAGTGGTCGGGATCTGGCTCCAGGGCACGCCGCCACTGTTGGGATCATTGACCGGCACGCCGTTGATCAGCACTTTCACCATGTTGCTGTTAGTGCCTTGCATGAACACCGAGGTCTGCTGACCCGGTCCGCCCAGGCGCTTGACCTGGAAACCAGGATAGAACTGAAGCACCCCGGCGACCGTGTTCGCGCCTGTGGCTTCTATTTCCGAATGGGTGATGACTCGCGTCGGCTGCACAACCTGCCCCAGGGGCTGGGCGAAATGCAGTGGGGTGATGATGATTTCCTGCAAACCCTGGGCCATTGCGCCCACAGGCAGGCTCAGACAAACAGCGCCTATGGCGCCGCGTACAAGATTTTTTTGCATGGTGGCCCTCCGCTCACCGGGTTGATGATTCAGAACGAAAAGAAACGCGCCGCCGATGGAGCGTTGAGGCCCACATCGCCTTTCGCGTCCCGCATGCCGGTCGGGCCGGTCTCCGGGCTGATGGGGGGATGCCTGACCAGCCTCCGGAATCCGCTGCCTTCCCATGCGTAAGCACAGTGGCCTCGTGGCGGATTCACATCCCAATCACCGTTGCGGGGGCAGCGCCGGAATCTTCACCGGCTTCCCGTTTAACCCGGCTTTGAGCAGGGCACCCTGATGGCGGCGCGCATTTTAGCACGGCTTTTGCTTCGACTCGCTCGTCATCTTTCAAGAACAATCGCCGCAGCAATACCTGCAATTTACTCAATGAACGAATTTTTGAACCGCCTGCCGATGGCACGAACCGCATTCCAATCGCTGGAAACTCATGACAAAAACATTTTTATCCACAGGTTCTCCACCGCTTTTCAATGGTGAAATACACAATATATGGTGGTATTGACTCGGCAATAACCCCATTTTATAGTATTTCCAGTCGGCCAACTCGCGCCGGCATTTTTTCTCGACCACCTTCATCGCAGGGAAATCGCATGCAAACCGAAGCGCAGTCAAAGACTCTCCAATCCACCTCCCCAACAGGCACCGTCGCGGCCGGAAACGAGACCCCAGACGCGGCCAACAGTCCTTACCGCGTCATTCGCCGCAACGGCAAATTGACCACCTTCGATGCGAGCAAAATCAGCGTGGCGATGACCAAGGCGTTTCTCGCTGTCGAAGGCGGCAATGCCGCCGCATCGACCCGCATTCATGACACAGTTGCCCGACTGACCACGCAAGTCGTGGACAGCCTGCTGCGCCGCCTGCCCGATGGCGGCACGGTGCATATCGAGGACATCCAGGATCAGGTCGAACTCGCCCTCATGCGCGCCGGCGAACACAAGGTCGCCCGCGCCTATGTGCTCTACCGCGAACAACAAGCCGCCAAACGCGAGGCCGAATCCGCCAAGAAGGGCGATAAAAAGGCGGAATCCGCGCTCAACGTCACCCTGGCCGACGGTACCCGCCGCCCGCTGGACGAGGCCCGGCTGCACAAGGTCATCGCCGAGGCCTGCGACGGTCTGGACGACATGGATCCGGATCTGGTGCTCAAGGACACGCTGCGCAATCTGTTCGACGGCATTCCCGAAAAGGACGTCGGCCAGGCGCTGGCCATGAGCGCGCGCGTACTCATCGAGCGCGAGCCGAACTACACTTATGTCGCCGCCCGCCTGCTGCTGGACACCCTGCGCCGCGAAGCCCTGAGCTTCCTCGCCGGCCGCCCCGACACCGCCACCCAGGCGCAGATGGCGGAACGCTATGCCGATTATTTTCAAAGCTATATCCGCCACGCCGCCGAACTGGAACTGCTCGACGAGGAACTGACCCGTTACGACCTCGTGCGCCTGGGCGCGGCGCTCAAACCCGAACGCGACCGCCAGTTCACCTATCTCGGCCTGCAAACATTGTACGACCGCTATTTCATCCATAGCGAGGACGGCCAGCGATTCGAGCTGCCGCAAGCGTTCTTCATGCGCGTGGCGATGGGTCTTGCGATCAATGAGATCGACCGTGAAGCGCGCGCCATCGAGTTCTACGAGCTCTTGTCGAGCTTCGATTTCATGAGCTCGACGCCGACCCTGTTCAATTCCGGCACCCTGCGTCCCCAGCTTTCGAGCTGTTACCTGACCACCGTGCCGGACGACCTCGACGGTATCTACAGCGCCATCAAGGACAACGCGCTGTTGTCCAAATTCGCCGGAGGACTCGGCAATGACTGGTCCCGCGTGCGCGGCCTCGGCGCTCATATCAAGGGCACCAACGGCACCAGCCAGGGCGTGGTTCCCTTTCTCAAGGTGGCCAACGACACCGCCGTGGCGGTCAATCAATGTTTTGCCGGCGACACCCTGGTGCACACCGCCGACGGTGTGAAGCCCATCCAGGACATCGAGGAGGGAGACCTGGTCCTGGCCGAACGTGGCGCGTACCGTGAGGTGCGAAAATGCATGGCCTACAACCAGACCGATCCCATGGTGGAGATCGAGGCCAAGCATGCCATCACCCCCCTCAGGGTCACCGCCGGGCACCCGCTGTGGGCGATCAAGGGCATCCCCATGGAACAGGCCAATGCCCGCAGCTACCAATGGCTGGAGAAAGGCAAGGTGGCACCCGCCTGGGTCGAGGCAGGCCAGCTGGAGAAAGGCGACTACGTGGCCCAGGTCATTCCCCAGGAGATCGTCCCGGTCGCGGATTTCGACGAGGAGGACGCCCGTCTCTATGGCATCCTGCTGGGTGACGGCCACTGCAGCAAGGATGGTCTGGAATGGGGCGTCTCGGGCAATCCCAACCGGGACGCGCACCTGGCCTTCGTCCGCCAATACCTGGAAAAGCGGGGCATCCACTACTGGGTCAAGAACGAGCGAGAAAACTATCTCCAGATCGGCTGGGCCGCCGGCGTGGGCGTTGCCCGGGATGGCACCACCGGCCGCCTCACCCGTGGCGACAATTCCGGCTTCCTGTTCGACCGTGAGGCGCTGTATGACGACCAGGGCAACAAGCGCATCCATCGCCGCTACGCCCATCTCCCACAGGCCCAGACCCTGGCGTTGATTCAGGGCCTGATTGAGACCGACGGCGGTATCAGCCATGGCAAGGAGATCTATTTTACCAATACCTCCCTGCCCTTGGTCGAGGGCCTGCGTTATCAGCTGCTGCGCCTGGGCATCCCCAGCGCGGGCCAGTACCGTGAACGCCGGCAAGACCATGAAGGCACGCGCGCCGACGACACGCCGATCCGCTTCGAGGGCACCTGCAGGGCCTATGACCTGCGTATCCCTGCGGTGAAGGCGCTGGCGGAGCGCGTGGGTTGCAAGCCCATTCACAAGCATAACTGGCTGACCTGGAAACACTGGCTCTTCACCCGCGTGCGCCGTGTGAGCGAGATGGCGCCTGTCCCCTTCGTGTTCGATCTGAAGGTCGAGGGTGACGAGTCCTATATGACCACTGCCGCACTCGCGCACAACGGTGGAAAACGCAAGGGCGCTGTGTGCGCCTACCTCGAAACCTGGCACATCGACATCGAAGAGTTTCTGGAACTGCGCAAGAACACCGGGGATGAGCGCCGCCGCACTCACGACATGAACACCGCCAACTGGATTCCGGATCTGTTCATGAAACGGGTGGCCGAAGAGGGCGAATGGACGCTGTTTTCGCCCGACGAAGTACCCGACCTGCACGATCTCGTCGGCCAGGACTTCGAGAAACGCTATACAGACTACGAAGCCAAGGCCGCGCGCGGCGAAATCAAAAACTTCCGCAAGGTCAAGGCGATCGATTTATGGCGCAAAATGCTGTCCATGCTGTTCGAGACGGGCCACCCATGGCTAACCTTCAAGGATCCTTGCAACCTGCGCTCACCGCAACAGCATGCAGGCGTCGTGCATAGCTCCAATCTGTGCACCGAAATCACGCTGAACACGTCCGACGACGAGATTGCCGTATGCAACCTCGGTTCGGTCAATCTGGCACAGCATGTCACTGAACAGGGTCTCGATCTGGAAAAACTCGAGCGCACCATCACCACGGCCATGCGCATGCTGGACAACGTCATCGACTACAACTATTACAGCGTGCCCCAGGCCCGCCGCGCCAATCTTCGCCATCGCCCTGTTGGCCTCGGCCTCATGGGGTTCCAGGACGCGCTCTACAAGCAACGCCTCCCTTATGCCTGCCTTGAAGCGGTCGAATTCGCGGATCGTTCAATGGAAGCTGTTTCCTACTTCGCCATTCAAGCCTCCAGCCGGCTCGCCGAGGAGCGCGGCCGCTACGCCAGCTTCGATGGTTCGCTATGGAGCCGGGGCATCCTGCCGATTGACTCCATTGACCTGCTGGCCGAAGGGCGCGGCGGCTATCTGGAAGTGGACCGCAGCCAGACGCTGGATTGGGACAGCCTGCGCGAACGGGTGAAAACCCATGGAATGAGAAACTCCAACGTCATGGCCATCGCTCCGACCGCGACGATTTCCAATATCTGCGGCGTGTCGCAGTCAATCGAACCCACCTACCAAAACCTGTTCGTCAAATCGAATCTTTCGGGCGAGTTCACTGTCATCAATCCTTATCTGGTGGCCGATCTTAAAGTGCTCGGACTGTGGGACGAGGTGATGGTCAACGACCTCAAATACTATGACGGCTCGGTGCAACCCATAGAGCGGGTACCCGGCGAGATCAAGGCGCTCTACGCCACCGCTTTCGAACTGGATTCGCGCTGGCTTATCGAGGCCGCCTCGCGCCGCCAGAAATGGATCGATCAGGCCCAGTCCATCAACCTTTACATGGCCAAGCCATCGGGGAAGGCACTGGACAATATGTACAAACTCGCCTGGGTGCGAGGGCTCAAGACCACCTATTACCTGCGCTCCATGGGCGCCACTCATGCCGGCAAGTCCACAGTGGTCGAAACAATCGACAGCCACGCCCAAGGATACACCGCCGATGCCGCCCGCAGCGCGGCCATGGTCGCCGAGCAAGGCGAAGGTCCGAAGGTCTGCTCCATCCTCGAACCCGACTGCGAGGCTTGCCAGTAACCCAACCGCCCAGCGTGGCCGCCGAAGGCCGCCACGCTTTGGAGCACCACCATGAACGACACGAAATCAAAGGACAGAACCATGTTGAACTGGGACGATCCGCTGAAACCCGAAGCCGCGAAACCCACACAACCCCCGGCGCCGCCAAGTGAGGCCGTGCCGGCTTTTGGCGTGGCAGACTCCCTGGCCCCTCCTGTCACGCCGCTCGGCGCCAAGCCCGTGCGCGTGGAAGACAAGCGCGTGGTCAACGGCATGACCGATATCAACCAGCTCGCGCCGTTCAAATATCCCTGGGCATGGAACTATTTCCTCAACGCCAACAAGAACCACTGGACGCCGCTGGACATCAACATGGCGCAGGACGTTCACGACTACCACCATAAGCTCACCATCGAAGAGCGCCATGTCTACGAAAACGTGCTCGCCTATCTCACCACCGCCGACATCCTCGCCATGCGCAATGTCGCCATCGCCGTGATGGAGAAGATGAGCGCGCCCGAGCTGCAGATCTACCAGGCACGGCAAGCCTATGAAGAAGCCCTGCACACCTGGACCTACCAGCACTGCATCGAAACCATCGGCCTCGACCAAGGCGAGATCTACAACCGCTACCGCGTCGTGCCCGAGATATACGCCAAAATCCGCATGACGCAGGAACGTCTGGACGCTGTTTGCAGCACCGAGATCGATCTGCACGACCGCGAACAGCTGCACACTTTCCTGATGTCCTACATCTTCTTCGCCGCCGTGTTCGAAGGCAGCTGGTTCTACAACGGCTTTTCCCCCATCTTCGCCCTGCAGCGCCGCGGCCTGATGAAGGGCACCGCCGAACAATTGCAATACATCATGCGCGACGAAGTCATGCATGCCAGCTTCGGCATCCGTGTGGCAAAGCAACTCATGCAGGAAGAAGGCATCCGCCCCGACCCGAAGGCTCTGCGCGAAATGTGGGATCAGGCGGAAGCCTGTGAGGCGACCTACGCCGGCTACATCCTTCGCGACTCCATCCTCGGCTATTCGGCCGACCTGCACCTCGAACAGTTCCGCTTCGTGGCCAACCGTCGCGCCGCGCAACTGGGCATGGAGGATGAACCCTTTCCTGGCGCGGAAGAAGCGCTGCCCTGGCTCGCCGAACAAGCGAATCTCAGAAAGGAAAAGAATTTCTTCGAGACGCGGGTAACGGAATATCAGACCGGAGGGGCATTGAACTGGGATTGATGGCCCTCGCTTTTCCCTATTTCAATGCTCCAGTCAGGAAAACCCGCGATGAAAACAATACGCCTTGGGGTCCTCATGGACCCCATTACCTCGATCAATATTAAAAAAGACACCACCTTCGCCATGCTGTTCGCGGCCCAGCGGCGTGGATGGGAGGTATTTTATCTGGAGCAATCCGATCTGTTTTTACGCGAAGGGCGAGCGTATGGCGCACTGCGCGCTCTTGAAGTGCGCGATGATCCAAGCAACTGGTTCACTCTCGGCGAAGCCCGCGATATGCCCTTGGCGGAACTCGATGTGCTGCTGATGCGCAAGGATCCTCCGGTCGACCTGGAGTTCATCTACACCACCTTGTTGCTCGACCTGGCCGAGCGCGACGGCGTGCTGGTAGTGAACCGACCCGCCAGCTTGCGTGATTGCAACGAAAAACTGTTCACCTCCTGGTTTCCTCAATGCACCGTGGAAACGCTGGTGACGCGCGAGATGGCGCGGCTGCGCGGTTTTGTCGATGAACTCGGCGATGTGATCCTCAAGCCCCTGCATGGCATGGGCGGCGAATCCATTTTCAGGGCGCGCCGTAATGATCCGAATCTCAGTGTGATTCTGGAAACGATGACCGCTCGTGGCGCGCGCACAGTGATGGCGCAACGTTTTCTGCCCGAATACGTGGAAGGCGACAAGCGCATTTTGATGATCGAGGGTAAAGCGGTTCCCTATGCCCTGCTGCGCATTCCCGCGGAAGGTGAATCACGCGCCAATCTTGCCGCGGGCGGTCAGGGCGTTGGAGTGGAACTGAACGAGCGCGACCGCTGGATCTGCGCCCAGGTCGCACCGGAACTGGTGCGCCGCGGCCTGATGTTCGTGGGGCTGGACGTCATCGGCGGCCAACTGACCGAGATCAACGTCACCAGCCCGACCTGCGTGCGCGAACTGGATGCGCAATACGGCATCGATATCGCCGCGCAGTTGATGACGGCGATCGAAGCGCGCCTAAGCAGGCCGGCCGGCACGCCTCATTCATCCGAGGGCTGAGGGTCTGCGGTCGGCACGAACCGTAGTGCGGCTGAATTGATGCAATACCTTTGACCGGTCGGCGGTGGGCCGTCCGGAAACTTATGGCCCAAATGAGCATCACAGCGAGCGCAGCGCACTTCCACCCGCGTCATGCCATGGCTGTGATCGATGCTTTCAACCACCGCATCCGCCGAGACCGGCTGCCAGTAACTCGGCCAGCCACTACCCGAATCGTATTTGGCAGTGGAGCTGAACAAGGGCGCGCCGCAACACACGCAGGCATACAGGCCGGGTTCGTGATGATTCCAGTAACAGCCGGTGAAGGCCGGTTCGGTGCCGCCTTCCCGAGTCACGTGGTATTGCTCGGGGGACAATTTCCGGCGCCACTGCGCATCGTTCGAATCTTTGTCAGTCATGCTCGTTCCTCACTGGAAAGTTTTTTCAATGCGTCTTGCCAGGCCCGGTAAGCGGTCGCATCGGTGGCGGCCACGACCGAACGTGGACCGGGATCGGAGCGGAATATGGGCTCTTCTTCCAACGTGGCGCACACGCCTCCGACTTCCTCCAGCAAAAGACTGCCAGCCGCATAATCCCACAGACGCATGCCACCATGCAGATAAGCGTGTCCCCGACCGGCGGCCAGCCAGGCCCATTCCAGGGCACAGGTACCCAAATTGCGCTGTGAAGCGTAAGGCGGCCGGGTGGCGAGGCGGGCGGCCAGCCCGGACGGCAGGCGCTTGAAATCGACGAGCGCAACCCACTGATCCATCGGCAAAGATGTTAGCCTGCGTTGCAAACGCCTGCCATTCAAAAAAGCACCCTGCCCTTTTTGCGCCGCGAAAGTCTCGGCTCTTACAGGATCGCGGATTACGCCTAGGGTGACCTGCCCATCTTCGATCAAGGCCAATGAGAGACTAAAGAGCGGAAAATTGGCAAGAAAATTCGTGGTGCCGTCCAATGGATCGAGACACCACACCGGACGGCCTGAGTCGAGCAGGGCCGTTTGCTCTGCGCTCGTCATTTCCTCGCTAAGCAAGGCAATGGACGGATAAAGCCGTTCGAGGCCCAAACGGATAGCCCGATCTACAGCGAGGTCCGCTTCGCTCAACAAACTGCCATCTGCCTTGGTTTGCGCCGCAACACGTTCGAGCCGAGGCAGCAGTGCTTCTTCTCCCACACGTGTCAACAAGTCGGTTATAGCACTGAGATCCATTTTTTGAATACCTCAAGAAATCAAATATCTTCGAGTTCTTTGAACTCCACGGCCGCGGATGAGTCTCTCGCCTCACCGCAGGATCGCGCCAACCTTGAATTGCTGGCTGTTCAGGGCGTCACGTCATTTCCTGGCTTGGCTTGAACTGCCAGCTTACGCCAGCGGCTGTGGCAGAATAGAAGCACAATGACATTGTTACCCAATATCCTGGATCCGCAAACACCTTATGGCGCATTACTTCATGACAGGTGACCCGGTACTTTGAACGGCGCCACGTTTTCTTCCATTGCCGTCGGTTTCGAGATCGCGATCAGCCTGATTGTGGTCGTGCGCATTCTGTTGCGGCGGCATGCTTCCCCCAGTGCGCGCATGGCGTGGATACTCGTTTCACTGCTGATTCCCGTCGGCGGCCCGATTCTGTATTTCATGTTCGGGGAGATCCGTCTGGGCCGCAGCCGCATACGCCGGCACAAACGCGTGCGTCATTGGCAGTCGCAGCTATTCGAGATGCCGCATCGTGAACAAGCTTCGAATCTCTCCCCTGAACACCAGCCTATCGCCACATTGGCGGAATCGGTGGGCGATACACCGGCCCGCCGCGGCAACGTGCTCATTTTGTTGAGCGATTCGGAAAAAATGATCGAATCGCTGGTTGAAGACATCGAGCAGGCAGAAAGCCATTGCCATCTGCTGACCTATATCTATCTTCCGGATGAAACGGGACATAAGGTGGCCCAAGCGTTGATCCGGGCAAGCCGCCGCGGCGTCAGCTGCCGGCTGCTGGTGGATGCCGTTGGCTCGCAGCGCTTTCTGCGTTCCTCGCTCCGCGCCCGCCTGCGTGACGCCGGTGTTCAGGTTCGGGCCGCGCTTCCCGTCAATCCCTTGCGCGCCATTTTTGCTCGCCTGGATATTCGCAATCACCGCAAACTGGCCGTAATCGATGGCCGCATCGCCTATGCCGGCAGCCAAAACATTGCTGACGCGTCCTTTGCTCCCAAGGCCCGCTACGCGCCCTGGGTCGATGCTACGGTGCGGATACGCGGTCCGGTCGTCTGGGATCTACAGCGGCTATTCATTGAAGACTGGTATCTCGACGCCAATGAGTGGCTGGGGGAATTGATGCGCGACTTTCCCGAGCCAGTTTCAGGCGGCGTGGATGTCCAGGTCATCGGTTCAGGTCCCTTGTCCTATAATTTCGCCATGCGCCAAGTACAGCAGGCGGCTCTGCATCTCGGACGTGAAGAAGTTGTCATCACGACACCCTATCTCGTGCCGGACGAAGGCACCGCAGCGGCCATTTACGCGGCGGCTCGCTGTGGCACGCAGGTTTCACTGGTAGTTCCAGAACGCAACGACTCTCGTCTGGTCGCCGCCGCAAGCCGTGGATATTACGAAGATTTTTTGCAAAGCGGCGTGGATATTCTGGAATATCGCAAAGGCCTTCTTCACGCCAAGACCTTGACGGTGGACAAGCGACTGAGCCTGCTGGGATCGGCGAATGTGGATCGGCGCAGCTTCGAGCTCAACTTCGAGCTCTCGTTGATCATCTACGACGCGGATTTCACTCGCCGCTTGCGCGCCTTGCAAGGAGAGTACATGCGCGACTCGGATGCGGTCGATGCTGCGAAATGGCAGCAGATTTCCTGGCCAAAGCGGCTTTATTTCAATACCGCGGGACTGTTCAGCGGGGTTTTATAAGGGTTTTTCGCTTTCGGCGCATGCAAAAAATGCCCCGGCATATAGCCGGGGCAAGTTCATTCGACTTGAAGGGGGTTTGACAAGTCGATCCCGCCAAAGGGGGAGGCGGGAAGCGCTGGGCTAAGCGCTTACCACCTAAGACAAGCAGAATCCAAAAAAGTTCCATAAATAATGTAATTTTTTGTAAACGACTCTCAATGCGCCGCATCCCAATTCGGGCCGCTGCCTATATCCGCGAGCAACGCCACGCGCAACTGCGCCGCGCCTTCCATATGCGCGCGCAAGGCGCGTTTGGTTTCTTCTGTTTGCGCCTCCGGCGCCTCCAGGACGAGTTCGTCATGAACCTGAAGAATCATGCGCACCTGGGGCGCATCGTGTTCGATCCAGGCGTCCACAGCGATCATCGCCCGTTTGATGATGTCGGCGGCGCTACCCTGCATGGGCGCATTGATCGCCATGCGTTCCGCCTGCGCCCGTCTTTGGCCATTGCGCGCATCGATGTCGGGCAGATACACGCGCCGCCCGAACAAAGTTTCGACATAACCTTTCTCGCGGGCGCTTTCGCGAATCGCGTTCATGTAAGCGAGCACGCCGGGATAGCGCGCGAAATAACGGTCTATGTATTGTTGCGCCTCGGCCCGGCCAATACCCAGCTGCCGCGCCAGCCCGAAAGCGGACATGCCGTAGATCAGGCCGAAATTGATCGCCTTGGCCGCCCGCCGCTGGACGTCATCGACTTCATCCTCGGCCACGCCGAAGACTTCGGCCGCGGTAGCGCGATGGATGTCCTTGCCGGCTGCGAACGCATCCAGCAAACCCTGATCCCCTGAAAGATGCGCCATGATCCTCAATTCGATCTGGGAATAATCCCCGGAGACTAGCCCATGACCGGGCGGGGCGACGAAGGCTTGACGGATACGCCGCCCTTCTTCCGTGCGGGCGGGGATGTTTTGCAGATTGGGATCGGAAGATGACAATCGTCCCGTGGAAGCCACTGCCTGATGATAAGAGGTATGCACGCGTCCGGTGCCGGGATCGATGCGCTCTGGCAAACGGTCGATGTAGGTGGATTTGAGCTTCGCCAAACTGCGGTAATCGAGAATCAGGCGCGGCAGTTCGTGGTGCGCGGAAAGTTCCTCGAGCACATCCTCTGCGGTGGAGGGTTGCCCCTTGGGGGTTTTGCGCACGACCGGCAGTTGCAGGCGCTCATAGAGCACGGCCTGGATCTGCTTGGGGGAAGCGAGATTGAATTCGACCCCGGCGAGTTCCCAGGCCTGGCGTTCCAGCGCTTGCATGCGCTGCGACAGCACCTTGCCCTGCTTTTGAAGCCGATCGGCATCCACGCACACGCCGTTTCGCTCCATCCGGGAAAGCACCCGCACCAGTGGGATTTCTATCTCTTCATAAACGCGGCGCAGCCCCGGCTCCGCTTCCAGCCGCGGCCACAGAAGCCTGTGCAAGCGCAGGCACATGTCCGCGTCTTCTGCGGCGTAGGGCGCGGCCTCTTCCAAACGGACCTGGGCGAAAGATATTTGCTTGGCCCCCTTTCCGGCCACGTCTTCATACTTGATGTTGTGATGTCCGAAATGGGCGTGACTCAAGGTATCCAGATCGTGACGCGTGGCCGCCGCATCCAGCACATAGGATTCGAGCATGGTGTCATGCCGAATGCCTTCGAGCTGAATGCCGTGATTGGCAAGCACGTTGAGATCGTATTTCAGGTTGTGACCGACTTTTGCCCGCGACGGGTCTTCGAGCAAGGGACGCAGGCGTTGGAGCACAAATTCGCGCTCCAGCTGCACGGGTGCGCCGGGGTAGTCATGTCCCACCGGCAGATAAGCCGCTTCGCCGGGTTGCAGGGAAAAGGACAAACCCACGACTTGGGCCTGCATGTAATCCAGGCTGGTGGTTTCCGTATCGAAAGCGAAAAGCTCGGCCCCTTCCAGCCGGCGCAGCCAGTTCTCGAAGGTCTTCTCGTCGACAATGCACGCATAGTCGGATTCATGCTCAGGCGCCTTGGGCCCGTTTTCTTTTTCCAGCTCCTCCAGCCAGGTTTTGAATTCCAGGCGAGAGAACCATTCACGCAAGACATGCAAATCCGGCGGCCGGAGTTTTAGATCTTCCGGGCGGATATCGAGCGGCACATCACGTTTGACCGTCACCAGCGCCCGGGCTTGCGGCAACCAATCGAGCGCGGCGCGCAGATTCTCGCCGACCTTGCCCTTGATCTCATCGGCATGCGCTATCACGCCTTCAAGAGAACCATAGGTTTTCAGCCATTTGACCGCCGTCTTCGGCCCGCAGCCGGGCACGCCCGGCACGTTATCGATCTTGTCTCCGACCAGAGTGAGATAATCGACGATCAATTCAGGCGGCACGCCGAATTTTTCGATCACCCCCTGGCGGTGGAAACGCATGTTGCTCATGGTATCGATGACAGTGATGTGATCGTCCACCAGTTGCGCCAGATCCTTGTCGCCGGACGAAATCAGCACATCGTGGCCTGCGGCGGCAGCTTGCGTGGCCAGCGTGCCGATGACATCGTCCGCTTCGACGCCTTCTATCATCAATAAAGGCAAGCCCATGGCGCGGATCAGGATATGCAGGGGTTCCACCTGTGCAGCCAGCTCTTCCGGCATCGGCGGACGGTTGGCCTTGTAGTCGGCATACATGACGTCGCGGAAAGTTTCCCCCTTGGCATCGAACACCACCGCCATCCGTTCGGGGGCGTAGTCCTTCAACAGCCGACGCAGCATATTGAGTACACCATAGATAGCGCCGGTGGGCTCGCCCCGGGAATTGGTCAAGGGCGGCAAGGCGTGAAAAGCGCGGTACAGATAGGAAGAACCGTCAACGAGTACAAGATAAGGCGAAGCCATGAATGCGATCCCGATGGAAACAAGCAAGCGACAATAACACGCGAAATTGTAACCGCCTGCAAGGGAAAATCGGCAATCCCGCCGTACACCAACAGATGACTCGCCCCCTAGACATGCACAGGGCATTCGCAAGCCCTTGAAAAGTGGAGCGGGCGTCTGCTCCGCCACAGTTAGATGACGTGGTCCTGTGGTCAGGCAGCTCTCGATGGTACGCCCTGCCACAAGCCGATATAATCCCTGGCTTTCTTTCTCCCAAAGAGACAACGCTTCGATGGAGCTCATCCGCGGCGAACACAATCTGCGACCGCGCCATCACGGCGGCGTGGCGACCATCGGCAATTTCGACGGTGTCCACCTTGGCCATCAGGCGGTCATCGCGCAGTTGCGTGAAGAAGCCGCGCGAAGAGGCGTGCCGCCGGTGTTGATCACCTTCGAACCCTTGCCGCACGAATACTTCATGGGAGCAAAGGCACCGGCGCGCCTGACCGGCTTGCGCGGACGCCTGTGCCGCTTCGAGCAGTTTGGCGTCGAGAGGACGCTGTTGCTGCGTTTCGACGCCCGCCTCGCCGCTCGGACGGCGCAAGGCTTTATTCGTGAGCTGCTGGTCGAACGCCTCGGCGTGCAAGCTGTCATCGTCGGCGATGATTTTCGGTTCGGCAAGGATCGCGGCGGAGATTTCGCGCTGCTGACGGAGGCCGGCCGGTCTCATGGCTTCGATGTCATTCGCCAGCACACTTTCACGCTCGGCGGCGAGCGTGTGAGCAGCACCCGTATCCGCCAGGCTCTCTCCCGCGGCGATCTGGAAACGGTCGCCGCCCTGCTCGGCCGGCCGTACACCATCAGCGGCCGCGTGCGCCATGGAGACAAGCGCGGGCGCTGCATAGGTTTCCCCACCGCCAACCTGGCCCTGCCGCCGGGACAAAGCGCCATCAGCGGCGTATTCGCCGTCAGCGTTCGATTGCAGGAAGGATTCATCGCCCGCGGGGTGGCCAATGTGGGCAAACGCCCTACCGTGGGAGGACAAGAGCCGCTTCTCGAAGTACACTTGTTTGATTTCGGCGGCGACCTCTATGGCCGGCACCTTGAGGTCGAACTCAGACACAAGATCCGCGAGGAACGCCGCTTCGAATCCTTCGATGCTCTCAAACGCCAGATCCGCGCCGACGCCGAGCTGGCGAAGGCCATCCTGGAACGCCAAACAACCTGAATACCCGACTCAAGCGAAAACGACACCGTGACCGACTACAAGCACACACTCAACCTGCCCCACACCGATTTCCCCATGCGCGGAAACCTGCCCAAGCGGGAACCGGAAATGCTCGCCCGCTGGGCGCAGCTGGACATTTACCATCGCCTGCGCAAGAGCCGCGCCGGGCGGCCCCGCTTCATTCTCCACGACGGCCCGCCCTATGCCAACGGCGACATCCATATCGGCCATGTGGTAAACAAGGTGATCAAGGACATCATCGTCAAAAGCCGCAGTCTGGACGGCATGGATGCCCCCTATGTTCCCGGCTGGGACTGTCACGGACTGCCGATAGAGCACAAGGTCGAACAAACGCTCGGCAAGGTCGGTCAGGACATCGACGCCCGCGCCTTCCGCCGTGCCTGCCGTGAATACGCCGCCAGTCAGGTCGAAGTCCAAAGGAGTGGTTTCAAGCGCCTCGGCGTCATTGGTGACTGGGACGAACCCTATCTGACCATGAATTTCCCCACCGAGGCCGACATCATCCGCGCCTTGGGACGGATCATCGATCGCGGCCATGTAGTCAAGGGCTACAAGCCGGTGCATTGGTGCGTGGATTGCGGCTCGGCGCTGGCCGAAGCCGAAGTGGAATACGAAGACAAGACCTCCCCCGCCATTGACGTGCGTTTTGCGGTGCTCGAGCCCGATGCGCTCCTGGAAGGCTGCGAAGTGGACGATCCGGGCCGCGGCCCCATGTCGGTGGTGATCTGGACCACCACCCCCTGGACCCTGCCCGCCAACCAGGCGGTGGCGGTGAATCCCGATTATGACTACGCCGTGGTGCAAACGCCCGAGGAGCGCCTGGTGCTGGCCGCCGAGCTGATCGATTCCGCCATGCAGCGCTGGGGCATCAGCGACTATCGCGTCATCGCCCGCTGCGCCGGCCGAAATCTCGAGCACCTGCGTCTCCAGCATCCTTTCCTGGCGCGCGATGTGCCCCTGATTCTGGGCGAGCACGTCACTCTTGACGCCGGCACCGGCGCGGTGCATACCGCCCCCGGTCACGGTCAGGAAGACTACATGGCCGCCCTCGTCTACCGCCTGAGCGTCGAGCATCCCGTCGGGCCGGACGGCCGCTTTCAGGCGGACACCGAATATTTCGCCGGAGAGAGCGTTTTCGAAGCCAACGGCCACGTCCTTGACGTCCTGCGCGAGCACGGCACGCTTCTGCACGCCGAATCGTTGCGCCACAGCTACCCGCATTGCTGGCGTCACAAGACGCCGCTGATCTTCCGCGCCACGCCGCAATGGTTCATCAGCATGGACAAGCGGGGCTTGCGCTCCATAGCGCTGAAAGAACTCCAAGACGTGAAATTCACCCCCGAGTGGGGGCGCGAACGCCTGGCCGGCATGGTCGCCAACCGTCCCGACTGGTGCATCTCCCGCCAACGCAACTGGGGCGTGCCTCTGGCCTTGTTCGTGCATCGCCAGAGCGGAGAGCTGCATCCCGACACCCCGCGCCTGATCGAAGCGGTCGCCGAGCGCGTGGAACAGCGCGGCGTGGACGCCTGGTTCGACCTCGATCCGGCCGAACTGCTGGGCGATCAGGCCGAAGAATATGAAAAGGTCGGCGACGTGCTCGACGTCTGGTTCGATTCCGGCACCACCCATTTCAGCGTCCTCGACCGCCGTCCCGAACTCGGCTTTCCTGCCGACCTCTACCTCGAGGGGTCCGACCAGCATCGCGGCTGGTTCCAGTCCTCCCTGCTCAGCAGCGTGGCCATGCGCGGCCTCGCGCCCTACCGCGGCGTGCTCACCCACGGCTTCACGGTGGACGAAAAGGGACGCAAGATGTCCAAGTCGCTGGGCAACGTCATCGCCCCGCAAAAAGTCATCGACCGCCTCGGCGCCGACATCATCCGCCTGTGGGTCGCCTCCTCGGACTACCGGCGCGAAATGGCCGTTTCGGACGAAATCCTCAAGCGCACGGCCGATGCCTACCGCCGCATCCGCAACACGGCGCGTTTTTTGCTCGCCAACCTGGCCGGCTTCGACCCCAACGCCGACCAGATCGCCCCTCAAGGCCTGCTGCCGCTGGACGCATGGATCGTCCGCCATGCCGCGCGCCTGCAAGAAACCGTGCGCGAGGCCTACCAGCGATATGAATTCCACATCATCTACCAGAAAGTGCACAACTTCTGCGCCGTGGACCTCGGCGGCTTCTATCTCGACATCATCAAGGACCGCCAATACACCACCCAGGCCGACAGTCTCGCCCGCCGTTCGGCGCAAACCGCGCTCTACCACCTCGCCGAAGCGCTGCCGCGCTGGCTGATGCCCATTCTCAGCTTCACCGCCGAGGACATCTGGCAATACCTGCCGGGCGAGCGCGAAGACTCCGTGCTCATGGCCGAGTGGTATGACTTCCCCGCCCTCGCGGGTCAGGCCGGCGGTTTCGACGACTCATTCTGGCACACCCTCATGGATGTGCGCGAGGCCGTCAACAAGGCGCTGGAATCCCTGCGGCGCGAAGGCGTCATCGGCGCCAACCTCGACGCCGAAGTCGAACTCTGGGCGTCCCCGGAAACGGCCGCGGCGCTCGACCGCCTGGGCGATGAACTGCGTTTCGTGCTGATCACCTCCGAGGCCGCGGTGCATGCCGGATCACCGCCGGCCGAAGCCCGCGCCTACACCCTCGACAATGGCGAAATCATTCATATCCTCGCCCGCCGCAGCCCGCATGCGAAATGCGCCCGCTGCTGGCATCACCGCGCCGATGTCGGCAAGAACCCGTCGTATCCCGACCTGTGCGGCCGCTGCGTCGATAATATCGCCGGCGCGGGCGAAACCCGCCGTTTCGCCTGAAAGCGCGGCCATGCGAAGGCTTTCCAGGCTGCGCTGGCTGGGCCTGTCCATCCTCGTGCTGGGCCTCGACCAGCTCAGCAAATGGGCCGCCCAGCACTTTCTGGCGTATGGCGTGCCCCGCCCCGTGTTCCCCGGTTTCAATCTGCTGCTGGTCTACAACCGCGGTGCGGCTTTCAGTTTCCTCAGCCAGGCCGGCGGCTGGCCGCGCTGGTTCTTCATTGGATTGGCGCTCGCCGTCAGCGCTTTTCTCATCGGCTGGATGCGGCGCCTCGACGCCCGCGACCACTGGACCGCCGCCGCGCTGGCGCTGATTCTCGGCGGCGCCTGGGGCAATGCGCTCGACCGGCTGCTGCGCGGCCATGTGATCGACTTCATCCAGCTCTATTACCGCCACTGGGCCTGGCCGACCTTCAATCTGGCCGACTCCGCCATCACCCTTGGCGCCGTCATGCTCGCCGCCGCCCTGTTCAAGCCGGCTTCGCCCCGCGGGCCGCGCCCTTCCCGCCGCAACAAGCCATGAAAGCAAAACCGTTCATCGGCAACAGCCGTTCACGGGCGTTGAGCTTGCGCGCGAAGAATCCAGCGGTTATCATTCCGCTCCTTTATCGGGGGGAGGACTTTTCCCTTCGACGGTTCGTACCCTGAAGCAGTGAGTCCGACTATGAAAACCTACAGCGCAAAACCGGCCGAAGTCCGCCGCGACTGGTACCTCATCGACGCCAGCGGGAAAACCCTCGGGCGTCTGGCCAGCGAAATCGCCCGCCGCCTGCGCGGCAAACACAAGCCCGAATACACCCCGCACGTGGATACCGGCGATTACATCATCGTCGTGAACGCCGAAAAATTGCGCGTGACCGGCCACAAGGCCAAAGACAAGATGTATTACCGCCATACCGGCTACATCGGCAACATGAAATCCGCCAGCTTCGAGAAAATGATGGAACGCGACCCCACCCGCGTACTGCGCCTCGCCGTCAAGGGCATGCTGCCGCGCAATCCCCTGGGGCGCGCCATGTTCCGCAAGCTGAAGATCTACGCCGGCAGCGAGCACAAACACGCCGCCCAGCAACCCACCCCGCTAGACATCTAATTCGCATCAGGACCGACACTCATGGCACACACTCAGTATTACGGCACCGGACGACGAAAAAGCGCCTCGGCGCGCGTCTTCCTGCGCCCCGGCAGCGGCCGCATCGTCGTCAACGCCAAACCCATAGACGAATACTTCGGGCGCGAAACCGCGCGCATGATCACCCGTCAACCGCTTGACGCCACCGAACTGGGTGATCGCTTCGACGTCACCGTCACCGTCACCGGCGGCGGCTCCAGCGGTCAGGCCGGCGCCATCCGCCTCGGCATCGCCCGCGCCCTGCAGCAATACGATGAAACCCTGCGCGCGACGCTGCGCAAGCACGGCTTCCTGACCCGCGACGCGCGCGAAGTCGAGCGCAAGAAAGTCGGACTTCACAAGGCCCGCCGCGCGCCGCAATACTCCAAGCGCTGACGCAGACGTGATTTGGGGAATCGTCTAACGGCAGGACAGCGGACTCTGACTCCGTTAATCCAGGTTCGAATCCTGGTTCCCCAGCCAAACCAAAGGCCCGCCGCCCCGGCGGGTCTTTTCTGTGCGTGACGGCTTTACATGCGCCCCGAGTGTTCAGGAAACCGCGGACCGGGCGCCTTGACGCCCGGGAAAAGCATGCGCCTGGCCAAGCGCCAAAACTGTTGCAAAAATGCAACAGAGGTAAAATTTTGTGTGATTTTTTCCTTGCACCCTATTGAAGAAAAACTTCGCGGGTCTTATAAATCGCACCGTCCTCGAAAAAGAAGGGCTCTGGTTTTCGATAGTGAAACATTCCTCTACACACGGAGAATTTGAGATGAACATGAAAAAGACACTCATCGCCGCGGCCGTCGCCGCCGTGGTCGCCGCGCCGGCGGCTTCCTACGCCAGCAGTACCCTGTATGGCGCGGTCGAACTGGGTATGACTTATGCAAGCAAGACCACTGACAGCGGCAAGTCCAGCACGTCGTTCTTCGACAACGGCTCGCGCATCGGCCTCAAGGGCAGCAACGACCTGGGCAACGGACTGACCGGCTTCTACAAGCTGGAACTGGGCGTCAACACGTTCAATAACGGTTCCGCCAACGACGGCACCAGCCCTTACAATGAACAAAAAGGCCAGGTTAAGACACGCCTGGGTTACTTCGGCGTCAAGGGCGATTTCGGTACCGTCATCGCCGGCCGTCAGCATGGTCTGCTCTACAGCTTGATCGAGCAACCCACTGACACCCCGAATGTCGTGTCCGGCCCCTTGAACCCGATCGCTTTGGCTTCCGGATCCTTGGGTGGCTATAAGTCGCGCGTGAACGCCATCGCCTATGTGTCGCCGAACTACCACGGCTTCGTAGGCGGCGTGGCCTATGCTGACATCGGTACGTATGATAAATCGGCTCCGCAGTACGGCAAGCAGCAGGGCGTGGGGCAGATCGGCGTCAAGTACGCCACCAACGACTGGTACGTGTCGGCCGCCTACATGGGTATTCCGCAGAACAACTATAACTTCGGATCCGTCAAAGACGTCTGGGGCCTGGCCGGCGGCTACAAGTTCGGCATGTTCGCCGTGGACGCCAACTACCAGCAGGCCAAGCCGAATACCTCCGGGCCGAAGGCAGTGACCGGAGCCAACAACGACAAGAACGTCCGATCCTATGCCCTCCAGGGTTCCGTGAGCATGGGGCCGCTGTATGGCTACCTGCAATACAGCGCCATGAAGTGGAAACATATCAGCGACAAGTGGGCCGCCCGCACCACCGCCGGCGTGTTCTACAACATCGCCAAGCCCTTGCAGGTGACCTTCGAGGTGTCGCACAACAACAAATATGTGAACAGCCGCCTATTGACTGGCACGGGAGCCAAGGCCAACACCACCGTGGCCCTCGGCGCCAACTACTACTTCTGATCCACAGGAAGGCGTAGCGCGACTATCGGCGGGCCCGGGCAACCGGGCCCGCTTTTTTTTGTGCGCCATGGGGCGCCAAGACGCGCCCGAACACACACTTACGATTCCTTGCCGTTACGTTTTTTTCCTGCGGTCGATCGGAAACGCGCCCAATCCCCACGAGATCAGCGCGCTGCTGGCCAACACCCAGAGCCATGCCCGGGCGAGCGCATAACCGGCATCCCATGCGTACAAGGAAAAACACGCGCCCAGACAAACAAGCCCCATTACGAAGCCCACAGGTCGCCGTGAGAGCGGCGTTCTCCAGCGTTTTTCCAGCGCCACGCCGGCCCAGCCCGACAGCCAACCGCCGAAAGCGCCGCCGAACACGTCCAGTGGCCAGTGCACGCCCACCACGCAGCGCGACAATCCCACCAGAACGGCCAATGTCAGCAAGGCCCAGCGCCAGGGGGGGCCACGCAGGCTCAGGGCCAGCACCGCCGCGAAGGCGAAAATCGCCGTCGTATGCCCGGAGGGAAAGGCATGCGCGCGCAGCGCCGGCCCGATGACATGCAGCGCCTCGGGAGACAGCACGGCCGGCGGACGCGGCACGTTGAACAATGGCTTGAGCACTCCGGCCCACAGGCCGGCCGGCACGGCGGCAATGAATCCGGCGCGCGCGATCGAAGGCCGCCAGGAAAGCCAGGGCAGCAACAGAGCCAGGACCACCACGCCGTTGCCGAGCACGGTGAGATCCGCCCACAGGGCATCGCCGCTCCACGCCGACCAGCCGTTGATGAAACGCAGCAGGCTCGCGTTGCCGCCACAGAGAAACAGCGCCACGCCGCCGAGCAGGGCCAGCAAGGGCGGCATCCAGATCCAAGCGCTGTCCCCGCGCTGGCCGACATTTGTCGTCTTCAATCCTGTCAAGTTCAATCCTTGCGTTCAAAGCGCTTATCGACTACCATTCCCATCCTTTCCGCTTACGGCTTCTGGAGTGATACGCAATGGCTAGAGTCTGCCAAGTCACGGGCAAGCGCCCGATGGTCGGAAACAACGTTTCCCACGCCCACAACAAGACCCGCCGCCGCTTTCTGCCCAATCTGCATACCCACCGGTTCTGGGTGGGCAGCGAAAACCGCTGGATCAGGCTGCGCGTTTCTTCCAAGGGAATGCGCATCATAGACAAGAAGGGCATCGAAGCGGTACTGGCCGACATCCGCGCCCGCGGCGAGAAAATCTGAGGAGGTGAATCATGGCTAAAGGTCCTCGCGAGAAAATACGTTTGGTTTCTTCCGCCGGCACGGGGCATTTCTATACCACGACCAAGAACAAGCGGAACATGCCTGAAAAAATGGAGATCAAGAAATACGATCCCGTGGTACGCAAGCATGTGATCTATAAGGAAGCCAAAATCAAGTGAGCGCCGCCTTACGCCCGAGCGGCACGCGGCCCACAAAAAGCCCGGCGCGCAAGGCCGGGTTTTTTGTGGGCGCCGTATTGCTACCAGACAGCGCCGCCGCGCCGCTTGTGGCCGGGACGAGAATGCGGCACGGGTGTTGTTGCGTTGGCTGGAAATGTAATTAGCCGCTGAGTCCGGCTTTTGCTCCCCGCAAGGGGCCGGGCGGGAACCGTCCGGGGTGTGGAGCGGTGGAGGTTTCACCGCAGTGAAGCACGAAACTCCCGCCATAACGCAAGGTTGGCGGGAGCAGTTCATCCGCCAAACTCAGGATACGCTGCTTGCCGGCCTGAGCGAATAGCCGCGCAACACGCGCGCGAACTCCTGCAGCGCCTGGATGCCACTGGCTTCGGCCTCGGCGCACCATTGCTGAATCGATGCCAGCAATGCCTCGGTGCCCTGGGTGCGGGACGACCACAGCGCCCGCAGCCGCCGCCGGTACTCGTAAACGGTCCTGAGCGTTTCGCTGGCCTGCAGAGTCATGGCGAGACGGCTGCGACCGCGCTCATCCAGGCGGCTTTCATCGCGCATCAGCACCCGCCGCCCTCGTTTGAGCAATGCGCGGCAGGACGCGTCGGCGCGGGCAAATTCCTGCCGCAGCACGGGCAGCATGACCTCGCGCGCATAACGCGCGCTCAGATCCAGATGGGCGATGACGACGGCCCTCGCGGTTTCCAGGTCGATGCCTTTCTTGTCCGGATCGACGATCACCTTCGGCGCCACTTTCTTGATCCTCACCAGCCCCAAGCGGCGCAGGACGCTCAAATACATCCAGCCGATGTCGAATTCCCACGGCTTGAGCGAAAAGCGGGCCGAACCCGGAAAGGCGTGATGATTGTTGTGCAGCTCCTCGCCACCGATGAGAATGCCGACGGGCGACAGATTGGTCGATCCGTCCTCGGTTTCATAGTTGCGGTATCCCCACCAATGCCCCAGGCCGTTGATGACGCCCGCCGCCCAGAAGGGGATCCAGATCATTTGCACCGCCCAGATGACGATGCCGACAACGCCGAACAGGAGCAGATCGATGACCGCCATGAGCACGATTCCGAGCATATGGCGGCGCGTATAAAGATGCCGCTCCAGCCAGTCGTCGGGCGTGCCGCGGCCATACTTTTCCAGGGTTTCCTGTTTCGATGCTTCCTCCCCATAGAGTTCGGCGCCTTCGAGCAGCACCTTGCCGATACCCTTGTGGTACGGGCTGTGGGGATCGTCGGGGGTTTCGCATTTGGCGTGATGCTTGCGGTGCACCGCCACCCATTCCCGTGTGATCATGCTGGTCGTGAGCCACAACCAGAAGCGGAAGAAATGGGCGAGCGCAGGATGCATGTCCAAGGCGCGATGCGCCTGCGAACGATGCAGAAACAGCGTCACGCTGACGATGGTGACATGGGTCAAGGCCAGCGCGACCAGAAGATAGCCCCACCAGGGGAGAGTGATAAAACCGTAAAACCAGGACATACTCAATTTATTACCTACAGTGTTGCAACCAAACTCTAGATTCATGGCGAAAACCGCCATCCATGCGCATGGAAACACGCCGCCGCCCATTCCTTCGCCGCCGCGGATTTTCCCTGATGCGGCGGATTGATGGGGCAGATGCATTTCCAGGCGCATTTGCGAATATAATCCCTGACGCGCCCGTCTGTCCACGCGGCGGCGCGATCGGCCCCTTTTGAACATTCCGAGTCCACATGAGCGCAGCGCCCCTTTTGCTTGCCGAGAACCTGTCCCGTTACTATGGGCGCCACCGCGCCATCGAGGCTTTTTCCCTGCGATTGAATGTCGGCGAGGTGCTTGGCTTGCTCGGCCCCAATGGCGCCGGAAAGACCACCACTCTGAATCTGCTCAGCGGCGGCCTCGCGCCCAGCGGCGGGCGCGTCGAAATCGACGGCATTGATCTGCTGGAACGCCCTCTGCAGGCCAAGCAGCGGCTCGGTTATCTGCCCGAGAATCCGCCGCTCTACGACGACCTGAGCATCGACGAGTACTTGCGCTATTGCGCCCGCCTCCATGGCCTGCGCCGCGCCGAAGTGCCCGAGGCCATGAAACGCGCCAAACAGCGCACGGCCCTGGACAAGGCCGGCCGCGCCCTCATCGGCACTCTTTCCAAGGGCTTTCGCCAACGCGTGGGCATCGCTCAGGCGCTTATCCATCAACCGCCGCTGATCATTCTCGATGAGCCCACGGTGGGACTCGATCCCTTGCAGATAAAAGAGATACGCGCGCTGATCAGCGAATTGCGAAACGAGCACGCCGTGATTCTTTCCACTCATATTTTGGCTGAGGTGCAAACCGTCTGCGATCGCGTATGCATTCTCGATCGCGGCCGTCCGGTTTACAGCGACTCGCTGGCCCGCCTCGCCGCTTTTGCCAACACCTGGCGCGTCACTTTCTCCAATCCGCCCGACGCCCACACCCTGGGCCGCGTGGCCGGAATCTCGGGCGTTCGATCGCTTGGGGAGGGCCGATTTTTGTTGCAGGCCAAAACTGATGCCGGCAGCGCCGATGCGCTGGTGCAGGCCGCCTGCATGAACGGCTGGAAACTAAGGGAGTTATGCCTTCAGCAGGATTCCCTGGAACAGATTTTTCTTCGCGTTCTGCACGCCGACGGTCAAGAGGAGGCCACGGCATGATTTTGGTCATCGCCCGCCATGAGCTGCGGCGTTTGTTCTATTCGCCGTTGGCCTGGTCGATTCTCGCCCTCGTTCAGCTGATACTCGCCTTTTTGTTTCTTACCGCCGTGCAAAACTACATCGATAACGTCATGCCGAAGCTGGCGGGAATGGCGAATGCGCCCGGCGTCGTCAGCCTCGTGCTGACGCCGTTCTTCCTGTGGGCAGGCGTGATCATGCTGGGAATTACACCGATTTTGACCATGCGCGGCTTCAGCGAGGAATACCAGACCGGCAGCATGGCCCTGCTGATCGCCGCGCCGCTTTCCGTCAGCGAGATCGTGCTGGGCAAGTACTTCGGGCTGGTGGCTTTCCTATCCGTCATGATCGCCATGATCACGCTCATGCCGCTCTCCCTCAGCCTCGGCACGTCGCTCGACTGGGGCCATCTCCAAGCGCAAATATTGGGTCTTTTCCTGTTGACCGCTTCCTTCGCCGCCGCCGGATTGTATATCTCCAGTCTCACCCGCCAGCCCGCCCTGGCGGCCGTCGGCGGTTTTGGCTTTCTACTCCTGCTGTTCGTCTTCTATGTCGCCGGCACCGCCCAGGGAACACAGAGCCAGCTGTTCGTCTACATTTCCCATTTCAGCCATTATCTGCCGTTTTTGCGGGGGGAATTTTCCACTCGCGCGCTGGCCTATTATCTACTCTTCGCGCTGACTTTCCTGGGGCTTACCATTCGTCAACTCGACAATCAACGCCTTCCCCGCTGAGCAACGCATGCACGTCTCACCCTCCATCCGCTGGCAGCTGCGACTCAATTCATTGCTCACCCTGGTCCTGTTCCTCTCTCTCGTGGGAATTCTGGCCTGGCTGAGCAATCGTTACGCCGTCACCGAGGACTGGACCGCGAACCACCGCTATAGCCTCGCCCCGGTGACGGCCCAATTTCTGCGCGCCAACCCCGAACCGTTCAAGTTCATCGCTTTTGTCAGCGACAACGCAAACCTGCACCGCCGCATCCGCCGCCAGATCGGCCTCTATCGCGCGGTCGATCCCAAAATCCGCCTGCGCTTCATCAACCCCGGCCTGCATCCAGCAAGCGCCAATCGCTATGGCGTCACCCACAGCGGGCAAATGGCGATCGTCCTCGGCGACCGTCACCAAGTGGTCGATTCGCTTGGCCAGGCAGTCATCCTCAATGCCCTGATGCGGTTGACGCGGGGCGCCGAGCAATGGGTCGTATTTCTCTCAGGCCAGGACGAACGCTCTCCGTTCGATACCAGCAGCGCGGGACTCAGCCGTTTTGCCGCTGCGCTCGAACAGGCGGGACTGCATCTACAAACCCTCAACCTGCTGCGCATCCCGCAGATTCCTGAGAACACGGCGGTTGTGGTCATCGCGCAACCGCGAAGGCCGTTTACCGCGGGCGAGACCGCCCTCATCCAGCGCTATCTGGACGCCGGAGGCTCGCTGTTGTGGCTGCACGCGCCCGGGTCGCTGCATGGCCTCTCGCCGCTGGCGCGCCTGCTTGGCATCCGCTTTCTGCCGGGCACGGTGGTCAATGCCGACGCCAGCCTGCAAAATTTGCTCGGCATGAATTCGCCGGCGGTGGTGCCGGTGCTGAACTATGGCCCCTCGCCGATCACCCAAACCCTCAAGATCCAGACTTTATTCCCGTTCAGCGCGGCCATCGCCCAACCGGCCGGCAATCGCTGCTGGAAAGCCACGCCGCTGCTGCGTACCTTGCCCCAAAGTTTCAGCGCCAACGCGCCGCTCAAAGGCGAGATCCGCTTTGATCCGAAACGCGGCGACACACTCGGCCCTCTGATTATTGGAGAGGCTCTCGCGCACACCGGCGTAAACGCCGGCAAACAGGCCCGCGCCGTGGTAATCGGCAGCGGTGCTTTTCTCAGTAACGCTTTCATTGGCCAGGGCGCCAATCTCGACCTGGCGATCGCCTCTTTGAACTGGCTGGCGCACGATGACAGTCTGATCCAGATTCACTTGCCGTCCGCTCCGGATACCCGCTTGCAGTTGACCCGCCTGCAGGCCTATGCCCTGGCCATCTTCTTCTTGCTGGGCTTGCCATCGATCCTGCTGCTTGGCGGCGGCTTGATCTGGTGGCGCCGGCGGCGTCCCGCCCGCTGAAGTTCTCCATGCTCAAGCGCCGCCTGTTGCTCAATCTGGTTCTGCTTTTTTGTCTCATCGGCCTGATCGTTTTCATTTTCATGCCGAAACCCAAAGCGCCTGCTCCACCTGGCGTCGTCCTCGCCCCCGCCATTCATGAGGATACGGTCAGAGTCATCCGCATCGAGCGCCCTTCTCATCCCACGCTGGTATTCAAACGCCAGCATGGCCATTGGCGGCTGACCCAACCGCTTCGCGCGCCAGCCAATCCATTGCTCATAAAAACCTTGCTCAGCGTTCCACAAGCGCGCAGCGACCGCGCCTATGCCATTGAAAAATCGGCGCTGCCTCGATTCGGATTGCAACCATCGCGGGCGGTCATCCTTTACGGACGCACGGCCATTACGCTCGGGGCTATCAATTCCCTGATCCAGCGTCGCTACGTTCTCTACGCCGGCAAGCTCTATCTTATTCCTGATCGCCTCGCAGATCTTCCGCACAGCCCCGCTCTGGCCTGGGTTAGCCACGCTTTGTTGCCTCCTGGCGCCCGCATCGTTGCCATTGAAACACCCGGCATCCGTTTGCAACGCAAGGCTTCGGGGCGCTGGGAAGCAGCGGGCCATTCCGGGCGAGTCTCACCTTCCGCCATCGATAAATGGCTGGCGTTTTGGCGCCAGGCCAAGGCGCTGAGAGTGACCCCGGCCTCCCGCTCAACGGGCAAGAAAAAGCCTGAGATCCGGATCACGCTCGCCAACGGCAGAACGGTGCTTTACCAGATCGTTGCGGTCAAACCTTCTTTGATTCTGCGAAATACACAACTCAGCGCGGATTACTGGCTGCCGCCGGGGATCACCGCGGCGATAATCCTTCGCCCCGCGCCGGAAACGGCGGGCAAGGTGGGTTTTTCGGAACGCTCATGAGAAAATAATCAGATCCAAGCAATGATCGACCCTCATGCTCCCGATTAAACCGTCAAGCCGCCCTTTCACCGTCGCATACGTCGATGCCCGCCACAAGCAGGAATTGCTTGCCGACAACCAAACCCTGGCACTGATCGGCTTCGATGAATCGGCGCGCGGACCGGCGGGCGATGCCTGCGAGTTCACGCTCGCGCTACCCCAGCTGGAAGAAACCAGACAGCTCGAATACTGGAAAGCCGCCTCGCCGGTAACGCATGAACAGATCGACGGCATTCACGTCGCCCGCACGCCGGATGTGCTTTTCGCCTATCTGGAACAGCCGGCCGATGACATGCGCCATGATGCGCGTGCCGCCTATGCGCGGCTGTATCGCCTGCTGGAAAAAACGGGCTATCCGCATCTTCTGAGGGTATGGAACTACTTCCCCCGGCTTCTTGAAACAGATGGCGCAGAGCAACGTTATCGGGCTTTTTGCGTCGGCCGCCATGAAACGCTGGCGCCGCTCGCCATACCGCCCCAGTCGCTGCCGGCCGCCAGCGCCCTCGGTTCATTCCCCGGCCCCTTTCAGTTCTATTTTCTCGCCGCAAAATCGCCCGGAATCCAAATAGAAAACCCCCGCCAGGTCAGCGCATTCAACTATCCGCCACGTTACAGCCCCCGCAGTCCGGCTTTTTCGCGCGCCTTGTTCAAACACTGGCCGGAAAGCGAGCACCTGTATATCTCCGGTACCGCCAGCATCGTAGGGCACGAAAGCCGTCATCGAGAACCGCTTCCCCAGCTCGAAGAGACGCTATCCAACATAGAAGCATTGATCTCAACTGCTCATCATCGCCACGCCTTGCCGATCAGCCACTTCGCCCAACTCGACCTCATCAAGATTTACCTCAGCCATCCGCAATGGCTGCCGCAAGTAAAAAGCGCGCTGCAAAGCCGCTTTCCCGGCTCCAAACCAGCGCGTCTGTTCCTGCAAGGGACGGTTTGCCGCGAAGACCTGCTGCTCGAAATAGAAGGGATGTATCTAGGCCGCGCCAAGGACAGCGGATGAGCCGATCATGGCCGCCGACAATGACCAATAGTGGATCGCATAGGACGGCCGGTCGGCACCTGGCCATCACAGCCTTGATCATAGCCGCCATGAGCCTCGCCCCGCCTTCCCAACCGGCACGCGCCACGGGAAAACTGCCGCTTTGGGAACTCGGAGCCGGCCTTTTCCTGGTATCACTCCCCGCCTATCCCGGCGCGAAAACCTATCTGAGCTATCTGCTTCCCTACCCTTACATCGTCTATCGCGGGCGCAAACTACGCACCACCCGCACCGGCATAAGCGGAATATTTGTCAGCACCCCCCGCGTTCAGTTCGATGTCAGCGCCAGCGCCGCCCCTCCCGTCAACAGCCATGATTCGCCGGCGCGCTCGGGCATGCCCAATCTCGAACCTGTCTTCCAGATCGGCCCGCAGATAAAAATCCATCTTTACGCTGATCAGCGGCTAAAGCTCGATCTCCATCTGGCGGTGCGTAGCGCGCAAACTATTCATTTCCGATCCATTGGCTGGGTCGCTTCGCCTTATCTGACGCTGAAGATAAAAAACTGGCGAGATAGCGGCTGGAACCTGTCAATGGCCGCAGGGCCAAACTTCGCCGATCATCGCTACAATCAATATTATTATGGCGTGGCCAAAGCGTATGCGGGAGCCAACCGGCCCGCTTACCAAGCGCCCGCAGGTTACGCGGGCACGGCAGTCTATCTCGGCGCGGGGCGCGCCATGGGCCGGCTGCGCCTCGGTGCCTATATCAGCTACACCTCACTGCAAAACGCGGCCTTCACCGCCTCGCCGCTGGTCAGGACACGACAGGACTTTACCGCCGGCTTGCGGATCGCCTGGGTCTTCGCCGAGTCGAAACGAAGCGCGCCCTCGCCCGATTGAACCGCTTTGTGCTCGCCGACCTTCTGGCGGTGGTAAACTGCGCATAAATCAGCATGGGCGGTGGATTCCTCTCGATGCGCGTTGGCAAGGACACAGAGATTTAATCGCTGCTTCATCGCATTGGACTTTAGGGTGACACAAATGAAAAAAACGCTTTGGATCGCGCTCGGATTCGCTTTGACGTCTCAATTGAGCGGATGTGCGGCTCTGGTCGTTGGCGCCGCCGCAGGCGGCGTTGCGGGCTACGAAGCCGCCAAGCATGGCTACACCGTGCAATCCCCGATCGCCAAGAAATCCGATCCTGCAAACCCGCGGACCCAATGACCTCAACTCATTTGTAACGTCACTCTCACAGGAGGACACTCGATGAAAAACATATTCAGAGTTCTTGTCGGGTTTTTCTTGCTTGCTCAATTGGGCGGCTGCGCCGCCGTAGTTGCGGGTGCGGCCATCGGTGGCGTCACCGGTTATGAACTGGCCAAGCACGGCTACACGTTCCGCTCGCCTATCGTCAAATCGAAAAGTGATCCGGGCAAGGCAGCAGCAAACAGCCAGACACGCGCATCAACCGGCACTGATGGCAACTACTCTCAACCCCTGCCGCCGCCTCAACCCTTGTCCTCCACCCCGGTGACGAACTGAGCGCATCCAGCGGATGCTAAAACACAAAGGATTAACACCCTGACATGAACATCGCCATCGCAGGTACCGGCTACGTCGGCTTATCCATCGCCGTGCTATTGGCTCAACATCATTCCGTCACCGCCCTGGACATCGATGCGAAGAAAATCGAGATGCTGAATGCGCGTCTTTCTCCCATCGCGGACCCGGAAATCGAAGACTATCTAGCGCACAAACCTCTAACGCTCAAAGCAACTCTCGATCCGGCACAGGCCTATGCAGAGGCCGAATATGTGGTTGTCGCCACGCCCACTGATTACGATCCTGAAACCAACAGCTTCAACACTTCCTCCGTGGAGGCCGTGATACGGGATGTCATCCACATCAATCCCCACGCAACCATGGTCATCAAATCGACAGTGCCGGTGGGATACACCAAGCAGATTCGCTCCAAATTCGGCCACGACAACATTTTCTTTTCGCCCGAATTCTTGCGCGAAGGACGCGCTTTACACGATAACCTTCATCCCTCCCGAATCGTCGTCGGCGAACGGTCCGCCCGCGCGCAACGATTCGCCGAGTTGCTCGTGCAGGGAGCACTGAAAAAAGATATCCCCGTATTGTTCACCGATTCGACAGAAGCCGAGGCGATCAAACTGTTCGCCAACACCTTTCTCGCCATGCGCGTGGCTTATTTCAATGAACTTGACACATACGCGGCCCGCCATGGTCTGGACAGCCGCCAGATTATCGAAGGTGTCTCTCTCGATCCGCGGGTCGGCTCGCATTACAACAATCCTTCGTTCGGTTATGGCGGTTATTGCTTGCCCAAAGACACCAAGCAGCTGCTGGCAAACTACGACAAAGTGCCCCAGAACCTGATCAAGGCCATCGTCGATGCCAACACCACCCGCAAGGATTTCATCGCCGACGAAATCGTGCGGCGCGATCCGGACGTGGTGGGCATCTATCGCCTGATCATGAAAGCCGGCTCCGATAATTTCCGCGCTTCGAGCATTCAGGGCATCATGAAACGCATTAAGGCAAAAGGTATTCCAGTGATCGTCTATGAGCCGGTTCTCAATGAAAAGGAATTCTATCGATCGCCGGTAATCAATGATCTCGATGAATTCAAGGCGCAATCGGATATCATTGTCGCCAACCGCGTCACGGACGAAATCCGCGACGTCATCGACAAGGTTTACAGTAGAGACCTGTTCGGCCACGATTGATCCCCTTTTGGGCGAAGCCGATGCCAGAACTTCCCGAAGTTGAGACCACTCGCAAGGGCATCGAACCCCATCTGCTCGAGCAGCGCATCGCGCAAGTGATCGTTCGCGAGCGCCGTTTGCGTTGGCACATTCCCGAGGCCATCGAAGACGCGCTCACGGGGCAACATATCCTGGCCGTGAATCGCCGCGGGAAATACCTGCTCCTGAAGACCGGAAACGGCACTGCGATCTTGCATTTGGGCATGTCCGGCAGCCTGCGCATTTTGCCTGATGATACGCCAGCGAAACCTCACGACCATGTAGACATCGTTCTGGCCAACGAAATGCTGCTGCGATTGCGCGATCCCCGACGCTTCGGCGCTCTGCTATGGACAGATGAAGACCCGGCGCGGCATCCCCTACTCGCGAAACTGGGACCAGAACCTTTCAGCGACAGCTTCGTTGGCGACTATCTGTATAAACTCGCACACAAACGGCGCTTGCCGGTAAAGGCCTTCATCATGAACAGCCGAGTTGTGGTAGGGCTAGGCAACATCTATGCGAACGAGGCGCTCCATGCGGCAGGAATTCATCCCGCGCGCGCGGCGGGGCGCATCAGCAAGGCGCGCTATGCGGCTCTGGCCGATGCGTCCAGAAGTGTGTTGCGCCATGCCATTGCCAAAGGGGGAACGAGCTTACGCGATTTTCTCAAAGAAGACGGCACACCCGGTTATTTCCAGATGGAACTCCAAGTGTATGGGCGACGGGGCGAAAATTGTCCGCGCTGCAAAACGCCGATCGAGCATGCCTTCATCGGCCAACGCAGCAGCTACTTCTGCCCCCGCTGTCAGCGATGATTTCAAGGCGCGGATTATCGCGCCATCAACGCTTCGTATTTGACCAGCAACTCTTCCTCGGTTTCCTTGTGCTCCGGATCGACGAAAATACAGTCCACGGGGCAGACTTCCTTGCATTGGGGCGTATCGTAGTGTCCCACACATTCGGTGCACAGATCGGGATTGATCTCATAGATTTCTTCGCCGGGAGAAATCGCCTCATTCGGGCATTCCGGCTCGCACACATCGCAATTGATACATTCGTCGGTTATAAACAGGGCCATGACGTGACTCTAAACAATTTTCAATAGGTTAAATTCTACCGCAGACGACGGCGCAGCGCAGCTTCCACGGCGGGTGCCACGAACTCGGAAACGTCGCCTCCAAGACGCGCTATCTCTCTCACCAGACCGGAGGAAATATAGCCGTAGGCTTCATCGGGAGTAAGGAAAATAGTCTCTATTCCCGGCGCAAGTTTTCTGTTCATGCCGGACAACTGGAATTCATGCTCGAAGTCTGAAACCGCACGCAGCCCGCGCAAGATCAAATTAGCGCCCTGCTGCCTTACAAAATCCACCAACAGATTGCTGAAACCCAAGACCTCAACGCCGTCTATATCCCGCAGCGCATCCTTTGCCATAGTCACCCTTTCTTCGAGCGTAAACGCCGTTCCCTTTGCAGGGTTTTCCGCCACCGCCACGATCAATCGGTCGAAAAGCCGGCAGGCGCGGCGTACAAGATCCACATGACCGTTGGTAATGGGGTCGAATGTCCCCGGATAGACGACGCAAAGTTCCATCGGAAAATTCTTGGCAAATGGGGGATCGCTTGAGATAAGGAGGCGGCCTGCCCAAAGCCTGATGGATTCGGGGAGTGTTTTGTTCCACCTGAATCCACAAAGTCCTGGACAAAGCGCCCATTTGGATGGTGGCCAGGGACAGAATCGAACTGCCGACACGGGGATTTTCAGTCCCCTGCTCTACCAACTGAGCTACCTGGCCTCAGAACGGCAATTAAACCGGGACACGAGCGTTCCGTCAAGTCTCTGATCGCTTGATGTGAGCATTGAACGCAAACTGGCTCTCGGATCACCTGCTGCGGCGGCGCTTCTAGCCAGCTTCAAGCCGCAGCAGATCCCCCTAAACTTGATAAGCCGGCAGACGCGAATCATCCACAATTCCGTTCGCCGAGAAGCGACCGGCCACATACCGGCTCTGTTCGTGATCAGGAATTCTGTTTGGGAGCCACATACCCCTCGGGCTGGGTGGCTTCTCCACCGAAAAGGAATTTTTCCATTTCTTCCTCCAAAAATTTGCGCGCCTTCGGGTCAATCGGGCTCAGCCGATATTCATTGATCAACATGGTTTGATGCCGCAGCCAAAGCTGCCATGCTTCCTTGGAAATATTTTGCCAGATCCGTTTCCCGAGTTCTCCCGGATAGGGCGGGCGGTCCAGTCCTTCGGCTTCCTTGTTCAAATAAACACATTGCACCATTCTGGGCATGAGAGTGACTCCTGTTGATTGTTTTTAAACGTTCGAGAGATCCCTGATCAACCTGACCACGGGTGCCGCCAAGCCACCTGGCGATGGCTGCCCCGGTTTATACCAGACCCGGGGTTGATCTTTCACCCCGGTCACCAATGGGGTTTGCAATTCGATCAGCAATGGATGGATATGCAGGAGAAAATGGCTGAATACGTGCTGAATCTCAGCTAGCGGCCGGTAGTTTTCAGTTTTCCCAAGCTCATGATCCACCCAGGCGGCCGCCGTCTGCGCCGATTCCATCATTGGAAAACTCCACAACCCTCCCCAAACCCCCGTCGGATCTCTCTGTTCGAGCAGTACGCGCCCGGCGTGATCCCTGAGCACGATGAACCAGATTTCTTTTTCCGGCAAGGAGCGACGGGGCCTTGGCATGGGCCATTCGTCCGTCCGCCCTTCCCTGTAGGCCGCGCAAGCGGAGCGCAAGGGGCAGTTTTGGCAGAGAGGTTTCGTCCGTCTGCAAACCAGCGAGCCCAGATCCATCATCGCTTGCGTATAGGCGGCGGCCTCTTCGGAGGCCGGTAAATGGGTTTCGGCCAGCGCCCACAAGTGGCGTTCCGTCGCGGCCGCCCCCGGCCATTCCCGTATCCCGTGATAACGGCATAAGACGCGCTTCACATTGCCGTCGAGAATGGCGTGCGACTGTTTATAGGCAAGGGACAGGATCGCCCCTGCGGTGGAACGCCCGATTCCCGGCAGAGCACACAGCTCCTGGACGGAAGAAGGCATCTGTCCGCCATATTCTGCGAGGATTTTCTGCGCTGCTTGATGCAAGTGCCGGGCGCGCGCGTAATAGCCCAATCCAGTCCACAGGCGCAGAACATCATCGAGTGACGCAGCGGCCAGATGCCCAACGTCCGGGAAGCGCTGCATGAAACGCTCGAAATAGGGAATGACCGTGCCGACCTGCGTCTGCTGCAGCATGATTTCGGAAACCCACACCCGATAGGGCGTCACATCCTTTTGCCAGGGAAGGTCCTTGCGCCCATGCTTGCGCCACCAGCGGAGGACATGCTCAGTCAAGGCACAAGAAACATTGGCCCCGCTGCCAGCCGCTTCTTCTTTAGGCTTTATCAGATCTGCAGTCAAAACCACTTGTTCAGTTTTTTCATCAATTCGTTTTTTACCTTGTTTTCCAGCTTTTGGCGCTGCTGGTTCAATTCCTGGCGAAGCTTTTGTTTGGCTTCGTTTTGCAGCATGGCGGCCAGCTCGATCTTGTATTTCGGTGCCTCCAAAGGTCCATATATCTTGAGTGGAATGATGGCCCCTCGTCCCTGAATTTTCTCGAAACGCAGGACGTAATCGACTTTCCGCGCAGGCAAATCGATGGTGCCGGCACCGGTCGCCTTGAAAAGTATCGCCTGAAGCAACAAATCACGATTATCGATGATTCCAGAATTTACCCGGGCCGTACCCGTCAGTGAAGCGAAGTCCACTCCTTTGCGGGCGGAGGCACCGGCATTCTTGTGCAGAATCGCCAATAGCGCCTGAATCTGCTGAGCCAGGCGCGAATTCTGGAAAGAACCGCGTTTGACCGCCCAAGCCAAACGCCCGTTCAAACCATGCGTCAATCCATCCACGGTATCGCCTGCAGTCGTCAATGTGACATCGAAGCCCGCCAATCCGGTCATGTACCTGTGGCCCAGGTAATCCTTCAGCAGATCGCCAAATTGCACTCCTTGCACTGCCGTGTCCAGCGCATACCGGGGAATGGCGCCCCGCACATCGAGACTGGCGTTCCCCTTGAGGCTTCCACCATAAACGCTCGCTGTCACCGGCTTTATTTGCATGAGCCCTTGCCTCGAGGTCAGTACCGCCTGAACGCTCTTCAGTTCGAGCTTCTGCATGAGTAGCCGGTCAATGCTTATGTCTCCATTCATGCGTATTTTTCGCAACAGCGCCACCGGCAAACGAATCAGGGTATTTCCCGCGGCAGGCGGGGCGCTAGCAGGAACAGGCGCCGGCCGAGTGCCCGCCGGCTTCGAATTCACCGCAGTCATCAAGGTCAAAACATGATCCACATTGATCTCGGACGAATGCATCTTGAACTGAACAAGCGGACTGGCAAGGTTACTGAGAGTCGCCGAGCCAGCGATCTGAGTGTGACCCAAGGCAAGACTGAACGGGGCGAACCGGACCTGCCCGGCGCCAGCCGCATCCACCGACAAATCTCCGGCGATGCCGGCCTTGAGACCGCCAGGCGGCAAATGCCTTCCCTTGATTTTCAGATCGAACACCAGGTTGCGCATGCTATAGCGTCTCTTGGCCAGATCGACGCTCAGCAAGGCGGTAAGCTTGCCGTCGCCCGTCAGGGACGAAGGGCTCTTTTGCACCTGGAAACTCAAGGCCAATGGTGATTCTTCACCTTGGCCGATGCGACCCACACTGAGATTCACGGGCGCCAGTACGAACTGCGACCCGGTTTGCAGGTCGGTCCATTTGATCCTGGCATCATTGACTGCAATGCCCGCCACCGACAAGACGAACGGCGCGCCTGCCGCGGCGACCGCCGGATTGGATTGAGCGTTCTTTATGGTTGGAGAATGCCTGATAGCTGATCCCCGCGCCGAATGCGCCAGAAGATCCTGCCAATTGTTCTGTCCATTCGCATTGGTCTTGAGGTCGAGATTCAAGCCTTGGATATCTATTTGTTTGACGATCACATGGCGCTTGAGCAAGGGCAGCAGCTCGACATACAAGCTGAGTTGCTTCACCTTGACGAAGGGCTGCTTGCCAAAACCGGGTGGGTTGCCTAGGCCAACGTCGTTCATACGCAGCCCGAGCCAAGGATAGAAAGCCAGCTTGATATTCCCGCCCAGCGTCAATGTCCGTCCGGTCTTTTCCTTGACCAGCGCCTCGATCTGGCCCTTGTAGGCGTTGGGATTGAAGGTGGCGACGAAGGCGGCCACGCCCCCGATCAGTAAAACGATCAGTACCAGCAATGACAGAAAAATCCGCTTGAACCACTTCATGTCGCGTCGCTCCGGCTAGGCAAACGGTGACATGGTAGCCGTTCTTGCCTGCAGATGCAGCCTGTTGGAGCCGGCCTTGCGCCCAGAACGCTTACTCTTCGTTTTCCCCGTCGTCATCCATGCCAAGCTCCTTGATCTTGCGCGTCAGCGTGTTGCGACCCCAGCCAAGGAGCCTGGCCGCCTCTTGCCGCCTTCCTCCCGTCTTGTGCAAACTCGCTTCGATCAGAATACGTTCCATTCGCGGCGTAACCACTTCGAGCAACGGTTCGTTGGAGATCGCGATATGGCTCCTGGCCCAACGGGACAAAGCCGATTCCCAGTCAGCCGCCTCGCTGGCAGGTCTTTCGAAACGGAATTCCGGCGGCAAGTCTTCGAGATGAAGTTCGTGGCCTGTCGCCATTACGGTCAGCCAAAGACAGGTGTTTTCCAGTTCGCGCACGTTGCCAGGCCAGGGATAAGTGACCAGACGCTCGATCACTTCCGGAAGAGGCCTCTTGGGCGCAGTCCCCAGTTGGCGGGCCGCCTGCTTGAGAAAATGCTGCAGCAACAGAGGAATATCCTCCGGCCGTTCGCGCAGCGGCGGTAGGCGCAGGCGGATCACGTTCAGGCGATGCAACAAATCCTCGCGGAACAGCCCCTCTTCCACTCGTCGCTCCAGATTCTGATGTGTGGCGGCAATGATGCGCACGTCCACCTTGATCGGCGTATGGCCGCCGACACGGTAAAATTCGCCGTCGGCCAACACGCGCAACAGGCGCGTTTGCAGCTCAGCTGGCATGTCGCCGATTTCGTCCAGGAACAAGGTGCCCCCATCGGCCTGCTCGAAGCGTCCCCGCCGCTGGGTCTGGGCTCCGGTGAACGCGCCTTTTTCATGCCCGAAAAGCTCGGATTCGAGCAAATCACGTGGTATCGCCGCGGTATTGAGCGCGATGTAGGGGCCTGCCGAGCGCGGACTGTGTTGATGCAGGGCGCGGGCGATCAATTCCTTGCCGGTGCCTGATTCGCCCGTGATCAGCACGGTGATATTCGATCGCGCCAAGCGGCCGATGGCGCGAAAGACTTCCTGCATGGCCGGCGCTTCACCGATGATGCCACTCACTCGGTCTTCCGCGGCGTGCACGGATTTTACCGGCTGTTCGCGGGCGCGTTGCACCGCGCGGCGTGCCAATTCCACCGCCTCGTCTATGTCGAAAGGTTTGGGAAGATATTCGAATGCGCCGCCCTGGTAGGCGGAAACGGCGGCGTCCAGATCCGAATGCGCGGTAATGATGATGACGGGCAGCTCAGGATAAATCGCGTGGACGCGCTCAAGAAACTTCAACCCGTCCATGCCGGGCATGCGGATATCACTGATGATCGCATCGGGATTGGATCGTCCAAGTTGATCGAGAGCCGACTCGGCATCACTGAAGCTCGTCACCTTGAAGTTCGCGCCGCTCAAGGCGCGTTCCAGCACCCAGCGTATGGAGCGGTCATCGTCGACTATCCATAGCGCATCACGCTCATGGGCGGTCATGTCTTGTTCTCCAGGGGCAAAAGTACAGTGAAAAGCGTATGGCCCGGCCGCGACACGCATTCGATCAGACCACCGTGCTGAGTAATCAGGGATTGGGCGATGGCCAGCCCCAGGCCGGTACCGCCATCCTCGCCGGACACCATGGGATAGAACACACGATCGATCATGGTTTCGGGAATGCCGGGGCCGTTGTCATGAATCTCGATCGCCGCAACCAGCCGGTGGCGATTTTCACCGATGTTGTAATTGCTGAGCACGCGCGTGCGAATCAGGATTTCGCCCTGCCCAGCCAGAGCATGCACGGCATTTTTTACGATATTCAAAAGCGCCTGGATGATCATGTCGCGATCCAGCGTCGCCTCGGGAATGCTGGGGTCGTAATCCGTGCTCAGAACGATGCCATCGGGCGATTCCACGCTCACCAACTGTCTGACCCGTTCGGTCATCTCATGAATGTTGACCGACACGGGATTAGGGCGCGTGTTCGGCCCGAGCATGCGATCGACCAAAGCGCGCAAGCGATCGGCTTCAGCTATGATGATGGCGGTAAACTCGCGCAAGTCATCAGAATCGAGTTCGCGCTCCAACAACTGGGCCGCACCACGCAAACCGCTCAAGGGGTTCTTGATCTCGTGCGCAAGCCCGCGCAGCACGCGTCGGGCCGTCAGCTGCTGACCAAGCAGGCGTTTTTCCCGACTGATACGAATCTGGTTTTCCACTGCCACCATCTCTAGCAACACACCTTCGGCCTTTTCCCCTTTCAACCAGGGCGACACGGCACAATCGACGATGATCTCACGATGAGAAAGCAGATTGACCGTTTTCTCGTGTTCAACATGGGTAATCAGAGTTTCCATCACCATACGCATCGCGGCAATGCAGCTGTCATCCCCACCAAAAATGCGCTCGGCCGGCACGTTCTTCGAGTTGTTCAGTCCTTGTCCAAGAAGGGTTTTGGCGGCTGAGTTGAGATAGTGCAGCCTAAGCGTCGAATCGAACAGAAACACCGCCGTCGTCAATCCGTCCAGCAGCGAACAGGCGTCATTCATATCCCCGTCGAGAAGAAAATCACTCATGGCCGGTGGCGTGGTAATCGATTAACTGGCATATTCACACATCCAAGCAAGAATCGCGCCCATAGCGATCAATCATGGTCTCAGCTTGCTCGTTGAGTGTACCCAGAGTATTTGAGGTTAGGGCATGTGCCCTATATAGACATCACGCACCATTATGGAACAATGATTTTTGGAGATTCTTAGAACGAAAATTTCATTCGTTCGCGGATGGCATCGGATAATGAAATGTAATCAGCTCAACAGCAGATAAAACATTCGGATCGGTCTAAGGAATCTGCTTTTTACATAAGAGGCGTTTGCGGCTTCTTGAACAGAAACGAATGCCTCAGAAGAAAAAAAGTGATCGTCTGGCTGCGTGAAATCTCGTCACCGCTTGAAGCTATCACCACTGCATAGAGCTTATGCTCTCCTCTATCTAGATTTTTCAGAGCAATCGAGGCCTCGCGTCCGGTGTGGACCTGATGACCATCAAGATAAAGGCGTATCATCTGACCTGGCACCAGTGGCGGGGAAATCTTCAGTTTTACCTCGAGCATGCCACCGTTGGCGCGTATCGCGGCTTCATTCGTGGGACTGAGGATAAGCACTTTAGGCCGAGAAATCTTTTTGTGAGGCGTGATACTGGAAGACGGAGCCAGTACGGAAGGAGACTCCAGCGAAGAGGCTGGCACAGTGGGCAATGGCTTGGGGCGCACGAGCCGATAATGGGTACCCGAAGGAGGCTTCTGGTCGGAATACACCACATTCCCCTCAGCATCCAGCCAGGTATATACCGCGGCACTGGCGCCAAAGGGAATGAAGAAAAACACCAGCAAAGCGATTAATCTCAGTCTCATATTTTGAGCATAAACCGGTGCCGGCTTTAACCGCAAGAGCATTTCCTGCCGCCTCCAGGGTCCTGTCATCTAAATTCGTAAGCCGTTGAAAAGCGGAGCGGGCGTCTGCCCTGAAAAACGCAGTGAATACATCACTGTAGGCTCGACGGCGGCCTCCTTGCCGCCAACGTTTTCCGGGCAGACACCCGCTCCGCCACGGTTAGATGACGTGGTTCTGCTGCCGCCTCCCCGGCTGTTTGGCCATAAAAAGAAACGCCCCTTGCGGGGCGTTTCGAAACGCTCTGCTATCGCTTCCAAGTCATTACAAGCTGTAATACATATCGAACTCGACAGGATGAGTGGTCATGCGCAAGCGGGTAACTTCTTCCATCTTAAGGGCGATATAGGCATCGATGACATCATCGGTGAACACCCCTCCCGCCTTGAGGAATTCACGGTCAGAATCCAATGCCGCGAGCGCTTCGTCGAAAGAACTGCATACCTGCGGGATCTTCTTTTCTTCCTCGGGCGGAAGATCATAGAGATTCTTATCCATGGCTTCGCCGGGATGGATCTTGTTCTGGATGCCGTCCAGTCCAGCCATCAGCATGGCGCTGAAGGAAAGATAAGGGTTACCGGTGGAATCAGGGAAACGCACCTCGATGCGGCGAGCCTTGGGGCTGGATACCCACGGCACGCGGATGGACGCGGAACGGTTACGGGCAGAGTAGGCCAGCATGACCGGCGCCTCGAAACCGGGCACAAGACGCTTGTAGCTATTGGTCGAGGCATTGGTCAATGCGTTGAGCGCCTTGGCGTGCTTGATAATGCCGCCGATGTAGAAAAGCGCGGTCTCGGACAGACCGCCATAGAGATCGCCGGCGAACAAGTTATTGCCGTCCTTGGCCAAGGACTGATGCACATGCATGCCATTGCCATTGTCTCCCACCACTGGCTTGGGCATGAAGGTAGCCGTTTTTCCGTAGTTGTGGGCGACATTCATCACCACGTACTTGAGGATCTGATTCCAGTCGGCGCGCTTCACCAGCGTGCTGAACTCGGTGCCGATTTCGCACTGGCCGGCGGTGGCAACCTCATGGTGATGCACCTCGGCGGGAACACCCATTTCCGCGAGGACATCGCACATGGCGCTGCGCAGATCTTGCAGCGAATCGACTGGTGGCACCGGAAAATAGCCGCCTTTGACGCTGGGGCGATGACCGATATTGCCGTCTTCGTACACCTTTTCGGAATTCCAGCTCGCTTCATCGGAATCGATCTTGTAGAACGCGCCGGACATGTCGCTGCCCCAGCGAACGTCGTCTAAGACGAAGAATTCGGGTTCGGGGCCGAAGAAGGCGGCATCGGCAATGCCGGTGGATTTCAAATAGGCCTCGGCGCGCTTGGCGATGGAACGCGGGTCACGCTCATACCCCTGCATGGTGGAAGGCTCGATGACATCGCAACGCAGATTCAGAGTGGTTTCATTGAAGAAGGGATCGATGACGGCACTGTCGGCATCCGGCATCAGGATCATGTCGGACGCTTCTATGCCCTTCCATCCAGCAATGGAAGATCCATCAAACATCTTGCCTTCTTCAAACAAATCCTCCTCGACAGTGGAGGCCGGCACGCTGACATGCTGCTCCTTGCCGCGCGTATCGGTGAAACGGAAATCGACATATTTCACGTCGTGTTCCTTCATCAAATTCATTACGTCTTTCGGGGACATGATTTTGGACTCCTCAGTATGAAATGACTTTCAAAGTTGGCGAGCTCGGCTGACGGGCGAACTCTTCCGTTCCGCAGGGGGAAGCAGGAATGATGCCAGAGTGCTTATTTGTTCACAATTCACCGAAAACCCCTGCCAATGCCGACAAAACCTCGTTTAAGGACACATGACGATGCAGACAAGCGCCTTAGCCTCCAAATTAACGCACCCTTTTAGTGCAATTTGATCGGCCATGCACACATTATGTGCTTTCACAACGAAAATATACGATTACCTCGGCGACTTCAGGAAGCTTTTTGCCGACATCACTCAAACGCCTGGCGATCTCTTTGGCCTGCCCAATTTCTTGCACGTTTCTCAGTGGCAGAAACAGCTCGAGGTGAATTCGCCCGTTCAGGTAATGAATGCCGACGTTTTCTACTCGCTGCGCCATGGGCTCATCTTTCCATTGCGCGCGCAAGCGCGCCATCAATGCTGATCGCGAAGGCAGTCCAGCGCTGGCCGCTTCCCGCTCATCGTCTTCGGGATCGATATGTACGACCACATCCTTCATGTCCTCGAAACGCTCCAGAAGACGGTGTTCCACGGCTTCGCTGATCCGATGACCCTCGGACACGCTGATGCGCGGGTTCACTAGAATATGCACATCGGCCAAGGCTTCGCCTCCCATGCGGCGGGTACGCAGCCGATGCAATCCCTCCACGCCGTCTGTTTCCAGGATGTTTTTGCGGATCTCGGCCACCTCCTCGGGATCGAGCGCAGTGTCGATAAGCTCACGAACGCCATTGCTTGCCAGTTGCCCGCCGATGCGCGCGATCATGAGCGCAACGATCAGCGCCGCGATGGCATCGAGCGCATGGTAGCCGAGCATCGCGCCGCCGATGCCGATGAACACGATCAAAGAAGAAAATACGTCCGAGCGGTGATGCCATGCGTTGGCGCGCAGCAAATTCGATCGCACCCGCTTGGCCACATGCATGGTGTAGTGATAGAGCGATTCCTTGGCGAAAATAGCTAGCGCGGCGAACGCCAGCGCCAGCGGCTCGGGCGCGAGTTGCAAAGCGGGATGCAGTAACTGCTCGGCCGCATTGAGACCGATGCCGGCGGACACACCCACCAGCGCCAGACCGATGAGCACCGAACCGAGCGTCTCGATGCGTCTATGGCCGTAAGGATGGTCTTCATCCGCCTCCTGGCTGCCATGCTTGGCGGCGAACAGCACCACGGCATCGCTGATGAGATCGGAGAGCGTATGCACACCATCGGCTACCAATGCCTGAGAATGGGCGAACAGGCCGCCTACGATCTGCGCCGTAGACACCAAGACGTTGACCGCCGCCCCGACGAGGGTTACTCGGCGCATGCAGGCGTAGCGATCATCTGCGGCATTGGGTACTGCTGACATGGGCGAATCCGGAGAAAATTTGCGCCGCTGATTATGCCACACAGCGCATCAGCCCACCTCGATCAGGAGTATGACCTCGCCCTGGCCTTCGCGCGCATCGATTACCCGATGGCCATTGAGACGACACCAGGCGGGCACATCCGCCAGGGCGCCGGGATCGGTGCAAACCACGCGCAGACGCTCGCCGCGACGCAGCTCCCGCACCTTGTCCTGAACATGGATCACCGGCAAGGGGCAGAGCAGCCGTCTGACATCCAGCTCATGCACCGGCGCTTCAGACATACCAGCCGGAAGCGACCTGATCGGCCGGCAAAGGGGCAACCCGCAGACGTATCGGTTTTTTTTCCGGCGATGCAAGTTCGAGTTCGACCCGCTCGGCATCGCGACCCTGACTGAAACGCGCCACGATGCGGGCGGCGAGTTCGCGGTCTTCCTCTCCTTGAAACTCGCCTTCGATCAGCGCGAGAGGGCCGGCATGACTGAGGGTCCGCAGATGAGCAAATTGGTGACGATATCCTTCCAGAAACCGCGTTTCACCCTCTTCGCGGGCGATGATCAGCTTGAAATGAGCACGCGGGCGCAGATGACGTCCCACTTTGAGCAACATGATGTCATCCAGCTCGTAGCGTTTTTCGCCGCGGTGAGCCCACAAGTCAGACAGCTTGCGCGAATAACTCTCATCGGTGAGAAAACAGCAGCCGCCCGCCGGTTGAGCATAGTCCACGAGACCAAACTGTTTCGCCAGCGCCATCTGCGGTTTGCGCGATCTGCCGCTGAAATCGTACAAGCGCTCGCGATCGACCCACCCCTCGCGCTCGGGCAAAGTGGCAGGCAGGTTGCGCGCGCACAAAGGGCGAAGAAGCCGGTCATCCGCTCCCGATTCGCGAGCGACCACCGGCATGAAGTGCTTTAGTTGTGACTTGGGCCGCTGCCCTATGACTTCGCCGGTAATGATGAAATCAAAGCCATTGGCCTGCATCCATTCCTTCGCCTTGGCCACCATGAACACCTTGCAATCGAGGCAAGGATTCAAATGCGCGCCGTAGCCATGGCGCGGATTCAATACCACATTCTTGTATTCTTCCACGATATCGATGATATGCAGGCGGATGCCGAGCTGCTCGGCCGTCCAAAGAGCGTTGTTGCGCTTGGGTCGTTGACGATCGCGCTTGCGGATCGCGTGGGTATGGCCCTCGACGCAGAATCCGGTGAAAAAGTTGATGCCTTCAACATGTACGCCCTGCTCCATTACCACCTTGGCTGCGAGCATGGAATCCAGTCCACCGGAAATCAGGGCCACGGCTTTTCTTTGTTGCATTAGGTAACTCATCAAGGAAATAGATGCTTTGCATTGTAGCAATTTCAACAGCCGCTAGACTTCGAACTGGCGCCATGCTGAATTTATGCGCAACATTACCAAGACCCCGGGTTGGCGCGAGTGGGTGGAACTGCCGGACATTGGCCTTGCGCCGATCAAAACCAAGATAGACACCGGCGGATATATCCACTCAACGAATCCGTGGCCATCAGCCGCGCGCGGCCCGGATCATGGAGTGGCCGGAAACAGTATGAAACACAGCAACGCGGCTTATGAAAATGCGTTAATATCATGCTTTCGCGGCGAAGCCATTTCCCCTCTGGCGACGCATTAGTAACTTTTTTGATCAGATTCCAAGTTTTCGACTCATGCGCATCATCCTCAATGGCGAACCCCGGGACATTCCTGATTCAACCACTGCGATCCAGCTTATCGCGCTCCTAAAACTCGAAGGCCGCCGGCTGGCTATGGAAGTCAATCACGAAGTCGTGCCGCGCAGCCGTTTCGGCGAGTTCATACTGCACGAAGGCGACCGGGTGGAAATCGTGCATGCCATTGGCGGCGGTTGAGTCTTAGAGATCAATGGAGGAAACACTCATGGCAAGCCATCCTGCATTCATGGAAAAAATCCAAACCCCTCGCAAAGGCGCGGAGGATTTTCTGGCCATCGGTTCACGCCAATACCATTCCCGCTTGCTGGTGGGCACCGGCAAATACAAGGACCTGGACGAAACCGCCGCCGCCATCGAGGCCAGCGGCGCAGAAATAGTCACTTTCGCGGTGCGCCGAAGCAACATCGGCCAGAATGCCGACGCTCCCAATCTGCTTGATGCGATTCCACCCGAACGTTACACGCTCCTGCCCAATACCGCAGGATGCTATACCGCCGCCGAAGCCGTGCGCACATGCCGGCTCGCGCGTGAGCTCCTTGACGATCATACGCTGGTGAAGCTCGAAGTGCTTGGCGATCAAAAAACCCTGTTTCCGGATATCGTCGAAACGCTCAAGGCTGCTGAAACCCTGGTCGCGGAGGGATTCGAAGTGATGGTTTACACCAATGACGATCCCATCATCGCCCGTCGCCTGGAAGAAACCGGTTGTGTCGCCATCATGCCCCTGGCCGCGCCCATCGGCTCTGGATTGGGGATTCGCGATCCTTACAATATTCTGGAAATCATTGACAACGCCAAAGTGCCAGTGATTGTCGATGCAGGCGTCGGCACGGCCTCGGATGCCGCCATCGCCATGGAGTTGGGGTGTGATGGCGTTCTGATGAATACCGCCATTGCGGCAGCGCGCAATCCCGTTCTGATGGCCTCGGCCATGCGCAAGGGCATAGAAGCGGGCCGCGAGGCGTTTCTGGCTGGACGCATGCCTCGTCGTCGGCACGCTTCGGCTTCCTCTCCCACGGAAGGTCTGCTCGATTGACGCGCCAATCGCGGGATACGTCTCACATTCAGCGTCCGATCCGAAGTTATGTCCGTCGCGAAGGGCGAATGACGCCAGGACAACAGCGCGCATTGGAAATGCTCGGGCCGCGGTGGCTGCTCGATAATGAAGGCGAGACGCTCGATTTCGCCCGCGTTTTCGGCCGCACCGCACCAGTGACCCTGGAGATTGGCTTCGGCAATGGTGAGTCCCTCGCGACTCAGGCCAGGCAATGTCCGGAAAGGGATTTCATCGGTGTCGAAATCCATCGCCCCGGCGTCGGCCATCTGCTGCAACTCATAGATCGCCTGCGCCTCGACAACCTTCGCCTGTTCAACGCCGACGCGGCGGAAATTCTCGAAAAACGCATCGCCCCCGCTTCTCTGGCAGCGATTCAGGTATTCTTTCCAGATCCCTGGCCTAAAAAACGCCATCACAAGCGGCGACTAATACAGCCTGCTTTCATCGCCTTGCTCGCCAGCCGGCTCGCTCCTGGCGGGCGCCTCCATCTGGCCACCGACTGGCTCGATTACGCCGAGCACATGCTGGACGTCCTCGAAATGGAGCCCGCATTGAGTAATCAGTATGGCCCACGCGCATGGGCACCGCGGCCTTTGAACCGCCCCTTAACCAAATTCGAGCAACGAGGCCAACGGCTGGGGCATACGGTATGTGACCTGGTGTTCCGTCGGTTGTGAACAGTGGAACTCAATCCGCCACTACTACGCGATCCCGCCCTTGTTGCTTGGCCCGATAAAGCGCCGCGTCTGCCCGCTCGAAAAGCGTCTGCGGCGATTCTTGCGGGCGTAATCCTGCTACTCCTGCAGACAGCGTTAGGGGAACACGTTCGCCATGATGATTAAAAGGGGCTTCGCGGGCGGCTGCAATCAGCTTTTGCGCCACAGACAACGCCGCCGAGACATCGGCGTCGGGAAGAACCATCACGAACTCCTCGCCTCCATAGCGGGCTAGAAAATCCTTTCCACGAACCTGTGCCCGCATGATCTTGGCCAACAGACTCAATGCCTTGTCTCCAGCGCGATGGCCATAGGTATCATTGATGCGCTTGAAATGATCGATATCTAAAACGATCATCGCCAGATTGCCACCAACCAGTTCCCAGCGCCGGTACTCATTGTCCAGACGATCCTCATAAGCGGCGCGATTGGGCAAGCCGGTGAGCGCATCCGTAGTAGCGGCGGCATGTTCGCTGGCCAGCAAAGAACGAAGGGCCTCACTCTCCTTTTCCATTGCATGCACGCGTGACTGCAGTTGCTCGATCCGTCTCTCGAGATCCTGATTGCGATTTTCCTCGCGGGCGCAATAATTGCTGACCTGGGCGAGCAAATGATCGAATTTGCCCTGGATGGATTGTTTCAACTGTTGCAAATCGGTGGCCCTACTCACATCGGCGGATAGATCCTGCATCTCGGCGCGGACGTTGGCGTCCAGCGCCCGCGTGTCCGCCAACGCCGCCGAACGATTGTCGGCCAGACCGGAAAGCACCGCCTCGAGAACTTCAAGCCTTTTGCCCAACTGTCCCAGGAATTTCTCCAGATCTCGGCTCTGCTTTTGCAGGCCGATGACGCGTTGCGCCAAAAGATCTGCAAAAGATGTGATTGCAGTCTCCAGAGAATCGCGATTCAGGCCGTTTTCAAGCTGCTGGCGCAAGTGAATCGCCTTGGTCTGCAGATCCCCTCCTAAATCGACTCGCCGGCTGAATGTATCGATCATCTGTCCCAGCAGGGGCCCGACGATGCTCCCGTCTTCGGCCGAATTACCGGCAGAAGAGGCCGCTTGGCGGATCAATTCCACAAGTTCCGATAGCATGACTTGCGGCTGGGGCGGATCCTGTTTCCACTGCGATTGCAAAACATCCACTTTTTGCATGACAGCTTCTGGCCACGGCGCAACCTCCAGCAACTGCAGCAAGAACGCATGATCCTTATTGGGCTCAGAGGCCGCCGGCGCGGCGGATAATTCATCGATTTGCATGAGGCGGCGGGAAATGGTATCGATGATTCCCTTCACCGCTTCATACTCCATATCGCCCCGTATTTGCTCGCGCAAGGCGCCTAGTGCCGCGTCGATCTCAGGATCCTGGCCTTCCGCGGCCAAGGACAAGCGTGAACCCATTAAGCGCAAAATCTCTTCGGCCTGTTGAAGGCGCTTTTCTTCTTTCATTCTTTCAATATCGGTCATTGTTCGCCGACGCTCATCGCCAACGGTCTGAATTGTAAACCGTAAAACATTTCCAGATAGCGGCGGGTTTCTTCACGCTCGAGATTCGTGGCGTACTTCCAGAAGCCATAGACTCGGGAAAGGGTCATCATGCGTTCGGCATAATGCGCCCAGGTGTAGCGGCTGGCCACACGTTCGAGGGCTCCACGAGAAATTTGCTCCCAATGGGCGGGTTCGGCTGCGCAGCGGGAGAAAAACTCGGCCATTCGCGCCGCCGCCTGTTCCCCATGGTTAGGGTCGATATGAAAACCGGATCGGCCATCTTCGATGATCTCCAAGGGACCGCCGTAACGGGTGGCGAATGTCGGTAGTCCAGAACTCATGGCTTCGATCACGGTCAGGCCGAAGGCTTCGAAAAGCGCCGGCTGGACGAATGCGCCGCGGCGATCAGCAATGTATCGGTAGAGTTCGCCGGCAAAGGTCTTGTCCAGCAGCGCGCCAACCCAGCGCACCTGGGTCTCCAGACCGTATTGATCGAACAGGGCGTGCATGCGTTGGATCTGTTCTCGTTCCTCGGCATCACTGGTTTTCGCGGCATCGACATGGCCGGCGATGACCACCAGATTGGCCTGTTCGCGCAGGGCATTGCTGCGCCCGTACCATTCGACCAGGCCGGTGATGTTCTTGATTCTGTCGAGCCGCGCCATGGTAAACAACAAAGGCTTGTCCGTCGCCGCCAGAGTCCCGCGTGATCGCTCGTCTACGGGGCCGAAAATCAACGATTCGATCTCCGCATGCAGCCTGAAAAGGCGTCGGCGGGTTTCAGTGTAAGGAAAATATACTTCTGGATCGGCGCCGGGTGAGACGATATTGAACTTGGGATCGAAAATATCTACGCCTCGCACCACACGGTAGAGGCCGGGAAGAGTGAAGGATTCGTAACTTTCGTACTGACCGATGGAATCATCCGTACCGGCGATTTCCTGATAAGTGCTGGTGATGATGAAATCCGCCGCGTTCATGGCGAAAAGATCGGCCGTGTACTGGGCAGAGAAATGGTAGCGGGCATCGTTATCGCGCCAGTAAAGATCGGAGAACAGGTACTTGGTTTTCTCCAACGCGTGAGCAATGTTGCACTGCGTGACGCCGAGCCGGTTGGCGAGCAGGCTGGCCACCAGATTGCCGTCCGAATAATTGCCTATGATCAGATCCGGCCGCCCACCCAGCTCGGCGAGGACCGCCTGCTGGGATTCGAGGGCAAAGCGTTCCAAAAAGGGCCAGACGGTGAAGCGGGAAATCCACTGCGGCAAAACCGAACCATCGACCTTGCGAAACGGTACTCGCAGGATGCGGGCCGAACGTGTTCCAGCGATGTGCTCGAGGGGCTGGTCGCAGCTTGTGCCCTCCGCTTCGGGAATCAAGCGGGTGAGCACCACGATGTCCGGCTCGATATCAAGACCGCTCAAGGCGATGCGCTCGCGCATTTCATGCTCAAGCGCGCGCACCTGATCGAGAATGTAGACCACCTGTCCGCCGGTGTCGGGCCGCCCGAGCACATTGTCCTGGCCGAACCATCCATGGGGCGAAACGACCAGCAGTCTGAAGATCATGGGCACGCGAGCCAGAAAGTGCTCCAGGGTCCCGGGATCGGGCGCCTCCAGCAGATCACCCAGTAGCCCCAGAGTTTCGAGTGCGCGGCCGGCATCACGCCCCCAGCCAGGCTCGAAGCCCAGCGCCTTGAGCGGTTCAGAAAATTCCTGCCAAGGAGTTTCATCTTCCAGGCTCGAGAGCAAGCGTTGAGCGCGGGCAATGGCCCGCCGCAGGGCAGGAACGTCGCCGAGCGTCTTCGCGAGCATCAGTTTCTGTCCCTGCCAGTAATGCTCATGCAAAAAATTCAGCAACAAATCGGCGCGATGGTCGTCGGTTTTGCCGAACATCTGGCTGGACAGGCGGCGATTGAGAAATTCCACGCCCTGGCCGATGGAACGGGTTTCGGTCAAGCGCGGGAACTCGCGATTGAAAGGCGAGATGTCGAATTCAAGCACCCAGTCCGGCATGGCGCCCAGCACCATGCGTTCCTGCTCTGCCAGATAGGCGGATATATCCAGCGCCTCGATGTGCAGGGTTTGAGAATTGATACGTAGATGATACCGATAGCCAATACGCGGACGCACCGAGAACCCCACCCAGGGTGCATCGATGATGGCCTCTTCGGCTGCGGCGACGAAACGCTCGAAGATCACCGCGTTCGTTTTACTTGCATGCGCCTTGCCAATGGCCGCATACAAATCCCATAGATCGCTGCGCAAAAGGTGCCGACGTCCATCAGCAAGCAGCGCCCGCAGCCAGAGATAGACTGGCTCCCGGTGTTGAGAGACGTATGCCTCGAATTCTTCCAACGATCCTTCCTGAAAATCCATAACCATATCTCACTCGTATTTCGGCTGGCGGATCGTGTCGAGGAAATGGTAATGCGCCATCCCCTCCAGAATCCCGCCGGCATAGGGAGCGGAAGCGAAATAGACACCTCGGCGCCCACGCAAGTACTCCAGCTCATGGCTGTAATTGCCCACGACGACGCCGAGACTGTTGCCACTTAACATTTCATCATCGTTACCTGAGTCCCCCGCCACTAACACATGATCCATCTCCATGCCCCAGCGAGCGGCCACGAAACGAACCGCCAAACCCTTAGAGGCGCGTATAGGCAGGATATCAAGATAAGCATCGTGGGAAAAAATCACGTTTACATGCAGGCCTTTTTCACGCAATGCTCTGCGTATTTCTTCCACTGGAGGCATTTTATCCGGGTCGGCGAAATAGCTTATCTTGTGACGGCGTTGCTCGGATGCAGGCTGCAAACGCAGCCCCGGGACGCCGCTAAGCGCTGCGCGCACCGCCTCGGGTTCCCAGCGGAAATCCAATAGGCGCCGCCAATCCGCGTCTTCTCGCACGTCTGGACCATAATGGATTTCGCTGCCCACGGCGGTGATCAATACATCCGGGATTGGCGCGCCCCATTTCCTGAGCACCTTGACCGCACTGTCGATACATCGGCCGGTAGCGATGCCAAAAGCAATGCGGTCATGGATTTTTTCAAGCACCTTGAGCAAAGACTCGAGCGCCTCGCGGTCACCCAGCAAGGTATTGTCTATATCGGAGATGAGCAGGCGATCCACCGTGGGCAGGCGGCTCTTGCGGGGACTACGAACCAGACGCCGGCGGTGAGCAACCAGGCGTTTCAGTGCGCGCATATAGTGTTCAGCGTGCCCGCTCCAGCTATAATGGCGGCGCACCCCGCGTAAGCCATTTTGCGCCCAGCGACGCCAGCGCGCAGGATCGGAAAGCGCGCTTTCCAGAGCCCCCCCCAACCCCTCCACATCCAAGGGGTCGATCAGCACACCATTGCGGCAATGCCTGAGAATCTCCTGCGGTCCGCCGTCGTCGGTGGCAACCACCGGCAAACCACTGGCCGCCGCCTCCAGCAAGGTGAGCCCGAAAGGTTCGGTCAATGCCGGATTGACGAACACGCCCCGACTGGCCGCCGCCAGTCGATAGAGTTCGGGCACGTCAGCGGCGGTGTGTTTCTTGGGGTAGGCCGCCTGCCCGTAGAGATCATAATCATCAATCAGTTCCAGAAGCTCCCGCCACACATGGCGAGATCCTGCGTCGAGCGTGGCGATGCGCTCCCGGCTGCCAGCCACCAACACCAGATTGGCGCGTTCACGCAATGCCGGGCGTTCGCCATAGGCGTGAACCAGCGCTGCCAGATTCTTGCGCTCGTCCGGCCGCGCCAGCGCCAGAATCCATGGGCGGCGTGGATGTCTGAGAAAACGCTCGATCTGTTGCCGATAGAAACCATGCATGCGAAGACGTCCCGGCGGCTTGAAGCGCCCCAAATCGACGCCAGGAGGAATCACCCGGATACGCGCGCTGTCGCTGTTGGCGTATTGCGCGTATTGTTGCTCGACCTCCTGGCGAGTGCTGGCAATCACCAGAGAGGCCATGTCCAGCGCATACTCCTCGGCTTCAATACGTTCCGGAAGGCAGTAGCGCGCGTCGACCCGGGCCGGGTCTTGTCCGCTTTCGATCAGGCGGCGGCGCTTTTCTCGTCCGAGCGAATGTCCGGTAAAGATGAAAGGCACTCCCAGCAGGGCGGCGAGCCGTGCTCCGGCCCATCCTGCATCTGCATAATGTGCGTGGATGACGTCAGGGACGCGCCCCACGGCACGAATATGCCGCAAGGCATTGTCTATGAAAGAATCCAGATAGGGCCATAGCCGCTCTTTGAGTAGATAGCGGCGCGGACCGAAGGGGATGCGCACTATCCTTGCCTTACCATCCTCGGTCAACAGTTCTTCCGGTTGTGCATAATCCAGGGCAAGGCGCTGATCGTGAATACGGCGGGTGAGCAGATCAACGCGGGCGACATCTTTCCGCGCCGCGAGTGCGCGCGTCAATTCGAGGACATAGAGGATCTGCCCACCCGTGTCGGCGTCTCGGCCCAACTCAAGGTCGTGTCCGCGCACCAATCCATGCAGGCTGATATGCAGCAGATACAAGCCTTCGGAATCAGTCATCCGCTTGCTTCCAGTCATGCAACACTTCTTCGTAAATGCGTTTTTCTTCGATCAAGGCACCTCGCTGACGACACACCCGCGCAGCGAAGTCTCCTGCACGCCTAAGGATCAGGGGCCACTCCCAGTCATGAAGAACCCCATAAAGTACGACTGCGCTGAAGGCATCGCCCGCACCCACCGTATCGACCAGGTCGGAAATGGATGGCGCCGGGCTAAAAATCAACACATCATTCCACCACAGCTTCACGCCCTGGGCACCGAGAGTGATAATCAGGGCAGGCAGATGGTAACGCTTGGCAAATGCCGCAGGTGACTCCCCAGGCCTCGCCAGGAGCTCAAATTCCTCGTCATTGAGCTTGAGCCAATGCGTACCCGGAAGCAGAAGCTCCACTTCATCCGGTCGCCACCAGGGAGCGCGCAGATTGAGGTCGAGAAAGACCTGTTTCCGCTTTCGCAGACGTTCCAACACGTGGCAGTTGTGCTCATGCCGCAAGGCCAGGGTGCCGTGATACAGCACAGCCTCCTCGGACTCGAGTCCAGAGGGAACATCGATCGTATCATAGGCCTGTGCGTCTAGAATCTCGTAACTTGGCTGGCCATTCTGCAGTTTAACTATGACCCGACCGGTAGGCCTTTGCTTGTCCGTCTGCAACCAGCGGGTGTCCATACCCCAGGCTTGCATGCGCTCACGAACCTTGGCGCCCAGCCCATCATTGCCTATACGGCTGACAAAGCGCGGCGCGAGCCCAAAGCCCTGCAAATGCCAGGCGACGTTAAATGGCGCGCCTCCAAGCCGGCAGTCATCACCGAAGCAATCGAACAGGACTTCTCCGAAAATAATCACGCCTTCATCGCTCATTTTGTCGCTCATGCAAGAACTTCTCCTTCTGATCGGCAGAAACACTCAGTTGTAGATCATCTGGAAGCAGGATCTCAACACCTACCGGCAAATGGTCGGAATATGTCACTGGATAGACTTTCACTTCGCGCACTTGCAGGGAAGGGCTCAGCAGGATGTGATCGAAGGCCTGCGTCGGCGACCAACTGGGGTAGGTGCGAGCACCGTGCGGGGCAAGGCATAGGGTGGTCTTATCCAGCAACTCGCCCACCTCCCGTGATTCGGGCTGACAATTGAGGTCGCCCATGACCGCCACATAGTCATGCCGAGCAATCACTTCGGCTACGTAATCGAACTGCTGGCGGCGCGCCCGCCGACCGAGCGAGAGATGCAGCAAAACGACCACCAAAGGTTTTTCCTTGGAACCGAAATGCGCTTCCAGTGCGCCCCTGCCGGGTATTCTGCCCGGCAGACGATGCTCTATCACGCAATGGGCAGGATAACGGCTCAGTAAACCGAGAGCATGCTGGGCGAAATGCCCGAGGCGGCGATTGGTGCGCGTATACCAGAAAGGGAAACTCCCTATTCTCGCCAAGTATTCGGCCTGATCGACGAAACCACTGCGCAGACTTCCGGCATCGAGTTCCTGCAGGCCGACGATATCGAAGCCGGAAATGAACTGGCCGATGGCGCGCAGGGTTTCCATGCGCTCCGGATAGGGGAGGACATGCTTCCAACTATGGGTCAGATAGTGACGATAACGGCGGATGGTAATACCCACCTGAATATTGTAACTGAGCAGACGCAAGACCCGCTGTTGGGTCTTTGCGACTGCCGGCTTGGCTGACTTGGAGGATACGCTCACCCGCCCAGTGTGATACATGGTCGAGCGAGACACAAGACTGTCTTGCTCAGAGCTTGCCGTAAGAATGTAACCCTGAGAGGAACATGTTCACGCCCATGAAACAGAAAGTAGTCACCAGCAGGCCAACGAACGACCAGATGGCCAGCGGACGCCCACGCCAACCCTTGCTAAAGCGCATATGCAGCCAAGCAGCATAGTTCAGCCAGACGATCAGCGCCCAGGTTTCCTTGGGATCCCATGACCAGTAACCGCCCCATGCCTCGGCCGCCCACAAGGCGCCCAGTACGGTAGCCAGCGTGAAAAAGGCAAAACCCACGGCAATGTAGCGGTACATGATGTCGTCCATCATCTCCAGGCTGGGTAGACGCCGCGCCACGCGACCTTCTGGATGCAAGCGTTCGGCGCGCGCGCGCAACAAATAGGCCAGACCCACCATGGCGGAAAAGGCGAAAGAACCATAACCGATGAAATTGGCCGGCACATGGATTTTCATCCAGTAGCTTTTCAGCGCCGGCACAAGCGGCATGATTTTATCGGCATGATGCGCGGCGGTATAATAAATCAGGAAAGCTACCGCGGCGCTGATGACAAGAAGCGCCAGAGCGCCCAGTGCGCGCTGGCGGTAGCGCGTTTCATAATACAGATACAACAAGCCGGTGATAACGCAGAACAGTACGAACACATCGAACAGATTGCTCACCGGAAAATGTCCGAACTCAGGCGCAATCAAATAAGATTCACGCCAGCGCACCATCAAGCCGACGAACCCCATGGTCACCGCGCCCCATGTCAAAGCACTGCCTAGCGTCAGACTGCGCTGCGAGAGCCGGTCGCTTGCCACGATCAGACCGAAGCCGTAAGCGAGGGTGGCCGCAAGAAAGAAGCCCTCCATCCAGGCGATTGCTGATGGGCTGGACAAGGCCCAGTTGAGAATCGGGTTACTCTCGCCAGCGGCGTATTGGCCTCCATACAGCCAGATGGCGAGCAAGCTCAGCCCAGCCACCGTCAGAGAGAAGACGCGCATCGGCTTCCAGTACCATCCCAGGCCGATCAGACCCGCGCCTGCGCCCAACAGAATGATCTGCTGGTAAATGCCGAGCATGCCGTTGAAATCCACAAATACCCAGCCCGTCACACTGGCCACCAGGATGGCCCAAAGCCAATCGGCCACTTCGAGTCGGCGCCACAAAGCGGGGCGGCTGAGGTCTTCTAGCAAATGATCCTGTGGTACTGACATCGTCTTCTCCCTTTATCGTTCCGGTATTCGATCCGGCTTCAATGGTGCAAACATAATCTCTTTCAAGCGATTGAATTCGCGTTCGAAATCTGCAGGATTGCGGTTGGTGGTGCCAGCAAAGAGGACATTCGTACCGCCTTCCCCGCGCGATTCCATACGCACCCATATCCGCCGGTGTGAAAGGAAAAACAACAGAAATACGCCGAGCACCAGCATGGCTGCACCGGTATAAACAACCACGGTCCCGGGATGATGCGTAATCTGCAGGCCGGCGGCCTGGATATGCTTGAATCCGGTGAACTGTAAATAGTAAGGCGCGCCATACTCTGAAAGAACACTGAGGGTGGGCACCGCGCGCTGGAACCAATTCCAGTCCTTTTGCGTTGGCTGGGTGATCCCCTGCTGGGCGAGTACGTGCGCATAGACGCCTTCCAGACCTGAATTGAGCACCTTCAAAAATACGTCGGCGGCGCTTTGGCGGCGATCCTTGGGCACGCGCTTTTCAATATCCGCCAATACCATGTCATAACCACCACGAGCAAACAGATTGAGGAGATGAACCGTGGAGTCGGTGACACGCGCGCGCATCTTCTCATTCTTCACACGGGCGGCTTGTAAAGCCGCCTCAGCCATTCGCCCAGCGACACGTTTCAGTACGCCAGGATCGTGCAGGGCCGCCGCCATAGCCATGAAACGCTCTACGCCTCCATGCGGACCCGCAGGAATGTGCAGATAACGAAAAGGCTCGGCAGGAGAGGCGCGTACCCCGCTAAGGTAATACATCTGTCCATCGATAAGCTGGGGAGCAAAGTAATTGACGTACTCGCGCGCCACGCCCTGGGCATCGCGCAGCTTGAATGTCACGCTGGGGCCGAGATTACGCGGTGTGGTCTGGCCGCGCGCGCCCGGAAGTTGATCGATGTTGAAAAGGCGGAAATCTTCTAGCTCAAGAGAGCGTGCATCGCTGCCGGTTCCCAGCGCATAGCGGCCGAACACCGCACCCTTGCCCTTAGTCTGTTTTCCGCCATCGAGGGACCAGGCAGTGAAATCGAGTTTCGTGCCGCCGTCGCCAAAACTGGCCTGATAGATTTCATAGCCATCATAGACGAGCGGATGATTGACGCGGATGGTCTTCTCGATTGTCTTGCCGTTGCGGGGATCGTGCAGCACCACCTGGCTCAAAAAGTCCGATGGCTGGCCAGTGATGTAATGCTTGACAGTGAACTTCTTCACCGTCAGATCAAATGGCAATTTCTGGATGACAAAACCATCTCCCATGGGCAGATAAACGAAATTGGCGGTCGATCCCTCTGGAATGCTGATATTGCCCCGAAAAGAAAAGGTGCCAAGCCCCAAGCGGCTGTCGGCCGGCACTTTCGAGGCTGGCAGGTCACGGGTTTCCACCTTCAGTTGACCGCTGACGAGCTTGTACTGCAACGGCAGTTTACTATCCATCAGACCGCCGGCGAGAATGACCACGATTCCCACATGGGTGAGCAGGTAGCCGAGCCGATTGGCGCCACCTTTCATGCCGGCCAGAGTGATGACCCCTGCGTGCTCCGCGCGACGCAAACGCCAGCCGTTGTTGCGTAACAGCCGTTCGGCGCGGGCGCTTACCCCGGCGAGCTCGGAAGAGGTTTCGATTTTTGCGTGCAGACGCATCCGCTCCAGCGATTTGCTTTGCACATCGAGGCGAAAGCGGCGGATTTCACGCAACATGGCCGGTCCATTGCGCCACACGCACACACTCGTCGAAGTCACCAGAAAAGCGAGAATGAACAGGAACCAGCCGGCGGAATAAACGTCGTATAAACCCAGTGCCTTGAACACCTGGAACCAAAATGGCCCGAACTTGAGCTGATAATCACTATAGGCCTGATCCTGCTGCAAAACGGTACCGATCACAGCGGCCACCGCAACCGCCACCAGCAGAGTAATGGCCAGATTCATCGATCCCAGGAATTCAAGGACCACCGCCGCCGTGGAACGGCGCCTTCGGGCCGGCAAGCGACCCGCTGTTTCTTCCAATTTCATCTAATCTCCCAGCCGCTCATAGGCGACCGAACGAGTGTAGACCGGGCAGGAACACATCCACGCCGATGAATCCAGCCGTGGTCAGCAACAGGCCGACGATAGTCCAGATTGCCATCGTCTTACCCCGCCAGCCATTGGTATAGCGCATGTGCAGCCAGGCGGCATAGTTCAACCACACCACCAGCGCTTCGGTTTCCTTCGGATCCCAAGACCAATACGCTCCCCAAGCTTGTTCGGCCCACAAGGCACCGAGGATCGTTCCCAGGGTGAGAAAAACAAAACCCAGCGCGTTGTAACGGTACATCACATCATCCAGCGTCTGCAGGTCAGGCAGCCGCCGCGTCACTCGGCCATCAGGATACAAACGTTCGGCACGGGCACGTAGCAGCCAAGCGCCGCCCACCATCGCTCCAATAGCGAAAGCGCCATAACCGATAAACAGCGCAGGCACATGAATCTTGATCCAATAACTGCGCAATTCAGGATTAACCGGACCGATATGCGCACCGTGGAATTGAAACATCAAATAGAATGTGAAAAGCGAGGCGGCACTGACGATAAGCAGCGCCAATCCACCCAGCGACTTCTGCCGGTAGCGGGTTTCGAAATACAGGTACAAAAGGCCGGTCACCACGTTAAACAACACGAACACATCGAACAGATCGCTGATCGGTATCTGCGCCTCTGCTGGCCCCAGCAGATAGGATTCGCGCCAGCGCACCATCAGGGCGACGAAGCCCATCGTCACCGCCGCCCAGGTCAGACGGCTGCCCCATGACAGCAAACCCTGAGAGGCGCTATCGGAACGCACGGCAAGCCCCAGCAGATAAATAGCATTGGCGAGAAGAAATAATGCGCACGACCAAGTGATGGCCACCGGACTGGAAAGCAGGAATAACAACAAGGGATCTCGATGGGCAGCGGCCAAGCTGTTTCCATAGAGCGCGATGGCGGACAGACTCAAGACCGTCACCGCCAGGCTGAACCCCTCGAATTGACGCCAGAACCAGCCCAGGGCGATCATTCCGGCAGCGGTCGAGGCCAATAGAACGTCCTGAATCGTTCCAAAATCCGCATGAAAACGATCGAATGCGATGGCCGTGCCGATCAGCACCAGGAGCGCCCACAGCCAGTCTCGTCCCGTTAGGCGGCGCAGCAGCGAAGGCTCGTCCAAGTCTTCCAGAATATCGCGCGATATGGGCATGTCAATCTCCGAACAAATCAAGCATCAATCCAGCCTGGCAAACAGTTTCTCATGCAACTGGCGGAACTGGCGGGAAAAATCCATGGCATGACGATTGCTGGTACCCGCCATGAGCAAATATGTACCGCCATCCGCACGCGGTTCGAGCCGCAACCAGAGGCGGCGATAAGGAACGAAAAACATCAATACGATGCCAAGCATAAGCATTGCGGCGCCAAGGAAGGCTGCCGTCGTCGCTGGATAATGAGTCACCTGCAGTCCCGAGGCCAACACCTGATGGAAACCGGTCAACTGCAGATAGAAAGGCGCGCTGTATTGCGGCAGCACCCCTAAAGCGGGTATGGCGGCCTGCAGCCAAGCTACGTCTTTTGGCGTCATTCCCTTTCCGCCATCCTTCCACAGCACTTGCCGGTAGAGATTCAATAGAGACTGATCGACAATCTGCATGGAAGCGGCGGCTACGCCCGCCTGTTTAGCTTTGGGAACACGCGTGCGGATATCAGCATAGATTGCATTCAGGCCACCCGCGGCAAACAGATTGAGCAGGCGATTCACTGCCGCAGTGGTGCGTTGCTCCACCGCTGGACTTTCTTTGCCCATCGCTTGCGCCGCTTGAACCGCCGTAGCGTCAGCCGCCTTGTGCCTGGCCTCCGGATTATGCAGGGCGGCAGCCAGTTGCATGAAATGGCGCACGCCGCCTTCAGGACCCACCGGGATACGCAGAAACCGGTAATCCTGGGCAGGACTGGAACGAACGCCGCTCAAATAGTACAAACGGCCGTCGATTTTCTGCGGCCGCATGTAATTAAGGTATTCCATCGCTACGCCATCGGGACGACGAATCTTATAGGTGAAACTCGGCCCCCTGTCATCCGCCTGCGTACCGATAATGTTGAAACGGCGAAAATTGACCAGATCGAGCATCAAGGGCTGCGCACCGCCTTTCAGGGGATAGTTCTGGAACACGTCGCCTTGCATGGTGCGCTCGCCACCGTTGGTAAATCGCCATACCTTGAATTGCAAGCGGGAACCCCCGTCGCCAAAGCTGGTCTGATAGATATCATAGCCATGGAACATGAGAGGATGGTTGTCGCTTATCGTCGCATGTACGGTCTGACCTGTCGCAGCGTCATGCACGAGCACGCGGCTGACGAAATCCTTGGGAGGTCCGCTGCGATAGCGTTCTACAGTGAAATCCTTGAGCGTCAGGGTGAATGGCAGATCCTGCACCAGGTAACCCTTGCCGAATTTCAGAAACACCACATCGGTGCTGTCCCCCACGGGCACGGTCACATCGCCTCGAAACGCCACCGTGCCCGGCCCCAAACGGCTGTCGGCAGGCACCTGTGAGGCGGGCACATCCATCTGCGTATCGACATGAAGGCCCTGCATCGCCATCGCTATCTGCACCGGCAGGTTGCCGTCTATGACACCGCTCAGAAGAATCACAACCAGACCGATATGCGTCAGCAGATAACCGAGGCGATTGCTCGCTCCCTTCACCGCCGCCAGCATCACTGTGCCGCCTTGCCGTAAGACACGCAAACGCCAGCCCCGATTACGCAGCAGTCGTTCGGCCCGCGCCAGCACAATCTGCATTTCCACCGCCGTATCCCGCTCAGCAAGATCACGCATCTGGCGCAAAGACTTTGCTTGCACGTTCGTCCGGAAACGAATCATCTCGCGCAGCATGCCAGGCACATTGCGCACCACGCACACGCTGGTGGAAATCACCAGAAAAGCCAGAATCGCCACAAACCAGGCCGAGGAATAGACGTTGTACAACCCAAGCGCGTGAAATACCTGGAACCAGAACGGCCCGAACTGCAACACATAATCGGGAAAAGGCTGATTCTGGGGAATCACCATGCCGATGACAGAAGCCACCGCCACGGCCACCAGCAAGGTGATGGCCAGGTTCATGGACCCCAAAAACCGCAGCCACACGCCGGCCAGCGAGCGGCGACGGATCATGTGCATGTTGGAAACAGCTTGGTTCATGTCTTTAAGGTCTGTTCATGCCTAGATTCAAACGCTGTCGGCGACATTCCTCACGGACGCAGGAACTACAAGCACGGCGCGGTTCCGTCACCCCCCCTTAAATCCGGCAGCCGACTCGTGTATGACGAAACGTACCGGGGATTTATTCCCGGCGGACAATCTCAGCCGCATGCGCTGGTCGCTCCATGCAGCATCAGGCTACCGGTCAGATGAGAAATATGATCGAGCCCATGGCGGTCAAGATAGGCGGCCAGGCCCGCATTGATTTTGCCAACGATCAAGGGGTCGTAGAACAGCGCCGTACCCACGCCGACCGCCGTGGCGCCGGCAATCAAAAACTCCAGTGCGTCTTGGGCCGAGGCCACGCCGCCTTGTCCTATGATCGGAATGCCGTGGGGCCTTGCGACCTGGTAGACCTGGTGGGTCTTCAGCACGGCAAGCGGCTTGATCGCCGGACCGGACAATCCACCCTGGTTATTGCCGATGATCGGCTCGCGCTGCTCCACGTCTATGGCCATACCCATCAGAGTGTTGATTACGGCGAATCCATCCGTGCCGGCTTCGATGCAACGGCGCGCATTTTCGGCGATGTCTGTCTGATTGGGGGAAAGCTTGGTGATCAATGGCTTGTTCGTCGCCGCACGGCAGGCCTCGACCACTCTGGCCGACATATCCGGATCGTTACCGAATGCCACACCACCTTCCTTGACGTTGGGGCAGGAAATATTGATCTCTATGGCATCGATGGGCGAATCGTCGAACAGGCGAGCCACCTCCACGTATTCCTCCACGGTGGAACCGGACACGTTAGCGATGAAACGCGTCTCGGAAAAATCCAGCTGCGGCAGGATTTCATTCACCACCTGGTGGGCTCCCGGGTTTTGCAAGCCGATGGCGTTCAGCATGCCGCAGGGCGTCTCATACACGCGGTGAGGCGGATTGCCCAGCCGCGGTGCCAGCGTGGTGCCCTTAAGACAGATCGCACCGACCTCGCGGTTGGAGAAAGCCTCGATCCGCGTGTATTCTTCGCCAAAGCCCACACATCCCGACAACAAAACCAGCGGCGAGGCCAACTCGAGGCCACAAAAATCGACGGCCAGACGCTTGTCAACTACACTGAGATTCATGTTTCACGTTGTCCTTTATCAACCAGAAATTCCTCCAAATACCGGCAACATCATCCGCCTGTGCGCGAACACGGGCTGCCAGTTGCATCTCATCGAGCCGCTGAGCTTTCGCCTCGATGACCGGCGTTTGCGCCGTGCCGGACTCGATTACCATGAGTGGGCCGATCTGCGGGTACATCCGTCGCTGGAGGCTTTTCTTGAGACTACAGCCTTTGCCCGCCTGTTCCCATTGACCACCCGTGGAGGCACCTTATATACGGCCCCAAGCTATCGGGCGGGCGATGCTTTTTTGTTCGGCCCTGAAACCCGAGGCTTGCCTTCAAGCGTACTGGATCGTTGGCCGCCCGACCAGTGGCTCAAATTGCCCATGCGCCCCAACAATCGCAGCCTCAATCTTTCCAATGCCGCCTCGATCATGGTATACGAGGCCTGGCGGCAGATCGATTTTGATGGTGCGAGCGATCTCGCCTGCCGATACTGACACCGCCGAGGCCGTGATTCCTTTATACTTCAACCGTTTCATCGGACGGAAACCGAATCATGTCTGACCGCCTTCGCATCGCCACCCGAAAAAGCCCCCTCGCCCTCTGGCAGGCCAAGGAGGTCGCACGCCGCTTGAAAAGTTTGCATCCAGCGCTAACGATCGAACTGATGCCATTGAGCACGCGCGGCGACCAGCTACTGGCCAGCCCCTTGGCGAAAATAGGCGGCAAGGGATTGTTCGTCAAGGAACTCGAGTACGCTTTGTTACAGGGCGAGGCCGACATCGCCGTCCATTCCATGAAAGATGTGCCGGTAGACTTTCCCGAGGATCTTGGCCTGGCGGTGATTCTCGAACGCGAAGATCCACGCGATGCTTTCGTTTCCAATACCTATGCTCATCCCTCCGAACTCCCAGCGAAAGCCGTCGTCGGCAGCTCCAGCTTGCGGCGTCAAATGCAGATCCTCTCCCACCATCCGCGCCTGCGCGTGCAGAGCTTGCGCGGCAACCTCAATACGCGCCTGGCCAAGCTCGATGCCGGCGAGTACGACGCCATTCTCCTTGCCGCAGCAGGACTCAAGCGCCTGGACCTCGGCGAGCGCATTCGATCATTCCTGACCCCCGAAGAATCACTTCCAGCCATCGGCCAGGGAGCCCTTGGCATAGAAACCCGGCTTGAGGATGCGCACATTCTGGACTTGCTCGCGCCACTGGAGCACCGTGATACACGGCTGTGCGTCAGCGCCGAACGGGCGCTCAATACCCGTCTCAACGGCGGTTGCCAAGTACCCATCGCTGCGTATGCCCAAATGCGTGATGGGAAAGTTCACATGCGCGCTCTGATCGGCATGCCCGATGGCAGTGAAACCTATCGCGCCGAAGCCAGCAGCGAACCCGCCGAGGCTGAGGACTTGGGCACGATGCTGGCCGAACACTTGCTTGCACAAGGGGCCGACAGAGTGCTCCATCATCTGGGAATCCTCCCCCCAACCGAGAACCCCAAGACAGCCCATCATGACTGAGCTCAACACATCATACGAAAGCGGCGCGCCCCTGGCCGGCATCGGGGTGGTGGTGACGCGGCCTGCACACCAGGCCGGCACCCTGGCCGAGCAGATAAGCGCGGCCGGAGGCGTGCCTATTCTGTTTCCGGTGCTTGAAATCATCGATCCGCCCGATCGCAGACCCTTGTTGGACATCATCGACCGGCTCGACGAATTCGATCTGGCGATATTCATCAGCCCCAACGCCGTCAATAAGACGATGAACCTTGTCAACGCCCGCCGCAGATGGCCATCGACCCTGCGCACGACCGCCATCGGCGCCCGATCTGCGCGTGAACTCGAACGTCATGGCGTGCATGTGGATCTGCGTCCCGAGCGGCGTTTCGACAGCGAAGCCTTATTGGCCGAAACCCAACTGGCGGACATGCACGAGCAAAACGTCGTGATTTTCAGAGGCGATGGCGGCCGCGAAGTATTGGGCGACACACTGCGCGAACGAGGTGCGCGGGTAGTGTATGCCAATGCCTATCGACGCGGGCGGCCTGACACGGACACCGGCGAATTGTTCTATCATTGGTCTCGCGGCGAAGTGGGCGCCGTCCTTATCACCAGCGTCGAAGGCCTGCGCAATCTATACGACATGATCGGCAAACTCGGGCAAATGTGGCTGCGTAAAACGCCACTCATCGTGGGTGGCGAACGCATTGCAAAGGCGGCGCGCGAACTCGGCCATGCCCATCCCGTCATCGCACCGGACCCCAGCGACGAAACCATGTTCAAAGCGCTGATCGACTGGGCGCCGCAACGGAATCAAACGCACTCATGAGCGAATCGGACAAAACAACGGCAAACACCCCATCCAGATCCACAGCAAGCGACAAAAGAGCGGCCTCGCCTTCTTCAACCGATGCCCAAAAAACCCAATCTTCTCACCGTTCGGGCGCCACGCTGGCCGTGCTTCTCAGTCTGTTCGCCCTCCTGATTGCCGGCGGCGGAATAGGAGCGGGTTATTGGGTCTGGCTGCAACTTCGCCAGACCTTGCAAAGCGAGCAGGCCGATAACTCCCGCACCCTCGCCGCCATGCACTCATTAGAAGGACAGATCGCGGCGCTTGCACCCCGCTCTGAAATCACGGCATTGCAGCAACGATTCGAACAACGCATCGCCCAACTGCAACAGCAATTGCACCAACAAGCACAAACCGTCACCACGCTCAAGAAGGCTTTGGCCCAAAACAGCACCTTGGTCAGGCATAGCCCCATTGCCTGGAAACTGGCGGAAATCGCGTATTTGTTGCGAATCGCCCGTTACCAACTGGATCTGATGCGAAATGTACCCGCCAGTCTCGCGGCTCTGCAGGCCGCTGATCAGCAACTCGCCGCCCTGGGCAACCCCGAACTTTTGCCTGTCAGGCAAGCATTGGCCAAGGAAATCAGCATCCTGCGCCAATTCAGAGCCCCAGACCGGACCGGCGTTCTGCTCGAACTCTCGCAGCTTATGGCCGAGGCAGGCACTCTGAGCCCGACGCCACCGAGCCTGCCTCCCCCCGCAAAAACAGCGAATTCAAAACCCGTCTCGCCAGCGACGCCAAACGGCTGGAGGGGCGCGCTGGAGCAGGCTTGGTCAGCCATTTCCAGTCATATCATCGTTCGACACTATGATCATGCGGTGGGCAACTCGCAAACGGCCAGTGAACTGTTGATATCCAATCAGGTACTGGAACTGCAGCTGGAAGCCGCTGCAATGGCAGTCATGAAAAACGACGAATCGGCTTATCGGAAAGCATTGGAACAAGCGATCTCCTGGCTGAATGCTCATTATTCCGAGAAGGCGAGCCAGCCGATCAAAACAAGCCTGACCGCCTTGCTCAATCGCCCCATCACAGCCCAGCCACCCCGAATCGGTACGGCCCTGGCTGTTTTGCAAAAACTGGCCGCCCGCCAAGGAGCGAAGAAATGAAATTCCTCCTGACCGCCTTGCTTGCAATGAGCGTCACCGCCAGCCTGGTCTACTGGGGTTTACATGAGCCCGGCTATGTTCTGATGGCATGGAAAAATTGGTCGGTGGAAATGCCTCTGGGTTTGTTTGCCGCATTTCTTTTCCTTGCTTTTGGGCTGGTCTACGTTCTTTTGCGTCTCTGGTTCCGCGCCGTGCGAACCCCAGCGGTCGTATCCAAGCGCCTCGCCCGCCTGCGCCATGAGCGCGCCCGTCGCCATCTCATCAATGGCTTGCTGGAATATGCCGAAGGGCGCTGGGAGCGGGCGGAAAAACTGCTGAGCAAAAACGCGGCGGACAGCGAAACGCCGGTGCTCAACTACCTCGCCGCTGCCAATGCCGCGCATCGCTTGCAAGCCTACGACCGTCGTGACAAGTATCTCCGCCAAGCCATCGTCAGCGACCCCAAAGCCGAGATTGCGGTCGAATTGTCGCAAGCCCAAATGCAGCTCGACCGTCAACAGACCGAACAAGCGCTGGCCACCTTGAAACATTTGCGAGAAATCGCCCCGGATCACGCCTATGTCATGCGGCTTTTGGGCAAACTGTACCTGCAAACCAAGGAATGGAAAGAGCTCGAGCGCCTACTACCCCGTTTGCGCCGCCATGCACACTGGAACCCGGAAAAAGTTGCCGAGATAGAAACAGAAATTGTTCTTGGCCTCTTCGAACAAGCGCAGAGAAAACGTGATCTAGACGCGCTGAAAAAAACCTGGGAATCCCTGCCTCACAAGAGCCGTCAACGCCCTCAATTGCTCGGCGCCTACGCTATGCATTTGGCCACACTAGGATGTAGAGAACAAGCAGAAAGGCTGCTTTCCAAATACCTGAAATCCCATTGGGACGAGGCTCTAGCTGCCGAATATGGCAGCATATTGACAGAGGTTCCGGCCCGTCAGCTGATCACCGCCGAGGCTTGGCTGCAGCGGCATCCACACAGCCAGGGACTGCTCCTGAGCCTGGCGCGTTTGAGCAAGGCCAATAAGCTTTGGGGCAAGGCACGCAGCTACTATGAAGCCGCCCTATCAGAACACCCGGATACGACCGCGTATTTCGAACTAGGTGAATTACTCACCCAGCTCGGAGAGACTCAAGCGGCAGCGGAGAATTATCGCCACGGTCTGAAACTAGCCATAGAAAGCCAGACGCCCACACCCAGATCCGTTGAGGCCCCTGAGCCAGGCGTGATTACAACTGCAGAGGATGATTCTCAATCCTCGCGCCCACCTTCGCCTGCTGGCAAATCGATCGCGCATGTTTGATGAAATAGATAGCCAATAACCGAAATGCGAATCCATTACTGGCCAAGCCCGCCTATCCATTACTTGAGTGCCAGTGGTTAAGTGGTTAACCTCTTTGCGAACATAAGATATTTCAGCTCGGGCTTGTCCGGATTTCATCCCTAATTTCAGAGTGCACCCGAATGTCACACCTGCATGAATTTTTGCAACAAGCCACCCCCTTTTTGCAGCACTATGGCTTGTGGGCGCTTTTTCTAGCGCTTTTTCTTGAAACATTCGGCGTTCCCGCCCCGGGAGAAACCTTGCTGATCGCCGCTTCCCTGCTGGCTTCGAAAGGCGATTTTCCTCTTTGGCAGGTCATCTGTGTCGGCTGGGTAGCGGCGGTTGCAGGCGACAACACGGCCTTTTATGTCGGGCATTTTGGAGGACGACGCCTTTTGTTACGCCTGGGCGGGCGACTAGGGCTGACCCACGAGCGCCTTAGCAAAGTGGAGCACTTTTACGAACGCTATGGTGCCGAAGTAGTCATCGTGGCCCGATTCTTCGAAGGAGCCCGACAACTCAATGGCTTGGTGGCCGGCTCTTCAGGTATGGCGCCGCTCAAATTTTTTATCTACAACGTGATCGGCGCCGGCCTCTGGGTCGGCTTCTGGGCCACTGCCGCTTTTTATTTCGGTGACTACCTTGGCGTCATCATGGCGGCATTTGGCCATTACTTCCTGATCGTGGCAGGTATTCTGCTGGCGGCCCTTTTGATCTACTTTGGCTGGAAGCGTTGGGGACGGAAAGCCGATGGATCCAATTAGTCCTGATCCGCAAGCTCAGTCTATGTTCCAGTGCAGCGTCGTTATGGATCTTTGACCCTATTCATTGCTCCCCGGCTTAGACAAATGCCCTCGCCAAGTACCTGCTTGAGTTCCGTTTAGTGCCAAACGAGCGCATGGTACGTCTTGAAATTTTACGAAAAGCATATTGCAATTTGTTTTTTATTTTATTATATTAAGAATCACTGATATGCGTTTCATTCGTATTCAGTATCTCCCTCTAATCGTTATTGGGCGCGTTCTCGCGCCCTTTTTTTACCTTTAAATCATGCAGGCCGAGTCCCATTTCTCATACCGGCCACAAAATCTCCCGCGGTGAACCTGTCTCTTACATTAAAGAAGAATACTCAGCTCATTTGAGATTGTCCTCTTCCCACGTCCGCGCCGTCTATCGCCTGCGTACAAAGTCGCCCTGTCCGCTAGGCGTAGCCATGCGGGCCGGTCAGCGGCATGCCGGAGATCCACAGCGATGTGATGTAATCCTATTAGCAATGAGAATAATTATCGTTTATATGGATGCCGAATATAGGGAGTATAGGAAGAACAAACACCCTTTTTCTCCAAGTCCAGCTGCTGTAGACCACGAATGACACGCCTGTTTGCCAGTGAGTGGTCCTGAATCCGAACCAAGTTACCACCAATCCCGCCGAAAAATCGCCCGTTTTTCACGGCAGCCGGGGCCAACCCGACCCGCTGGCAAAACGCATCCCTGCCGCGGCTGAACGACCGCAGCATTGCGCTCGGAATTGTTTGGGGCGGGTCAGGTAGACAGACCCCGTGCCAGCCCAGCCGGTGGTGCCCGGCTCTCGGGCAACGGACTGGACTCGTGAGTCTCGGCTTTTTGCTTCAGATGACTGAGTATCTTCTTGATGACCACCGGGTCTTCAATACAGGCGATGACCTTGACGGCACCACCGCATTCAACGCAGGTCTCGATATCGATGTTGAACACGCGTTTCAGGCGTTGCGCCCAGGTCATTGCGGCGTGCCGCTCGACCGGTGTGCTCGCTTCTGCCTCAGCGTGCGTCAGGCGCTTATTGCCTTTGCCCCGCTTCGCCGGTGTGACCAGGGCGCGGTGCTTGCTGTTCGGCGCGAACACGCCGTGAAATCTCGTCAGGTTTACACGCGGCTTCGGCACCAGCGCCGCCAGCCGGGCAATGAAATCCAGCGGCTCAAAGATTACATGCGTGGTGCCGTCCCGGTACGGCGTCTTGAGCTGGTAGCGGAGGGTGCCGTTGGGCGTGAGTGACAGGCGCTTTTCCGATACCGCCGGGCGGCTGATATACCGGCACAGGCGTTCCAGCTTCTTGCGTTCATCGGCCCTGGCCGCCACACCTGCATGCAGGCTGAAACCGGCCACCTTGCCTACCCTGTCATCGAACGGTTCACCACTGCCCGGCAGGGTTTGCAAAGTGAACACCTTGCGCCCCGCCTGCGGACCGACCGCAATGCGGTAAGTGATCGAGTGCCCCAGCAGTGGCGTCATCGGATCGTCGTCCACCGCATCCGGGGCCAGGTAACTGTTTTCAGCATCCCGCTCCAGTAGGCCTTGCCGTTCCAGATAGCGACCCACCCGGTGGGCGATGGTGATGCGGTCTCCGGCAATGGGGCGGAACAGGCTGTTGGCGAAGGCCACGTGCTCCGGATGATCGCGGTAACTGTCGATCACGGCCGAGTGGCAGAACTTCACCAATCAAGTGAAGCGATAGTGCGCATCCTCGCGCACGGCCTCACCGATCACCACCTCTCACACGCCAGGAATGATGCCCAACCGTCGCCGGCCTTCGGCCATCACCATGGGCATGTCTGCCATGGCGCTCTCTAACACGTTATAGACGATTACATGCTCCACCGGTTGCCAGGGTCGGCATTGTGCCATAACTTCTGCGGCGCGACCTACGCTCCCCCAGACCCGTAGACAACGTTCCACCTCGCCGCTGATGGCCTCTGCCACGCCCTTGGCCAGCCCGCTGTAGCCACTGTCTCGATCCCTCTCGGCATTCTCAGATATCTGGCGCCCGGCGATATCCGTCAGTGCCGTGTAGTAATTGATCTTGGCCACGCCATGGGTGATCAGACGACGGTATTGATCGTCCTTCAGACCGCTGCCGCCATGAATGGCCAAGGGAATGCCGAGGGCCTCGTTGATCTGCCTCAGGCGTTGCATATCCAGTCGCGCCCTGTCTTGCAGGCGACCGTGCACGGTGCCGATGGAGATGGCGAGAAAATCCACCCCGGTTTTGTCCACGAAACCGCGCGCCTCGGCCACCGTGGTGTAGCTCATCTCGCCGGGATGGTGTTCGGCGTCCTCGCCTTCCACGCCGGGTACGTGCCCCAGCTCGCCCTCCACCGGCACGCCGCAGGCATGGGCCATCTCGACCACCGAGCGGGTGAGGCGGATATTCTCTCCCCCAGGGGCAAATGGGAGACGTCCATCATCACCCCGTTGCAGCCGTGGCGTATGGCGCGCACAGCCGTGTCCAGGGAGGTGGCGTCATCCAGCAGGATGGCCACGGGCACCGGCGCGCGGGCGCGTTCGGCGGCGCACAGCACGCCGTCGAGAAACTCGAGACCGACCAGGTCGAAGGCACCGACGGCGTAGCCGTGGGCATTGGCGTGCTGCAGCAGGTCGCGGATGTCAACGAGTGCCATGGATGTCTTTCCTCAACGTCTTTTCGCAATGACAGAGGCGGCCCCGCGCCGCGCAATGGAATGGGTCATTCGGGTTTTTCCCGCCCCCGGCCGCCCGTCGGCAGCGGGGTCACCGCGGCGGCGGGCGCGGACTGCCGGTCGTCGAGCTGCAACAGGGCCTTGTGAAACTCACCCTGCAACTGTTGCTCCAGGGACAGCAGGCGTTCGCTGTAACACACCCAGCGATAGGCCACGGGGCCGTGCAGATCCGTGCGCGCCTGGGGCCGGAAACGCTGCCAGGCCAGCTCGATGAGGTGGCGGTTCATGCCGTCGACGAACACCACTTCCTCGCGGTCGATGGCGGCGAGAAACTGCAGCGGGCGAATGGGCACGAACAGGGCCTGCCGGCCGCTGCGCGCGAACAGCACGTGCAGCCGGTTGTAGGTCTCCGCCGGCAGGTGACGCTGCTCGCTGCGGACCTCGGGACCGCGTTCGAATCGAAGCTCCATGACGGCGGCGGCCTCAGTCGTCGTCACCCAGCTCCGGGTCCCAGCCCGCCGCACGCGCGCGTTGCACGGCCGCTTCCTGAATGCGCAGATAGCGCTGGCGCAGGTCTTCCGGCAGGGCGCCGACGCGGAAGCCGTACTTCTCCCATTCGGCATCCACCTTCCGCCACAGCTCTTCGATGCCGGCGGCCAGCCAGCCCTCGCAGGTCTCGGATTCCGGGATCAGGCCGAACACCCAGGCATCGCGGATGATCTTGCCGGTGTCGGTCATGCCACCGAGCTGGTCCTTGTGGATGCCCACGTAACGTTGGTCGGGCTTTTTCATAGGCAGTTCCTATTCGCCGTTAGGGCTATGAGGTCAGGCTGGCGAACAGCAGCGGCAGTTTCTCCGGCAGGCGTTCGACGTGATCGATGATGGTGTAGTGGTTCTCGCCAAAGATACGCTTGACATAGCTGTCGGCGTTGGGGTCCAGGGTCAGACAATAGCTCATGATGCCCCGGGTGTACAGTTCCTCCACCGCCTTGCGCGTGTCGTGCCGCAGGTGCTGGGGGTCGCGCTCGTCGATGTCCGCCGGTTCGCCGTCGGTGATCAGCAGCAGCAGCTTGCGGCGCTCGGGCTGACGCTGCAGATGATCGGCGGCGTGACGCATGGCCGCCCCCATGCGTGTGGACAGCCCGCCCCGCATGCCGGCCAGGCGGGCCTTGGCCTCGTCGTCGAACTTCTGCTGGAAGTCCTTGAAACGGTAGTAGTGCACGTCGTGGCGGCCATCGGAGGCGAAGCCATGCAAGGCAAAGGGGTCGCCGATGCCGTCGATGGCGGTGGCCACCAGGGCCGAGGCCTCGCGGGTCAGCTCGAGGATGGTCTTGTCGCTGCCCTGCACCTTCTCGTTGGTGGATTCGGACAGATCGAGCAACACCACCACCGCCAGGTCGCGGTTCTTGATGACGTTGCGCATGGTGATGCGGGTGTCCGGCTGCTGCCCCATGCGGATGGCCACCATGGCATCCACCGCGGCATTGATGTCGATCTCGTCGCCGTCTTCCATGCGCCGCTCGCGCATCACGCCCTCGGGCTGCAGCAGGTCGATGATGCGGCGAATGCGCTGCGCCACCGGGCGGTATTCCAGCAGGATGCGGTCGATGGCCTCGGGGTCGCCCTTGGGCTGGCGCCGCTCGTAGACGGTGACCCAGTCGGGGCGGTGCAGCTGCACCTGGTAGTCCCACTCGTGGTAGTAGAAGGGCTCGGAGACGGGCTCAGTGCCCTCCAGCTCGTTGATGGTGCAACCCTCCTGGTCGAGCCAGAAGGGGGTCTCCAGGCGCCAGATCTCCTGGGCGTCGTCGCCGGCCAGCTCGCAATCGATCTCGTTGACCATCTCCATGACGGAGACGGTCTTGCGCACCTGGCGCTGGCTGAGGGGAATGTACTCGGCGCCCGCCTCCCACGACAGTTCGTCGAAGTGCCAGATGAAGCGGTTGTCATCGCGGTAGGGGATGCGCAGGGATTCCAGAATGCGCAGGCTGGGTACGTCCTTGCGCTCGGCCAGCAGGTTGAACAGGCGCAGGCCGAGGTTGTGGCTGAGGACGTTGAGGTCGCGGTCGGCATCGATGTGGGCATGGAAGTGCGCCACCACCTCGTCCACCGCGGCGTCGCCGGTGCGCTGATCGCTGTCGAGCAGGGCGTGGGCGGTGCGCTCCAGCAGTTCCACCGTGGGGTGTTCCGGCGGCGCCTCGTGTTCCAGCGACAGCAGGGCGCCCCACAGGCTGCGCAGGCCGGGGAAGGCGGCGATGGCGTTGTATTCCACGCGGGCGTCCTCGAACAGGCCGATGAAGAACATCTGCGCCGGGCTCAGGGACTCGCCGGACAGCCCTTCGGTGGTGTAGCACAGGTGGGCCGCCATGTGCGCGGCGATGGCGCGGTACAGCTCCGGTCCCTTGACCGGGCCGGCGTCGTCCACGGCATCGGGCAGGTGCAGGATCTGCGCCTCGAGGAAGGGCCGGAACGCGCCCACGTCGGCGGCGGCCGGGCGCAGGAAGAAGTCGCGTCCCCACAGCGCCCGCAAATAGAAATTGAGCTTGCGCTGGGTGTCGATGAACAGGGTCCCGCGCCGCTCCTTCTGCAGCATGGCCAGGGAATCGGTGGTCTGCAGGCTGAAATACCGGGTCAGATTGCTGAGGTCGCGGCGATAGGCCTCGGCGCCGAAGTTGGCCCAGCGCCGCAGGCCGCCCAGGGTGAGCTTGGAGAGCAGCTCGTCCATGTGCGTCAGCATGGGGCGCAGGCCGCGCGAGGCCTTGGCCGACAACTGGTGGATGAACTGCAGATAGGCGCGCAGCAGCTCGGCGTCGCCCAGGCGGCGGGCGGCGGTGGGCAGGCTACTGAACAGCAGGGCGATGACCTCGCCCGAGGTCATGGACGACAGCTTCATGGCCGCGCCCACGCAATCGCCCACCACGTCCTCGCCCACCTCCTTGGCCACCAGGGGCATCTCCTGCAGATAGCTCACCACCAGGTCGTGGCCTCGGCCCAGGTTGCACAGTGCCTTGCCGCCCTCCAGATAGGTCTGCAGACCGGCCGGCGACATGACCCGCGCGGCCTCCTCGAAGGTGCCTTCGAGGGCGTCGTGCAGCTCCGGTGCGGCTTTTTCCAGGCAGTCCCGATAGTCGTCGAGTTGGATGCTCATAACGATAAGTGGTCGTCGGTTACGCGCCGGGCGCTCAGCTGAAGAAGGTGGTGACCGCGGCGTCCAGGGTGTCGCGCATGTCCGGATCGTCGGTGAGCGGGCGCACCAAGGTCATGCTGCAGGCGGCCAGGGGACTCACGCCCTTGTTGATGAGCTGGGCGGCGTACACCAGCAGGCGGGTGGAGATACCCTCGTCCAGGCCGTGGCCCTTGAGGTTGCGCGCGCGGTGGGCGATCTGCACCAGCTTGGCGGCGGTGTCGGCATCCACCCCCGTCTCGTGGGCGACGATCTCGCTCTCGATGTCGGCCTCGGGATATTCGAAGTCGAGGGCGGCGAAGCGCTGCTTGGTGGACTGCTTGAGGTCCTTCATCAGGCTCTGGTAGCCGGGGTTGTAGGAAATCACCAGCTGGAAGTCGGGGTGGGCCTCCACCAGCTCGCCCTTCTTGTCCAGAGGCAGGGTACGGCGGTGGTCGGTGAGGGGGTGGATCACCACCGTGGTGTCCTGGCGCGCCTCCACCACCTCGTCGAGGTAGCAGATGGCGCCGATGCGCGCGGCGGTGGTGAGGGGCCCGTCCTGCCACTTGGTGCCTTCCTTGTCGAGCAGGAAGCGGCCCACGAGATCCGAGGCGGTCATGTCCTCGTTGCAGGCCACGGTGATCAAGGGCCGGCCCAGCTTCCACGCCATGTATTCCACGAAGCGCGACTTGCCGCAGCCGGTGGGGCCCTTGAGCATCACCGGCATGCGCACGCCGTAGGCGGCGTCGTACAGCGCCACCTCGTCGGTGACCGGCTTGTAATAGGGTTCCTGGGTGACCTTGTATTGTTCGGCGACGATATCGTTCATGTCTCTACCCTTGATGCAGTTTGCTTGTTGATGACAACCGTTGCGGGTGTGGGCCTTCCCGCCCGTGGAGTAGAACCACACCCGCAAGGGCTGATAAAAAAGCCCCTGTCCGGAGCGTGTCCGGGCAGGGGCTCGTGGTGACGCTACGATCCCTGCGCGGTTCAGGCGGCCATGGGTCCCCGGAAGATGACCATGGAGGCCCCCTGGGACTGGGCGAAGTTGTCGTAGCCGATCAGGCGCACGTGGTGCGAGGGATGAGCCTTGTGACAGGCCTCGGCCTCACTGATGATGCGGTCCACGTCGGTCTCGCCGAACATGGGAAGCTTCCACATGTACCAGTAGTGATCGAAGGCGTTCTCCGGCTCAGTGTGCTCGATGGCCGGGTTCCAGCCCTTGCTGACGATGTATTCGATCTGTTTCTTGATCTCGTCCATGCCCATCTCCGGCAGGTAGGAGAAGGTCTCGAACTTGCGGCTGGCGGGATCGCTGACGCTGGAATTGTAGTCTTGCATTTCGCTCATGCTGATTTCCTCTCGATAGGTGTTGGTGTTGCGGGTCACCGCGGGGCGGCCCGCCCCGGGAGGGGACGGGCGGCCGCTGCGGCCGGCTTACTTGTGCGCCACGTCCAGCTTGTCCACGGTGTCGAACTCGAACTTGATCTCCTTCCAGGTCTCCATGGCCGCCTTGAGTTCGGGGCTGGTCTTGGCGGCCTCGGTGAGGATCTCCTTGCCTTCCTTCTCCAGCTCGCGACCCTGGTTGCGGGCCGCGACACAGGCCTCCAGGGCGACGCGGTTGGCGGCGGCGCCGGCGGCGTTGCCCCAGGGGTGACCCAAGGTGCCACCACCGAACTGCAGCACGGAGTCGTCGCCGAAGATGGTGACCAGGGCCGGCATGTGCCAGACATGGATACCGCCGGAGGCCACCGGGAAGATGCCGGGCATGGAGCCCCAGTCCTGGTCGAACATGATGCCGCGCGAGCGGTCTTCCTTGATGAAGGAATCGCGCATGAGGTCGATCCAGCCCAGGGTGGCGTCACGGTCGCCTTCCAGCTTGCCCACCACGGTGCCGGAGTGCAGGTGGTCGCCGCCGGACAGGCGCAGGGCCTTGGCCAGCACGCGGAAGTGGATGCCGTGGTGCGGGTTGCGGTCGATGACCGCGTGCATGGCGCGGTGGATGTGCAACAGCATACCGTTGTCGCGGCACCACTGGGCCAGGCCGGTGTTGGCGCAGAAACCGCCGGTGAGGAAGTCGTGCATGATGATGGGGGCACCCAGCTCCTTGGCGAACTCGGCGCGCTTCATCATCTCGTCCGGGGTCGGGGCGGTGACGTTGAGGTAGTGGCCCTTGCGCTCGCCGGTCTCCTTCTCGGCCTTCTCGATGGCCTCCATGACGAACTCGAAACGCTGGCGCCAGCGCATGAAGGGCTGGGAGTTGACGTTCTCGTCGTCCTTGGTGAAGTCCAGGCCACCGCGCAGGCATTCGTACACGGCACGGCCGTAGTTCTTGGCCGACAGGCCCAGCTTGGGCTTGATGGTGCAGCCCAGCAGGGGACGGCCGTACTTGTTCATCTTGTCGCGCTCGACCTGGATGCCGTGGGGCGGACCGTTGCAGGTCATGACATAGGCGATGGGGAAGCGCACGTCCTCCAGGCGCAGGGCACGCACGGCCTTGAAGCCGAATACGTTGCCCACCAGAGAGGTGAACACGTTGACCACGGAACCCTCTTCGAAGAGGTCGAGGGGATAGGCGATGAAGGCGTAGAAGCAGGTGTCGTCACCCGGCACGTCTTCGATGGCGTAGGCCCGACCCTTGTAGTGATCGAGGTCGGTCAGCAGGTCGGTCCACACCGTGGTCCAGGTGCCGGTGGAGCTTTCCGCGGCCACGGCGGCGGCGGCCTCTTCACGGGGCACGCCTTCCTGGGGGGTGATCTTGAAGCAGGCAAGGATGTCGGTATCCAGCGGCGTGTATTCCGGCATCCAGTAAGTTTCGCGGTACTCTTTGACGCCCGCGTTATAGGTCTTGGCCATCGTGCTCTCCTCTTTAGGTTGATCGTTGTTGATCGTCTTGTTCGGGGACTACTTGCAACGGTGTCAATCACCGTGTGACAGGAATAATAGCCAGACATCATCATAAATAAAAATCGATAATTTCGATCTTCGTGATAGACTTTCATCTATGAGTTCACTCGACAAGAACGCCCTCGTCCGCCATGCCACCCTGCGCCAGCTGCAGATCCTGGTCACCGTGGCCCACACCGGTGGCTACACGCGCGCAGCCGAGGCCCTGCACCTCACCCAGCCCACCGTCTCCATGCAGGTGAAGAAACTCAGTGATGTGGTGGGCATGCCCTTGTTCGAGCGAGTCGGCAAGAAGTTGCATCTCACCCGGGCCGGGAAGGTCGTGGTAGCGGCCGCCGAAGACATCCTCCACCGCCTGGCCACACTGGGTGACGGTATCGTCGAGATCCAGGGGGAGGTGAAGGGGTTCCTGCAGGTCGCCACAGTGACCAGCGCGAAGTATTTCATGCCTCATCTGCTGGGCAGCTTTCTGCACGACTACACCGAGGTGGAACCCAGTCTGCGGGTGACCAACAAGAGTATCCTGCTCGAACGGCTGATGAACAACGAGGACGATTTCGTCATCATGGGCGAACCACCAAAGTCCCTCGACGTGGTGGCCTACCCCTTCCTCGACAACATCTTGGTGCCCGTCGCCAGCACCGGCCACCCCCTGGCGCGGGAAAAGACGATCACTCTGCAGCGCCTCGTCGAGGAACGCTTTCTCGCACGAGAGCCCGGCTCCGGTACGCGTCAAGCGCTGACGAGATTGTTCGAAGACGAGGGTCTGACACTGCGCTCGCACATGGAGCTGGGCAGCACCGAGGCCATCAAGCAAGCGGTGATGGCCGGACTGGGGGTCTCTGTGCTCTCTCTGCACAGCCTGCGTCTGGAGTTGGCCACCGGCCAGCTTTGCGTATTGGACGTGGCGGGCTTTCCCCTCAACCGTCGCTGGTTTGCCGTTCACATGCCGGGCAAACAGCTTTCGCTGGTGGCACGCACCTTCCTCGACTTCCTGCTCGAGAGGGGCGCCGGCCTGATCGACGGCCTCCCCGGCAAGGAGACGACCTGATCACGCCACGGCCCGCAGGGCCTCGATGTGTTCCTCCAACGGCGGGTGGGAGCTGAACAGGCGGCCGATACCCTCCCGCAGGCCGCTGTTGATGCCGAAGGCGGCCAGCTGGTCCGGCAGCTGGGCCGTACCGGCGTCGGCGCGGAACTCCCGATAGCGCGAGAACCACATGACGATCAGGGTGGCGAGGATACCCAGCACCATCTTGGCGATGATGGTGATGATCCAGAAGGCCGAGCCATGGCCGCGTTCGTTCTTGAACACCACGCGGTCCACCGTGTGGCCGATGACCCGAGCGAAGATAATGACGAAGGTGTTCACCACGCCCTGGATCAGGGCCAGGGTCACCATGTTGCCGTTGGCCACGTGGCTGATCTCGTGCGCCAGCACCGCCTCGGCCTGATCCATGGTATTCAGCAGGCCGCGGCTCACGGCCGCCAGGGCATTGTTGCGCGACATGCCGGTGGCAAAGGCGTTGACCTCGGGCGACTCGTAGATGGCCACCTCCGGCATGCCGATGCCGGCCTGCCGGGCGAGGCGCGCGACGGTCTCCAACAACCGCTGCTCGGTGCGGTTGCTGGGCTGCTCGATGACGCGCGCCCCGGTGAAGCGCTTGGCGGTCCATTTGGACAGGGCCAGGGAGATCAGCGAACTGCCGGAGTATAGGAAGAACAAACGCCCTTTTTCTCCAAGTCCAGCTGCTGCAAACCACGAATGACACGCCTGTTTGTCTGTGAGTGATCCTGAATCTGACCCAAATTACCTCCAACCCCGCCTAACATTCACCTGTTTTCCCGAATAAACAGGGCCAAGCCGATATTTGTCAAGATAACAGCGGCAGGTGGGCATAGTCGGGCTGGCTGCATACCTTCAGGATGATCTGTCGCTCTTCCTCGCTCAGGGCATTCGCCGGGCGTGGACGTTCGGCCGTGGGATGCCGGTCGCCTCGACCTTCCTGTTGCGCTTCTCGCCAGCGCCGCAAGGTCCGTACTCGACGACCGCCACCCAATCACGGGCTTCGGCCTTGGTCCTAAACGTCTTGGTTTGCGTCGGGAAACCTTTTTTTCTGACAATGGCTTGCCAGCCGATGACCTGCCCATAGCGGTCCCGTCAAGCGTTGATCGTCGCCATTGCGCTGCACCTCCGCTGCACTTGATTTCCAGCTAAGTGCAGCGTAATTGCAGCGAAAAATCAACAAGCACCTAAGCCGCCATGCTTAAGTGCTTGTTTTTATTGGTGGGCCCGGTAGGACTCGAACCTACGACCAAGGGATTATGAGTCCCCTGCTCTAACCAACTGAGCTACAGGCCCGAAAATGGTAAAACGGTGATTACTCAACCGCAGCGGATTTACGCCTTGACATGATCAGGGTCATTCGGAATCAAGGAAGCTACGAAGCAATTCCGCACGACTTGGGTGGCGGAGTTTACGCAAGGCTTTGGCCTCGATCTGGCGAATACGCTCGCGGGTGACATCAAACTGCTTGCCCACTTCCTCCAACGTATGGTCGGTGTTCATATCAATCCCAAAACGCATACGCAACACTTTTGCTTCGCGTGGCGTCAGCGACCCAAGGACGTTTCGCGTGGTTTCGCTAAGGCTATTGATAGTGGCCGCATCGATAGGTGATACGACATTGGCATCTTCGATGAAATCACCCAAGTGCGAATCTTCGTCATCACCAATCGGAGTTTCCATGGAAATGGGTTCCTTGGCGATCTTGAGCACCTTGCGCACTTTCTCTTCAGGCATTTCCATACGCTCGGACAACTCTTCCGGCGTCGGCTCACGGCCCATTTCCTGCAACATCTGACGGGAAACACGATTAAGCTTGTTGATGGTCTCAATCATATGAACGGGAATACGGATGGTACGTGCCTGATCAGCGATTGAGCGCGTAATCGCCTGGCGTATCCACCATGTCGCGTAAGTGGAAAACTTATAGCCTCTACGGTATTCAAACTTGTCTACCGCCTTCATCAGGCCGATATTCCCTTCTTGGATGAGGTCAAGAAACTGCAAACCGCGATTGGTGTATTTTTTGGCGATGGAAATGACAAGCCTCAGGTTGGCTTCGATCATCTCTTTTTTAGCACGTCGCGCCTTGGCTTCACCAATCGACATACGACGGTTGATTTCCTTGATTTCATAGACAGGCAGACCAGCGTTTTCTTCTATTGCCTTGAGCTTCTTCTGCGCATGATGGACTTCGTCTGCAATTCTCTCGAGCTCCGCTGCATATTTTTTCGCTTTGGGATCACGAATACGTTCATCCAACCATGAGAGATCAGTTTCATGCCCCGGGAAGGTTGCAATGAAAATTTTCCTAGGCATGCCGGCGCGGCGGACGCACAAATCCAGAACATGACGTTCCTGCTCACGGATCAATTCGATTGTGGTTCGAATTTGATTGGTCAGCGCATCAATCACGCGTGGAGTAAGCTTGAACTCCATGAAATAGTGCGCAGTTTGCTCCCGAAGAATGGCATATTTCTCGGGATCACCCTTTATCGCCTTATGCGCCTTCTCATACAAGGATCGCAATTCATTCACATGCGCGCGAACTTCTTCGGGATCCGGCCCGGTATCCACGGGTGCCGATTCCTCATCATCATCATCTGATTCCGTGTCTTCATCGGCTTCATCGGCCTCCGAAGCGTCCGCCTTCTTGGCCATTTTGGCGCTGTTTTTTTGCGCTGGGGTAGGGATTTCCTCTTCCGGAGCATTTGGGTCGACGAATCCGATAAGCACATCACCCAACTTCGCTTCGCCGTTTTCGATCTTGTCGAATTCCAGCAACAGGCTAGCTATGGATTGAGGATAATGCGCCAGAGCGAAGCGCACTTGCCCCAACCCCTCTTCGATGCGCTTGGCAATCTTTATTTCGCCCTCACGAGTCAAGAGTTCGACTGTCCCCATTTCACGCATGTACATGCGCACCGGGTCGGTGGTACGACCAAATTCACTATCTACGCCTGTCAGCGCGGCCACGGCCTCTTCTGCGGCATCTTCGTCGGGCGCGACATCAGAATCCGAGAGGATGAGGCTATCTGAATCAGGGGCCACCTCATACACCGAGATACCCATGTCATTGATCATCCCAATGATGTCTTCGATCTGCTCAGGATCGACGATGCTATCGGGCAGATGATCATTGACCTCGGCATAGGTCAGAAAACCCTGTTCCTTGCCCCTGGCGATCAATTCCTTCAAGCTGGAATGCTGGTCTTCGTTCTGCATGAATGGACACCAAAAACGATTGAACCGCTAATTATAGCGCATATAACAATAAATATTCTAGTTTCAGCCTCATCGATGACCGGACGCTCTTCGCGCGCGCAAAAGTGTATTGAGCTCGCGCTTCTGGGCTTCGCTCAATCCTTGCTTGCGCGCCAGCGCCAACAAATTCTCAACTCGATTTGAAGCGCTTTGTTGGCGGATGCGATCAAGCGCGTCCAGAAAAACTTTTCTGGCCCGCGACTCTTCCATGGAAACATCACTCCATTCGAGCAGCTTGGAGAGATGATCTTGCTCTGGTCGGCCACGCCACCGTTCCAGAAGCGCAGCAGTAGTCATATGGGGATTTGCATAAAGGATTTCAAGTAATGAACGCAGCAGACCGACGCCTGGAGGGACATCGTCATCGGGCAATATTTTTTGCGCGGAAATATCGGCAAATAGCTGCGGATACATGAGCAGCAAGGAAATGGCCGTTCGCACCGGCGTCAGGCGCACGCTTTGCTCCCTATCCACCTTCATGGCTCTGCCAATAGCGGATTCGCGCGCCGGAGCGGCGAGGAATTTTCTCGCCTGCGCCGAACTCATGTGTGTTTCCAGCGCCAGGGCATCGATAATCTGTTCCCTGAGCGCTCCGGCTTCGAGCTTGCCGAGTATTGAGGCTGCCTCACTCAATAGAGCCGCACGGGATTCCATGGTGTTCCCCGGGTGACGGCGCGCCAGCTCATCGAGAAAAAATTTCGACAAGGGGGTCGACTGGCGAAGCATGCCCTGGAAAGCCTCCGATCCTGCCTGGCGCACATAACTGTCGGGATCCTGCCCATCGGGAAGGAACAAAAAAGACACTTCCCGTTCATCACTCAACACCGATAGCGCCTGCTCCAGCGCCCGCCAGGCCGCCCGCCGGCCGGCCCGGTCGCCATCGAAACAAAAAACCAGATGCGAAGTGAGACGATAAAGGCGCTGCAGATGCTCCACCGTCGTAGCTGTTCCCAATGTCGCAACCACGTTGGCGATTCCCGCCTGGGCCAGGCCGATGACATCCATGTATCCTTCGACGATAAGCACCCTATCCAGAGATTGGCGGGACTGTCGCACTTCATACAAGCCATACAGTTCTCGCCCCTTGTGAAACAAGCTTGTTTCGTTCGAATTGAGATACTTGGGAGCGCCCTCACCCAACACGCGGCCGCCAAAACCGATGATTCGGCCTTGGGCATCACGGATGGGGAACATAATGCGGTCGCGGAAACGGTCATAGACGCGATCGTTCTTTCGAGCCAGTAAACCGGCCTCTTCCAATTCCTTTAGAGAGAATCGAGATCCAAGTTCTTGGCGTAATCCATCCCAGCCGGCTGGCGCGTAACCAATACTGAAACGCTCAGCGGCGTCTTCATCCACTCCGCGTTGCCTGAGATACCCAAGAGCACCGGAATGCCGGGAAAGCTGCTGCCGATACCATTGGGCGGCCGCCTCTAATACCTCATATAATCTGGAGCGGCCTTGTTTGCGGGATGTGTCCGCAGCCGCGCCTTCAAGCGGAAGCTTTAGCCCCAGTTGCCCCGCCAAGGTTTCTATGGCTTCGAAGAAACTCAGTCGCTCGTAGTCCATCAAAAATCCGATGGCTGTTCCATGAGCGCCGCAACCGAAACAATGAAAAAACTGTTTTTTGGGGCTGACGTAAAAGGAAGGCGTTTTTTCCTGATGGAAAGGGCAGCACGCCTTAAATTCATGGCCGGCGCGTTTCAGGGGCACGCGCGCATCGATAAGTTCCACGATGTCCGTGCGAGCAAGCACCTCATCTATGAACGACTGCGGAATTCGTGCCATGCTGTCGGTACCCGTTCTTTTCCGAACTCAATACGATCCGCCGGAGTACCCATGCCGGGCAGCAACGAACACGGAACCGAAAATGCTGACACTAAGCGGCATCGCACAATGCACCGATCAGATTCGCCAAATCGGATGCTTTAGGCTTGATCAACCAGAATTGCGGCAGATAATGCTTGAAGTTGGACAACACCTCCTGCCCCCAGTCGCTCCCTGTCTCTTGGATATGTTCTTCTATCAGGCGGCGCAAATAGGCGCGATGCGCCTCCATTTCTTCGGGATCGAGGCGATGCAGAGAAATGAGCTCATGATTGCAGCGATCGAAGAAATCATTGACGGTATCTAGCACGAATGCAAAACCGCCCGTCATGCCAGCGCCAAAATTTACTCCAGTCGCTCCCAGCACGGCGACGATACCGCCGGTCATGTATTCACAAGCATGATCTCCGGCACCTTCGACAACCGCCGTTGCCCCTGAATTGCGGACGCCGAAACGCTCACCCGCGATCCCAGCCGCGAACAACTTGCCGCCAGTAGCGCCATATAGGCAAGTATTGCCGATGATTGCAGCTTCATTGCTGCGAAAAGCACTTTCACGCGGAGGCCGGATCACTATCTTGCCGGCTGCCATGCCCTTGCCCACGTAATCATTGGCGTCGCCTTCCAGATAGAGATTCAAGCCGCCGGCGTTCCAGGCGCCAAAACTCTGGCCGGCCGTTCCTTCCAACCTGACTTCAATCGGATTGTCGGCCATACCATAGTTACCGTGACGAAGAGCGATCTCCCCCGACACGCGCGCCCCGATCGATCGATTGAAGTTTTTGATTTTATAATTGAATTTCCCGCCCTTCGCGCCATCTATTGCGGGCAACATGTCAGCAACCATACGCTCGGCGAGTTCGCCCTTGTCGAAAGGCGTGTTATGAGGCTCAACGCAGAATTGAGGGGCGTCGGCAGGCGCGCCTCCATCGGAGAGAATCGGTCGCAAGTCCAACCGGGATTGGCGCGCCGTTTCACCCGCACTCACCTCGAAGAGATCGGTGCGGCCGATGAGGTCGGTCAGTCGCCTCACCCCAAGACGCGCCATCCACTGGCGGGTTTCTTCAGCCATGAGGCGGAAATAGTTCATCACCATTTCCACCTTGCCGACGAAATGTTGCATGCGCAAGACATTATTCTGGGTTGCGACACCGGTTGCGCAATTATTCAGGTGACAAATACGTAAGTACTTGCAACCCATAGCAATCATGGGGCCGGTGCCGAACCCAAAACTTTCCGCTCCAAGGATAGCCGCCTTGACTACATCGAGTCCGGTTTTGAGCCCGCCGTCGGTTTGTAATCGCACCTTGTCGCGCAGCCCATTGGCGCGCAGAGTTTGATGCGCTTCGCTCAATCCTAGCTCCCATGGACTGCCGGCATACTTGACCGAGGTCAAGGGGCTGGCGCCCGTACCACCGTCGTACCCCGAGATAGTGATCAGATCAGCATACGCTTTGGCTACACCTGCGGCGATGGTACCCACACCAGCTTCGGCCACCAGCTTGACTGAGACCAGCGCTTTCGGATTGACCTGCTTGAGATCGAAAATAAGCTGGGCGAGATCCTCGATCGAATAGATGTCATGATGCGGCGGGGGGGAGATAAGTGCGACGCCGGGCCGTGCAAACCGCAGACGTGCTATCAACTCATTCACCTTATGTCCCGGCAACTGCCCTCCTTCGCCTGGCTTGGCTCCCTGTGCAACCTTAATTTGCAGGACTTCCGCATTGACCAAATAGTGCGGCGTGACGCCGAACCGCCCGGAAGCGATTTGTTTGATCTTGGACATTCTGGCGGTGCCGTAGCGGCTCGGGTCTTCGCCGCCTTCACCCGAATTGGAGCGCGCGCCCAGACGATTCATTGCTTCCGCCAATGTTTCATGGGCTTCGGGAGACAACGCCCCCAAGGACATGCCAGCGGAGTCGAACCGCTTGAGAATTTCCTCTATCGGTTCGACCTCTGACAGAGGAATGGGCCTGACATCCTCACGCAGACGCAGCAAATCCCTCAGCACCGTGGCCGGGCGGTGATAGATCGAATCGGCGTAGGCCTGCCAGTCCTCCATGCGCCCACTGACAACGGCTTTGTGCATGGATTGCACTACGTCGGGGTTATAGGCATGGTACTCGCCTCCATGAATGTATTTGAGCAACCCTCCCTGCGCTGGCGCCTTGCGAGGATTCCAGGCGGCGCGAGAAAGCTGGGCGAGGTCTTGTTCAATATCCTTGAAGCTCATACCCTGGATTCGGCTGACCGTACCCGGGAAGCAGGTCTTAACCACATCTTCGTGCAGGCCGACGATTTCATAAAGCTGGGCGCCACGATAACTGGCAATGGTCGAGATACCCATCTTGGACATAATCTTGAACAGTCCCTTGTGGATCCCATGGAGATAACCAGACACCAGTTCACCGTATGTCTTGCCTTCAATCTCGCCGCGACGGCGCATGGCCTGCAGACTCTGAAGCGCCAACCAAGGACATACCGCCGTCGCCCCATAGCCGATCAGTACGGCGATCTGGTGAGGGTCTCTAGCCGTCGCCGTATCCACCACGATATTGGCGCGGCATCGCAATCCCTGTTCGATAAGGTAATGGTGAAGCGCCCCGGTCGCCAGCACTGCAGGCACCGGCACCCGGCCGGAAGCAATGTCCCGGTCGGAAAGGATGATGATCACGCAGCCGCTACGCACCGCGTCGGCCGCCTGTTGACAAATACCTCCTATGGCCACTTTCAGGTCACAACCGGAGGGCATATTCAGATCGATCCGATAATGACGCAGATCTTCATAAGGAAGCGACTGCAGCTGCTGCAGCCGCACCTCTGACAATACCGGCGTGTCTATGACCAGCCGCGCGGCATGCTCGGCATCTTCCTCGAATAGATTGCGCTCATGCCCTAGATTGGTTTCCAGCGACATCACGATGCTTTCACGTAAAGGGTCGATCGGTGGATTGGTTACCTGCGCGAACTGCTGACGGAAGTTGTCATACAAAGAGCGAACCTGACGTGAGAGGACAGGAAAGGGCGTATCATCCCCCATCGAGCCAATAGCCTCCTGGCCCGCCTCGGCCAAAACGCGCAGCACTTGATCCCGCTCTTCATAACTGACGTTGAACAGTTTTTCCGCTACATGAATCTTTTCTTCTTCCAAAGTGAGGTCCACGGCCGACTCACTTTCGAGCAAGGGCAGCGTACGGGCGTTATGGTCCAGCCATTCACGGTAGGGACGTCGTTCTTTAAGTCGTTCATCAATCACATGCGGCAACAGCAATTCACCGGTCAGAGTATCAACAGCAAGCATTTGTCCCGGTTTGAGGCGTCCTTTGATTACGACATCCTCGGGCGCATAGTCATAAACGCCGATCTCAGAGGCGAGGGTGATATGCCTGTCACGGGTAATAACATAGCGTGCCGGCCTGAGCCCATTCCGATCGAGGCAGCAGGCAGCGTGCCGCCCATCCGTCAATACAATGCCAGCGGGACCATCCCACGGCTCCATATGCATAGAGTGATACTCATAGAATGCGCGCAAGTCCGTATCGATATGCGGCATGTTCTGCCATGCCGGCGGCATGAGTAAACGCATGGCGCGAAATATATCGATACCGCCCGCAACAAGAATCTCGAGCATGTTGTCCAGTGAGCTGGAATCGGAACCGCTCATCGATATGAGCGGAGTGAACTCTCTCAGATCCGGCAAATGGGGGCTCGATAGGGTGTGGGCGCGTGCATGTGCCCAGTTGCGATTTCCGCGAATGGTATTGATCTCGCCATTGTGAGCAAGATAACGAAACGGCTGCGCAAGACGCCACTGAGGAAGCGTATTGGTTGAAAAACGCTGATGAAACACGCACAAGGACGTTTCCAGCCGAGCCGACTGCAGATCAGGATAAAATACCGGCAAATTGGCCGGCATAACCAGCCCCTTGTAACTGACGACATGACTGGACAGGCTGGGCACATAAAAAACGTCGTCGTTCGCTTCAAGTCGGCGTTCGGCACGTCGCCGGGCAATAAACAGGGACCGCTCAAAAGCCTCCTGCTCAATGCCGTCGGGCGCATTGACGAAAATCTGTTCGATACGCGGCAAAGTTTTAAGGGCCATTTCGCCACACGCGGAGGGATCGGTGGGTACGACGCGCCAGCCGGCGGCATCCAGACCAACCCTCCTCAATTCCTCCTCTACGCATTGGCGCGCCTTGGCGGCCTTATCGTCCTTCTGGTTCAGGAACAATACGCCCACAGCATACAAACTCGACAGAGTGACGCCTTGCTCGACCGCTTTCTCGCGCATGAATGCGTCCGGAATCTTCATCAACAAACCGCAACCATCTCCCGATTTGCCATCAGGAGCGATCGCTCCACGATGCGTCATGCGGGTCAGCGACTGAATCGCTGTGTCAAGCACCCAGTGGCTGGGCTCGCCATCCATATGGGCAATCAAACCGAAGCCGCAGTTGTCGTGCTCGAAATCCGGGCGATAGAGTCCATGACTCTGAATAGATGCACTCATGGCTTACTCCTGACTGAAAGTATCCGAATAAATGATGGCTGGCGATAGGAAGCCAGACTAAGGCCAGGTTCCCGGAATCCTCAGCGAGGAAAGCAGAGAACCAGACGAACCGCCCACCGGTGAGAGGCCTTGTTAGATAATCGATCGAATGCTGGGCATACTGACCGATGAGTATAAAGGCAGGCGGCCTGCCTGTTCAATCGTATCAGGCGCGATGTTGGGGATCGTACAAGCGGGAATGCTCCTCAATGGCAAACCGATCCGTCATCCCGGCAATGTAGTCTGAAATCACGCGGGCGCGGGCATCTTTTCCGGAAATGGCTTTAAGCCTGGATTGGACGTCACTTGGAAGAAGCAGGGGATCTTCCATGAAACTTGTAAACAAATCGGTAACGATGCGCTGGGCCTTGACTGTCATGCGCCGCACGCGAAAATGGCGATAAAGCTTTTTCCTGAGAAACCGTTTGAGCTCCACATTGGCTTGGCGTATCGGCTCACTAAAAGCGATCAGCGCCCTGGGCGACCTTCTTACCGCTTCGACATCAACGGGCGCTGCTGCCGCTATATTTTGACTCGACTGTTCGATGAGATCACACACCAGACGATTGATCATGCGCCGAATGATTTCATGAATCAATCGCCTGCCGGCCAATCCTGGATACAACAAGACCACTTCATCATAGGCCTCTTTGAAGAGTTGTAATCCCAGCAGATCTTCGATTTCGATCAATCCAGCGCGCAAGCCATCGTCCACATCATGATTGTTATAAGCGATCTCATCGGCGAGGTTCGTCAATTGAGCTTCGAGCGTAGGGTGAGTGCCATCAATGAAGCGTTGCCCCACCTCTCCCAGTTTAGAAGCTATCGCCTTGGGACAATGTTTCAGGATCCCTTCGCGGGTTTCGAAAGTGAGATTGAGCCCCTTGAACCGGGCATATTTTTCTTCCAGCTCATCGACCACACGTAATGATTGCAGATTGTGCTCAAACCCCCCGAAATCGCGCATACAATGATCGAGCGCCTCTTGTCCCGCATGTCCGAAAGGGGTATGCCCAAGATCATGGGCCAGCGCAATCGCTTCGGTTAAGTCTTCGTTCAGACGCAAGGCGCACGCAATGGATCGAGCAATCTGCGCAACTTCCAGCGAATGGGTCAAACGGGTGCGATACAAGTCGCCTTCATGATTGACGAATACCTGCGTTTTGTATTCCAGACGGCGGAATGCGGCGCTATGGATGATGCGATCGCGATCCCGCTGGTATTCATTACGGTAACAAGGCGGAGGTTCAGCATGCTCGCGACCTCGAGATTGACCATCGATTGCAGCATAGGGAGCGAGCAAAAATGGCTCCGCCATGATTCAAGCGGCTAGAGCACGCTCAAGCATACGATCGAGCAGCGATGAATCGTAATCAGCTGTGACCACAGCTTGACCAATGCCTCGCAACAGAACCAATCGTAACGCCCCGTCGATGACTTTTTTGTCCACGCTCATGAGGGCTCGCAGCCGCGCGGCACCGAGCGCTGCTGGCGGCTCGGTCGGCAACCCGGCGCGTCGCACCAGCGATTCAATACGCTCAACCGCCAGCGGCTCAAGCCAACCAAGATCAACAGAAAGGCGTGCCGCCATGAGCATGCCGCAGGCAACCGCCTCGCCATGCAGCCAACAACCGTAGCCCAACCCCGTCTCGATTGCATGGCCAAAAGTATGCCCCAGGTTGAGCAAAGCCCGCCTACCTTGTTCCCGCTCGTCAGCCGCCACGATATCCGCCTTGTCCTGACAAGAACGACGTATGGCGAATGCCAATGCATCAGGCTCTCTATCAAGCAACGCTTCCATGTTGTTTTCAAGCCAGGAAAAGAAATCGGGATCACCAAGCAATCCGTATTTGATAACCTCTGCGATACCGGCGCTCAATTCCCTGTCCGGCAAAGTGCTCAATGTATCAGTGTCGATGATCACGGCGCGCGGCTGGTGGAAGGCGCCAATCATGTTTTTCCCAAGAGGATGATTGACGCCTGTCTTGCCGCCAACCGAAGAATCCACCTGAGACAACAGGGTTGTGGGGACCTGAATGAAATCGATCCCACGTTGATAAGTCGCCGCCGCAAAACCAGTGATATCTCCAATCACGCCACCACCGAGCGCGATCAGGGTGGCATTCCTATCAAATTGGCCTTCGAGCAAGGCGGTATAAATAGCATCCACAGTCGCGAGGGTCTTGTGTTGTTCGCCATCGGCAAGAATAACTTCTCCCAAGCGAAGATCCTGCAAGTGAGGCCTGATCCTGTGCAGGTAAAAAGGCGCCACAGTCTCATTGCTGACTATAACAGCGCTTCGGCCCTTGATTGCAGATCGCAACAAGTCTGATCGATCCAAAAGGCCTTTGCCGATATGGATCGGATAGCTTCTCGAGCCAAGATCCAACATCAAGTTTTCCATGTGCTACATGGTACTTCAGGTAATCTCGGGTGTCGATCAAATCGTTGGCTCACGCCCCTGCCGCCAGACATTTTCTTGAATATGCTTAGCCAGCTCTTTGGCCAGCTTCTTGCTGTCATTGCGGCGCGTATCGACAACCCAATGGGCTGTTTCGCGATACAGCGGATCGCGCTCTTTGTTTATTTCTTTCAAACGCGAAAACGGATCCGTTGTTTGCAACAAAGGGCGGGAATGGTCATGCCCTATGCGACGCAACTGCAGTTGCAAAGGAACAGTGAGATAAACGACAAACCCACGGGATTTTAGCAGGCGCCGATTTTCATCTCGCAAAACAACCCCGCCTCCTGTTGCCAGAACGACAGACGAACCTGCGGTCAATTCCTGGAGAATCCGGCTTTCACGCTCCCTAAAACCCGCCTCGCCCTCGATATCGAAAATCGTAGCGATATCGACTCCCGTGCGAGCGATGATCTCTGCGTCGGAATCTATAAATTCCAGGCCGAGCAGATTCGCAAGACGTCGACCTACTGTCGTTTTACCCGCCCCCATCGGCCCGATGAGGAAGATATTTTTTTTATTACACATCAACGGCGCATGCCGGGCCCCGTCTTGACAACCCGACATATAGGATCTATGGCGCAAGCGAAAGATTACTGTTAATGATCTTCGGCGTGATGAAGATGAGCAATTCGCTCTTTTTATTTTTGTTGATATTTTCCTTGAAAAGATTTCCGATCACCGGCAAATCACCGAAGAATGGCACCTTGTTTACGGTATGGCTCTTATTGTCCTGATAAACGCCGCCGAGCACCAGCGTTTGCCCATTATCCACCATGACTTGAGTGGTCACGGCTTGAGTATTGATGCTGGGTACGCCTGAATAAGTGTTACCTACCGAATCGTTACTCACTGTCAGATTCATCAATACGCGATCATTAGGCGTGATGTGAGGGGTCACCTGCAATTCCAAGGCAGCCGTCTTGAACGAAACATTGGTTGCGCCACTCGAACTGGCCTGTTGATATGGAATCTGGACACCGGAAGTGATCGTGGCTTGCTGATCGTTGGCGGTAATGACGCGTGGATTGGCGATATCCCGCACTATCCCTTCCTGCTCCGCTGCGGAAATCTCGAGATTAAGATTGAACGTCGATCCCAGCTTGGCAATTGCAAACCCGAACGCAGAAGTAGGCGCAGCCGCCGGCAGGTTTACGCTGAACAGGTTGCTCCCCGCATTGCCTGGCAAGGCACCCGCTGTCGATGCGGTACCGTTGACGGGCGCGACATTTCCATTAATCGAATACTGACTTGAGCCGGAGTTGAATCCCCCTTGATTGGCAACACCAAAATTAACCCCCAAATCACGAGAGAAATTTTGCTGGGCATTGACAATCCGCGCTGCGATCAGCACTTGTTTGACTGGAACATCCAGGCGCTGGATCAATTTGGCCACGTCTGCCAGCCCCTGTGACGTATCGCGGACAATCAGCGTATTGGTGCGCGTATCGGCCACCACGGAGCCTCGCGCCGTAAGTCCCGCGACTCCATTCGTACCCGCCCCGCTTGCCACAGCTTTCCCGCCTCCCAGAGAGGATTGAATCTGTTTGAGCAATGAAGCAATTTCGGTCGCTTTTGCGTACCGAATCTGGAAGATCTCGGTATGCAGGGGCGCTAGTTGCTCCAATGCCTTACGGGCAGCGATTTGCTCTTGCTCCTGCTTCTGGAGCACGTTCGCAGGCGCAATCAGGATCACATTTCCAGATCGCCGCTCCGCCAGACCATTGCTTTGCAAGATAAGCGCAAGAGCCTGATCCCAAGGCACATTCTTTAGACGCAGCGTGACATTGCCTTTCACCTGGTCACTGACCACGATGTTCAGACCGGTGAAATCGGCCAGCAGCTGAAGCACCGAGCGAATTGGAATATTTTGGAAATTCAGCGATATGCGCTGCCCGGTGTATTCAGGTTTGGCTAGCTGGCCGCTGGCCGTCACTGGATTCAAGGGCTGAATGTCAAGCGTAAAACGGTGACCGACCTGATAGGCTATTTGCTTGTATTGACCATGTGTGCTGACCGTTATCTCCGTATTCCGGCCGGTCTGCCGCGCATCGATGGTATCAACGGGCGTGCCAAAATCGGTGACAATCATTCGACGCTGTAACTTTTTTGGCAGCCGGCTGTTATAAGCGATCACTACTATCTTGCCTGCTCGCTGCGTCACATCGACAGCTTGATTGGGATTGCTCAATCTCAGGGTAATCAGCCCATCGCCGCTTTTACCCCGAGTGAAGTTTACAGCCTGAATTACATTGCTTTGAACAGCTAAGGCGCCTGTGCTCGCAAAATGCATTTTGGCTACAGACTTAGTGTTCGCCATCATCGCATTGGGAGCGACGCCCAGCGTGACAAGCAGGTTGTTTCCCTCGATACGGGTCTCATAAGGCACCGGGCCGTTCAGGTTGAACACCAGCCTCGTCCGATTACCGGCTTCTGCCAAATCCAGGGATCGGACGTCGCCGATGTCAATGCTGTATTCACGTTTGGGAAGACCGATATGCGTATTCTTGAGATCAAGGGCGATCAGGGCCGGATTGTCAACAGTGAAGCCCAAGGGCTTGGCAGGCGGAGTAGAAAATCCGAGTATCACCTGAAGCTTGTTTCCTGACAAAGGAATCGTTTTGATGGACTCCAGGGTATTGGCATAAGCCACGGCAGGAATGAACACTAACAGAATCAAGCATTGCACCACTCGTTTCCATGCCGGCTTTTTAATCGAGCGATCCTGCAATCGGCATCCCACTTTCGACTGAAACATTATAACCTTCCTCATTTATTTTTTACTCATCGCCATAGAAACGATTTTATATTTATAACCACCGTATCCATTCGGAACGATTTCCCTCAACTTAATGCGGGTCGGCATAATGGCGATGATTTTACCGTCATGCTGTCCCATGTAATTTCCTATCGTCACCGGCTTGATGAGGCCGGAGGGAGTCTGAATAAGGGCGTAAGTCACTCCGTTCTTAGTCAAAGTACCCACCAGCTTGAGACTATCGAGCGGAAAATTCTCCAGATACTGTTTGGGGCGATTCGTTTCAAGCCTTACACTGCCTTGATGCTGTTTTTCATAAAGGCGCTGCAATATGTCCGCATTGAACGGGTTTACTTTCGGCACTGGCGGCTTATAGACTTTGAAAACCGGCATTTGCGGTATAGGCGGAATGCGACCGCCCGGCTGAGCTTTCTCCTTGGCCGCCCATTGCTCGAGATCAGACATACTGTGACTGCAGGCGCCGAGCACCAGAGTCAAACTGCAAATCATGAGAAAACGCAAACTTGTATGAATAGCCTGCCCCGCAGAATTTGGAGCCTGGTTTGAGTCATTCATCGCCCGTTCCCTCCTTGATTCGGCAGATAACGGTAAGTTCTCGCAGTCACATCAAGCATCAGCTGGCTCGAGTTCTTACCTACCGGCGTCAAGGAAATATCATCCAGGGTGACTATGCGAGGCAACAAAGCGACATCACGCACGAACCTGAAAATCTCTTGGAAAGTACCCCGCGCTTTGATCTTGATCGGCTTGATCGCATAGAAGCCTTCTTTTTTCTCTGGTTCAGGCTGAAAGACCTCGAGCATCAAGCCGCTGGATATAGCCGTTTGAGATATATCCAGCAACAAACCCGGAATTTCAGTCTTGTTCGGCAACTGCTGAAGCATCTTGCCGAACGAATGGCGCATTTCCGCGAGCTGCTTTTCATACTCCGCGAGATGAGCAGCCCGCCTCGCCTTGCCTATAAATTGGATGCGCAAGGTTTTTTCCTGCGCCTGCAATTGCCTGATGCTCTCCAACTGGGCGCTGGTATCAAAATAGTAGCCCGCGCCGAGAATGGCGCAAAAAAGAATGACAAGTAAAACACCCTTGACCCACAGGGGAGCTGTCCCGATGTTATTGAAATCCAGATTTCTAAGTTCATCCAGATCGACATTGATATTTCGTAATCTGGAGAGATCCATCAGCGCCCCCTCTTGTTTTGTCGTTTAAGCGTTGGGTTCACAAACTTCACATTCAACTTGAAGTCGCTGACGCTGCCAATCGGCGTTTTCTTGTTGATAACCACTTCGAGCCTGGCGTGAGAAAACCAGGGGGAGGCGTCGAGATTGCGCATGTATTCTGAAACCCGCGCATTGGACTCAGCCACGCCCGCTATATGAACAACCGAACCCTGTTGGGAAAAACTCGTCAGATAAAGACCCGGCGGCAACGTAGCCACCAACTGACTTAGCATGTGGACCGCGGCGGGCCGGCTGGCTTGCAGTTGCTCGACGATCTTCATTCGATTGAGCAATTCGCGTTTTGTTTTGTCTAGTGCCTTTATTTTGGAGATTTTTTTATTGAGCATCGTGATTTCGTTATGTAGAAATTGATTCCGTTCCTGCTGGTATTGAATCACGCCCTCAAAATAAGTGTGCACCAGGAAAACAATCACCACGGCGACGGCGGCGGTAAAAAACGCGGCCATCGCGAACTCTCGCTGTTGCTGCTTACGGCGTTCCGCGCGCCAGGGAAGCAAATTGATATGCGCCATGTCAGTCGAAGCTCCTTAGGGAGAGGCCGCAGGCTATCATCAGCGCCGGTGCGTCATTATTAAGTCGTTGAGCATTTACCCGATTCGAAACCGACATCTTCGCAAACGGGTTTGCGACGCTGACCGAAGCGCCCAATCGCGAGGAAATCACCTTGTCAACCCCCTCAATGGAGGCGCACCCACCGGCAAGCAGAATATGATCGACTCTATCGCGATCACTGGCCGCATAATAGAATTGCAAAAACCTATGAACCTGTTGCGCCAGATTCTCCTTAAAGGGCTCAAGAACCTCCGACGCATAATTTTCGGGCAAATGTCCTTCTTTTTTTGCGATGCCGGCTTCTTCATAAGAGAGCCCATATCTTCGCATGATATCCTCGGTGAGCAATTTACCCCCAAACGGCTGTTCACGCGTGTATGCCAACGCCCCGTTCTCGAGAACCGTAATACTGGTCATTGTGGCTCCTACATCCAGGACGGCTACGACATCGGTTGTCACCTCATCAGGAAGCTGCTCGATGCAAACACGAGCAGCGCGCTCAGTCGCGTAGGATTCAACCTCCATTACCGCAGGCGTCAAACCGGCAAGCTCAGCCGCTCCAACGCGCATTTCGACATTCTCACTTCTAGACGCCACAAGCAATACGTCCACGGTTTCAGGATTGTTTGCCGAGGGGCCCAAGACCTCGAAATCGAGATTGACTTCCTCCAGCTTGTAAGGAATGTACTGATCGGCCTCGATCTGAAGTTGTTCTTCGATATCGGACTCCTTGAGATTGGCCGGAAGTCGAATAGTCTTGCTGATAACGGCGGAAGAAGGCACTGCCAGAACGCATTTTTTGTTGCGTGTTCCGGACTTTTTTACTACGCGCTTGATGGCCTTGCCCACGCCATCTACATCGTTGATGTTTTTTTCGTTGACCGCATTGACCGGCAAAGGCTCGACCGCATAGGTTTCTACGCGATAATTCGAGGCTTGGCTTGATATTTCCACCAGCTTCACGGAGGTCGAGCTGATGTCGATACCGATCAATGGCTGCGTTCTTTGTTTCAGGAACAACACCTTATTCCCCTCTGGCGTATTGCTTGTGATTCTTATAAGAAGAGCATTCGCTTAAATATTGTCAATCTTTATAAGATATTCCATCCTGATTGTAAAGTCAGATTTCCAACTGTGCGCCACACTGGTTGTGGCGGCAGGGTGGCAAACAAACGCTAAAAAAGTTCATAATGATCGAACAATGGTATTACTTGGCAAATTCTTCAAAATCCTGGCTGCCCTCACGGCGGGAGTTTTCAGCGGTGGATTGGTAGCCGCACTCGCGATTTACCTCTACTTCTCCCCCAGTCTTCCTGATGTGACGACCTTGCGGGATGTAAAATATGAGGTTCCGCTCAAAATCTACACCTCGGATGACAAACTTATCGCCGAATATGGTGACAAGCAACGCATCCCGCTGCGCTTCAAACAAATCCCACCTCAATTGATACATGCCTTCCTGGCCGCCGAGGACGCCCGCTTCTATGAACATTCAGGCGTCAGTATACGTGGCCTGCTGCGCGCCACTTATGAATTGATTAGAACAGGGCACAAAACTCAAGGTGGAAGCACCATCACCATGCAGGTCGCAAGAAACTTCTTTCTAAACGACCGTAAAACTTATTCACGCAAGATCCGCGAGATTCTCCTCGCCTTGAAAATAGAGAAGGCTCTGACCAAGGATCAGATTCTCGATCTTTATCTCAACAAGATATATCTAGGAAACCGCGCCTATGGTATAGGCGCAGCTTCCCAAGTGTATTACGGCAAGGACGCAAAAGATCTCACTTTGGCGCAAATGGCAATGATCGCCGGCCTCCCGAAAGCACCCTCGACAATCAATCCCTTAGCCAACCCGCAACTAGCTTTGGCACGTCGCGCTTATGTTCTCAAACGCATGCGCGACCTGCGTTACATCACTGAAAAACAGTACCAAAATGCCATGCAGGCACCCATCACGGCGTCTTTGCACCAAGCAGATATTCAGGTCCATGCTCCCTATGTCGCAGAAATGGTTCGTGCGGAAATGGTGAGCCGCTACGGTGACAATGCCTATTCTGCTGGATTCAACGTTTACACGACGATCACGTCCAAAGATCAGCTCGCTGCCAATCACGCTCTTCGCAACGACCTCCTGGCCTACACCGAACGCCATGGTTATCGTGGACCGGAAGCCAAGATAAGCCTCGACATGGCGGCAACTCACTCCGCTCTAGCACTAATGCCGCAAAACCAGAAACCAGAAAAAAAATCTTTTTCTAATGGGCTGGAAGTATCTGCCTGGAATACGATTCTTGCCAAGCACCCAACGATTGGCGGCTTGATCTCCGGCCTCGTCCTGAGTGTTCATAGACATAGCGCTCGAGTCTATGTAAAAACAAGGGGAATTGTTGATTTAAATTGGAAAGGTATGAGCTGGGCGCGCCCCTTTATCAGCCAAAATCAGCAAGGACCCCGCCCTACAGACGCCGCCGCCATCCTTAAAACTGGCGACATCATACGTCTTCGCAAGACAACTACTGGGTGGAAGCTATCTCAAATACCCAAGGTTGAAGGAGCGTTGATAGCGCTTAATCCAGACACCGGCGGAATTGTCGCCCTTGTGGGCGGATTCGATTTTTATCGCAGTAAGTTCAATCGAGTGACGCAGGCATTGCGCCAACCAGGATCCAGCTTCAAGCCATTCATCTATTCTGCCGCCTTGCATAAGGGCTACACGCCTGCAAGCCTGATCAATGACGCGCCCATAGTCGTCAAGGATTCAGCACTAGGTGGCTCGTGGCGGCCTGAAAACTACGAAAGACGATTCAATGGGCCAACGCGGCTGCGAATCGGTTTGGTTGAATCAATGAATCTAGTATCGATCCGCTTGCTTCAGTCCATCGGAATCGACTACGCGCTGAGCTATGTTTCCCGCTTCGGCTTCGACTCAAGCAACCTGCCTCACAATCTTACCCTCGCATTGGGTAGCGGCGATGTTACCCCCTTGCAAATGGCACAAGCCTACGCAGTTTTCGCCAATGGCGGGTTTCGGACAACTCCCTATTACATAGAGCGCATTACAAATGGCAGAGGACAAACTGTTTTTCAAGCCGATCATCCTGCGGCATGCGAATCCAACTGCCAGAACATCTCATCATCTACCTCTAAATCTCCGAATGGAGTAACGCAGAATCTCGCAAAACGCGTTATTTCTGCGGATAACGCCTATCAAATGACCAGCATGCTCAAAGATGTCATCCGCATGGGTACGGGACGCGCAGCTCTTTCTCTACACAGAAGCGATCTCGCCGGCAAAACGGGCACCACTAATGATCAAGTCGATGCCTGGTTCTGCGGTTTCGACTCAAGACGGGTTGCTGTGGCATGGGTTGGTTTCGATGACAACAAACCGCTTGGACATTACGAAACCGGTGCTCATGCCGCTTTACCCATGTGGATAAACTACATGGGCGCGGCACTCAATGGGATTCCCGAATCGACCATGCCCCAGCCGCCTGGGATGGTAACGGTTAGAATCAACCCCAAGACGGGGAAATTAGCGCGCCCTGGCGACCCCACGGCGGTATTCGAAACATTCCGCAAGAATCGTCTACCCGAAACAGACAAAGCCCCTAATCAAGATCATACAAACCTGACTGAGCAGCTGTTTTAAACGCAATCCAAACCATAGAATGCAAATACAATCTCAAACATGGACCACGAACAACACGAGCACACGCTGATCGCGCAGGAATGTGCTCGCATCATGTTGAATGAAGGAATCGGCGATTTCGCTCGAGCAAAAAACAAGGCATTACAACGTCTGGGTCTGTCTGGCAGATTCTGCCTGCCTTCCAATCTCGAGATCGAGGCGGCGATGATCGAGCAAAATCGCCTCTTCGCGACCGTCGATGCGCTTGCAGAACTGCAAGCCAAAAGAAAAGCATCACTAAAGCTCATGCGACGGCTCATCGAATTCGAGCCTCGCCTGACCGGGTCGGTGCTGAAAGGCACTTGCGGAATTGGGTCAAAAGCGACATTACATGTCTTCTGCGATTTCCCTGAGGAACTGCTTTTCTCGTTGATGAACCAACGGATTCCCTACCGGGAATCCGAGCACTTTATAGTAGGGAAAAACCAGAGCTTGCCGAGCGTATTGGTTATGGTCAACGGCTTCGAAGTCGAAGCGGTCATATTTCCGCGCTCCGGCTTGCGACAGGCGCCACCGAGCCCTGTCGACGGAAAACCCATGCGCCGAGCCACGATTGAGGAGACCAAAGAGTTGATTGAAGGCAACCTCGCCGACTTATTCGGTGCCGAGGGATTACCAAAACATCTTGCGGATTTCTTCGGCGAAGAGGCAAACGAGAGATAAATCGCGGCTTTTACGATGCGCCAGAAGCTCATCCACCCCAGCCAGATGGCGACATCCTCATGCGTCTTTCCTTACTTGATGGACAGCATCCACCAAGGCCGCGACATGGCTAGGATCAATGCCCGGATGAATACCGTGGCCCAGATTGAATACATGGCCAGGCCCAGCGCCGAAAGCGGCGAGTATCTTATGAGCCTCGCGTACGATCTTTTCCGGGGACGCATACAGTACGGCGGGGTCGAGGTTCCCTTGAAGCGCCACTTTTTCGCCCACGCGCTGGCGTGCCTCGCTGATATCTGTGGTCCAATCGAGTCCAATGGCATCGCAACCCGTGCGAGCGATTGCCTCCAGCCATTGCCCTCCACCTTTGGTGAACAATGTCACCGGAACCCGCCGCCCTTCGCTTTCGCGGATCAACTCTTCGACCACCTTTTGCATGTAATACAATGAAAACTCAAGATAAGCGCCGGAAGTCAGCATCCCCCCCCAAGTATCGAAGATCATCACAGCCTGCGCCCCGGCGAGGATCTGTGCATTGAGGTAACGGGTGACTGCTTCGGCGAGTAGATCAAGCAAGTCATGCAAGGTGCCTGGATCTTCATAAAGCAGACTTCTAATGCGTGTAAACTCCTTGCTGGAGCGCCCTTCGACCATATAGGAAGCCAATGTCCAAGGGCTGCCGGAAAATCCTATCAAGGGAACAGCCCCATCCAGTTCGTGACGGATCAACCTCAGGGCATCGGTCACATAACGCAACTCGTTTTCCGGATCCGGCACACCTAAAGCGTGGATGTCCGAGCGGTTGCGCACAGGGTGTTCGAAGCGCGGCCCCTCTCCTTCCACGAAATAAAGCCCTAACCCCATGGCATCCGGTATCGTCAAGATGTCAGAAAACAGAATGGCGGCATCAAGGGAAAACCGCCGCAGCGGCTGCAAAGTGACTTCACATGCCAATTCGGGCGTACGGCATAGATTCATGAAACTGCCAGCGCGTTCACGCGTGGCCCGGTACTCTGGAAGATAGCGGCCTGCCTGACGCATGATCCAAATCGGAGTGACACCCACCGGCTGGCGAAGTAATGCTCTTAGCAGACGATCATTCTTCAATGACGCGCTCATACGATCAAACCCCAAGATAATCGAGAATTCCTTCCGCGGCTTGACGCCCCTCAAAAACGGCGGTCACCACCAGATCCGATCCTCGCACCATGTCCCCCCCAGCAAACACTTTCGGATGGCTGGTCTGGAACGAAACCCCACTCTCGGAGGTTCTAATACGCCCGTCAGGCAACAACTGGATTCCGTGATCGGCAAGCCATGCCGGTGGGCTGGGTCTGAAACCGAAAGCAACAATTACGCGGTCGGCGGGGATAATCTCTTCTGAGCCCGGTATCGGTTCAGGCCGCCTCCGCCCACGGGCGTCGGGATCAGCGAGCCGCGTGCTGATCACCTTGACACCTTCGACCTTGCCATCACCAACAATTTCAACAGGTTGACGATTGAATATAAACCGCACGCCTTCTTCGCGCGCATTGGCGACTTCGCGTCGGGAACCGGGCATATTCTCCTCATCGCGGCGATAAGCACATACCACACTTTTGGCTCCCTGACGAATCGCGGTGCGATTGCAATCCATAGCGGTGTCTCCGCCGCCAAGCACCACAACCCGTTGAGCCTTCATGTCGATGAAAGCGTCGGGGTTAGACTCCAAACCGAGGAGACGATTGACATTCGAAATCAGATAAGGAAGCGCTTCATAGACCCCGGGCAGGTCTTCACCGGGAAACCCGCCTTTCATATAGGTATACGCCCCCATCCCCAAAAAAACGGCGTCGTAATCATCCAGCAACTTTTCAAATGGAACGTCCCGCCCTACTTCTGTATTGAGAACGAACTCCACGCCCATGCCTTCGAGCAATTCGCGGCGCACCCGCACAATCTCTTTGTCGAGCTTGAAAGGAGGAATGCCGAAAGTGAGCAAGCCGCCTATTTCAGGATAACGGTCATACACCACTGCCTTGACGCCATTTCTAGTCAGAATGTCAGCACAACCTAGTCCCGCCGGCCCGGCTCCAATAACGGCAACCCGCTTGTCAGTTTGAACGACATGGGACAGATCCGGCCTCCATCCCGCCTTCAGCGCCTCATCGGTAATGTATCGCTCAATAGCGCCTATAGTCACCGCGCCAAAACCATCATTGAGAGTACATGCGCCTTCGCAGAGACGATCCTGAGGACACACACGCCCGCACACCTCCGGAAGCGAGTTGGTGCGATGCGACATTTCCGCCGCCGCAAACAAGTGGCCTTCGGCCACGAGTTTGAGCCAATTCGGAATATAATTGTGTACGGGACATTTCCATTCACAATAAGGATTCCCACATGCCAGGCAACGCTCTGCTTGGGAGGCGGCGGACAGAGGATCGAAGCTGCCGTAGATCTCTTTGAACTCGAGAATTCGTTCGGCCGCTGGCTTTTTATCAGGATCTTTACGCGGCACCTCAAGAAATTGCATTGGCTTGGCCATGGAAACTCACCTGTGATTATTTACTGCAAATTCAATGCATCGATTTCTATTTCGATGCAGCTCAAACACCTCGCCGTGGCGACATTAAAAGCAGTAGAGTCACGAATTCCACCTGGCGGGGCGGCGCTCCGCTTGTTCAAAGCAGTTTCATACAGGGTGATTGTACCGGCTAACATCCACGTTGCGCAGCATCCGCCGCCCACACGGGGAGGGAACACCAACCACCTTTCACCTTAGTCAGGCGTCTCGCGCCCCTTTCTGGACAACGCATCCTGCAGGTTCCCAAAACAAAAAGGAAATTGGATTCTCCGAATGCGAACGCCAGCCTGAATACGGCATTTAATAAAGAAATGGAAAAATCAGCGGCTTTGCAAACATTCTTTCAACCATACTCATAGGCTGCTGTTTCACCGGCCGCGGATGAAGTAAACCCCATGGATGCATCACAGATCAGACTTCAGGCATCCTTTGAGGCGGGCACTGACATCGGCCATATCAGCCCGACCCTGGAGCCGCGATTTGAGGCGCCCCATCACTTTACCCATGTCTTTGATGCTTGCAGCGCCCGTTTCCACAAGCGCTGCATCAATTAGCGCATCGATTTCGGAATCGCTCAATGGCGCTGGCAGATATTCCTGAATAATCTCAAGCTCGGCCTGTTCCCTCGCCACCAGCTCATCCCGCCCCGCCTTGGCAAATTGTTCGATTGATTCGCGCCGCTGTTTCGCCTGCTTATCGAGAACCGCGATCACATCGGAATCCTCGAGAACCTTGCGCGAGTCGACCTCCACCTGCTTTATGGCGGCGCTGATCTGGCGCAAAGCGGCCAAGCGCGTACGATCACCTGACTTCATGGCGACCTTGATATCATTGAGCAATCGGTTCTTGATGTTTGACACGCCAGACGCTTCCTGGATGCTCAATCCCACTCAATACAAACGCACATGACGCGCATTTTCACGCGAAACTCGCTTCATTTGGCGCTTGACTGCCGCAGCGGCTTTGCGTTTACGTACCGAGGTGGGTTTTTCATAAAACTCGCGGCTACGAACCTCGGTGAGTACCCCTGCCTTCTCGCAGGTACGCTTGAAACGGCGTAGAGCGACCTCAAAAGGTTCATTTTCTTTCACACGTACACTAGGCATATAGCGTTCCAGTCTCCTTAATTAATCAAAATCTGACACAATCAAAACCTCCGCCGGACATATTTCCAATCCAGGCGCAGAACCCGTCATTCTAAGGACATATTCCAGGAAATACCACCCTAGGCATACGGATCGTTGACTTTGGCGTTTTCTTTTCCCGACCCGAAACCCACCCGAAAAATCCATCCGCCCCCCGTCAATCCGGCAGGGCCCTGCCATCTAAATTCGTAAGCCGTTGAAAAGTGGAGCGGGCGTCTGCTCGGAAAACGTCGGCGGCAAGGAGGCCGCCGTCGAGTCTACAAGGATGTACTTACGGCGTTTTCCGGGCAGACACCCGCTCCGCCGCGATTAGATGACGTGGTCCTGGTCAACGCGGTAACATGCTGATTAACAAGAGCATGTTTGGTATATTTTGCGGCGAAAAGCGAAACACTATCAGACTGACGTTGGATGCATACCCACATGGTTATGGGCGCCCTCGGGCACTCTTCCTTATCAGGAGGCCGATCCCAGATAGGCGATAGTCTAGTGGCTTGAGAAGCACCATCTGGGTACGATTATCGCGTCCACAGCAACATCAGCTTGACTTGCACTAAGCGGCTAACATCCTCGCAACTTGAAATGTCGGCACCTCAACAATTCATCATACTAACTTGCAAACGCGTATTCGCCCTTTTTCATGCGCGCAACCGTGAATTTATGCGTGATCGTGCGGCGCTTATGTGGAATTTCGCTCTACCTTTTTTCGTTATTGTCGGCTTCGCCTTCGCTTTCACCGGAAAATCTTTGGATCAGTTCACCGTCGGCGTCATCGGCAAAGTCCCGACCACCGGATTCTTTGAGACTCGCTATATCGACTTCATTCCCGTGAGCAGCCGAGCCGCCGGAATCTCCATGGTGGCTCACCAACGTCTGGATTTGCTGGTCAATCCTGATAGTCACCAATATTGGGTCAATGAAACCTCCCCAAAAGGCTACCTGGCGGCACGGCTGCTAAACGCAGAATCCACCGCCCCCTATCTGCAAGAATCCATCAAAGGGGTGCAAATCGATTATGTGTACTGGTTGGTGCCTGGTATCCTGGCCATGAACATGATGTTCTCGGCATTGTATGGCGTGGGGTATGTTATTGTGCGCTACCGTCGCAATGGTGTGCTGCGCAGACTCAAGGCCACCCCTATATGGGCGCATGAATTCCTGTTCGCCCAGATACTGTCTCGTTTGTGGCTTATGTTCTTAGTTTCCTGCATCCTCTTTTTCGGACTAAAAATACTCATCCACTTCCCCATGAGCGGCTCATGGCTGGGGCTATTTCTGGTTTTTCTTGTGGGAGCCATCAACCTCATCAGTCTTGGGCTGATCATCGCTGCACGCCTTCGCAGTGAAGAAGTTGCCGAAGGCGTCCTGAATCTGATTACCTGGCCGATGATGTTCCTATCCGGCGTTTGGTTTTCGCTGGGCGGCCTCAATCCCTGGATTCGAAAACTGGCTCAATTACTCCCCCTTACTCATGTCCTGGAAGCCGCAAGAGCCGTCATGCTTGAAGGAGCTGGTCTAGCTACAATCATGCCTCAGCTCCTTATTCTATTAGGCATGAGCGTTATATTTCTCGCCATCGGCGCGGCTAGTTTTCGCTGGGAATAACAGGATGCGCACCAATCCCAGGCCGCCGAAGCATAATCTACGCCTTTTACACTCCTTGGCCACCCGGTTTTCTGGCCGCTCATTGGCTGACCGGGTGGATGCCATTTTACCTCAAACACAATGCCGGCAGTGCGGCTACGAGGGCTGCCGCCCCTATGCAGAAGCCGTGGCGCGAGGCGAGGCCGATATTAATCGATGCCCTCCTGGCGGAGAGACCGGTATCCGCCGCATAGCTCGCCTCATGGGCCGCGAACCCATTCCCCTCGATCCCGATTGTGGACAAACAAAACCCAAACAGACCGCCTGGATAGACGAAAATGCATGCATCGGATGCACCTTGTGCATTCAGGCTTGCCCAGTGGACGCCATTCATGGCGCAGCCAAACAAATGCACACCGTCATCTCCATCGAGTGCACTGGATGCGAGCTCTGCCTTCCGCCCTGCCCGGTGGACTGTATACATATGCAGCCAGCTGCAGAGACAAGTGCCGGCCTGGCGGGACTGCTCGGCAAATTTAGACGACGCAAGAGTGCCAAGCTCTTTCAAGAGCGTCACCAAAAGCGTTTACAGCGATTGCAGGCCAAACGCCGACAAAAAAGCGGACGGCCCAAACTCGACCCCCACCCCTCACAGAACCGGGCTGGAGACGATCCACGCAAGGCGGCCATTCAGGCAGCGATCGAACGCACACGCGCGAAAAAATCCAGTCTCTCAGGAAAACCACGGGCATGACGCCATGAACGCATGAAGAATGAAGAATGAAGAATGATCACGAGAAATTAGAAAAGCCTGATGGAGTGCGATATATTTACCGATAGAATATGGATCAGGCGAGTCGCCTGGGTTGTTTTAGGAACCTCTGAAAAGGTTCGGGGCGAATTTTTTCAGAGTCGCAGAGTCCGGCGCCACCCCGGATGCTGCTCACCTGAATCAGGCAGTTACGCGCTCGATTCACAGCGGGCCCCCAAGGCCCACAGGAAATTCCGGATCAATCAGGGTTTCCTTTACGGGTGGATTGCAAGGCGATTGCGCCACACAATTCACAGGATGGACTTTAACGCGATTGAATTCAAAAATAGTTGACGACACATTCAGAGGAGAAAACATCATGTCCGGTCACTTCCCTTTTGCTGGTCATCGTGGCATCCGTTATGGCCTTGCTCCGCGCATGACTATCAGCGCTTTTTTCGAAAAAAATCATTTTGATATGCCTGCTCAGGAAGCGTATTACAAGTGGTGGTACGATTGGGCCAAGGAGTTTGTCGAAAATGATCCCGACCTGAGAGTTACCGAGGCGTATCGTTTCAAGTATTACCCCATGGGTCAGCACTCTCACCACAGTTTCCACCTCAATGGAAAATACTGGGCCAGCGCTCTTGATGATCTGGGCAGCTTCATACGGGAAGTCATTTTTCCGAAGCTCAATGAGAAATCTATGCATGAGCTTGAAAAAAAGCATGAAGAACTGGTGAAAAAACTGAAAACGGAAGCGGAAGAACGCTACGAACCCGCTCCTGACGTTGGGCTCTTCCGACACGTGTAAGTACGGTAACGAAGAGTAATTACGTGAACCCCGCCTGGCGGGGTTCTTTTTTAAGTTCAAAAACACCGCCAATGAATGCCGCCAAACGTTACGCCATCTTTGCCTGCCTTCGGACTACCAATCCCGAGCCAACCACCGAACTGCGTTATCACTCGCCGTTTGAATTGCTGATCGCGGTGATGCTTTCGGCCCAGGCAACGGACAAGAGCGTCAATCAGGCCACCGAAAAACTCTTTGCCGTTGCCAACACACCGCAGGCCATCCTCGAATTAGGGGAAGAGAGGCTAAAGTCTTATATAAAGCACATTGGCCTATATAACACTAAGGCCAAAAATATCATCGCAACCAGTCGAATATTGGTCGAGCAATATGGGGGCGAAGTGCCACACTCCCGAGAAGCGTTGGAAAAACTCCCAGGTGTCGGACGGAAAACTGCGAACGTGGTACTGAACACAGCCTTTGGTGAACCAACCATCGCCGTGGACACCCACATCTTCCGGGTCGCCAACCGCACCGGCCTGGCTCGCGGGAAAACCGTGCGCGAAGTGGAAGATCGCCTGATGCGCGTGGTGCCTGCGGAATTTCGCAACAACGCCCATCACTGGCTTATTCTCCATGGGCGATATGTCTGTACCGCCCGGGCGCCCAAATGCTATCAATGCCTGATCAAAGACCTATGCGAATATCCGGACAAAAGAATGGAGGCGCCCGTCCAGCGCTTTCGCAAGGCGCAAGCCGACGCATCATGAGATCTTCAAGTGTGCCAGTGTTTCTGCGTGCAGTTCAGCGGTGGCTGCCGCCAACACCGAAGTTGATTCCAGCCCAAGCGGCTTGCCGTCAAGCTGGGTCATCACGCCTCCTGCTTCTTCGACAATCACGCTGAGCGCGGCCACATCAAGAATATTGAGATCTGACTCGATGACCAGGTCAATCTGCCCTGCAGCTAGCATGTGATAATGGCAAAAATCTCCATAGCCTCGTGTTCGATCCACTTGAGCAACGATTTCAGCAAGCTGCAACCAGGCAGGCGATTTCGCCAGCGACTTAATGTTTCCCAGTGAAATGGCAGCATTACTTAGACTCGTGACCTCACTGACCCACACACGTCGCTCATTGATAAATGAGCCGCGGCCGCGCTCTGCCCACGCCAGCTCGCCATAGAGAGGGGCGTTGGATACGCCCAGAATGCCTTCATTGTCTTGCCACAACGCGATCTGGGTGGAAAAAAAAGGGGTACGGCGGATAAAACTCTTGGTGCCGTCGATTGGGTCGATCAACCACTGCAATTCGGCCTCCTGGCGAGTTTTGCCGCTTTCTTCGCCATAAAAACCATGTTCTGGAAACTTATCGAGAATGGTGCTCCTGATCACTTCCTCGGCAGCGATATCCGCTTGGGTGACGGGGCTGTCATCCGCTTTCAGCGTGACGTCAACGCCCTGATCCCAATAGCGTCGTATAACGGCTTCCGCCGATTTGGCGGCACGCAAAGCGGTTTCCAGATAAGGGCTGGCGTTCATCTTGGGCTCCTATACAACTAACGAGTTTAAAATTCTTTCAGTTCAACAACAAAATCCGGAAAAACTTTCTCCTGAAGGACGATGGGGCAATCACCGGAGTCGTACAGTCCATGAATCGAAATGCTGCTCTTTTCGCCCGGTTTTCTTCTCTCTCGTACTCAGCAATCTTCCATGACATCAGAAAGAGGCAGCTCTTTCTCCCAAAACAGGGCCCGTCCCAAATCTTCAGATAGAGTGTAGGGATGAAAACCATGGCGAGCATAGATGACCTGTGCCAGCTTGTTCCCCTCCAACACCTCCAGCGTCATTTTGCAGCACCCTCTGGCCTTCGCCTCTTCTTCCACACGCTGGAGAAGCAAGGTCGAAATCCCTCTTCCTCTTTGCCCGGGAACCACAAAAACGTCATGGATGTTCATCAAAGGCCTGGCCTTAAATGTCGAAAACCCCTCAAAACTATTGATCAAACCAACGCAATCATCGCCTGCGAAAGCCAAAACGCCAAAATAGTCTTCACGCTTGCGCAGCTCGGGCAAAATACGGCTTTTCGTCGACTCAGGTAAGTCATTCCCCCCGCCCATTTGATCTCGCGCATACTGCGACAATAGCCGCAGGACGGCTGTACTATGCCCGGGCAAACCCAGATCCACATCCGCGACCCTGATAGGCGGGCGCGCCTCATTGTTTGCTTGCATCGGCCTCATCCTCTTCTGCGCCCCGCAATAATTCTGCTGCCGTAAGCGGACGGCTCTCGGTAGTGAGCGGAGCCAGAACATCGATCTCTCGCTCCGCCGATACGGCCTGCAGGTCACGAAACTTTCGCGCGCTTGGCAATACGCGCCTCTCCAGCGTGCCAACCGAGCTGTTATAGGCATCAACAGCCTGATTCAATCGCTGCCCCACTTTACTCCAGTGGTCGGCCAAAACCCCAATACGCTCGTACAACTCCTTGCCAAGGGCAGCCACTTCGGCAGCGTTCTGGGCCATCGATTCCTGCCGCCAACCATAAGCCACTGCTTTTAGCAAGGCGATCAAGGTGGTTGGGCTGGCGGGGATGACACGGTTTTCAGCCCCATATTCGATGAGACCAGGGTCTTGCGCGAGCGCGGCGGAGAAAAAAGCTTCGCCAGGCACGAATAACACCACGAATTCCGGCGTCGGATCGAACTGCTCGAAATAGGCCTTCTTACCCAGCGAGGCGACATGATCACGCACCTGTCGGGCATGACGCGCCAGCGCCTGCATCCTGGATCGCTCGTCACTGGCTTCTACGGCTTCGAGGTAAGCTTCCACCGGGGCCTTGGCATCAACCACCACTTGGCGTCCGCCCGGCAGATGCACAATCAAATCCGGACGCGAACGTTGGCCGCCGTCCGCCGTCTGACTGACCTGCTCGTTGAAATCGCAATGCTCTAGCATCCCCGCCATTTCCACCACTCGCCGCAGCTGCACCTCTCCCCACCGCCCGCGCGCCTGAGGCTGGCGTAGTGCTTTGACCAAATCGGCCGTTTCTCGATGTAATTGCGGCAGATGGGTTTCCAACAGCGCCTTTAGCTGAGTATCCAGCGCGCGATAAGCACCCAACCTCGCTTTTTCAAGATCATCCAGCTTGCCGTCGAATTTCTCCAGGCGCTCGCGAATGGGCAAAGTCAGTTGCTCGATCGCTTTTTGGCGCCTTTCCAGATCATTTTGCGCACCTTGTTGAAAGCGTTGAAGATTTTCATGCGCCAACCGAAGAAAGGATTCGTTGTTCTGCTTCAGCGCATCGGATGAAAGCGCTTTGAAGGCATCCGCCAGCCGGGCTCTCGCCTCCTCCAACAAAGCCAGTTTTTCAACCCCCGATTTCCGTTCTTGAAGCAGTCGTTCATTCAATTCGGCCTCTTGGGATCTGAGTTCAAGCAACTGCTCTCTCGAGGCGGCCAGCTCCGCCTCCCGTTGACCCAGTTGAGCTCGTTGTTCCTGTAGAGTTTCTTGCAAGCTATCGAGGCGCGCTTGCAATCCAACCTCAATCGCCTGCGAATGGGCCAAATCGCGCAGCAACCCTTCTTTTTCCTGCCTCAAAGCATCAATCTCCGCATCCTTGCGCTCAGCTTCGCGCTTCTGGCGCACACCCCATGACATGGCGACTACCGCCACGACGGAGGTAGTGATAAAGGTGACCACCCAGAACCACATCCAGGCGTTATTCAAATGCGCCTCCTGTACTCAGACCGTTTTCCATTTTTTCACTCCTGCCGGTCACTTTGAACAAGAAAAAATTTACTTGTCCGGCGCGACCTTGACGCCAAAGGCTCAAATTTCGGGACAGAATCATCTCCTCCAGAGGCTTGTCGCTTTCCACATAGACATAAGCCTCAGGAGTCAACCATCCATCCATCAAGGCTTTCATCGTCGGCTCCAGCCTGTCTTCCCCAAAGGGAGGATCCAGAAAGACCAGATCGAAAGGCTTGGGCGCGCCTTGCAAAAAGTCCTCCGCTCGGCATTCTTCCACCTGTATCGTCTCGGCCTTCAAATGTTGCGCGTTGTCACGTAAAGCGATCGCTGCAAGATGATTCGGTTCGATCAGAACAGCCTCCCTGGCACCCCTAGACACAGCTTCGAACCCCAAAGCCCCGCTACCTGAAAACAGATCCAGGCAACGCCTTCCATAGATTCGCCCTTGCAACCAATTGAACAAAGTTTCTCTTACCCGATCCGGCGTTGGCCGCAAACCTTTTACAGGGAAAAACCGCACCTTCCGGCGTTTCCATTCGCCACCGATGATACGAAGTTCATGCGCGGCTGCATGGCGACTATGGTGTGCGCGTCTGGTCATTTATACTTCAGCTTTAGATTCTCAACTGCCAATTCTTACTTACCCGCTTCATGAAACCATTGATTGGGAAGAGCCGTGTCCTAATCGCCGCTGGAGATTCTTGCTTGAATCATCAGGCGCTCATGGAGCCATTACTCTAGCAGGATGCAACCATGTTCGGTTTATTTCGCCGTAAAAAGAAACCTGAAGAGCCAAGCAAAGATTCTGCGCTCGAGCAAGAGGAAGCTCTTAGCGAAGAACAACCCGCCGAGAGCGAAGAGGATAAACGGCAAACGGACGTGGCGCCGGCGGCGGAAATCACCCCATCCCCCCAGCCGGAGCCGGAGCCGGAGCCGGAGCCGGAGCCGGAGCCGGAGCCGGAGCCGGAGCCGGAGCCGGAGCCGGAGCCGGAGCCGGAGCCGGAGCCGAAAAGTGTACCGAAAAAAACAATTGCCCCATCAAAGCCAGAAACCATGACGCAATCCGCAGCGTCACCACGCAAACGCGGCTTATTCGCTCGCCTGCGCGAGGGCCTGGCAAAAACTGGCCACAATCTCACCGAAGGAGTAAGCGGCCTCTTCCTCGGCAAAAAAGCCATTGATGCAGAATTACTCGAAGAATTGGAAACCCGTCTGTTGATGGCCGATGTCGGCGTAGAGGCAACCAACCGGATCATCGCCGACCTCACCAGCCGAGTGCGCCGCAAACAACTCGCTGACGCACGAGCCCTGTTCGCCGCACTGAAGGAAAACATGGCAGAAATCCTCCGCCCTGTCGCCCAGCCGCTAGAAATCGATGCAGCACACAAACCTTTTGTCATCCTCATGGTCGGCATTAACGGTGCCGGCAAGACCACGACCATAGGCAAACTGGCAATGCGTTTGAAATCAGAAGGGCGCTCGGTCCTACTGGCCGCTGGCGACACCTTTCGGGCTGCGGCCGTGGAGCAACTTAAGGTTTGGGGTGATCGCAACGGCATTGGCGTGATCGCCCAGCCTACCGGAGCCGATAGCGCTTCGGTGCTGTTCGATGGCTTACAAGCGGCCAAGGCGCGCGGCGCCGATGTGTTAATCGCCGACACCGCCGGGCGCCTGCATACCCAGACCAACCTCATGGAGGAACTCAAAAAAGTCAAGCGCGTACTCGCCAAGCTGGATCCGACGGCTCCTCATGAAATCATGTTGATCGTCGATGCCGGCATTGGCCAGAATGCCCTGATTCAGGCGCGAGAGTTCAATGCCGCATTGGGATTGACCGGCATCACTGTCACCAAGCTCGACGGTACCGCCAAAGGCGGCATCATATTCGCCATTGCTCAGCAAACCGACATTCCCATCCGCTTTATCGGCGTGGGTGAGTCGCTTGAAGATCTACGTCCTTTCGATGCGGATGAATTCGTGGCCGCTCTCCTCAGCCGGGAAGAAGAGCCCCAATGATCCTGCTGCAGCACGTGAGCAAACGCTATCCGACTGGGCAGGAAGCGCTGACCGACATCAACTTGCACCTCAACGCGGGAGACATGGCGTTTCTTACCGGCCATTCGGGAGCCGGGAAAAGCACCCTACTCAAACTCATCGCTCTCATTGAGCGGCCTTCGCGAGGACAAATCGTGGTTGCCGGCCAGAATCTGGCGGCGCTTGGAAATCGGCGCATTCCCTTTCACAGACGCCGACTGGGCATCATCTTCCAGGATCATCACCTGTTGTTCGACCGCACGGTCGGAGACAATGTAGCCCTACCGCTGGTCATTGCCGGAACGCGGCACACTGAAATCACTCGCCGCGTGCGCGCCGCACTGGATAAGGTCGGACTTTTGCACAAAGAAAACGCCATGCCAATCACTCTCTCGACCGGAGAGCAACAACGAGTGGGTATAGCGCGGGCCGTGGTGAACAAACCCGCCATCTTGCTTGCCGACGAACCGACCGGCAATCTAGACCCTGAACTTTCCGTGGAAATCATGAGGTTGTTCGAAGAATTCAATCGCGTCGGAGTGACCGTCTTGATCGCAAGCCATGACATCGAACTGATCCGCTTGATGCGAAAGCCCATGATCCCCTTGCATGAAGGCCGCATCGCTCGACACTCCAGCGCGACGCCAGTGCCGGCATGAAACGCTCGCGCCCAACAACTTCAAGGCGCGCTCCCCGCCCCAAATCGGTACCGCCGAAACGCGCCCACACCCCTCATCGCCGGATACCCGTTGCCATATGGCTACATAATCACCTCCGTGCGCTCATGTTCAGCCTCGGCAAACTCTGGCGTACTCCGGCGGCAAGCAGCATGACCATTGCGGTCATCGGCATTGCTCTGGCGCTACCCACGGGATTTTACGTCCTTTTGCAAAACATGCAGGGCCTAGTCAATGGACTCGATCGTGGCGTGCAAATTACGCTCTACCTGAAAAAATCGGTGAACAACCAACAATTGCGCGCGTTGAGCAAAACCCTGTCTCAATGGCCAGGAGTCGACAAGACCAAAGCCATCACTCCCGCGCAGGGGCTGGCTGAATTTCGCCGTTATTCCGGTTTTGGCAATACTCTGGACGCACTAGGCGGCAATCCGCTACCCCCCGTGATCGTTATATATCCACGCTGGACGAAACAAGGGACCGATGCGCTGCAAGCTCTGAGCGAGCGACTGAAAAAACTCCCGCAAGTGGAAGTGATCCGCATGGACATGGCTTGGGTGCAACGCCTCCTGGCCATAATAGACATTGCCCAACGCGCGGCGTGGATCGTAGGCGGCATGCTTGCGCTGGCGGTATTGCTAGTGGTCGGCAACACCATTCGTCTGGACATACTCGGCCGCCGCCAGGAAATCGAAGTCGCCAAACTGATTGGCGCCACCGACGCCTTCATTCGCCGGCCTTTTTTGTATGGCGGTCTCTGGCTCGGCCTGCTTGGAGGGATGACGGCCTTGATTCTGGTCGGCATCGCCATTTTTCTAATGGGTGGCCCAGTAAAACACCTGGCCAGCCTCTATGGCAGTCCTTTCAAACTTCATGGACTGAACGCCGTCACAAACATTCGCTTTTTGGCGTTTAGCGCCTTGTTAGGCTTGGCAGGCGCTTGGCTGGCGGTCGGACGCCATCTGCGTGATATTGAACCCGGCTGACAATATGGTATAATTATTGCATCAGTATGGTTGGACGTGCGTAAATTTGCGATAAGTCTCTTGTAATCCAGGGAGATCTACCCAATATTATCTCCTTGGATTTGCATCGCTTCCGTCCGCCTTTCCCCAACATGGAGGAAACCCAGATGAGCAATAACTTGATTCCCGTGCAATACAACGTACCCGCACTCACAGCTGGCAGCCTGGATGGCTATATAGCCGCCGTCTACCGCATCCCCGTGCTTCCTCCGGAAGAAGAGCATACATTGGCCGTTTCATTGCGCAAGGATGGCAATTTGGATGCCGCGCGCAAACTGGTGATGCATAACTTGCGTTTCGTCGTTCATGTGGCCCGCGGCTACCAAGGCTATGGCCTGCCGTTGGCCGATCTCATTCAGGAAGGCAATATCGGCCTGATGAAAGCCGTCAAGCGCTTTGATCCGAGCGTCGGCGTTCGCCTGATTTCTTTCGCGGTTCACTGGATTCGCGCGGAAATTCACGAATATATCCTGCGCAACTGGCGCATCGTCAAAATCGCTACCACAAAGGCTCAGCGCAAGCTGTTTTTCAACCTGCGAGGCGCGAAGAAACGCCTGGGATGGTTGAGTTCCGATGAAGTCGAAACGGTGGCCAAGGATTTGGGCGTCACCACCAAAGACGTCATGGAAATGGAGTCGCGCCTGTCGAACAATGACATGGCTTTCGATCCGGATCCCGTTGATTCGGAAGACGCTGATTTTTCGCCGGCGACATTTTTATATGATGAAATGGCCGACCCGGCTGCTCTGGTCGAGGCCGAGGATTGGGAGTCGCATCATGAAACACGCCTCAAAGCGGCGCTAGCACAACTTGACGATCGAAGCCGCGACATCATCACCCGTCGTTGGCTGAACGATAATAAAGTCACTTTGCACGATTTGGCCGCAACTTATGGCATCTCGGCAGAGCGGGTTCGACAGCTCGAAACCAATGCCATGCGTAAATTGAAAGCCGCCATCGCCGCTGAAGAACCCACAGGGCAGGGCAAACATGCCGCCATGCAAGCTTGACCACCCAAAGCCGCTTGCTTTTCGAAAAGCCGGATCACGACTTGACCCGGCTTTTCTACTGCAGAGATCGCGAGTGTTACCGAATTCAGGAATTTGAGCGCCAATGCGCCACTCAGACTGCTTGCATTAGTGGCAAGAACGATACTCAACTCGGCCCTCTCGCTGAACGCAACTGCCACAGACCAATGCGGACTTCGCCCTCGCGTTTTTCCTGAACTGATCCCGAACCCCATGCCAAGCCATAGACGATTTCCCCGGTCACAGCGATACGCCCATCCGAGTCACGGGGATAGGCCGCTTCCAGCGCACGAAAAGCGGCGCGACTCGTCAGGCCCTTCGCACGCCCCTTGAGAACATTGCTCACGCCGAGCTGGCGCAGCTCGCGCAACAGCGCGGACACATCCGAGTAAGTGACGCACAAGCGTTCCGCATCCATGACCGGATCAACCAAACCAGCGTGCAACAAGGCATCGCCCACATCATGCATATCCAGAAAGGAATGCACATGCGGATTGCCATCAACCTGAGACCATGCCTGGCGCAACTCGGCCAAGGTATCCGGCCCCAATGTGGAAAAGATAAATGCACCGCCTGGTGAGAGTACCCGCCTGACCTCGCGAAACACCTCGTCCAGGGGGTGACACCAAGGCAACATCAGATTCGACACCACCAAATCGATTGACGCATCTTTCAGAGGCAGGCGACGGGTATCCGCACAAACCGGGCGTATTCGCCTCAACCACTTACCCCGCCGAGCGGCATGAACAAGCATTTGAGGAGACAAATCAATGGCATAAACCTGCGCCTTACGATAACGGGCGAGCAAATCAGCGGCCACCCATCCCGTTCCAGACCCCAAATCCAGCACGTTTTGAGGCGCTATCCGCAGCAGCTCCAAGCGCTCGGTCAAGCGTGAACCAATCTCTCGGCCAAGCACATTCACCTCGTCGCTGTCTTGGGCAGCGCGGTCAAAGCGACGCCTGATTGCCTTTACATCGAGCAAAACCGAGTTCGTCTCCGGGTTTTGCGCTTCATCCTCAGGTATCATACCGATCGATCTCCAATTCCTGGGAAGTTGTCGAATTCAAACGCTCTTGAATCCGACATGCTCCTGGCGGCACATGTGTCGCCTTCTGTTTAGTGTTTATCGGGTTACGTATGGTATTTGACATACTGCTTGTTATTGGCGCCTACCTACTCGGCTCCTTTTCCTCCGCCATTCTATATTGCCGTTTAACCGGATTGCCGGACCCTCGCACCCAAGGCTCAGGCAATCCCGGCGCGACCAATGTATTACGCCTTGGCGGTAAGAAAGCCGCAGTGATCACCTTGCTCGGCGACTTACTCAAAGGGCTGTTGCCCACCGGCTTGGCCAGTCTGCTTCACCGCCCCGAGCTGGCAGCCGCCTTCGTTGGCTTGGCCGCTTTCCTGGGACACCTGTATCCGCTGTATTTCGGCTTCAAGGGCGGCAAGGGCGTGGCTACCGCCCTTGGCGTGTTATTAGGAATCAACCCCATAACGGGCGCCCTGGTCGCTGGAACCTGGCTCTTGATGGCCAAAATCACCCGTATTTCCTCCGCCGCCGCGCTCAGCGCCTTTTTCCTGGCTCCTCTCTATTTCTACTGGCTGACCGGCGAGCTTGCAGCCAGCGGCGTGATTGCTGCAATGAGCTGCCTGATTTTTTGGCGCCACCGCAAAAACATTCGTAATCTTCTCGCGGGCACCGAACCGCGAATCGGGCGCACAGAATGAGACGGCTTCGCTCATGCCCCTTTGCGCTGATGATCAGAGTGCGCTCAAAGGCCAGCGCGGCCTGGCCTGAATGGACAGATCATCACTTTGTCCCGCCAACAGCCGTTGGCAACCCGCATAAGCGATCATCGCCCCGTTATCGGTACAAAACTCGGTTCGCGGAAAAAATACCGCGACACCTTCCTCTTCCGCCAAGCGGAGCAAGCGTTCGCGCAAACGAGAATTGGCGCTCACGCCGCCCGCCACCACCAACCGCTCACGGCCGGTGAGATGCAATGCCCGACGACTCTTGATCACCAAGCTATCGACCGCCGCCTCCTCGAAAGCCCGCGCGACATCTGCCTTGTCAAGGCGATCTTCTCCCACATCCATGGCCGTATTCAAGGCATATGTCTTGAGGCCGCTGAAGCTGAAATCCAACCCTGGCCGGTCAGTCATGGGGCGAGGGAATCGGAATCTGGATGGATCGCCTTCTTCCGCCAGCCTTGCCAGCTGCGGACCACCAGGATAGGGCAAGCCCAACATCTTGGCTGTCTTATCGAACGCCTCGCCCGCGGCATCATCCAGGCTTTCCCCCAAAAGGCGATATTGCCCCACCGCTTCTACATCGACGAGCTGCGTATGCCCGCCGGACACCAGCAAAGCAACAAAAGGAAAGGCCGGAGGAGTATTCTCCAGCATGGGCGCCAACAGATGGCCTTCGAGATGGTGCACGCCCACGGCCGGCACATTCCAGCCGAACGCGAGACTACGGGCGACAGAGCCACCCACGAGCAATGCACCGATCAGACCCGGGCCAGCCGTGTAGGCCACCGCATCTGGTTTTTCCATCGAAGCCCGAGCCAATACATCGCGCACCAGCGGCAACACTCGGCGCACATGGTCGCGGGAAGCCAGTTCGGGCACCACGCCTCCATGAAGCGCGTGGGTTTCCACCTGACTATGCAAGGCATGCGCCAGCAGGCCGTTAGCAGAGTCATAAAGCGCCACACCCGTTTCATCGCAGGAGGTCTCGATACCAAGAACGCACAAAGAAGAGGGTTCGGCAGCCGCCGAAAGGGCTACTCGTTGGCAATCGGTCATGATACTTTACCCCGCCTCACTGAATAATACGACGCGATTCTCTCATGACTGACAATCCTCTGCTCACGTTTTCAGACCACCCTCACTTTTCCCTCATCCGCCCGGAGCATATCGAGCCCGCTGTCGATACCGTGCTTGCCACCAACCGCAAGGCGATAGACAAACTGTTGGCACGCTCCAAACCACGCGACTGGGAAAATTTCGTGGAGCCGCTGACCGAGCTCGACGAACACGTCGACCGCGTCTGGGCGCCGGTGCGCCATCTGAACGCGGTGGTCAATACCGAGCCTTTGCGCAAGGCGTACAACGCCTGTCTGCCCAAGCTGTCCGCCTACAGCACCGAGCTTGGCCACAACACCCGCCTCTACGCGGCCTGGGAGGCGCTGGCCGAGAACGAACGGCGCCTCGGCCTTGACCGCACCCAACAAAAGATCGTGCGCGACACCCTGCGCGATTTCAGGCTGAGCGGCGTGGCTCTGCCGGAGCGCGAAAAGAAGCGTTTCGCCGAAATTCAGGAAGCTCTGTCGCGTCTGCAGTCGCGGTTCGAGGAAAATCTGCTCGACGCCACCCATGCCTGGTATCGCGACTTCGACGATGCCGATGCGCTGGAAGGCCTGCCGCCCAGCGCACTGGCGCTGGCCCGCCAATTGGCCGAGCAGGCGGGGCAGCCGGGGCGCTATCGCATCACCCTTGATTTTCCCTCGTATTACGCGGTGATGAGCCATTGCCGGAACCGTGAGCTGCGGCGCGAGGTGTACACCGCCTATGTGACCCGCGCCTCCGATCAGGGGCCGCACGCCGGGCGCTGGGACAACAGCGCGCTGATGCATGACATCCTGCGTCTGCGGCGCGAGGAAGCGCTTCTGCTCGGTTTCGCCAACTATGCCGAGCTGTCGCTGCAGACCAAGATGGCCGACTCGCCCCAGAAGGTGCTGGAGTTCCTGCTCGACCTGGCGCGCCGCTCGCGCCCCGCGGCGCAGCGCGAACTAGAGGAGCTGCGCCAGTTCGCTGCCGACGAGCTGGGTCTGGACACGCTGGAAGCCTGGGATCTGGCCTACGCCAGCGAGCGGCTGCGGGAACGGCGCTTCGCGCTGGAACAAGAAGCGCTCAAGCCGTATTTCGCCGTGGATCAGGTGCTGAACGGCCTGTTCGAGCTCACCCGCCGCCTGTTCGGCGTCGAGATCGTGCCCGGCCCCAAGGTGGACACCTGGCATCCGGACGTGCGCTTCTACGACATCCGCGACCCGGACGGCAACCTGCGCGGGCAGTTCTATCTCGACCTGTACGCGCGTCCCCACAAGCGCGGCGGCGCCTGGATGGACGAATGCGTGACCCGTCACAGGCACGGCACCGAGCTGCATCCGCCGATCGCCTTTTTGACCTGCAATTCCACGCCGCCGATCGGCGATCAGCCGGCGTTGTTCACCCACGACGAGGTCATCACCCTGTTCCACGAGTTCGGCCATGGCCTGCATCATCTGCTCACCCGCGTGGACTATCCGCAGGTCGCCGGCATCCACGGCGTGGAATGGGATGCGGTGGAGCTACCCAGCCAGTTCATGGAGAACTGGTGCTGGACGCGCGAAGCGCTGAACCTGTTCGCCCGTCACTACCGCACCGGCGAATCCCTGCCCGACGCCATGCTGGAAGCGCTGCTGGCGAGCCGCGACTTTCAGGCCGGCATGCAGATGCTGCGCCAGATCGAGTTCGCCCTGTTCGACATGCGCCTGCACTCAGAATACGACCCCGAGGCGCCCACCGATATCCAGGCCCTGCTCGATGCCGTGCGCGACGAAGTGGCGGTGATCAAGCCGCCCGCGTTCAACCGCTTCCAGCACAGCTTCACCCATATTTTCGGCGGCGGTTACGCAGCCGGGTATTACAGCTACAAATGGGCCGAGGTGCTGTCGGCCGACGCCTTCGCCCGCTTCGAGGAAGAAGGGCTGTTCAACCCGGACACCGGGCGCGCCTTTTTGCACACCATCCTCGAGCGCGGCGGCTCGCAGCCGGCGGTCGAGCTGTTCCGCGAGTTCCGCGGCCGCGACCCGCAGGTGGACGCGCTGCTGCGCCATCATGGGATCAGCGCATGAAGATCGCGAGCTGGAACGTCAATTCACTCAAGGTGCGCCTGCCGCAGGTGCTCGAATTCCTGCGCACGCGCCAGCCGGACGTGCTGGCGCTGCAGGAAACCAAGCTCAGCGACGACAATTTCCCGCGTGCCGAGTTCGAAGCGCTCGGCTATCACGCCGCCTTCTCCGGCCAGAAGACCTACAACGGCGTGGCCCTGATCAGCCGCGAAGCGCCGCGCGAGATCATCACCGACCTCCCGGGCCTGGACGATCACCAGCGCCGCATTCTGGGCGCATGCATCGGCCCGCTGCGGGTGCTGAACCTGTATGTGGTCAACGGCCAGGAAGTCGGCTCCGACAAGTTCGACTACAAGCTCGCATGGCTGGAGAAAGTGACCGCCTTCGTGGCCGAAGACCTAAAGCGCCATCCGCATTACCTCATCGTCGGCGATTTCAACATCGCGCCGGACGACCGCGACGTATACGACCCCGAGGCCTGGCGCGAGCGTATCCTGTGTTCCACGCCGGAGCGCGAAGCCCTGCGCAGGCTGCTCGATCTGGGCTTCACCGACTGCTTCCGCCACTTGCACCCAGATGAGCGTCAGTACAGCTGGTGGGACTACCGCGCCGCCGCCTTCCGCCGCAACCTGGGGCTGCGCATCGATCTCATCCTGGCCAGCGAGCCGCTGCTGCCGGGCTGCGTGGGCGCTGCCATCGACGTGGAACCGCGGCGTTGGGAGCGGCCCTCCGACCACGCGCCGGTGAGCGCGGAGTTCCGGCCATGAAATACAAGGACCTTCGCGAGTTCATCGGCCTGCTGGAAGGCCGCGGCGAGCTCCGGCGTATCGCGGTGGAGGTCGATCCTTATCTGGAAATGACCGAGATCAGCGACCGCACCCTGCGCGCCGGCGGCCCGGCGCTGCTGTTCGAGCGCCCCAAGGGCCATTCCATCCCCGTGCTCGCCAATCTGTTCGGCACGCCGCAGCGGGTGGCGCTGGGCATGGGCGAGGAATCCGTCGAGGCCCTGCGCGAAGTCGGCAGGCTGCTCGCCTTCCTCAAGGAGCCGGATCCGCCGCGCGGCATGAAGGAAGCTTGGAACAGTCTGCCGATCTTCAAGAAAGTGCTGGACATGGCGCCCAAAACGGTGCGCAGCGCACCCTGCCAGGAAGTCGTGCTGGAGGCTGAGGCCGTCGATCTCGGGCGCTATCCGATCCAGACTTGCTGGCCCGGCGATGCCGGCCCGCTGATCACCTGGGGGCTGGTCATCACCCGCGGCCCGCTCAAGGAACGCCAGAACATGGGCATCTACCGCCAGCAGGTGATCGGGCGCAACAAGGTGATCATGCGCTGGCTGTCGCACCGCGGCGGGGCACTGGATTTCCGTGACTGGCAGGCCGCGCATCCGGGCGAGCCGTTCCCGGTCGCCGTAGCCCTGGGCGCCGATCCGGCCACCCTATTGGGCGCCGTCACCCCGGTGCCCGACGCCTTGTCGGAACATGCCTTTGCAGGTCTGCTGCGCGGGTCCCGCACCGAGCTGGTCAAGGCACTGGGCTCCGATCTGCTGGTGCCGGCCTCGGCGGAGATCGTGCTCGAGGGGCATATCCATCCTGGCGAGACGGCCGAGGAAGGCCCCTTCGGAGATCACACCGGCTATTACAACGAGGTCGACCGCTTTCCGGTGTTCACCATCGAGCGCATCACCCAGCGGCGCCGGCCCATTTATCACAGCACCTACACCGGCCGGCCGCCGGACGAGCCCGCCATTCTCGGCGTGGCGCTCAACGAGGTGTTCGTGCCGCTTTTGCAAAAGCAGTTTCCGGAAATCGTGGATTTCTACCTGCCGCCGGAGGGCTGCTCCTACCGCCTGGCCGTGGTCAGCATGCGCAAGCAGTATCCGGGCCATGCCAAGCGGGTGATGCTGGGGGTGTGGAGCTTCCTGCGCCAGTTCATGTACACCAAGTTCGTGATCGTGGTCGACGAAGACGTGAACACCCGTTCCTGGGAAGACGTGATCTGGGCCATCACCACGCGCATGGATCCGGCGCGCGACACCGTGCTGATCGAAAACACGCCCATAGACTACCTCGACTTCGCCTCGCCGGTGTCGGGCCTGGGCTCGAAGATGGGGCTGGACGCCACCAACAAATGGCCGGGCGAAACGCAGCGCGAATGGGGGCGGCCCATCGTCATGGACGCGGCGGTCAAGCAGCGGGTGGATGCGCTGTGGGAAGCGCTGGGCATAGAACAGCACCCTCACACATGAATGAATCCATCATGCTCTCGCTTGCCTTGATTGGCGGACTGGGCATCGCCAGTCAATGGTTGGCTTGGCGGGTGAAGTTACCGGCGATCCTGTTTCTGCTGATCGCCGGCATTCTGGTGGGTCCCGTCACGGGATTGCTCAATCCCGACGCTTTATTTGGCCCGCTTCTTTTCCCGATCATTTCTCTGGCGGTCGCCGTCATTCTGTTCGAAGGCAGCCTGACGCTCAAACTGGAAGAGATACGCGGCCTAGAACGGGTGGTGCGGAATCTCGTCAGCTTCGGGATGATCATAAGCGGCATCACTACCGCCGCGGCAGCGCATTGGTTATTCGGCTTCGACTGGCAATTATCCGCCCTGTTCGGAGCCATGATGACGGTGACCGGCCCCACTGTGATCATCCCCATGCTGCGAACGGTGCGCCCCACTCAGGCAATCGCCAAAAGCTTGCGTTGGGAAGGCATCGTCATCGACCCCATTGGTGCGTTGATCTCCGTGCTGGTATTCGAATTCATCGTCTCCAGCCAGTCAGGCGAGGCGCTGGGGCATATTCTCATGGTGTTCGGCCTGATCATCGGCACAGGCCTCGCTTTCGGCACCGTCGCCGGCCATGGACTCGGCCTGTTGTTACGCAATCACCTGATCCCTGAATATCTGCACAATGTCTTCACGCTCGCCGTGGTGTTCGGCGTTTTCGCCGCGGCCAATGCGCTCGAACCCGAATCCGGCCTGCTTGCAGTTACGGTAATGGGAATGTGGCTGACCAATATGAAACACGTGCCAGTCGAGGCCATACTGGACTTCAAGGAAAGCCTAAGCGTGTTCTTCATTTCCGGTCTTTTCATCATTCTGGCGGCGCGCCTGCAGCTCGGCGAGTTGGTAATGATGAGTTGGGGCGCGCTTGGCGTACTGGCTGTTCTCCAGTTCATTGCCCGCCCATTGAAAGTCGCGCTCGCTACCGCCGGCTCCTCCTTGAACTGGCGGGAGCGCGCCTTGCTCGCCTGGATCGGGCCACGCGGCATAATCGCTGCGGCGATTTCGGCGCTGTTTGCCGAACGACTGCAGGATCACGGTTTCGAACAGGCCCAACTTCTGGTTCCGCTCACCTTCTTCATCATCATCGGCACCGTGGTGATTCAAAGCGTGACCGCAAGACCTCTCGCAAAGGTGCTGGGGGTCGCTGAGCCGGAACCCCGTGGTGTGCTTATCGTCGGCGCCAATCCGGTAGCGCGCGCCATCGGTCTGGCGCTTATGAAACAAAGCATTCCCGTGATCCTCGCCGACAGTAATTGGGATAATGTGAGTGCGGCGCGCATGCTGGGCCTGGCCACCTATCACGGCAACCCCGTCTCAGAACACGCCGATCGGCATCTTGATCTGGTGGGTATCGGTCACCTGCTCGGCCTGTCTCCCCAAAGCAGCCTGAATGTCCTCGCCGCCCGTTACTACAGCCGCGAGTTCGGGGGACGCAATATTTATACGCTCAGCGTCTCGCTGGAGGATGAAGCCCGTGAGAGAAAGCATGGCGTGGCCGAAGACTTTCAGGGGCGGCCACTGTTTGGCAAAGACGTATCTTTCCGAAAGCTTGCCAGCCTGCTCAAACAGGGAGCCGAGATTCGCGCCACCCGGCTGACCGATAAATTTTCTTTCGACGACTGGCTCAGAACCGCCGGCAACCAGGGCATCCCCTTGTTTGCCATAACGCCCCGCGGAAATCTACGCATTTTCAGTGCGGACACTGAACTCAAACCAGTCAGCGGCTCCACGCTCCTGGCGTTGTATCCGCCAGAAACAAAGAAGGAAACGGCAAACTCTCCCAAATAAATCGCCACACAAGGACATTTCATGCTTCGCATCATCACTTTCAACGCCAACGGCATCCGTTCTGCTGCACGCAAAGGTTTTTTCGACTGGCTACTGGAACAAAAGGCGGACATCGTATGTATTCAGGAAACCAAGGCGCAGGCTGAACAACTAACCGACGATATCTTTTGGCCAGACGGTTGGGATTGTTACTATGCGGATGCCGAAAAAAAAGGCTACAGCGGCGTCGCTCTCTATGCGCGCATTCCCCTTGAAAAAGTCGATGCCGTTCTCGGTCACCCCCGTTGTCCCGAATTTGAAACCGAAGGACGCTGGCTGGAGGCCCGTTATGGAAAATTAAGCGTTATCTCAATGTATATGCCTTCGGGAACCACGGGCGAGGCGCGCCAGCAGATCAAATACCGGCTCATGGATTGCCTTTACGAGCGCCTGGCCGAATGGCGGGGGAACGGGCGCAGCTACATCATCTGCGCTGACTGGAATATCGCTCACACTCCGGCGGACATCAAAAACTGGCGCACCAATCAAAAGCATTCTGGATTCTTGCCAGAGGAGCGCGCATGGCTGGATCGTCTGTTCAAGGAACTCGGCTATGTGGACGCATTCCGCATCGTCAATCAGCAGCCCGATCAATATACATGGTGGTCGAATCGTGGTCGCGCCTGGGAGAAAAATGTCGGCTGGCGTATAGATTACCAGGTGATCACTCCCGACCTGGCCGATAAAGTGCTGGATGCTCGTATCTATCGGGAACAGCGTTTCTCCGATCACGCCCCCTTGATCATAGACTACGACCTGGATGTGCAATCATTCGCCAACACGGCCAATGAGGATCTGGCCGAATAAGGGCAAAACGCTTGCTGGCGGTTCGATCCTTCCCATGACTGTTGTTGGCGTATCATGAGCAAACGAACCCCAGCAACGCACACAGACGATGAGCAACGCACATCATTCATTGGAAACCTTGTTTTCGGCCCAGACCGTGGCCATCATCGGCGCCAGCGACAACCCGGATTCCGTCGGCACCCTGTTGCTGAAAAATCTTTTTGAAGCAGGCTATCGGGGAAAAATCTATCCAGTCAATCCAAAATATCAAAAACTAGGTAGCAATCGTTGCTACGCGAGTGTCAACGACATCAAGACGCCTATCGATGTGGCCGTGATCGCCACACCGGCGCACACGGTGCCGGGCGTGATCCATGCGTGCGGCGAACATGGCATTGCCGCCGCCATCGTTATCTCCGCAGGTTTTAGCGAAGAGGGTCAAGAAGGTAAACACTTGCAGGAAGAAATGCTGGAAATCGCCCGGCATTACGGCATACGCATTCTAGGTCCCAACTGCCTGGGGCTAATCCGCCCCCATTTGGGACTCAACCTCACGTTCGGCAAAAACCAAGCGCAGCCGGGCGACCTGGCGCTGATTTCCCAATCCGGGGCATTGTGCACGGCGATACTGGACTGGGCCGAGCCGAAGAAAATCGGCTTCTCCGCTGTAATTTCCTTGGGTGATGCCGCCGATTTAAATTTCGGCGATATCCTGGACTTTATGACTTTCGACGGAAAAACCCGCAGCATTCTGCTCTATGTCGAAGGAATAAAGGATGCGCGGCGATTTATCAGCGCTCTGCGCGCGGCGGCGCGCATAAAGCCTGTCATCGTGATCAAATCAGGACGCCATCCCGCCGGATCGCGGGCAGCCAGCTCCCATACCGGTGCACTTATGGGGGAGGATGATGTATTCGACGCTGCTCTTGAGCGCGCCGGAGCAGTCCGCACCTATACAGTCGAACAACTCTTTTCGGCTGCACAGATTTTGGCCAATCACCCTCACTTGCATGGCGATAGGCTGGCCATTTTGAGCAACGCCGGCGGCCCCGCGGTGCTGGCGACCGATCATGCTCAGGACATGCGTCTGACCCTTGCCGAGCTGTCGAAACAAACGATAGAAAAGCTGGATCAGATCCTGCCTGCGCAATGGCCTCGCGCCAACCCTGTGGACATTCTCGGCGACGCCGACCCCAATCGCTATGCCAAAGCTTTGGAGATCACCTTGATGGATCCTGCGGTCGATGCCGTCCTGGTCATGCTCACGCCGCAAGGCATGACCGACCCGAGCGGTAGCGCCGATGCCGTTATCGAGACCGTGCACCGAGAAAAAACCGTGCTGACCTGTTGGATGGGAGAAAAACAGGTAACGCCCGCCTGGAACAAGTTCGCCGCAGCACATATCCCCTATTTCCACACCCCGGAAGCCGCCATAGAAGCCTTCGCCGCTCTGGCACGCTACAAGCACAATCAAAAGCTGCTGATGCAGGTACCGGGTTCTGTGGCGGAAAATTCGGATCCAGACGTCGACGGCGCGCGCATGATCATAGAAGAGGCGTTGAGCAAAGGCCGAAAACAATTGACGACACTCGCATCCAAGGCCGTACTCACGGCATTTCGCATTCCGGTCATGCCAACGATGCTGGCTCACAGTGCTAATGAAGCCTTGATCGCCGCCGAGTCGCTTGGCCTGCCGGTGGCGATGAAGATCGCCGCAAAAAACATCTCCCATAAATCCGACGTGGGCGGCGTGCGGCTGAATATTCGCTCAGGCCAAGGCGTTCGCACCACTTACCACGAAATCATGGAAGCGGTAAAAAAACATTATCCTCAAGTCGAAATAGAGGGGGTAACCGTAGAAAAAATGGCGGATATGCGCAACGGCAGAGAATTGTTCATCGGGGTAATACGTGACCCAGTTTTCGGACCCGCCATTACCTTTGGCGCCGGCGGCACGCAAATCGAAGTGCTGCGTGACCGAGCGATTGCCTTGCCTCCACTCAATCTAAATCTGATCGAATCCATGATCGCGCGCACCCGCGTCGCTCACTTGCTCGATCATTTCAGGAACCTGCCCCCCATTGATCATGAAGCGCTCAAACGCGTGTTGTTGCGCGTTTCAGAAATGGTCTGTGAATTGCCGGAAATCGTGGAAATGGATATCAATCCATTGATTGCCACCGACCAGAATGCAGTTGCAGTGGACGCGCGCCTTGCCATATCAGCCGCACCCACAGGACCTGATCCCTATGAGCACATGGCGATCCACCCTTATCCTTCGCAGCTGATTCAGCACTGGCAGCTTGCCGACGGCACCAATATCGTTGTACGGCCGATCAGGCCAGAAGACGCCGAAGTAGAACAGAACTTCGTCAAGGGGCTGTCGGAAGAGAGCAAATACTTCCGCTTCCGGCAAACCCTGAACGAACTCACCCCCGAGATGCTGGCGCGTTTCACCCAGATCGACTACGACCGGGAAATGGCCCTCATTGCTGTGACCCAGCAGGATGGAAAGAACATCGAGATTGGCGTCGCCCGCTACATCACCAATCCGGATGGCGAAAGCTGTGAATTTGCTCTCGTGGTCGCTGATGAATGGCAGGGCAAAGGCATCGGCACTCACCTGATGGAACAGCTCTTGCGCATCGCCCACATGCGCGGCCTGCGGCAGATGGAGGGAGAAGTTTTCACCCGCAACCAACCCATGCTTAACCTCGTTTCAAGGCTCGGCTTTTCCATTCGCCCCGATCCTCAAGATCCCCAAATCCAGAGGGTCTTACGTTTCTTGAGTAGCCACGGATAAGGTGCCGTCTCACGCCAATCCCGGCAACAGACCTTTAAGGCCAACAGTGATGAACTGCATGGCGATCGCCGCGAGCAACAGCCCCAGTATCCGGGTGGCGATACGTATGCCGGATTGGCCTAGACGCGCCGACAAAGGCACGGCAATGCGCAAGGTAAGAAATACCACAATGGCTACAACCACGATATCTGCGGTCAGAACCGCCCAGGGCAAAACACCGTGGGCATTCTGTGCTGCAATGATCACTGTGGAAATGCTGCCGGGGCCCGCCAGCAAGGGGATAGCCAGCGGCACTACAGCGACGTCCTCTTTGCTGACGCCTTCTTCTGTCTCCACCGGCGTATGGCGAGCCTCGTTGGGACGCCCTTGCAACATCTTGATCGCCATTAGCAGGATCAGCAATCCGCCGCCAACGCGGAAAGCATTTATATTGATGCCGAAAAGATCCAAAATCATCTGCCCCAGGTAGGCCGCAACCAGCAACGTGATCCCTACTGCAAGGGCTGTCATGCGGGCAGTCCCGTGACGCTGCAAAGGACTCTCATCGGCCGTGACCGCAATGAAAATCGGTACCGCGCCGAAAGGGTTCACGATCGCCAGCAAAGCAACCAACGTGCGTAATGCGTCTGCATACGAAAAATCATGCATCAAAAAACCCTGCCTTATTCATCAAGGTGCGTTGTCGAGGAGGATCGCCGGTCGAATTCATGCATTGCGCAGATCTTATCGTATCATTTCGGCCTGCCCTGGCCGTCGGGCGCGTCGGCGGCGCTCAGAGCCCTTGGCAGCCCCCTTTCTCACCAATGGAAGGATTTTTTAAAAAGGTGCCGATCTCGACCAAAGACAAATTCGCCATCACTTGTCTTATACTCGAATTGGAAAGTAAATTATTTCTTCTCAGCATAGTCTTATAGACGAAGCGTGCGTAGTATGCAGGCATACTTGTGATATAAACACACAGATGTGCCATATCGTAACCAGGGCCATCGATCAATGAAAGCCATCGACACCCCCCCTTCACCGCCCGTCATCAATATCCCGCTGACGCGTACCATCGATAACGCTCGCCCTCACTATTCTCCTCACCAACGCGAAGCCCTCATCGACCGCATCAAAATCTTGCTCAAGCAAAAAGACGCCGTTCTGGTCGCTCACTATTATGTGGATGAAGAATTGCAGTCTCTGGCAGAAGAAACCGGCGGCTATGTCTCGGACTCTCTCGATATGGCCCGATTTGGGCACCAGCATCCCGCGGGCACCCTAGTTGTAGCCGGCGTACGTTTCATGGGAGAGACTGCAAAAATACTCAATCCGGAAAAACGCGTGCTGATGCCCACCCTGGAAGCCGAATGCTCCCTGGATCTTGAATGTCCGGCCAACGACTTCATCGCCTTTTGTGATGCGCATCCCGATCGCACCGTGGTCGTCTATTCCAACACCAGCGCAGAAGTCAAGGCGCGTGCAGATTATGTGGTCACCTCCAGTATCGCTGTACGCTTGGTCGAACACCTGCATCGCCAGGGACACAAAATCATCTGGGCACCGGACCGGCATCTAGGCAATTACATCCGCCAGGAGACTGGCGCGGATATGTTGCTGTGGAACGCAGCCTGCGTAGTACATGACGAATTCAAGGCCAGAGCCTTGCGTCAGCTCAAGACGATTCATCCCGACGCGGCCATTCTGGTGCACCCCGAATCGCCCGCAGCGGTCATCAACCTCGCTGATCGGGTAGGCTCCACCTCCCAACTCATCGAAGCCGTGCGCGAGCTGCCTCACCCCGAATTCATCGTCGCAACGGATAAGGGAATATTCCACAAAATGCGCGAGGCGGCTGGAAACAAGCGCCTCATCGAAGCGCCGACTGCGGGGCATGGTGCTACATGCCGGAGTTGTGCGCATTGCCCCTGGATGGCCATGAATGGATTGCATAACCTGCTGCATGTATTAGAAACAGGAGAGAATGAAATCCAGGTTGAGGAATCCATTCGTCTCAAGGCGCTGCGCTCAACCCAGAGAATGCTCGAATTCGCAGCCGCCCTGAAACGCGACGTGCTTGGCTCCGGCAACGCCTAAACGCCGAATACCGCGAAGGAGGGCGTTATGAAAAACGATATTCGCGAACAGCCTTCCATCAGTCTGGAAATGCTGCACAAACTCATCCGCGAACTTCCAGCCGAAGCCATCAAGTCGCTGCCGGTCGAAAAGCTGCCTGACAACATCCCTGCAGATATCGCCGATGAGGCCCCGTTCTATTCCAGGAACGCCGTTGAAACCCTGATCATGGAGGCCAATGCATACCAGCTCTCCATGCGCATGCGTTTGCAACGTGACCTCGGTGAAGAAATCATTACCGCCATCGATCAATCCCACCAGGCAGGTCAAACCGCCAACGTGCGCGTATTTCGCAGCAAAGTAATGGAGCTGATCGCCGCGCGACAAAAGGCGGCGCGCGGCGAGGGGAAACTGAATATCAGGCAGCTTTCGTCACAAATCAAGCGGTTGAGCGACTTGCTCATCGACGTGCGAATGGAGCAGGGCAAAGATAGGCGGATGCTTGTTCTGCTTGAGGAAAACACACCATCAGAGGCGCGATTATTACCTCCCGTGCTAGAAGCGAAAAACAGACTCAAACAAGCAATCAACGAACTTGATCGATTACTTGGCCACTTTTTTACCGTCCGCTTGCAACTGGCTCGCCAGGAGATGAGGCTAAAACGCAAGCATGTCGAATCAATGCTGGAAAAGCGCGAAACCCTTCGCCTCCAGCTCCAGGAACTCAATCGGGATCTGCAAAACCTGTCTGCCCAAGGGCTATTGGCGAGAACATTTCATCGCAAGCAGCATTCGGAACAAAAAGAGCGGATCAAAGGGCAAATCACACGTCTTGTGACCGACATCAAAACGACTGAAGTTGTCATTTCTGAAACAGAGCTGACCGCTTGGCTCGATGCGGTCGTCGACGCCAGCCTGCATCCGCAAACGCGCCAATTCCTGCGCGAACTACTCACACAATCAAGGACAGCGCTCTATTCATTGCTCAATCATTACTGCATGTCTCAGGAAGACGCCGCCCGCCAGATTGCGGCCAACCCCTTCATTCAAGTCAATCCCAAGGACGCCATTCAATTCATGCTCAAATCCGAGGAATTCATTCTCAAGTATTTTGCCCGCAAACGAGAGCAGGCCAGCGCCTGGCTGAGCCAAATTGCTCAGGATCGGATCGACGAACTTGGATCTCTGGAACGCGAATTGGTGCAGGAATTACGCCGAACCAGCCGCCATTGACCGATAACTCACCCGCTTCAAGGGCCTGTTCGATTTTGGCCTAGATTGGCCGCTATCTTACTATCAACTATAGCCCCTGGAGCTTACTGTCATAGCCCAGCCACGCAGCCCATTGGGCGTGAAGTGAGACATCGACCCCCTCCCTGGCAGCCTGCTTTTGCAGACATCGTTGCAAATCTCCCAAGAAACCCGAATCCATCAACTCTGGGTTTTCCGGCAAAGCCGCATGAAGCACACGATAAATGGTTTTCAATTCGCTTATCGGATAATCCGGAGTCAAATCAGACATACTCACCTCTTGGAAGGAATGGAAATCAGCCACAGGGATCTACATCCTAACAAACATAATCTTATGCACACGTGAACCTATCGCCGCCAGCCATTTGGCATCCCGAAAAAAATCTTGAACCCGACTCTGATTGACAACAACAATCAACTTGGGAATCAATATGTTGGGATGTTGGTCACAAAACGAGCAAATTTGATATTTATCAATTCCAATGCCAAGTTAGCTTACTTTCCCGCAGTTCTTCCACAAAGTTATCCACAGTTCATGTGGACGAACCTAAAGCCGGAGAAATCTCAATGCCTTATGCACACAGATACACCCGCCATCAGTCGCACTTTCATTCGAGCCACGGCCAGGAAACGAAGTGTTTTTCCCGTTCACTTTGATTTTATTCTTGAGGGCATTGCCTCCCCAGTTGGGTATCTGTAGAATTTCTATCCCTTCGGCGACCCTCGCCCCTTACGACATCTCGATACAAGCGCTTCTGTGAAAGCGTTTTTGAGGAAAAACATCATGAAAGCTGGCATTCATCCCGATTATCACGAAATCACCGTGACCTGCAGCTGCGGCAACACATTCAAAACCCGCTCCACCTATCCCAAGAACGAGCTGCATATCGAGGTCTGCTCACAATGCCATCCGTTCTATACTGGCAAGCAGAAGATCGTCGATTCCGCGGGCCAAGTCGACAAATTCCGCCGCCGTTACGGTATGTGAAGGTGGTTGCGGCTCGATGGATTTCCAGGGCGCTCATTGTATGCGCCCTTTTTGTTTTCCATCCAGCCAGCGCCAATGATTGTCCAAACGGACGCATAGATTCGACTGCGCGCGTTGCCCATGTCATCGATGGCGACACCGTCATACTCGGGGATGGGCGTCATGTGCGCCTGATAGGTATCGACACCCCTGAAATCGGACGCCGTGGAAAGCCTTCCCAACCCTATGCAACCGCCGCCAGAAAAGCGCTGATATCCCTGTTGTCCCGCAGCCATGATCGCGTCGGATTGCGCTACGGAAAGGCTAGGAAAGACCATTACCACCGCACATTGGCGCATTTGTTCCTTCCGGATGGTACCAGTGTGAGCGCTTATTTACTTCACAATGGCCTGGCAACCGCTCTTGTCGTGCCTCCAAACGTTTGGAACGCAAACTGCTACGCCTCTCAAGAACAGTATGCGCGCAAAAGAAAGATTGGCCTTTGGTCTCTATCACGGTATCAACCCTATCCACCTCGTATGCTTCCGGTGAAAGCCGATGGTTTCTACGTGATACGCGCCCGGGTGGTGCATGCAGGTCAAAGCCGCCATGCGCGCTGGATTGATCTTGAAAACAAGATGGCGATCAGGATCCCGAACGCCGATTTACGGTACTTCCAAACCATGGATTTTACCAAACTCAAAGGCCGGGTGATAACCGCGCAAGGCTGGGTACACACCTGGAGCAAAGGCGACAGAGTAATGGTAGTGCGTTACCCTACGGCAATATGGTTCGATTAACGCCTCACCTCGTGAAATCAAGAGACCATTTCTTGTCAGATTTGCAGTCTGCAGACACCATGTGCATACCTTTTTTGTATGTCTGAAAAACCGCGCCTGCTCGGCAACCGCATCGTCGCTCAGAGTCGACTTTTTCGCATCGAGGCTGTCGAGCTAGAATTCGCAAATGGCAACCGCGTCGAATACGAACGTCTTGTCGGCAGCGGACGCGGCGCTGTGTTAATCGTTCCCTTGCTTAACCCCCAAACGGTTCTTCTAATTCGCGAGTATGCCGCAGGCAGTGACCGCCATGAACTAGGCCTTCCCAAAGGGAAGATCGAGGCCGAAGAAGATATCCTCGAAGCCGCCAATCGGGAAATCAAGGAAGAAATCGGCTATGGCAGCCGTTCGCTGAAACGCCTCACGGAACTCAGCATCGCCCCGGGCTACATGAGCCACCGCACCCATATCGTACTTGCCGAGGATCTCTATCCAGAACGCTGGCCCGGCGATGAACCCGAAGAAATCGAGGTGGTCCCCTGGCCGCTGAATGCCATTGATACCCTCGTTGCACGCGATGATTTTACCGAGGCGCGCTCTCTGGCCGCCCTTTATCTGGTTCGAGAACATTTGTCCAGGAAGCCTTCATGAGTGATTTTGACTCCGAAAAACTGAAAACACTCCTCCCAATGGTCATCGAAGCCGCCACAAAGGCTGGCCGTGCGATTATGGAAATCTATGAGCAAGCCGATCTTGGAATCGCCCAAAAAGAGGACAAAACGCCGGTAACCGCTGCCGATTACGCCGCCCACCGGATCATTCTCGAACGGCTGAGCGAAATCAAACCCACTTATCCCACGCTTTCAGAAGAATCAGAATCCATTCCGTATGCAGAGCGTTCGAAATGGCAAACGTACTGGCTTATCGATCCTCTGGACGGCACCCGTGAATTCATTAAGCGCAATGGCGAATTTACCGTCAATATCGCTCTTATCCATGCTCACGAGCCGGTACTTGGAGTGGTGTATGCCCCTGCTCTCGGTATTCTCTATGAAGCGGCCAAAGGTCTGGGCGCACGCCGCCACGACCGTGACGGCCAGATCCATCCGATGCATACGCGCAAAACTCCCACGCTACCTGTAATTGCCGGATCACGCTCCCATGCGGGGCCGCATCTGAGCGAATTGCTCGAGCGCATTGGTGAACACGAATTCATAAGCATGGGCAGCGCCTTAAAGACCTGCATGGTGGCCGAAGGCCGCGCCGATCTCTATCCCCGTCTGGGGCTGACTTCGGAATGGGACACAGCCGCCGCGCAGTGCGTACTGGAAGAAGCCGGCGGACAGCTCACCGATATCCATGGCCGACACTTGCGCTATAACACCAAGGAATCCTTACTTAATCCTCACTTTCTGGCTTTCGGTGATCCCGAGCAGGACTGGACGCAATTTTGTCCTTCGGAATAAGATGTGCGGAAAAATCATCCAGGTATCTTTTCCATGCCCACTTTTGCTGAAAATCTGAAACACCTGCCTTCCATCGACGCCATCGCGGCATTGGAACTCTATGGCGACGGTCACGCGCCGGAAGTAGTGATTGAAAACCAGCCAGGCAGCCGGGGTGCACTGGCTGTTTACTATCACCTCGCCATTCAGCATGGAGGGATCACACCCAAGGCGGCCCAAGAAGGGCTGGATCTGTTCGCCGAGCATACCGAAGAGGCTCGCGCCAAGCCGGGAAAACACCCCAATATCGACCGCCTGTTTCACATCCTCGAGGAAGAACTGTTCTATTCGGTCAAGGCTATACCCAAAAGCAGCCAATAAACGGGCGAGGCGGATGATCGACCGCCGCCTATCGCTTCATGCCAAGCCCCAACCTTCCGCCATGATCACCGCTATTTACATCATCAACGCCCTGGTCGCGGTCATCATCGCCTATGTGGCGCTGGATCCGGCCGGAGCCAAGAAACGTGCCGAACAACTGGGACTTGGCCCCTGGATTGAGCGCCTGGACGCTCAAGGGATGCGGAATCTGCTCGCCTTCATTGGCAAACTCTTCATCCTCGCCGCAGTTTTGCTGACAATCTCCATTCTTACCGGGCATCATAGCCTCGCTTGGTATTTCCCCGCCGGAGAATTAGCGTTTTTTGGCGCGATGGCCTGGCTCGCCTCGGCTTTCGGTAATAAATCTTGATGAAGTCGTTGCGTGGTTAATTTTCAGGATGCAATGGACATGCCGAGGGACGTGCAGCGTTGCACGGAGTAGGTTTTATTGCCTGCTGATGAATAAATAATACGATAGTTAATCGACGCCTTATAAAATTCCATCGGCGACCGAATAAAATGCTCGGGGCAGGCGTATTTCGAAGCCCGTTGAATGGTTGGTTTTCACCCCACCAAACTGCTTCGCCCGATCGCACGGCGCATGAGGCGCCCCATAGCCTCAACCTTGGCCATCAGCTGCTCCCGTGCTTGCGCCGAAGCTTGATCATCAGCACTCAACACCTCTTCAATGCGATCACCGAGATCGATGAACAAACCACGAAATTCCGCCAACGGCGGAGGACAGCCAAAACCCTCCTTCCTAGCCAAGCGCTGGCAGAATTGCCTTACCGTGGGCGGCTTGTAAAGCCCCTGAATGTCTGGACACTGTTTTGCACAAAAGTCACGCTGCTTCCGCCATGGGCGTATGGGTAGTACGCACATCGGCTGGCGTGGCGTA
>JALUXU010000056.1 GCA_027013225.1 Acidihalobacter sp. | reverse complement strand
GGAATGTCATCAGCGGATAAGGAATGTTCGCACCGGTTCCCGTAAGGCCCCATTGGCAAGGACGCTGGTGGGGCCTTGTCACCTCTGGGGATCAGGCGTCAAGGGGGTGGATACCTTGGCGCTTACAAAACAACTACCTTCGAGTAAAGCGGATTCATGCTGACACTATCTAATCTTCCACCAGTAAGTGTGAATGATTTACTTAATAAATACCGGCTTGAACTAGTCTGGATTCCTCAAGGAAAGGACATCCCCGGGTCTTTTTGGGGAGAACCCGAGGCGGGTTTGATCGGAACCCGCATATTTGTCCGTCCCGACACCCCCATTCATTCTATGCTTCACGAAGCATGCCATGTCATCTGCATGGATCCTTTCCGCAGGGAAGAATTACATACCGACGCTGGAGGAGATGAAGCCGAAGAAAACGCGGTGTGTTACCTACAAATACTCCTGGCAGACCACTTGCCAAATATCAGCCGCAATCGCTTGATGCAAGATATGGACGCATGGGGCTACAGCTTTAGGCTCGGAAGAACCTCCGCCTGGTTCGAGCAGGACGCCGAAGATGCGAGGCTGTGGCTGAAGCGCCACAATTTGATTGATAGGGTTAACAGGCCTACATTCAATTTGCGGGGATCGCCCCGCATGAAATGACCCTTCGCAGGCCCTGCATTACAAAACAAGAAAATTGAACCAACCAATAGGGCGCATTTTCATAATTATTCCCTAACGTTCCCTACCCGTTATTACTTAACCCGACACTCCGATTTCGGCCCACCTACCTCAGATGCGAAGCTGCATGCCCGGACGCAAGACCTGATTTGGCTTGATGTCATTGATCCGCACCAACCGCTCGACAGGCATATTATGCGCCGCAGCAATAGACCACAAACTATCTCCAGGACGTACGATCACTGTTTTTAGTGAGCGTGATGATGCCGATGAAACCGCTTTGTGGTTAGGCGCCAAATGCAACCATAACCTCATTCCTGGGTGTAGCACAGCGTCGACCGGAATATTGTTCCAAGCGGCGATTTGCTTTGGAGAAACCCCTTCTTGCTGGGCAATAGACCAAAGAGTATCTCCGGAATGCACAATTACTGCTGCTTTCGCCTTCAGTGTGTTCGCCGATGTTGCTCGGCCCCTTGCAACAACAGGAGATCCACCCGTAGCAACAGAACTTTTCAGAGACGCATTATCATAAACAGCAAGCTTCATGCCCGGAGACAACATCTTATTTGGATTCAAATCATTCCACTTGGCCAACGCTGTATATGACGTATGGTATTTCTGGGCAATGCTCCATAAGGTCTCGCCCGATGATACCGTGATGTTTATCCATTTTCCGGTAGCGCGCTCAGGCTTCACATAAGCGGCTTGCACAATATGAGCCAGCGGCGTGACATTCTTGGCGGGTCGCAAGCGCAGCACCTCCCCCACATGGAGCAAATGTCCGGAAGGAAGGTTGTTCCAGCGTCGCAGATCAGCAATCGTCAGCCCGTACTGATTCGCAATCGACCAAAGTGAGTCGCCGCTACGAACCCGGTAGCGCAACGGCGGAGTGGTTGTGGGCGCGTGGGCCGCCGCATAAGCCACGGCGCCTTGGGGGAGAAGCAAGGATTGGCCTACTCGAATCAGATTACCCCGTAGTCCATTGATACGCCTTAATACCGCCACCGTTGTACCATAACGAGCTGCAAAGCCACTTAAAGTATCCCCTGATCGCACCTGTTGGCGCACCCAGGTAACCCGTTCGGTGGCAGGCGTGCTCTGAAGACGCTTCAAGAAAACTGCCGCCCGAGTACGCGGCAATACAAGATTGTACGACCCGTCAGGCGGCGTTGCCCACCGGCTATAGCCCGGATTGAGTTCACGTAATTTTGTTAAAGACACCCCAGCCAAACGCGCTGCTAGATTGAGGTCGATTTGATGATGCAAGGGAACGACTTCCAAGCCATCTTTGGCCGGAATATCGACAAGTTTGACATGGTAACGCGCTGGATCGGAGAAAATTTCCATCAGAGCGACAAGTTTGGGCACATAAAATTGCGTCTGCGCCGGCAAAGGCAATGCCCAATAATCCGTTGGCAAGCCTCGCGCCTTATTGTAATTTATCGCCCACTGCACTGTGCCTGCGCCACTGTTGTAAGCGGCAAGCGCCAAATACCAGCTACCAAATCTCTGATGCAACTGCTCAAGGTAATTGAGAGCGGCGTTGGTTGAGGCGCATAGTGAACGTCTTCCGTCGTACCACCAGTTCATGCGCACGCCGAAATGTCTCGCGGTCCCGGGGGTAAACTGCCATAGCCCTCCAGCCGCGCTGCTCGAATACGCATAAGGATCATAGCCGCTTTCCACGATCGGCAGCAAAGCCAGAGCCAAAGGCATATGACGACGTTTTAACTGAGCGACGATATAAGCCAGGTAGGGTTTGGCCCGCGCAGAAACCTTTGTCAAATAGTGAGGGTATCGAGTGAACATGGCAAGAGCACGTTCGACCCGCGGATGGGCGGTTTCCATCGGCATACCATAATCTTGCCGGATAACCGCCCACAAACCTTCAGCTTTGATGCTGGCTTTCTTAGCAGCGGTTTGTTCGGAGGGAGTCAGCGGCAAACTAGCAAGCTCGGCAATCGAAAGGCCTGTATTGCTTGTTTTAACCGCCTTTGTGTTTGCGACATTGCCCGCTGATCCCGTGTACGCCAAAGGCGTCCCAGTCAAACTGGCGCAACCACCCAAGGTAGAGAGCAATATGAAGCCGCCAAAGTACGTCAATGGCTTGAGGTTCATTTTCATGTTATTCGAGGCCATGATGTTCTATCTTGCTTTTGGCTTGTTAAGCGTTACAGGTAATTAGTGAGCTGGGCAACCTTGCATTATCCGGCTGGCGCCACAGATCAAAAAAACCAGACCCTCTTTCGCCTCTTAATGTTAATTTATAATGTGGTCTTTACACAATTAAAATATATGATAGACGGCAAGCAAAGCCTAAAAGCAATACGGGATGCTCTTGGAGATTGTCGCCTTTATCGAAGGCATGAATGTTCAAATAGGTTATCCCCGACCGCAAAGGAATTGCTCTTTTTCGTGGACCACCTGCCTCAATATTAAAACTGTATAATCTATTCAACCACTTCTGAGGCTTGCTTGTCGGCATGGTAAGAGGAGCGTACAAGCGGGCCGCTGGCCACATGCACAAATCCCAAAGACCGCCCATATTCCTCAAGGGCAGCAAACTCGTCAGGATGAACGAATCGCCGCACCGGCAGATGATGGCGAGATGGCTGGAGATATTGTCCCAAGGTCAACATGTCGACATCACTTTCGCGTAGATCGCGCATAACATCCCTGATCTCCACCAATGACTCACCCAAACCGAGCATCAATCCTGATTTAGTCGGTACTTGTGGGTTCTTTTGCTTGAATCGTTCAAGCAATCCTAGTGACCACTGATAGTCTGCGCCAGGCCGCGCTTGACGATAGAGGCGCGGCACCGTTTCCAAGTTGTGATTGAATACATCCGGCGGCACCACGCTGAGATGTTTGAGCGCCACATCCATACGGCCGCGAAAATCCGGAACCAATACCTCGATCTTTATGCCCAGATTACGCTCCCGAACCTTGCGAATGCAAGCCGCGAAATGAGCGGCGCCACCATCTCGCAGGTCATCCCTGTCCACGGAGGTGATCACCACATACTTTAACCCCATGGCTTGTACCGTATCTGCAAGATGCTGGGGCTCCATGTCATTCAAAGGCGCAGGACGCCCATGCGCCACGTCACAAAAAGGACAGCGGCGTGTACATATATCACCCATAATCATGAACGTGGCCGTACCGTGGGAGAAACATTCCCCAAGATTGGGACAAGCAGCCTCCTCGCAGACAGTGTGCAAGGATTGCTCTCGCAAGACCTGCTTGAGCCGTTGCACTTTGGGGCCCACTGGCGCCTTCACCCGAATCCATTCGGGCTTGCGTGGAACTTCTTCCGTGGACTGAATCTTGATTGGAATGCGCGCCATCTTTTCGGCACCCCGCTGCTTCACTCCACGCTCTGCCCTTCTGATGCCTTTATCATTCATCGCCTTATCTTCTCAGATTTCATGCCGATACCCCAAAATATCAGCCAACTGCGCTGACAACGCCAGCGCGGACTCGTGCCAACTCAAGCGAACTCCAAAATCGGACAAACAGGTAACGCGCAATCCACGAAATCCACACGGATTTATCCGGTTGAATGGCTCGAGATCCATATCCAGATTGAAAGCCAAGCCATGATAACTGCAGCCTCGCCTGATCCTCAGAGCCAACGAAGCGATTTTACGCTCTTGAACATAGACCCCCGGAGCATCGGGGCGACTTTCCGCAGAGACGCCATGATCGCTCAAGAACCTAATGACACTAAACTCGAGCGCATCTACAAGTGTTCGCACGCCAAGCTTCCGGCGCCGCATGTCAATCAGGGTATAGAGAACAATCTGCCCCGGCCCATGGTAGGTCACTTGGCCACCGCGATCCGTGCGAACCACGGGAATGTCTCCGGCGGCCAACACGTGTTCTAACCGCCCGGCCTGGCCGAGGGTGAATACTGACGGATGCTCCACGAGCCAGAATTCATCAACCGTGGATGGGCGGCGCGCGGCAGTAAAATCACGCATCGCATGCCAAACAGGCTCATAGGCGCACTGTCCCATATGATGAATGTGCAGTGGCTGGGCATCGTTGCGCATTGCAGTCTTATTTCACAGCGCCATGATCACGAGTTCACAACGGGTCAACGCACGATAAATCTCATCCAGCTGGTCTCGGCTGTGGGCATTCACCGTCACGGTGACACTGTAATAACGTCCGGCCCGGCTCGTCCTGCACACCAATGCGCTATCGGGCGTCTCGGGTGCATGAGCCCTCACCAGCGCCATGACTTTGGCGGGAAATTCCGGTACGGCCGGCCCGAAAGCCTTGATTGGAAAATCACAGGGGAAATCGAATATCTCCTCATTGTCCTGCTCACTCGCCATTTGTTACTCCAGCCAGAATCAACACGCACTCAACCCCATTCGCAAACGGATTTTGGAGTCTTGATACCAGGCATTCATCCGATTCCATGCCCGGCCTGGTTTGCCCTGGCCGACAGGCGTGGAATCGAGAAAAGTCACAGGCACTATTTCACGCGTCGAGCTTGTCAGCCAAATCTCGTCGGCATCCGCCAACTCTGCCGCGGTGATATCCTCCACCTCGAAGGCCATCCCATGAGCAGCAGCCAATTCGAGCACCAGATCTCTTGTTATTCCTGGCAATATAAACGGTCCTTTGGGTGGCGTGCGAAGCGCTCCATTCCGCACAATAAACAGACTACTCGCTGTGCCCTCCAGCGCCAAGCCATTACGCACCAGGATAGCGTCTTCCGCGCCGGCCTCTTTAGCCTGCTGGAGCAGCATGATATTGGCGAGCAGGCTAGTCGATTTAATGTCACATCGCGCCCAGCGAATATCTTCCAAGGTACACGCCTTCAGACCTTTGGTCAGTAATTCAGGTGATGGTCCCGTCAATGGACGGCTCATGGCCAATACCGTCGGTTTTAGATCGGAAGGATATGAATGATCGCGCCTGCCGTCTGCGCCCCGCGTCACTTGCAGGTAGATAGAATGATCCCCTGCACCAGCGTGATCAAGGAGATCATTCACCAATCGTCGCCATCCTGCTTCGTCCATTGGAGAAGCAATCCTGACGGCAGCGAGGCTGGCCCGCAAACGGGCGAGGTGGTGTTGCAAGCGGAACGGATGTCCCCCGAAGGCCGGAATGACCTCATATACACCATCCCCGAAAAGGAAGCCTCGATCCATTACCGAGACATGCGCTTCGCTCAACGGAAGAAATCGGCCATTAAGGTAGACTTCTCCAACCCTGTCGGTCATTTTTTATTGAACCATTGCAGTACCGTATCGCGCACACGTTGCCACAGACTCCCCACAGGATCCGCCTCAAGCGTGACCAATGGCCTTTCGGCGACCACGCGCCCGCCCAGTTTCACGACCACCTTGCCGACCGCCTGACCTTTGGCCAAGGGCGCATCCAGTGTGGCCGGCAGATCCATGCTCGCATTGAGCTTGGAATACTGCCCCACCGGCACGGTGACATAAAGTGGCGCAGCCAAACCTAGGCCGATCGTCTGCTTTGCTCCATACCAAACCCGCGTCGTAGTCAACGGCTTGCCACCCTCATAGAGCAAGTGTGTTTTGTAGAAGCGGAAGCCATAATTCAGCAAGGCATCATCAAGGCGCGCCAAGCGGACGTAATTTTGCTCGCTGGTCTCTTTGGGATCGTTCGTGCCCATGATCACTGCAATCATACGTGTATCACCACGCTTTGCGGAACCAACCAGACAATATCCGGCCTCTTTCGTATAACCGGTTTTCAACCCATCAGCAGTGGGATCCAGCCATAGTAATTTATTGAAGTTGTACTGATGAATATTGTTCCAGGTAAACTGTTTTTCGCTGAAATAATGATAATACTGCGGAAATTGCATGATGATCGCCCGAGCCAACTTGGCGAGATCGAGCGCAGATACATAAAGGTCTGGATTTGGCAGCCCCGTAGGGTTGCTGTAATGGGTATTTTTCATCCCCAGATGTTTTGCGTAACTATTCATCAAGCTCACAAAAGCCTGCTCTGTGCCAGCCACACCTTGGGCCAAGGTCATGGCGGCATCATTACCCGACGGCACCAGCAGCCCCTGCAGCAGATCGTTGACCGTCACCTCTGAACCAGGATTGAGGAACATTCTGGACCCCCCCTGCCGCCAAGCCTTGTCGCTAACGCGGAACTTGGTGTCCAAGGTGATCCGACCCGCCTTTAACTCCTGGAAAACGACATAAGCCGTCATGAGTTTAGTGGTGCTGGCAGGCGCCATGTGCTCATTGGGATTCTTTGCGACGAGCACCTGCCCCGTTCTGTAATCCATCAGCACATAGGCTTTGGCCGGTAAAGGGGGCATTTTCGGCACCGGCACGGGAAGCGCCGAAGGTGTTGAAGCCTGCGCAAACGGCATGGCGATGATAATCAACGGAAAAAACAGAGAGGCGACAAAAATTCGCAGTGATTTAAGCATCAATCAGAACCTTAAGTATTCAAAAAACAACAAGCATGAGGCCGGGCCGGACCCATGGAATCTTGACGGAGCGCGCGCCCACATTAGAGGTCATCCTAGAAAACGGTGACTCCATGACCAAAAAGGAGAAAAACCTTCATCAGCCCCACATCATAGCCGTAGCTCCATTCAAATCCGACAAGCTAGCAAAGCTGGGAATTCTACCTGCTGCCAACCGTGGATACGAGTAACATTTGGTAAATATCAGAGTGCCGTCAGACACCATCTCACTTTGCATATTGACATGGCCGGATTTAGACCAGAAAAGTGCCCTGGATGAACCCAACATCCAGCCCTACAGAGTTTGTATCAATGCAATTTAATTGAGTCAGCCACGTTTATGCCGACAAGGGTTGACGTTGCCACAGGGAGGAATCTTGCCGGCTGCATCCGCTTATTCAACCCGTACCTTGAACCCCTTTATTCCTACCTTCCGCATGCGGCGCGCCGCCTCATCGAGAGCGTTTACATTCGCAAGAGGACCGATGCGCACGGCGTACAGCGCTTGGCGCGGCTCCGCCAAAAGCGGAGCGAGCCGAACCGGACCAAACCCCATGTCACGAAGGGCAGTCACCAGTCGGCGAGCCCGTTCTTGGTCAGAAAAAGCCCCTACTTGCAGGAACAGCCGCGGAACGGGCGCCCCCTGCGCCTCGCTGGGTGGCGGAGGCGGATTCGCAGCGGGCAGAGCAGGATCAACCGCTTGGACTTCAACAATCGCAGTTCCACTCTGAATCATGCCCAAGGCGCGCGCCGCGCCATAAGAAAGATCCAGAATGCGATTAGCCACGAAAGGCCCCCTGTCGTTGACCTTGACGACAACTTCGCGTCCGTTACGCAGATTCGTCACCCGTACCCAGCACGGCAACGGCAATACTTTGCTCGCCGCTGTGTATGCATACATGTTATACACCGCTCCAGTGGAAGTGCGCCGCCCATTAAAACCCGGCCCATACCAAGAAGCGATGCCCCGCTGCTGGTAACCCGCACACGCGGGCAGCACATGGTAACGATGCCCATGAACCCAATAAACCCGGTTGTAGGGCGCATCATGTAATGGAGTCGGCGTGGAGGATGAATTGACTATACGTGGCGGTGCCGAGGCGCATGCCGAAAGAAGGCTTATCGCCCCCAAGACTGCGAAGCGGGAGAGCGACATCAGCTCTTTTGCGGACTTTCTCGGCAGATAATCCATCGACCACCTCATTACGCGGCCGTCACCATAATCCCTTTTGGAGCAAGCGATTCCGAAGTAATTCCCGGCTGCGCCTCAATCGGATATTACGCGCAACCCGTCGATCCCACCAATGCGCCAATGTTCGACAGCAGCATCCATGTTCCGTCTATCTGAAAATGGACCGAGGCGCACCCGATATAGCTTACTTCCTGTATTGGCAACACCCGCCACGATTTCAACCGGAGCTCGGGTTTGCTTCAGAAGTTGCTGCTTCAATCGCTCGGCGTTGGCCAGGGAAGCAAATGCGCCCGCCTGCAGAAAATAACGTGGATGCGGCTCAGACTTGGAATGGTCAATTTGTGCGCGCAGCCTTTTCCCTGTCTCGATCATCCGCACCTCTACTAGCGCCGTACCTTTCTGTATCATTCCCAGCCGTTTTGCCGCCGCATAAGATAAGTCTATGATCCGGTTGTGAACAAAGGGACCACGATCATTGACCATGACCACAACCTCACGTCCATTTTGCAGATTGGTCACCTTGACGCGGCTCGGCAGGGGCAAGTCTCGGCTTGCCGCCGTCAGTGCATACATGTTGTAGCGCTCTCCCGTCGAGGTAGGGCGCCCGTGGAACTTGGGGCCATACCAGGACGCGATTCCGCGACGCGCATAACCACTGGCAGTCTCCAGCACGTGGTAGCGTTTACCATGCACCACGTAGGATTGATTGTAGGCCGGCACGCTAGAATTGGCCACCTGAAGGGGCGGCGAGCCTGTACAAGCACTGAGCAGCCCCATGAAAACGGCGAGTAAAAGAAGGCGACGAACTTTCATGCGCTCGCCGATTCAGGTTTTCCGATGGCCGTGGGTTTCTGCATAGGCCTGCTTGATCTTTTGGCTGAGCTGATACACCGCCATGGCATACAGGGGGCTGTAGTTGTAACGCATAATCACATAAAAATTAGGCCCTCCCAGCCAATATTCCGGTTGCCCGTCGCTGTTTATCAGACGTATCACACTGTAAGGCCCACCGCCAGCGGGTCTTGTCATGGGTTCTATGCCCTCGGCGGCGAGTTGCCGCAAATACAAGCTGGGTTTTGCGCTTGGTCTCCGGCGGGCATAAGGATCGCCCTCGACCCTGGCGGGCACAGCGACTCCTGCGTTTCTTTTCCAACCATGTTTGGCGAGGTAATTTGCCACGCTTCCAATCGCGTCAGCAGGATCGTTCCACAAGTCTTTCTTGTCATCGGCATTGAAATCGATCGCATAAGCCCGATAACTACCCGGCATGAATTGTCCCAGCCCCATGGCGCCAGCATAGGAGCCCTTGACCGAAAAAGGATCAATGCCTTCGCTGCGCGCAAGTAATAAAAACTGTTTCAATTGCCCTCTGAAGAAACGGGCTCGGGGAGGATAGTCGAAAGCAAGGGTAGCCAGGCTGTCGAACACCGGCCAACGTCCCATATGTCGGCCGTAAAAGGTTTCCACGCCTATGATCGCCGTCACGATTTGCGGCGGCACGCCATAAGTCGCTTGCGCGCGCATCAAGGCGGCCTTGTGTACATTCCAGAACCGGACTCCAGCCGTTATCCTTTTTTCGGTCAGAAAAATGCGCCGGTACTTATACCAAGGCAATGCCTCTGCCGGATGGGTGATGGCGGCGATCACTTCCGGCTGAAGCTTTACGCGTCGGAATTCGTCTTCCAGACGATTGCGATTGAATCCTTCCTGAGTGACGAGGCTGTCGATAAACGCCTGAACCGCGGGATCCTTGAGCAAAGATCTTGTCGATGAGCCGTTCGGCGTCGCCGCCTTAAGCGGCGAGGCGATCAAAAAAACCGCGACGAGCAAAAAACCAGTCAACCTACGGAGCAACATAAATAGCCTCGTTTCAATGCGCTACCAGCCTGCGGTGGGTTTGAATGCTCATTAGCATACCGAAAGCCGCCATGAGGGTCACCATCGAGGTGCCCCCGTAACTGATTAAAGGCAATGGCACTCCAACGACGGGCAATAGGCCGATCACCATGCCAATATTGACGAGCACATAGACAGAGAAAGTCAAACTGATACTGCCGGCCAGGAGTCGGGAATAACTATCTTGGGCATTCACTGCGATTATCAAACCGCGCAAGATGACGAAGGCATACAACCCCAGCAGGAAAATTGCGCCTAGCAGCCCGAATTCCTCGCCAAACACCGAAAAAATGAAATCAGTCGAACGCTCAGGGAGAAAATCCAGTTGCGCCTGGGTACCGTTGAGCCAGCCCTTTCCATAGATTCCTCCAGATCCCACCGCAATCATCGATTGCATGATGTGATAACCTGTACCCAGCGGATCGCGCTCGGGGTTGATGAAGGTCAAAACACGATTTCGTTGGTATCCATGCATGAAATGCCACAAAACGGGCAGAGCCGCCAGAATTGAGACAAAAAACCCAAACAAGTATCGATAGCGAATGCCCGCAAGGAAAATAACGAAACTGCCTGCCATGGCTACTAGTAAGGCGGTACCCAAATCAGGCTCCTTGGCAATCAAAATAGCCGGCACCACGACGACCAGAATCGCGATGAAAAGATCACGACCGCGCGGCGGCAGAGGCCGCTCCGAAAACAGCCAGGCCACTGCCATGGGAACGGCGAGTTTCATCAGTTCAGAAGGCTGAAACCGCACTACGCCGAGGCTCAGCCAGCGCTGCGCGCCCATACCGACTTCTCCTTTGATCAGAACCAGCATCAACAGCGCCAATCCCGCAAAGTAAAGCCAAGGCGTAAGTCGGCGCAAATGGTATGAAGCGATTTGCGCGACCAAGAACATAACGCCAACCCCTAGCACCAAACGCGTGATTTGACGATATACCACTGAGATATGCCCGCCAGATGCACTGTAAAGAATGATCAGACCGACCCCGATCAAGGCCAGAAGCGCCGCAAGCAGCCAGCCGTCCAGGTGCAAGCGGCGCCGCAACAAACCGGAACCGTTAGGATCTTCAATGCGCGGCATTGGGGGCTACCTGAGGCAATAACCTCAGAGACGGCGCGGAAGATCGGGTCGGCTGCAAATGGAGCTCGGCCGGGGCGTTGGGTTTCAAAACCAAACGACCGTCTACTTTAATTGTGTTGTTATCGAGGTAATAAGCGATCATTTTCCTGGCCAGAGGCGCCGCGCTGTGACTTCCGCCACCACCATGCTCGACCACAATCGCCACAGCGACCAAGGGATGATCCACTGGCGCGAAGGCAATGAATAAACCATTGTCGCGCAGATTATAGGGAATGGTCGATTCATCAGTGGTATCCGAGTAATAGAAGGAACTCACCTGCGCGGTACCCGTTTTGCCGGCTACAGAATAAGGGAAACCCCGAAACGCCTGCCATGCAGTGCCATGTCTTTGGTGCGTCACCTCCCACATTCCGCGATCCACCGCTTCCCAATACGCGGCGCTTCGCAACTGCACCGGCGGTAGAGGCGTCGGCACTTGGGAATGAATGCCACCCTGCTCAGGATCACGGCTGGCGCGTAGCAAGTGCGGACGAAACCCCTGGCCCCGCATCGACAAGATGGCGGCCGCGTTCGCCAATTGCAGCGGCGTCGCCAGCAAAAAGCCCTGGCCGATACCTGCCACCACGGTGTTTCCAGGATACCAAGGCCGACCGCGGGTTCGCTGCTTCCACTCCGGCGTGGGCAACAATCCTGGCTGTGCGCCAGTCGTATCTATTCCCGTCGGCCTGCCAAAACCGAATTTCTCCAGAAAAGCGTCCATCTTGCGGATTCCCAGTCGATAAGCCAACTGGTAGAAATAGGTGTCCGCCGATTCTGAGATCGCCTTCACCACGTCGGTAGGGCCATGGCCACCACGGTTCCAATCGAGATATTTGCGTTTCGCCGGATCCCCCGGAATGCGCCAGTAGGGTCCCGCATAGAGTTTTTGTGCCGGCTTGACGATGTTGTATTGCATGCCTGCCAAAGCCATGAAAGGCTTGATTGTCGAGGCGGGCGGATATTGACCTGCCAGCGCACGATTGAAAAGGGGCCGCCGCCAGTCTTCTCGCAATGCCTTGTAGCGGGCCCGACTGATACCATCGACAAACCAGTTTGGATCGTAATCAGGCGCACTGGCCAGAGCCAACACCTCGCCGGTGCGCGGATCGATAGCCACAGCCGCGCCCTCCTTCCCGGCAAGAGCTTTTTCCGTGATCCGTTGCAGACCGGCATCAATGCTGAGCACAAGATCCTCGCCGGGCACCGGTGGCTGAGTGGACAAAACCCGTAGCGGTCGACCATGAGCATCGACTTCCAGCTTCTGATAGCCGACCTTACCGTGCAGGCGCCGCTCATAAAAGCGTTCGATACCCATCTTGCCGAAGTAAGCGGTGCCATCATAATTCTTGGCGTCGACCGAACGCAACTCCTTGACATCGATACGCCCCACATAACCTACGGCATCGACCATTGAAGCGCCAAGCGGATAGTAACGCCGCAATCTTGGCACGATATCTACCCCGGGAAAGCGATAGCGTTCCACCGCAAAACGAGCAACCTCTTCAGGACTCAAGTTGAGCCGCAAGGCGATCGACTTGAAGGGCCAGCCGCCTTTCAGGCGCGTCCTGAAACGGCGCATGTCGTCTTGCGATAATTTAATTACTTTTGCCAATGCCGCCAGCGTCGCCTGCATATTTGGAACGTGTTCTGGAGTGACCTCCAGACTGTAACTGGGCACGTTTTCCGCCAGCACCACACCATGGCGATCGTATATCAGTCCTCTCGGCGGCGGGAGAGCGACCACACGCACCCGGTTTTCCTGAGCCAGCGAAGCATATCGCGCATGCTCGAACACTTGCAGATAAACCAAACGCCCAAGCAGGACAAGGAACAGAACCAACACGAATCCGCCTGCCATGCCAATACGCCAGATGAACTGACGTCGTTCTCTGACCGGGTTTTTCAGTGTTTTTTTACTCATCCCGGAGAAACCCTTGTGATCGCAGACCCCGGAATAGAGGAAGAAAAGATTGGGCGTTTATAAACACCACCCGTCAAGCTGAGGATGAGGCGACTGAGTGGGCAAATCTTCGAAAGCGCGAATGCATGCTCATGGAGCATAGGTCGGTCACATTCCATGAGCATGCGCTAACAATTACCCTTTTTCGTAGCGTTCGGCACAGGCCATGATTTCATCCCGCGCTGTATCGATGTCATCGAAACCTTCCACCTTCACCCACTTGCCCGCTTCGAGCGCCTTGTACTGTTCGAAGAAATGCTTGATCTGCCCCAACAGAAACGCCGGCAGACCACTGACATCAACAATTCCTTCATAGCCAGAATAGAGCTTGTCAACCGGCACAGCAATGATTTTGGCGTCCGGCCCTTTTTCATCGGTCATACTCAGCATGCCCAATGGACGACAACGCACCACACAACCATAGACCAGCGGGATAGGCGTCACCACCAGCACATCCACGGGATCGCCGTCTTCGGAAAGCGTCTGTGGGATAAAACCATAATTGCAGGGATACACCATAGAAGTACCAAGGAACCGGTCGACCATGAGCAGGCCACTTTGCTTGTCCATCTCATATTTTACCGGTGGTGATAATGCTGGAATCTCGATCACCACATTGAAATCATCAGGCAAGTTCTTTCCGGCAGGGACATTTTCTAGACTCATCGCTTTGCTTTCTCCACAGTGGGTTGAATTAGGCGCGGCGAGCGCAGACACACCGCTCCTTTTGAAAAAGGATTAGCATTATACCCGCTTCTCGCCGAGTCATATTTCAATTCAACTTGCGCCCACATCGACCGGCCGGTATATAGTGCAGAATTTGTTATAAGCCATAAGGAATCGTCAAATGAGAATTGTTCTACTGGGCGCGCCAGGATCGGGCAAGGGAACGCAGGCCAAACGCCTCGTCGCACGTTACTCCATCCCTCAAATCAGCACCGGAGATTTACTGCGGGAAGCCGTCTCCCTCCGCACCGAACTCGGCCTGAAGGCAAAATCCTACATGGACGCCGGCCAACTCGTTCCGGACGATATCGTTCTGGAGATGATCCGCGAACGCCTCGCTCAAGAAGGCACGCGCCAGGGATTCATCCTCGACGGCTTTCCACGCAATATCGCCCAAGCGCGCGCTCTGGATGCCCTGCTCGATGAAATCCGTCAGCCGATCGACGTGGCGGTATTCATCGATGTGCCCACGGAAACATTGAAAAAACGCCTCTTGGGCCGCCTGACCTGCAGCCGCTGCGGCGCGGTTTTCAATATTTACACCAACCCTCCGAAAGTGCCCGGGATTTGTGATTTTTGTGGAGGTCCACTCATTCATCGCGAAGATGACAATGAAGAAACAGTCAGCGCGCGTCTCAAGGTGTATGAAGAACAAACCCGTCCCCTCATCGATTACTATGAAAAGCAAGGTAAATTGGGTCGGATCGACGGGAATAACCAAATCGACAGCATATTTGCGGCCATTGTTCGCGAGATCGAGAAACGGGCTGGCAGTCATAAAAAATGAAATACAATTGGGGAAATCCGACTGCGGCGTACCGCCGCCCATGCCGGAGACCATTCGGGTGAAACACAACTGTTTCGTCACATGCGATCGAAGCCAACCCGTCCGCTGCAAGCGTCGCGGGAAGAAACCCCGAGGCCTCGTTTTGCGGTCAGCCGCCCACGATAGCGGAAATTTGATTTATCTTTACCGCGCTACATGAATCGTCTTGGCAGATATCTACTCCTGGGGCTTGCCTTCACGCCTCTTTTCGTCCAAGCGGCTGGCTTTGAGCCCTCCGGATGGAAATTACGCCCGCCGATGAAGCCGCCCTCCGTGCCCGTCTATGGCGATCGGCTCATTCACGTGCTCGCTGATCAGGCGTTTCTAAAAGCCAACGGCGCGTCCAATCTGCGCGGTAACGTCATTATCTCCCGCGGCGATCAATCTCTGTTTTCAAACAACATCATTTATAACAGCCGCGCCAGCGTGGCGGTATCCATCGGCAAAGTCACGCTCGAAACCCCCAGCCTAAAAATCCAGGCGGCTTCCGGCCAATTCAATCTCGCCAAACGCACCGGCAAACTCGATGACGTCCGCTATCAATATTATCCTGCTCACGCCCAAGGCAAGGCGCATGAGGTCGAGCGCAAAGACAATACGTTGACCACTCTGACCGACGCCACATACAGCACCTGCCCGATTGGCCATGAGGCCTGGGTATTATCGGCCAGCAAGCTGCGTCTCAATCAGAAAGCCGACTTCGGCACCGCCCGCAATGTCACACTGCGATTTAAGGGCGTACCCATCCTGTATTCGCCGTGGTTAAGCTTCCCACTCAGCAAAAAAAGAAAATCGGGGCTTCTGACACCGCTTTTCGGCGAATCGAGCAACAGCGGCTTCATCTATAAACAACCCATCTACTGGAATATCGCTCCCTGGGTAGATGCCACATTCACCCCCCAACTCTATTCCAAGCGGGGCGTAGCCCTGGGCACCCAGTTTCGCTACCTCACCACCAACAGTTATTCCGTAGTCGACGGTAATTTCCTGCCGCACGACCGCCAGACGAACCATTCGCGCTGGTTTTACAGCATGCAACAACACGCCGAGACCTTACCTGGCTTGAGCACGCGCATCGACTACAGCCGCGTCTCGGATGACGCTTACCTCAATGACCTCGTCGATCCTCTGACCGGCGGCACCACTACTCAGCTCAAACAGAGTTTCAGCGGAGTCTACCGCACACCACACTGGAAACTCGGTGCTCAGTTTCTCAAATACCAGATTTTCGACCCCACCTTGACGACAAATGAACTGCCTTACGAAAAACTGCCTGAAATCACTTTCAGCGGGCAACTGCCAGCCACGCCCGGCGCTTTACAAGCTTCGCTTGGCATCCGCCTGACCAATTTTCAACGCCCCGACAGCGTGACCGGCTGGCGCGCGAACATCACTCCCACCTTGCGCCTGCCACTCTCGGGATCTGCCTGGTTCGCCACACCCACATTGAAGTACTACTATATTGGATACCGCCTGAACAACCAGACTGCCGACTCCCCCAGCGCACCCTCGCTGAGCGTGCCATCATTCAGTCTGGACAGCGGACTGTACTTCGATCGTAACGTCGGCACGCGCTGGATCCAGACCCTCGAGCCGCGCGCCTACTACCTGTACGTCCCCTATCGAAACCAACAGAATCTGCCAGTATTCGATACCAGCCTGAACGATTTCAGTTACAGCCAGCTTTTCAGCGACAACCGCTTTTCCGGTGGAGACCGTGTGGGCGACGCAAATCAGCTCAGCTTGGCCCTGACCACCCGCCTGATTGATGCAAGCACCGGCAAGGAGCGGCTGATCGCCAGCATCGGTCAGATTTTCTATTTCCGCTCCCGCAGCGTCACTCTCCCTGGCGAGCCCGTGGCCATCCAACGCCGCTCGGATTACGCCGGCCGGCTGCGGCTCGCTCTGGCCCAACATTGGGAAGGGCATGCCTCAGCGACCTTCGATCCCTATAGCGGAAAATTCGACACGGCATATTACGGCCTGCAATACCATCTCGATCCGCAACGCCTGATCAATGTCGGCTACCAACTCAACCGGGGCACGACCAATCAGGTCAACGTCAGCTTTTTATGGCCCATCACACTCCGCTGGCAAAGTGCCTCGCGGGTAGACTACTCCCTTCGTGAACGGCGCATTCTGGACGCTTTCGTCGGTTTACAGTACAACAGTTGTTGCTGGGCTGCCCGCATTCTCGCACGGCGCTATATCAATACCGCCACAGGCACGTACAATAACGGCATTTACTTCGAGCTCGTCCTCAAAGGACTGGGCGGCCTCGGAAACTCCATCGGCACCTATATACAACGGAACATTCCCGCCTATGCAACTTCTTCGTAAGCTTTCAATCGCGCTGTTTTCGATCGTCTTTCTGCTCCCAGCCGCCCAGGCCGCTCCTACAGCCGCGCCTCACATGCAACTGCTCGACCGCATTGTCGCCGTGGTCAATAACGGCGTCATCACCCAGCGCCAACTCCAGCAGCGCACTGCGCAGATCATGGCTGAACTGCAAGCACAGGGAACCCCCCTTCCGCCCCGAGCGGCGCTTGAGTGCCAAGTACTCAACAGCATGATCCTGAATAGGATCCAGCTCGGCATCGCCAAATCCAATGACATCAATGTGAGTAACAAAACCGTGAATGACGCCCTTGCCCAACTGGCGGCCAACAACGGCTTGACAGTAGCGGAAATGCGCGCGCGCATCACTGCCGAGGGCCATGACTGGAATCAATTCGTACGCCAGCTTCGCCAGCATCTGATCATACAGAAGCTACAGCAACAGCCCGTCGATCAGAATATTCGCGTAACCAACCGGGAGGTCAAGGATTTTTTGGCGCAATACGCCAATCAGATGGATCCAGGCCAGCAATATCATCTAGCCCAAATCCTCGTACCCATTCCTGATGCCGCTTCCCCCAAGGATATTGAACGCGCCCACAAAGAAGCACAGAAGCTGCGCGAAGAAGCCCTGCATGGAGCCAGCTTTGCCAAGCTGGCGGTGGCGCATTCAGCGGGTCAACATGCACTTGAAGGCGGCAACCTGGGCTGGCTGACCGCTCAACAATTACCGCCTTATTTTGTGCGCGCCATCAATGTGATGAAACCAGGTGACGTCAGCGAACCGATTCGCAGTCCAAGCGGTTTTCATATCATCAAATTGCTTGGCATCCGCGGCGGCCAACAAATCCAGGTAACGCAAACCCATGTGCGAGAGATACTGATCAAACCTTCACCGACCTTAACCAGCACCCAAGCCATAGCCAAACTAAAACGCCTTCGCAGGGAAATCGAACAGGGCGCAAGTTTCGCCACCCTCGCCAAGGCCAACTCACAAGATCCAGCGAGTGCTGCGCGGGGTGGTGATCTGGGCTGGATCTCTCCCGGCCAGGTTTCGCCACAGTTTCAGAAAATCATGGACGGCCTGCCGATCGGCAAAATCAGCCAGCCGTTTCGCACTTCCAAGGGCTGGGCCATCATCGAAGTACTCGGGCGGCGCACTCAAAATGCCACTGAGGAAGCGCTCAAAGCGCGCGCCAAACAAATACTGTTCCAACGCAAACAGCAAGAAGCGCTGGACATCTGGCTGCGCCGCATTCGAAGCCAGGCCTACGTACACATTCTGCTCAAACAGTGCGCCCCCTCCGCCTAATAGCCGCCGCCCATGCGCCCCCTGGTCATCACCGCAGGCGAGCCCGCCGGAATCGGTCCCGACCTGGTTGCCAAATTAGCTTGGGAACCCGTCGCCCAGAAATATCCCTGGGTGCTCATCGCCGATCCAGAACTGCTCGTCTCCCGAGCGGCCGGATTCGGACTGAGCTTGAATCTACGCGAGTATTCCGGCGCGGAAACCACCCCGCCTCCGCAAGGCACGATATCAATTCTGCCGATCCCCACGGCGGCGGCGGTCAAAGCCGCCCACCTCGATACCACCAACGCAGAGTATGTCCTGCACACCCTGGAGCGCGCCGTGGATGGCTGCCTGCGAGGCGAATTCTCCGCCATGATCACTGGGCCGGTGCAAAAAAGCGTGATCAACGCAGCGGGCCACCCGTTCACCGGACACACGGAATTTCTTGCGCAGCGCTGTGGTAACGCACATCCGGTAATGTTATTGGCTGCCGGTGATCTGCGCGTGGCACTTGCCACCACCCATCTGCCGCTGTGTGAAGTCAGCGCTGAAATCACCCACGAACGCCTATGGCGCGTGCTTACCATCCTTGACCACGATCTGCGTATCCGCTTCAAACTTCCCAAACCGCGCATCCTCGTGTGCGGGCTCAATCCGCATGCCGGTGAAAGCGGTCATCTCGGGCGCGAGGAAATCGATGTCATCGCTCCCACGATAGAAGCGCTACGCGCAGAAGGTCTCGATCTAATCGGCCCTCTGCCGGCCGACACTCTTTTTACTCCCCGCCATCTCGAGCATGCCGATGCCGTACTTGCCATGTACCACGACCAAGGCCTGCCGGTGCTCAAATATGCCGGTTTCGGCCGGGCAGTCAATATTACTCTTGGACTACCGATCATCCGTACTTCCGTGGATCATGGCACCGCACTCGATTTGGCAGGCAGTGGGCAAGCCGACGCGGGCAGCTTGATTGCTGCCTTCGAGCTGGCGGCAAAACTTGCCGATCGCGCCTCTTTTGCGCCATGAAACATACGCCGCGCAAACGTTTCGGCCAGCATTTTCTCCATGCGCCAGCTGTCATAGAACGCATCGCCGGGGCGATCAACCCGCGTGAGGAAGATACTCTGGTCGAGATCGGGCCGGGTGAAGGTGCGCTCACGGCCGCCCTTTTGCAACGCATTCGATTCCTGCATGCCGTAGAACTCGACCGCGACCTGGTCCCACGCTTGCAACAACGATTCGGCGGTGCCCTGAAAATTCACCAGGCCGATGCATTGCGCTTCGATTTCAGCACGCTTGCCAATGAGAGAGGATTGCGCGTGGTCGGCAACCTGCCTTACAACATTTCCACGCCGCTTATCTTTCATCTTCTCTCGACTCCGGCCCGTATCCTCGACATGACATTCCTCTTGCAGCTCGAGGTGGTGCAAAGATTGGCCGCTTCCCCCGGGAATAAAACCTACGGCCGCCTGTCGGTCATGGCGCAATACCACTGCCGTGTGGAAGCTCTCTTTCAGGTAAGCCCCGGTTCCTTTCGCCCGCCGCCGAAAGTCCACTCCGCCCTGGTGCGCCTCACTCCATCCAACCCGATTCCCTGGCCTGCAAACGATGAAGCGGTTTTCGCCAACCTCGTCAATCAAGCCTTTGCACAACGCCGCAAAACCCTGGGTCGCGCACTCGCCGGCCGGATCCCGCCGCCCGCCTTCGAGATCGCCGGAATCGATCCACGCCGACGCGCTGAAACCCTCAGCGTCGCTGAGTTCGTCAAGCTCAGCAATGCGTTTGCGCTTGCTTGCGAATAAGGCACTTGCGCCTCTTGATTTTGGCATCGTTTGACGGCTGCTGGCCCAAAAACACGGCTGCGCTTCCCCTGCAAAATAACGCCACTGGGAGTACTATCTAGAAAAAATATCTCGAAATATATTTACCATCATCTCGACAGGAGACAAGGTCATGACAGCAGCCACCTCCATCCAAAAACTCCTTGAACTCGGCCAAAGCATCTGGCTGGATTACGTTCGCCGTGATCTCGTGGAAGGCGGCGAACTCAAACGCATGATTGAACACGATGGCCTACGTGGAATAACGTCGAATCCTTCGATTTTCGAAAAAGCCATCGCCGAGTCAACTCTGTATGACGACGCCATCAAGACTGCTTTGGCCCAAAATCCCTCTCAAAGCGATGAAGAGCTCTTCTTTCGCCTGGCCATAGAAGATGTGCGCGCGGCCTGCGATCAGTTCGCTCCGGTTTATCAAAACAGCGATCACAGCGACGGCCTCGTCAGTCTCGAGGTTTCCCCGGATCTTGCCAATGACACCGATGCCACTATCCGCGAAGCCAAAGCGCTGTGGCGTCAAGTCGACCGGCCCAACCTGATGATCAAGGTTCCCGCCACGCTGGAAGGTCTGCCCGCCATCAACGAACTGCTTTTTGCGGGGATCAATGTCAACGTCACTTTGCTGTTCTCCGTGGAACGTTATGAAAGCGTGCTCGCCGCCTGGTTCGAGGCATTGGAAATGCGTGTGGACGCTGGTCTGTCGCTGACTGACATCAACTCCGTGGCCAGTTTTTTCGTCAGCCGGGTGGACACCAAGGTCGATGCCGCGCTTGAGGCCAACGGCTCTCCCGAAGCACTCGCCGTGAAAGGGCACGCGGCCGTCGCCAATGCCAAAGTGGCCTATGCGCATTTTCGTAAACAGATGGAAAGCAAGCGATGGGAACGGCTGGCCTCCGCCGGTGCGAAACCTCAGCGCTTGCTGTGGGCCAGCACCAGCACAAAAAACCCGGCCTACCCTCCGCTGTTGTATGTAGAGACTTTGATCGGCCCGCATACAGTAAACACCTTGCCGCCGGCCACCTATAAAAAACTCCTTGAAGTGCCGCCAGACTCTCTTGATATCAGCATCGACAGGGATCTGGATGAGGCTCGCGCGCTTCTGTCCCGCCTCCCGGAATTCGGCATCTCTCTAAACACCATTACCCAAACTCTGGAACGCGAAGGCGTGGATGCTTTCAGCCAGGCCATCCATGCCTTGCTCACCCGCCTCAAGGAACGCCGCGCCGCACTCTTGGGGGGCGCATGAACTTCCGATACTTTGCGGATGCCAACAGTCTGTTGGAAACCGCCGCAGCTCATATAAGCGAACTGGCCGCCAAAACAGCAGGCGAAAGAGATAGCTTTCACATCGCGTTGGCAGGGGGAAATACGCCCCGCCCCCTCTATCGCCGGCTGGCCGATCAACCAGAAATCGAATGGGAGCAGTGGCTCATCTGGTTCGGCGATGAGCGCTGCGTCCCCCCGGATTCCCTTGAAAGCAACTATCTTATGGCACGCCAAACATTGCTCGATCGTGTCCCCATACCGGCCTCTCACATCTACCCCATGTATCCTGACCCGACAAAACGCCCCGAAGAAGCGGCCGAAATCTATGAACATCTTCTCGCTCGCCATGCCCCTCAAGTACAAAACCGGCCTCAGCTGGATCTGATTCTTCTTGGGCTGGGCCCGGATGGCCATACAGCCTCCCTGTTTCCGGATACGCCGATTCTCGATGAGAAAGAAAAAAATGTGGCGGCCGTTTTCGTGCCCAAACTCGATGCCTGGCGTATTTCGCTGACCATTCCGGCGATAGAAAACGCGCGCCATATCCTTTTTCTAGTGGATGGCAAAGGCAAAGCGGATATTCTGCAACGACTGGAAAATGGGCCCGCTCCTGGAGAGGAATTGTTGCCCGTCGAGCGTCTGCATCCCCATGGCGAGATGCAGTGGTTCGTAACCGCAGCGCATTGACTGGAGGCAAATCCATGTTTCTCCTCGCTGGCGATGTTGGGGGTACTAAAACCCTGCTTGCCCTCGCCCGTATCGAAAAAGGCCAACCAAAATTCCTAGTAGAAAAAAAGTTTAGCAGCACTGCCTATACCGACATCGCGCCCATGATAGAGGAGCTGCTCGGCTCCATAACTGGGTCGGGGACGCAAATAAAAGCCGCTTGTTTCGCCATCGCTGGGCCGGTCGAGGAACAGGGTGATCGTCAAATCTCCCATCTAACCAATCTGCCATGGGGACTGGACAATTTCGATATCGCCAGCCGCACCGGCTTCCCAAAGGTATGCCTGATCAATGATATGAGCGGAATCGCCCATGCCGCCGAGGTATTGCCGCCCGAACAACGTAGTGTCATTCAGGCGGGTCGCCGAAAAACAGAGGGTCCACGACTGATAGCCGCGCCGGGGACCGGCTTCAACAGCGCCATCTCCTGCCCTTCCGCCGATGGTCTCCGGGTGTTGGCGGCCGAATCGGGGCATGCGGCTTTTTCTCCCAGAGAGGATCGCCAACTCGCCCTTGCGCAATTCATTCAAGCCCGCGAAGGCCATTGCTCGCGAGAGCAGGTGATCGCCGGCCCCGCCTTGCCAAGTCTATTGGAATTCATCGGCATGGAAAGCGGCTGCTCAGCGGGAGATGAGCTGCGGGCCGCCATGGCGCATGGCGATGCCTCGGCAGCCATCGGCTCGGCCGCCGTCACTGGCAGCGACCCTTTGGCCGTGGCCACGCTCGAGTTCTATGCGCAGCTTCTTGCTGGCCAAGTCGCCGATCTGGCATTAAGTGCCTTACCCACGGGAGGTATATTCATCGGTGGCGGCGTCCCTCCCAAGATTCTGCCATTTTTGCAAACGGAGGCTTTTAGGGCGGCTCTTTGCGACCGTACGCCGATGGAACATCTTCTTAAAGCTTTTCATGTGGAAGTTTTACTCGACGAACGCGCCGCTCTAAAGGGGGCGCTGGAAGTCGCTTGGCGGAAGGCCGTGGCATAAGCCTTGCCTCACAGCGTCCTCACTCGCATTAACGGGCTGGCATTCCCGGTCGGCTTGAGTTAAAGATCCATCTTCCGGCTGAGCAGAATCGCGCGAAAACGCTCACCCATTTCTCCCGGCAAGGTCAGCTGCTTGGCCTCTTGTGCAAGGCGCAGTTGTTGCTGAGTATCTTTCGCGCCCTCCCAGCTTTGGGCAAAAACCTCCTCAAGCCCCGCTGCGAGGAGCATGTTTGCCTGCGTATCCAGCGCGGCTATTTCAAAACCGGCGGACACCGCCGCGTTGGAGAGGCCGCTGAAATCCACGTCCGCAGTCAAATCGCAAAGGCCTGGATACCAAAAAGGCGTATTGAGCGTACGATGACGATAATAGGCGCGCAGCGTTCCCTGCGCTCGGGCAGGGTGATAACGGCCGGCGCACAGGTCGCCGTAATCGATGAGCAGGGCCGCGCCGGCGGCGAAATTTTCGGACAAGCCCGCTATCCAAGCAGCAAGGCTTGGATTCAATTCACTTTGATAACCGTCAGGATAGCGGTCCGGGGGTTCTGGCAAGGCGGCGAGGACGGCTGCCGAGAAGTCAGGATCCGCCGGACGCTCGCTCCAGACAAAGGCGTTCTCCCTGTAGCTCACTCCCCGTTCAAATACCTCGCCTTCATGCAGGCTGAAACAACGCACCGGCATGGCATCGAGCACTTCATTGGCCAAGGCCACGCCATGCCAGGGCGAGCTCGGCCAGGAATCCAGCCATTCGACCCGTTCCGCACAATGGGGCGCCCGCTCCAGGAGCATCGTCCGCTGCCTGGCTCGCATGGAGGCACTCAGTTCGATGATGCGATAACGTTCGGGAAGTTTGCCAAGGCGATCGAGTTCGAGCATCAATTCCGCCATGAGCGCGCCCGAGCCGCCGCCGAATTCAAGGATATCGCCTCCTCCTAGCCGGTTCAGCACCGAAGCGCACTGAAGTGCGAGAGTTCTGGCGAACAAGGAGCCGAGTTCCGGCGCGGTCACGAAATCCCCGCCTGCGCCGAATACATGCCCGTCGGCGCTGTAATAACCCATGCCAGGAGAATACAAAGCTTCTTGCATGTAATGATCGAAAGATATCCAGCCACCGGCGACTGCGATTTTTGCGGCGATCGAGCTCGCAAGACGGGCGCTGCGTTCCCGCTCGGTCTCTTCAGGAACCGGTAAAGCATCCGGCTGTTGATGCAGATCGTTTTTATTCATCGCTTGCTATACTTCGACCCTGTCAAGAATTCTTGTCCACAAGAACATCCAATGTTTTCCGATCCTGTTCTCATCACCGGCGCGGGCCGACGTGTAGGCCTGCACCTGGCGCGAAGGCTGTTGCAAGACGGCGCCCGGGTCATCGCCCATTACCGCAGCAGCGGTGAGAACCTCGAAACACTACGGGCCGAAGGCGCACAGCTGGTGCAAGGCGACCTGGCCACCGTTGATGGCTCGCTGGCGGTGGCCGAGGCGGTACGGGCAATGACTCCCGCCTTGCGAGCCATCGTACACAACGCATCGGCGTTTTCTCCAACCGCTGATGATCCACGCGAAGCGGCCTCACAGTTCATCCAATTTTTCGGCATCCACATGCAGGCGCCTTGGCTCCTTAATACCACACTCGAGCCCTTGTTGCGTGCTTCAGCCAGCCACCCCGCCGATATCGTGCATATTACCGACATCTTTGCCGAACGCCCTCATCCTGAATTCGATCTTTACTGCGCCACCAAGGCCGGTCTGGAAAATCTGAGCCTGTCCCTCGCCCGCCGCCTCGCGCCACGGATCAAGGTCAACTGCATCCGCCCCGGCCCGATCCTGTTCATGCCTTCGCACACCCCAGAGGCGCGGGCCAAGGTGCTGGCTGAAACCCCGCTGGGGCGCGAGGGCGGCCCCGAGCCCGTCTATCGCGCGCTACGCGCATTGCTGGACAACGATTTCATCACCGGCGCCGCCTTGCCGGTGGATGGCGGCCGGCATCTCGCCCGCTGAAACGCCGCCCAGATCGACCGCTACCCCCGGCGGCAGGGACGGCGCGGGCCCAAGGCCGAGCGCCGCCAACAGGTCATCAACCACGGCGCGCTGATAAGGGCCTTCCACCCGCACCCGCGGCTTCCGCCCGGGGCGCAGGGGGAACAGGATGTCCAGATCGGCGGGACGGTCGCGATGGGCGCGGTCGGGCAGGCTGCGGTTGCGCCCCAGCGCGGTCTCGATCTGGTTGCACGCAGCCTTGAGTGCGGCCGCGTCGAGATCGGTTTCGACGAATACTGCCAGATTGAGGAAGTCGCGCCGCGAGGCCATGCCCACCGGACGGGTGCGCAGGATGCGGCTCATGCGCAAACCACCGAAGCGATCCACCAGGTGGCGCAGGATGCGCGGGATATTGTTCTCGGGGTCGATGTTGCTGCCGATGGCGATCACATGGCCCAGCCTGTGCACGGCGCCGTTCACAGCGCGATCCAGCCGCCCTGCTCGGCCACCCCGCCGAGCGCGCGCTCGACGCAGGGACGGAATGCCTCCAGCGCGTCGCCGTAATGGATCGCCAGCATGCGCCGGCGCACTTCGCGCGGATAGAAGACGATCAGCTCGCTCAGGGTGGCGTGCACCGGATTGTCCTCCTGCAGGCTACAGTCGTGCAGGATGAGGCGATCGCTGCAATCGCGGGCGAGCCACGGCAGCGGCTTGCTGTCGGAGGTGAAGATCACCCGGTCGCCGATTTCGACGCCATAGCTCGGCAAGCCCTCGGTATGCAGGGTCGGGAACAAGGACAAGCGCAGGCCGGCGAAGGGCAATACGCCCTTGCGAAGCGGCGACACGTCGAAAAAATCCTCCAGTCGGTTCTCGCCGTCGCTGCTAAAGCCCATGCTGCCTTTCAGGCTGTGTTCCCACAAGAGGGCCAGCACCTCGGGCGCGGCATGCAGCCGCACGCGACGGTGGTAGCGATAGCGGGTTTCCACGCCCACGCGCTCGAGACCCCAAGCGTGGTCGGCATGGGTATGCGTGATCAGGATCTCGTCGATGTCGGGGATACCGAGGCCGGCGTCGCGCAGCGCATACTTGATGGTATAGCCGCAGTCGATCAACAGCCGTCGGCCGCCCGCCTCCAGCAACAGATTGGTGTTCCAGAAGCGTATGGCTTCCGAATCGCCGGTGCCGATGAAACGCAGCCGCGCCGCCGTCATGCGCCCTGCGCCTGCGCACGGCGGCGCTCTATGCACACACCGACCGCGGTGCGTTCCGGCAAACGCACCTGCTTGGTGACCACCAGCCGCACCCAGGGCGCGGCGAACACCTCCAGAATCAGCGCGGCGGCGCTTTCGGCAAAGGTTTCCACCAAAGTCCATGGTCGGCTAGACGCCAACGCCTGTAGGCGAACGGCGACAGCCGCATAATCGACTGTCACTCCAATGTCATCTGCTTCCGCCGCACGCGCATTATCGTTGGCCAGATCAATATCGAGCCGCAGCACCTGCGTGATCCGTTGTTCCCAGTCATACACACCGATGCGGGCCTCTATTTCCAGGCCATGCAGAAAAACCGTATCCACTTCCCGCTCCCAAGCAAATTCACCCAAGCGCGATAGAATAACAAACGCAAAAGTTCTCGTGATTTCGCTTATGGATACGATACACTGCGCCGCATGTCTAATAAGCATCATCAGCACATTCTCCTGGGCGTGACAGGCGGGATTGCTGCCTATAAAGCGTGCGAGCTGACGCGTTTACTGGTCAAAGAAGGCCACGAAGTGCGCGTGGTGATGACCGATGCGGCCACCCGCTTCATCGCGCCCCTCACCTTTCAGGCGCTCTCGGGCCGGCTGGTGCACACTGCGTGGCTGGACGCGACTGCCGAAGCCGGCATGGGGCACATCGAACTCGCTCGCTGGGCCGATGCCGTCGTGGTGGCGCCAGCGAGCGCCGATTTCATGGCCAAACTCGCTCATGGGCTGGCGGATGATCTACTTTCGACCCTTTGCCTCGCGACCTCAGCGCCGCTGTATCTGGCCCCCGCCATGAATCGTCTCATGTGGCAACACCCCGCCACTCAGGCCAACGGCGCCGTGCTTCAATCTCGCGGAGCGATGCTGCTCGGCCCGGCCGAAGGAGAGCAGGCCTGCGGCGAAACCGGCGCAGGCCGCATGCTGGAACCCGCCGAAATAATCGCTCTCCTACACGGCAAGGGGTTACTTTACGGAGTTCGCGTCACCCTCACTGCCGGCCCCACGCGCGAGCCCATCGATCCGGTTCGGGTACTCAGCAACCGCAGTTCCGGACGCATGGGATTCGCCCTGGCCGCGGCGGCGCGTGAAGCGGGTGCCGAAGTGCGCCTGATCACCGGCCCGGTGGCCCTGCCGACCCCGTCCGGCGTTGTGCGCAGCGATGTGGAAACCGCAGAACAAATGCACAAGGCGGTGCTTGAAGCGCTTCCTCATACCGATATTTTCATTGCCGCCGCCGCTGTAGCCGATTATCGGCCGGCACAAGCCGCCAGCCATAAGATAAAAAAACACGCAGCCGCCCTCTCTCTCGAACTGGAGCGTACACCAGACATTCTCGCCGCCGTCGCCACGGCCTCTCCGCGGCCTTTTTGCGTAGGTTTCGCCGCCGAGACCGAGGATCTTCTCTCAAATGCGCGCACGAAACTGAAAAACAAGCGCCTCGACATGATCGCCGCCAACCGCGTCGATCAGGGGCTGGGCATAGAACAACCGGACAATGCCCTGGAAGTGCTCTGGAGCGGCGGGCAGCGAAGCCTGCAGCGCGCGCCGAAAGAGCGCCTTGCCCGCGAACTCATTGTCCTGATCGGCGAGCGCTATTTCCAAACCCGTGATACCAGAACATCTTGACGACATGCACAAAATCCAACTGAAAATCCTCGATCCCCGTATTGGCGACGAGCTGCCCTTGCCGACCTACGCCACCCCGGGCTCTGCCGGCCTCGATCTTCGCGCCTTGCTTGATGAACCCCTCAATCTCGCACCCGGAACGACGGAACTGATCAGGACCGGTCTTGCAATTCACATCGGTGATCCGCAACTCGCTGCCGTGATCCTCCCGCGCTCTGGCTTCGGACACAAACATGGCATCGTGCTAGGCAATCTGGTTGGCCTGATCGACTCCGATTATCAGGGCGAACTCATGGTGTCATGCTGGAATCGCGGCGCCCAGCCCTTTACCATTTCACCCGGCGAACGGATCGCGCAATTGGTCTTCGTGCCGGTGGTTCAGGCAAAATTCGAGGTGGTCGAAGAATTCGCTGCCAGCGAACGCGGCACCGGAGGTTTTGGACATACCGGCAAGCATTGACATAACACCGTACAGTTTTATCAGCCGCTTACTTGATCTTCCTTCCATCGAGGCCGCCCCTATGAGCTCAATTAGTCCATCCCTGTTTCGCGCCTATGACATCCGTGGAGTGGTCGATCGCGACCTGAGCGAGGAGGCGGTACGCCATATTGGTCACGCCTTCGGCCGCGAAGCCCTGGCGCGCGGCCAGCAGGCGGTGGCCATAGGCCGGGACGGCCGCCTCAGCGGCCCGCGCCTGATCTCCGCCCTCAGTGAGGGATTGCTTACCAGTGGCATCGACGTGATCGATGTCGGCCGCGTGCCGACGCCGGTAGTCTATTTCGCAGCCGAGTCTCTTGGCACGCATACCTGCATCGCCGTAACCGGCAGTCATAACCCCCCGGAATATAACGGCCTGAAAATGGTCATCGGCGGCGAAACGCTATACGGCGACGACATCCAGCACCTGCGTCATCGCATCGAGAACAATGACTTCATCCATGGCAAAGGCCGTTTCAGCGAGGAAAACATCGCCGAGCGCTATCTCGATCGCATCACCGGCGACATCCGGCTCGGCCGTCCGCTGCGGCTGGGCGTCGACTGCGGAAACGGCGTGGCCGGCGAACTGGCGCCGCTGCTGTTCGAGCGTCTCGGCTGTGAGGTGACGCCGCTGTATTGCGATGTTGACGGCCATTTTCCCCATCATCACCCCAATCCCTCAGAACCGAAGAACCTCGCCGATTTGATCGCCCGCGTAAAATCTGAAAATCTCGATCTTGGGCTGGCCTTCGACGGCGACGGTGACCGCCTGGGCGTGATCGACAACGCAGGACATGTCATCTGGGCCGACCGGCAGATGATATTGTTCGCCGCCGATGTGCTCTCGCGCAACCCCGGCGCCACCATCCTCTATGACATCAAATGCTCCCGCCATCTCGGCGAACAGATTGCCCGCCATGGAGGCCGGCCGCTGATGTGGAAGACCGGCCATTCACTGGTCAAGGCCAAGATGCGTGAAACCGGCGCCCTGCTCGGCGGCGAAATGAGTGGTCACATTTTCTTCAAGGAGCGCTGGTACGGCTTCGATGACGCTCTCTACGCCGCCGCGCGCCTGCTGGAGATTCTAAGCCATGATGAGCGCGCGCCTGATGCCGTATTCGCCGCCTTGCCGGACAGCCTCAATACGCCCGAACTCAATGTGCACTTCGACCGCGAAGGCGCGCATTTCGAGTTTATGCGTAAACTGGCCGATCAAGCCGATTTTGGCGAGGCCGAACTCACCACCATCGATGGCCTGCGCGCAGACTTCGCGCATGGCTGGGGATTGGTGCGCCCTTCCAACACTACGCCCAGCCTGGTCATCCGTTTCGAAGCCGACGACGCCGAGACGCTCAGCGATATCCAGTCTGTTTTTCGTCGCGAGATGCAGCGCGTCGACCCCAACCTGAAATTGCCTTTCTGAGCCGCCATGAACCAAGACGACGCTGCAAATACCGCTCACATCCTCATCGAGGCGCTGCCCTATATCCAACGGTTTTCCGGCAAGACGCTGGTAATCAAATATGGCGGCAACGCCATGGTGGACGATGTCCTCAAGCATGGATTCGCGCGTGACATCGTGCTACTCAAGCAAGTCGGCATCAACCCGGTTGTGGTGCATGGAGGCGGCCCCCAGATCGGAAAGCTGCTGGAACGGCTCGGCAAGGAATCGCGCTTCGTCAAAGGCATGCGCGTGACCGACGCGGACACCATGGATGTGGTGGAAATGGTTCTCGGCGGACTGGTAAACAAGGAAATTGTCAATCTGATCAACCAGCAGGGTGGCCGCGCCGTGGGATTGACAGGCAAGGACGGCGGGCTGATCCGCGCCCGCAAGCTGTCGCCGGCCAGCGATGTGCCTGAACCTGAGGAGGACATCGACCTTGGTCAGGTTGGAGAAGTCGCGGCGATCGATCCGGCGGTGGTGCACATGCTTGACCGCGGCGACTTCATTCCCGTCATCGCCCCCATCGGCGTGGGCGATGACGGTCGGGCCTACAACATCAATGCCGACCTGGTCGCCGGCAAGGTGGCTTCTATCCTCAGTGCGGAAAAACTCATTCTGCTGACCAATACGCCGGGAGTTCTGAACAAGGAAGGACGCTTGCTCACTGGTCTTACGACTCAGCGCGTCGCCGAACTGATCGAGGACGGCACCATCCACGGCGGCATGCTGCCCAAGATCGCCTGCGCTCTGGATGCGGTCAATTCTGGCGTCAGAACCGCGCTCATCGTGGACGGCCGCATCGAACATGCGGTTTTGCTCGAACTGTTCACGGATTCGGGAATCGGCACTCTGATCCGCAGCTAACGGTCCTGCTGCCTTGATTGCAGTTTCTTGAAGCGCGCGATATACGCATCGAAACGACGCAAGGTAGCTGCGCGATCCGACTGCAATTGGCCGATCGCAGAATCAACCTCCTGCAAACCACTTTTCAACTCGCGGATTTGCACCTCGACAGAGGCCGGCACGCGGCGTTTCGCGGCCTGGTCACGGGAAGCCGTGGCCTCGAGCTGGTGCAAGCGGGCCTCCATCTGGCTTTGACGACTTTGCAGCAAGCGCAGTCGCGCATCCAGGGCACTGACACGTTCATCTCGCAGGCGCGCGATATCCTCGACCGAAGTAAACGAACGAAGCAACGCCTGATCCCGTCTTGCCCGTTCAGCCCGGGCCGCGCGATCACGCGCCAGACGCCGGGCCTCGGCTTCCTCTTTGGCACGTTGCCGGGGCGTGAGAGGCGCGGGCACTCTTTTGATGATGTCGCCCTCGCCGTTCAGGATCACATACCCTCTGCTGATAGCCTGCTGCGTCAGCAAATTGCTGTAATGCACGACACCGGCGCCATCTTTCCAGCTATATGTCTCGATCCCTTTGGCCCACGATGGACTAATCCAAACTAACAAACAGGCCACCGTCATTACAAGCGCAACTTTTATGGACATCAATCACATCCTCCTTGCCTGCCATGCTCCGCCGTTTGCCCTCGCCCGAGGCGCGGCATTCGCTTTCGGGGGGTCAAACCCCATAGTCTTGTCTATAAGCCTGGACTCGTTCGAGAACCTCAGCACGATCCGGATTGGCTGCAAGCATGTCGATCAGATCGCACAAACGCGCAATGCTTGCGACTTGTACCCCTAACATTTCCTCGACTTCCTGAATGGCAGAACGTCCTTCACGGCCGCGTTCCTCCCGATCAAGAGAAATTACCACTCCCGCCACCGTGGCGCCGGCGGCGTGGATGATATCCACCGCTTCCCTGATGGCTGTCCCCGCGGTAATGACGTCGTCGACGATCAACACCCGCCCTCGCAACGGGGCGCCAACGAGATTGCCGCCTTCGCCGTGATCTTTGGTTTCCTTGCGGTTGAAGCACCAGGGCAAATCCCTGCCGTAGATCTCGGCCATACCAATGGCGGAAGCAGCCACCAGCGGAATCCCCTTGTATGCCGGACCGAATAGCATGTCAAACTCGAAACCGGCTTCTACGATGGTGCGGGCATAGGCTTTGCCCAAACGAGAAAGCGCCTCGCCCGTGTTGAACAAACCGGCATTGAAGAAATACGGGCTGACCCGCCCTGATTTTAAGGTGAACTCGCCAAAACGGAGCACGCCCCGCTCGATAGCGAATTCCAAAAAGTCCCGTTGATGAGGAGTCATCGTTATTTTCCTTAAAAAATTCAAATTCTAGCATGTTCATCTGGCGACTCATGGCCGCTTGGAGTAGGATGCCGCGCATCCACTCATCCACAAATTCATTCCATCATGACAAACAAGCTCAACGAAGAAGCACTCGCCTACCATGCCTCGCCCACACCGGGGAAAATCGCCATTCAGATCACCAAACCGACGCGCACCCCCCATGATCTCGCCCTGGCCTATTCGCCTGGTGTCGCCGAGCCGGTGCGCCACATCGCCCGTGATCCCGAAGACGCCTATCGCTATACCGCCAAGGGCAATCTTGTCGCGGTGATCACCGACGGCAGCGCCGTGCTCGGCCTCGGCAAGGTGGGCCCCCTGGCCGGTAAGCCGGTGATGGAGGGCAAGGGCGTGCTGTTCAAGGCTTTCGCCGATATCGATGTATTCGATATCGAAGTCGATGCCGAATCGCCCGAAGCGTTCATCGAAACCGTGGCTCGCATCGCACCTACTTTTGGCGGCATCAATCTCGAAGACATCGCCGCCCCGCATTGCTTTCGCATCGAACGCGAATTACGCGAGCGCCTCGACATCCCGGTTTTTCATGATGATCAGCATGGGACCGCCGTGATCACTGCCGCCGGCCTGCTCAATGCTCTGAAAATCGCCGGCAAGCGCATAGAAGACATGCATGCCGTTTGCCTGGGCGCCGGCGCGGCCGGCATCGCCACCATGGATTTGTTGCTCAAACTGGGTGCACGACGGGAGAACCTGTTAATGGTGGATCGCAAGGGCGTCGTGCACCGCGGCCGGGACGATCTCAATGAATACAAGCAACGCTTTGCGGCCGACACGGAACGGCGCACGCTGGCCGATGCCTGCGCTGACGCGGACGTTTTCATCGGTGTTTCCGGCCCCGATCTGTTCACGCCTGACATGCTGCGCAGCATGGCCGACACGCCGATCGTATTCGCCCTGGCCAACCCCGACCCGGAAATCCTGCCGGAACTCGCAAAAAAAACCCGCGAGGATGTCATCATCGCCACTGGACGCAGCGACTACCCCAATCAGATCAACAACGTACTCGGATTTCCTTACATCTTCAGAGGGGCGCTCGACGCGCGGGCGCGTGCGATCAACGACGACATGCTCATCGCCGCGGTCAAGGCATTGGCCGAGCTGACGCATGAGCCCGTACCGCGTCCCGTGCTGGATGCCTACGGACTGGAAAATATTTCCTTTGGCCCGGACTACATCGTGCCAAAACCTTTCGATCCGCGCCTGATCGACTGGCTGCCTCCGGTCATTTCAGCCGCTGCCCGACGCAGTGGCGTCGCCCGGACATGACCACTGCGAATGGCAACGCCATGGTCTAAACTCCTGAGAGGCCCTGGAGGTTAGACATGCAGAAAATCGCCATCATCGGCGCCGGTCGTGTGGGCGAAGCCGCCGCACAGTTCATCGCCCAGCGCGATCTTACCCGCGAACTCGTTCTCATCGATATTCGCGAAGGCGCAGCTGAAGGCTGCGCGCTGGATATCCAGGAAACCGCGCCTCTGTTCGGTTTCGACACTCATCTGCGCGGTGGCGCCGACCCCGCCCTCATGGCAGGCGCTGGCCTCGTCATCATCACCGCCGGCATACCACGCAAACCTGGAATGTCGCGCTCCGACGTGCTCGACACCAATGTGGGTATCATCGACGGCATCGTTGCCGATATCCAGAAACATGCGCCCCAGGCCATCTTGCTGGTCGTTTCCAATCCGGTCGATGTACTCACCTGGCGCGCCTGGCGAAAAAGCGGCTGGCCTCGCGAGCGCGTCATCGGCCAGGCCGGCGTGCTCGACTCCTCCCGGATGGCGGCCTTCGTAGCGATGGAAACCGGCCTTTGCACTTGCGATATCCAGGCCATGGTGCTGGGCGGCCACGGCGACGCCATGGTGCCGATGTTGCGCTATACCACCATCAGCGGAATTCCAATCGCGCATTTTCTCGATGAAGAAACGCTGGCCCGAATCGTCGCGCGCACGCGTCAAGGCGGCGCGGAGGTACTGGCCTTGCGCCAGAATTCCAGCGCCTATGACGCTCCTGGCGCCGCTATCGCGCAGATGGCCGAGGCGATGATCACAGATCGCAAGCGCGTTCTGCCCGCCATCGCCATCCTTCAAGGAGAGTACAGCTATGAAGAGGGCGCAATGGGAGTGCCGTGCGTCCTTGGCAAGAACGGCGTGGAGCGCATCGTCGAACTCGATCTGCAGACGGAAGAAGCCGCCATGTTCCGTCGTTCCATGGACGCGGTACTCGCTGACATCGCCCGCCTGAAGTGAGCGCAACCACCTGCAAGCGCCCCCTTTCGAGAGCCGACTTCGGCAACCTCGTTTGGTTACCGCGTCAATCCACCTGCACTACCAAGCGACCGTGACGTTTTCCGGCCAGCATGTCCTCGAAAACGGATTCCAAGCCATCTATGCGAACCATACCCTGCACAACGCGATCCAGATGACGGGGGCGCAGATCGGTGGCGAGCCGAGACCAGAGATGCCGGCGCAATTCGTAGGGGCAATCCACCGAATGAATGCCAAGCAAACTGACGCCGCGCAGAATGAAAGGCATGACCGTGGTATGCAGCTCGATACCCCCTGCCAACCCCACCGCAGCGATATTCCCATAAGGGCGTAACGTGCGCGTGAGCCAGGCCAGGACATCACCGCCGACATTGTCCACCGCGCCGCCCCACAGCGCTTTCTCCAGCGGCCGCGCGCCAAGATCGAGCGTTCGTCGGTCGACGATTTCCTTTGCGCCCAGTTCGCTAAGCAACTCGCCGCTGGTCTCGGGCTTGCCGGTGAGGGCATGAACCTCATAACCCTGCTCAGAAAGCATGTCTATGGCAAAACTACCGACGCCGCCGCTTGCGCCAGTGACCAGGACAGGGCCGTTCTCGGGGCGCTGATGATTGTCCTCCATGCGCTGGATCGCGAGGGCAGAGGTAAAACCCGCCGTACCCATGGCGGCGGCCTCGAACAAAGTGATGTCCGGCGGAAGTGGAATCACAATCTCTGCCGGAGCGCGCAGAAATTTTGCATAGCCGCCGTCACGAGTCTCCGACAAACCGCCGCCGGTAACGACCACCGGCGTGCCGGCAGTCAGGCGGCCGGTGTCATCGCGCACCACTGTGCCGGCGGCATCGATGCCGCCGACAAGCGGCGAACGTCGAAGAATGCGGCCTTGGCCGGTGCCGGCCAGCGCATCCTTGTAATTGACCGCGGAATAGGCCACGCGGATCAACACCTCTCCTGAGGAAAGATCATCGAGGCGCAGCGTCTCGATGCCGGCGCGGGTGAGGCCGGATTCGTCGCGGTGAATGCGAAAAGCGCGGAAAGTCTCGCTCATGGTTTTACTTACACTTCAGAAGCGGTAGCTGACTTGCGCTCCGAGCATGTCCACCGAGCCGGTGTAATTGCCGGTCAGGGTGTTTTTGTAGGCGCCTTCCGTGGTGTTGTCGATGGCGGCGCTGGGGAACCAGATATGCGTGTAGGCGACATCGAGCGTGACCCGCGGATTGATGACATAGCCGATACCCAGCGACAGCCAGGTGCGGTCGCTGTCGGGCAGGCGTGCAGTGCGATGCTGCGCATTGGGCACCGGGGTGGGGTCATAGGCCACGCCCATGCGCCAAGTCAGCCTCTGATTCTGTTTGTATCGTGCGCCGACGGTAATCCGCCAGGTATCCTTCCAGTTCTCTGTGGTCACCAGACTCGGCTGGCCATTATCCTTGACCACGCGTAACTCCTTGAAGCGGCTCCACTGGGTCCACAAAAGATCGGCCAGAAGCGTCCAGCGCGGTGAAATCTTCTGGCTGACGCCGAGATTGGCTGTGGCCGGCAGGTTCAAGGCGGCGTAAGCGCTGCTGTTGGCAAGTTGCGGATTGGAAGCCAGAAGCCGGGGAATACCGACATAGTCCACGCTGCCTTTGAGGGTGTGATCAACCGCGGCGCGATAGGTAAGGCCCACGCGTGTGGCAGGCGAAGCCTGCCACAAAAGGCCGGCGTTCCAGCCCACGGCCCAGTCGCTGCCGTTGACCGTCGCCTTGCCATCGGCGGCGGCGTTGCCAGGCGTCAGCCCATAGGCTTTACAGGTACTGATTCCCCCCGGAACCTGTCCACGCAGCGCCGCTCCGTAGCACAAGGAACCGCTATCCACGGCGCTCGTCAGATGCGCCTTGGCGTATTGCACGTCGATGCCGAAGCCCAGGCTGAGTCGCTGAGTCGCCTGATAACTGAAAGCCGGATTGAGATTGATCACGTCCACGCGGCTGTCAATGGCGTGATAGCGACCAAGCCAGCCGGCATTGTATTTAGTGGACAAGCCATACGGAACGCTGATGCCAAAACCGATATGCCAACGCAGATCAATGGCATGCGTAATGAAAAAGTTGGGCACAGGCGCGGCCACGCCGGCATTGCCGCCGTCGCCTCCGGAAATGGAGGTATGGAGCGGAGTGATGCTCTTGCCGTCATGCAACTGGAAACGTGGATCGATATAGATCAATCCGCCGCTGAGCTGCGACCCGGGCAACAGGTTCATTGCCGCGGGATTGAAAAACATTCCGCTGGCATTGCCGTTGCCCGTTGCCATATCGGCGTAGGCGGTGCCCAAGCCGGTGGCATTCTGTTCGGTGATGGCAAAACCCGCGGCCTGCGTGATCGCCGGCAGGCTCAGGCCGGCGGCCGCCATCAGACAGGGAATCGTAATGCACTTTTTCATGGCCATCTCTCCTCCTCCTCGTTTGAATATATTTTTTGTGAAGGAACTGTTCAATCCGCAACCGGCACCGGTCGTGGATGTCCATCGTCGTCAACGGCGACATACGTCAATTTCGCCTCGGACACCTGAATGAATTGCGGATCCAGCCAACCGCGATGCACATAGACGGCGACCGAAACCTTCATCGATGTCCGCCCCACCTCAACGACATCCGCGTACAGGCTGACGATGTCGCCCACCTTTACCGGCTTCATGAACACCAGATGATCGACGGCCACGGTTACCACGCGTCCGCGGCTGCGGGCCACCGCGGGAATGCTGCCTGCAATGTCGATCTGCGACATAATCCAGCCGCCGAAGATATCTCCACCCAGATTGATATCGCCCGGCCGCGCCGGCACGCGCAGCACCGGTTCCTCGCCGCTGAGCAGACCCTTGCCATCCCGCATACTCATTTCTCCTCGTACATTGTGGCTATGTCCTCGGCATGTTCGACCAGAATGCGCGCCTTTTTCAGTTTCTGCGTGGGCGTCATCAGCCCATCCTCCACCGTCCATGGATGACGCAACAAGCGAATCCGGCGCACCTGGGCATAGCCTGGGAAGGCGTACAAAGCGCGGCCAATGCGCTGCAATGCGCGACGCTCCACGAACCGGTCGCGCAGTGAAGCGAGGTCGTCGGGATCGGCATCGCACTCGCGGACGAAATCGATCCAGGCATCTTCGTTAACAACCGCCAGCGCAGCCAGATACGGCCGGCCTTCGCCCACCACCACCACCTGATCAAACAGCGCATCCAGGCCGATGGCGAGTTCCATCTCCGCGGGCGACACCTTTTCTCCGTTCGCCAATACGATGATGTCCTTTATGCGTCCGGTCAGATGGATTCGGCCCGCTTCGTCCAATCGCGCCTGATCGCCGGTATGCAACCAGCCTTCCGCATCGATCGCTGCGCGGGTGCTCTCTTCGTTGTTCCAGTAACCCAACATCACGTTGGGTCCGCGCACCAACAATTCCGAATTTTCACCAATGCGAACTTCTACGCCTCCCAAAGGTGGGCCGACACTCTCGACGGCATTGCTCTCGGGGCGATTGACACTGACCACCGGGCTGGCCTCGGTCAGGCCATAGCCTTGCAGCAAGGGAATACCCAATGCCGTGAACACCCGCGCCAGCTCAGGTGACAGTGGCGCGCCACCGCAGATGGCGAAGCGAAGCCGTCCACCCAGCCGTTCACGCAATTTGGCTCCCGCCAGGCGATCGAGCGCCGGACCCGCCAGATGCTTCGGATGCCAACCGCCGCGCCCTTGCGCACGCAGATAGCGCCGCCAGCCAATGTCCACGGCCTCATCGAACAGACGGCGCGAAAACCCGCCCTGTTTTTCCAGTTGCTTGCGCAAGCGCGCATGCACGCGTTCGTAGATGCGCGGCACCGAAATCAGCAAGGTCGGCCTGATCGCTTGTAGATCTTCGCCCAGTTGCTGCGCCGCGCGGGCGAATGCGACACGCGCGCCGCACACCATAGGCATGTAATAACCGGCGGTGCGCTCCAAAGTGTGCGACAAAGGCAAAAAGGAAAGAAACACGTCTTCAGGAGTGATATCGGCCACCAGCGAGGGCGCATAAGCGTTTTCCAGCATATTGCGATGGCTGAGCATGACGCCTTTCGGCCGGCCGGAAGTGCCGGATGTATAGACGATACTCGCGAGCGCATCCGCATCCGCCGATAAGCGCTCGGCCGGACCGTGACAACCGAAACTCCAGGCCGCCAGCGATTCGAGCCTGGAATCCATCGAACCATCCTCTACCTCGATATTCGCCAGGCTCACGATGCGCTGCAGACTTTCGAATCGCTCGCTCACAGCCTGCAGGCGTCGCCATTGCCGCTTGCCGTCCACCACCAGCAATCGGGCGCCGGTCTCCTCGACGATTTGCGCGACGTTATCAGGGCGGTCGTCGGTATATAGAGGCACCGTGATCAACCCCAGACCCAATGCCGCCTGATCGAACACCACCCATTCGCGCGCATTACGCAACATCAACGCGACGCGATCGCCCGCCTGCAGACCCTCCTTGCGAAGCGCCGCTTGCCAGCGGCCGACCTCCAGCGCCATTTCGGCCCAGGTAGTCTCCTGCCAGATCTTGCCGCCGTTGTCGTATTGCACATAGGCGACCGCATCAGGACTGCGGGTGACCCGTGCGTGAAACAGGCCGCTCAGATTCCCCGCCTCATCGGGGGTAATCCGATCCGGTTTCTTTCCTGTAGAGAGCGTCATCGGTCCGCTCCACCTACCGTTCCTGGAAGTCGCATTGTTTTATAGACGTTCATAAGGCGCAAATTGTAGCAGCCCCGCGCAAACAGGGACGGCAGATCCTTGTCCAAACCTCGCACCACTCAAATGCCCAAAAGAAAAACCGGCCAAGGCCGGTTTTTCCAAACAACGCTCAGCGGGCGCGGATCACAGCGTTTTCTTGCAAAAATACCAGTCCACGCACTCATAGTCCACGCACTCATAGCCTGCCTCGATCCGATGCTCGGCACCATCGGCCGTGGCCGGCGGCGGCACGATCACCGGCTCGCCCGGCCGCCATCCCTCGGGCGTGGCGCAGGCATTGGCGTCCGAGGTCTGCATCGCCTCGAGCAGGCGTAAAAATTCCGGAATCGAGCGACCATTGCTCATCGGGTAATAGACCATGGCGCGCAGCATGCCTTCCGGATCGATGAAAAACACCGAGCGTACCGCCGAAGTATCGTCAGCGCCGGGGTGGATCATGCCGTAGGCATGCGCCACTTTCATGTTCAGGTCTTCGATGATCGGGAACGGAATCTCGACGCCGAATTTCTCCTTGATATTGCGCACCCAGGCGATATGGGCGTAATTGCTGTCGATGGACAGGCCGAGAAGATCGCAGTTCTTCGCCTTGAACTGTTCGTAATGGCGGGCGAAGGCGATGAACTCGGTGGTGCAAACCGGCGTAAAATCGGCCGGATGCGAAAACAGAATCAGCCAGCGCCCCTTGTAATCCGCGAGCGAACGCTCGCCGTGCGTCGTTTTCGCCTTGAATTGCGGTGCCGGCTCGTTCAGCCGGGGCAGGGTCGTGGCAAAGGTCTGTGTCTGTACGGTCGTCTCCATGATGTGGCTCCTGCGTGACTTGTGAGGTGAAAAATTTGAGACTGTGTAGCGACCTTCAGAGAAATGCCGGTCGAATGGCGCGGCGGCGCTGGCCGCATCGTGCATTCGACTGGGGTCGTCTTCCGGTGCTTGTCGTGAATTATACTCAGTCCAATTCCAAATGTATATAAGCAACCGCTGAAAAGATTTTGCCCATGGATGATTCCGTCCCGAACTGCCGGCTGCGGCTGCACTACGCCATCTTTCTTGCCAATGGCGCGTTGTTCGATTGCAGCGACCCCGCTGCACCGCTGGAGATCACCCTTGGCGACGGTGCCTTGCATCCGGCGCTGGAACGCTGCCTCCGGCCCTTGCAGGCCGGCCAGCGCGCGCGCTTCGAACTGCCCGCAGAACAGGCCTTCGGCCCCTATGAGCCGGCCAAGATACAGTGCCTGGCGCGCGCCTTGTTCACCGACCCGGCCCTGCTCGAACCCGGCGCGGTGATTATGTTCGACACCCCGGCGAGGGAAAGTCTGCCTGGCCGCGTGCTGGCCCTAGAGGCGGATACGGTGAAAGTCGATTTCAATCACCCGCTGGCCGGGCAGGACATCGTGTTCGAAGTCCATGTGCTGGCGCGGGAACAGACCGCATCTCCCCGCCTCCGCCGAGGATGAACCGCGGCGCGGAATCGGGTGATGTTCGCCTTTGCCGACCATCGAACCTGCGAGTGAGCAACATCATGGACATTCTTGTATATCCAAAAAGCGTTATGTTGAGGCTCGGGGGAGGTAGGTCGACACAGCCTTGGTGACGCACACCGCTAGCAGCACGGATCGCCTCCCCCTCATCTGACCACAACCCGAACAGTTGCCTGG
>JALUXU010000055.1 GCA_027013225.1 Acidihalobacter sp. | reverse complement strand
CCGCCACCGCCGGCAGCGGCCTTGATGATAATGGGATAACCGATACTGCGGGCCATCTTGATGTTGGCTTCATCATCTTCACCCAGCGGGCCGTCACTGCCCGGCACGCAGGGCACGCCGGCTTCCTTCATGGCGCGGATAGCAGCAACCTTGTCGCCCATGGTGCGAATGGTATCGGCGCGCGGCCCGATGAAGATGTAACCGCTATTCTCCACCTGCTCGGCAAAATCGGCGTTTTCCGACAGGAAACCGTATCCGGGGTGAATAGCGACGGCATCGGTCACTTCGGCCGCGGCAATCAGTACAGGAACATTAAGATAGCTGTCGACCGAGGGCGCGGGGCCGATACACACCGACTCGTCGGCCAGCAGTACGTGCTTGAGACTGCGATCCGCCTCGGAATGCACGGCAACGGTCTTGATGCCCAGTTCACGACAGGCGCGCAGGACTCGCAGGGCAATTTCGCCTCGATTGGCGATAACGACTTTATCCAGCATAGTTTTCTGCCAAACCGGGTTATTCGATCACGAACAGCGGCTGACCGAATTCCACCGGCTCCGCGTTCTCGACCAGGATGGCCTTGATGACGCCGGCCTTGTCTGCCTCGATCTGGTTGAGCATCTTCATGGCCTCGATGATGCACAGGGTATCGCCGACGGCGACAGTCTGCCCGACTTCGACAAAAGCCGATGCGCCCGGTGAGGAGGCGCGGTAGAAGGTGCCGACCATGGGGGATTTGACAATATGTCCGTCCGGCACCTCGGCCTGCGCTTCACTCGCCGGGGTCTCGACGGCCGGCGCAGCGGGCGCCGGGGCGGCCGGAGCCATCGCAACGGGGGCGGCGGCCACAGGAGCCGGGGCGCTTGCGGCATAGCGGCTGATGCGTACCGACTCCTCGCCTTCGTGAATCTCGATTTCCGCCACGCCGGATTCTTCCAGCAGTTCGATCAGTTTTTTGACTTTGCGAATGTCCATGCAGCGTCGTTCCACAGGTCATGAATTTGCGCGGGAGTATACCCTGACTTGTCGGGAAATGTTAGTGAAATGCGTCGAAATTCGGCGAATAAACGGCCCCGTAGGAGCGGGCTTGCCCGCGAACAGGTTCACGTGCCAGATCCGTTCGCGGGCAAGCCCGCTCCTACGGGGTTTGTTTTTCGAGGTAAGACAGGGCTGCCTGGAGTGCGAGTTCGTAGCCTATTGGCCCAAGGCCGCTGATAACGCCGACGGCGATATCGGAGAAATAGGATTGCTTGCGGAAATCATCGCGGGCGTGGACGTTTGAGAGATGGACCTCGATGAAAGGGATTTTCACGGCCAGCAGGGCATCGCGCAGGGCGACGCTGGTGTGGGTGAAGGCCGCGGGGTTGAAGATGATGAAATCGATGCCTTCGTGGGGGGCGGCGTGGATGTGGTCGACCAGCTCGTGCTCGGCGTTGGACTGGAAGGTGAGGAGTTGGGCGCCATGCTCAGAGGCAAGCTCGCCGAGACGATTGTTGATGTTGTCTAGCGTAT
>JALUXU010000054.1 GCA_027013225.1 Acidihalobacter sp. | reverse complement strand
AGACGCTTCCGAAGACAACAATTTCCTCTTTCTCGCCATCGGCATCATCGTCCTGCTGTTCGTCGCCGCCCTCATCGAGCAGTTTCCCGGCCTGCCGGGCAAGGCGTTCATCGAAGCCTTTTCGCTGTTCAATATCGTGATCGGCATTTACGGTTTCAAGGCCAGCGCCACCTGGGTGCGCACCGTGCCAGGGCTGGCGCTGCTGTTCACGCTGTCGGCCGGATTCACCTTGCTACTGCGACACATCGGAACGCCCTATCTCCACCTCCTCATTCTCAGCGGCTTTTATCTGTGGGCGTTGTGGCTGGCGAGCAAGGAAGTGTTTCTACGCAAACGCGTCGACTTCAACCGCATCACCGGCGCGGTCTGCATCTACCTTCTGCTAGGCGTCATCTGGACCCTGCTGTACCTGTTCATCACCTTGATCGACGCCCACGCATTCAACGGGCTGACGCAGCGTCACTGGTACGAGAATTTCGCCGACCTGGCCTACTACAGCTTTGTCACCATGACCACGCTGGGCTATGGCGACATCACCCCAGTGGCGCCACTGGCAAAATTTCTCGCCTACATGGAAGCCATCGTCAGCGCCTTTTACATGACCATCCTGGTGGCCAGCCTGGTCGGCCTGGGCATCAACGAAGTCACACGCAAACGAGAGGATTAGAAAATCAGACTCTTCCCCTTTATGGACCCTTTATGGACACCCACCTTTCCCGCATGAAACAAATATGGACACCCATAAAAATATTGACAACAATCCTCCCAATCCATAGGATTTGCGCTATCACCACAACGCAAGGAGCGCACCATGCCAAAGCCACGGAAGCAACTGGTCTCCCTCGACACAACCCCTTACTATCACTGCATCTCCCGCTGTGTCCGCCGCGCCTATTTGTGTGGCGAAGATGCCCTCACCGGTCAGTCCTTTGAACACCGCCGGGGCTGGATCGAAAGCCGTTTACTCGAGCTTGCCGATATCTTCGCCATCGATATCGCTGCCTATGCCATCATGCCCAATCACTATCATGTGGTGCTGCATATCGACGCCAGGCGGGCCCACTCCTGGTCTGAACGCGAGGTCATCCAACGCTGGCGACGATTATTCAAGGGCTCGGTGTTCGCGCAAAAATATCTCAATGGCGACAAGCTTTCCGAGACTGAGAAAACTCTGTTGTCCGACCTTGTCAACCAGTGGCGCGAGCGCCTGATGTCTCTCAGCTGGTTTATGCGCTGCATCAATGAGGGCATTGCCAGAGAAGCCAACAAGGAAGACGACGTAACAGGTAGATTCTGGGAGGGTAGATTCAAGTCACAAGCCCTGCTCGATGAAAAAGCCCTGGCCGCCTGCATGGCCTATGTCGATCTCAACCCCATTCGCGCCGGGCTGGCCAAAACCCCGGAAAGCTCGGATTACACCTCTATAAAACAACGCATTACAGAAATCCTGAATGTTCAGGATACAACCCCATCCAGCCTGATGCCCTTTGCCGGCTATCCTCGTAAGGATATGCCACAGGGTCTG
>JALUXU010000053.1 GCA_027013225.1 Acidihalobacter sp. | reverse complement strand
TACGCCGTAATGTTCCAGTTCGGGGACAACGCTGAGGGCCTCGCGGCACATGAATTCGACCGCATCCTGATCGGCCAACCAGTCGGAACCCTTGATAGTGTCGTAAAAATGAAAGCGCCAATCGTCCTCACCCATATTACCCAGCGCCGCAGCAATACCGCCCTGCGCGGCCACCGTATGGGAGCGGGTTGGAAAGACCTTGGTGACGCAGGCCGTCTTCAAACCCTTCTCAGCCATCCCGAAGGTGGCCCGCAAGCCTGCCCCACCCGCACCGACCACAACGACATCAAACTTGTGTTGTTGAATCTTGTAACTTTCCATTTTTCAGTATCCTAAAGCGATGCGGAGCACCGCCACGGCACTAGCCAAGGCACCGAGCGCGGCGAGAAAAAGAACCAGTACCTGCAACACGATTTCTAGCCAGCGCGTCGATACATAGTCCTCGATGATGACCTGCATACCAATCTGGGCATGCCAGAACAGTGCGGTGGTGAAGGCGATCATCAGTACGGCATTCAGCGGATCGGCCAGCATCAGATGGGCCGCGATAAATCCGGATCGCAACAGCAGCAAGACGCTGACAACAAACCAAGTGCCCAATAGCAGCAAAGCTACTGCGGTCAGGCGTTGCAGCCACCACGGCCGCATGCCGCCCCGTGCCGTGCCGAGACCGTGAGCCCGTGCCAGAGGCGTACGCAGATCATTCATGCCGCACCTCCAAAGATAACCCAGGCCCAAATCAGGATAGTCAACAGCAAACTGGCAACAATGACCAACCAACCATTGCGTACGAACGTAGCGGTTACATATCCCAGTCCAGCGTCCTGTAACAGGTGGCGCAGACCGTTACAGGCATGAAACGCCAGCGACCAAGTCCAGCCAATCAGTAGGATCAGACCAAGCGGTGAAGCGGAAAAGTGTTGAAAGACGGCATAACTCGTCTCCCCCATGGCCAAGGCAAACAGCCCGGCCAGAACCATCAGAGTACCGAATACCAGAATGATCCCGGTAAGCCGATGCAAAATCGACGTGACCATCTGCACCTGCCATCGATAGATGCTTAAGTGCGGCGAAAGTGGACGTAGTGTTGGTTCCATGAGAGGTGGATCCTTACAGATGCACAGAGATTGTCACGCCGCAGCTTCGATTATTGTTCTGGCAAACGCCGGAATCAAAAATCAATGCAGCGGCCATTCTTTTCCCAGTCGCCATAGCGGGTCGGATCGAGTCGCGGCCTGGGTTCTGCTGCCTTCGTCGGTTGCGTGGTCTGTCGCTTAGTCTGAGAGTTGTCCTGATGTTCAGGAAACTTTTTCTCAGTGTCAGATTGGACAGACATGGCATCCTCTTGGGCTTCGAGCTGTATAAGAGTAATACTTGACTCCCCTTCTGCTCAAGTGATGCATGAACATTTCCCGGTCTGACCCAAGCCTGGTATGGCCATCTGGCGAGATACTGCATATTAGCGGCCATGATGCAGGCTCTTTTTTGCATGCCCAACTTGCCTCTTCAGTCCATGAACTCCTGCCCGGTCAATG
>JALUXU010000052.1 GCA_027013225.1 Acidihalobacter sp. | reverse complement strand
GGTGCACGTGCAAGACATCCACCTGTACCAGGTCCCCGGGCGCTCACCCTTCAGTCCATAGGGCGCACGCCGCGCCCAGGGACGCCGCCGAACACGCCGCGGGCGGCGGGAACGGGATCTCAGACCCAAGGGGCCCGCCTCTGTCAGACGACGATGCCAGCGGTACAGGGTGGCCCGGCTCATCCCCAGAATCTCCGCCGCCTGGGCCGCCGTCAGGCCATGCCGCTTTCGCAGCCGCTCGAACCGCTCCAGCGGCCGGAGACGAAAAACCACCTCGGGATCATCAAGCATCTTGTCTGCCAGGCGAGCCGACCGCATGATTTCGCCTTGAAGGCCAAACACCTTCATCTCGGGGCCTCCTCTTCCGGTTTATCAACAACACCCGGAAATGAGGCCCCTTCCTTATCCCTTCTACGTCTCACATGTGTCTGAACCTGGTCATCTCTCATTCGTCCGTATATACCGTGCCAGGTTCTTTCTTCATCGCGTGGCGGCATTCCTCTGGTAACATGCAGCGCATTCATAAACTCAAAGTTACGTTGATCTCTTTAGGGACGCATGAAGATGACTCGCAGACAAAAAACCTACGTCGGCATCTACAATGACGAATTCGGCGGCATGACCCCCACCGGATCCATCGTAAAAGACGCATGGATATTCGGCCTGATTCCAGAATCTCAAACCTGCGAGGGCTGGACGGCGGGGCCGTTGCAACTCTTGTATGACCAAACCTCAAGCAAATGGGAAGAATGTGGCTACAGGGTCAGTAACTTGCCGGAAGAATTGCGTCAGCTACATGAACGTATTCACCGTGAAGCCATTGAACGAGCGTAAAGCATGGGCTGGCGGCCCGATGAGCTGATTCACTCCGATGAGAGCTGATTACCCCATATGAGACATGAATTATCGAGAAACGTCGGCATCGACAAGACATTTGTGGCGCTAGGCGCTTTTTTGGGCATGTTAGGCGTTATTCTCGGCGCTTTGGGTGCGCATCTCGTCCACTTGGATGATTCACATAGGATTTATTCCATCTATGAGATTGCCGTTCGTTATCAGTTCTATCATGCGCTGGGATTGATTGCCATTGGGATGAGCATGGCGCATCTGTCGGCGCGCGGCTGGTTGCGCGCCGCGGGATGGCTAATGTTTCTTGGAGTCATCCTATTTTGCGGCAGCCTTTATCTGAGTACTTTTTTTGCCTGGCACGCCGTAGAGATTATCACTCCTTTCGGCGGCTCATCCTTCATATTGGCCTGGCTGCTCTATTTTATCGGCATACTGTTAAGCCGCCCTTGAATCGCTGGAGACTAACATGAACGACACCCCTTTTCCCTTGCTCGCCGATAAGGCAGTGGAAGACATACTTGAGCGACTGAGCGGCAATGAGGATTTGAGTGATCTGGATTTTGACCTCGTCGACGGCGTACTCACTCTGGAGTTCGATGATGGCAGTGTGCTCATCCTCAATCGACAGGAAGCGGCTCGGCAACTCTGGTTGGCCTCTCCGGAAGGCCCTGCCCATTTCAATTACGATCCGCTAAAAGATGCCTGGCTCGATGACCGAACCGAGGAAGAATTGTTTGCCGTGCTCAGCCGCATCCTCAGCAAACAAACCGGCCTATCCGTCGTTCTCTGAAGTTTGCCGCAGCCAGGCATCCACCTCCATCAGCACCGTTCGCCTGGAGCGCTTTTCCCAGGCCTTTTCCAAGGCGGCGAACGCCCGCCTTGCCATCTCATCATCCGCCAGACGCCAGCGCGCCCACTGTATCGACAACAAGGGATACAGACGAAAAAAAAGATAACTCACCGTGGCGATGCCTAGGCCCAACCAGGGCTGAGCGGAAAACCACAGCCAGACGGCAAGACCGTAACCGGCGAAACTCAGTACGGCGATCAAAGCCGTGGCCTGATGAATGACGGCAACGATTTGCGCCAGCTGCGGTCTGAAAGCTTGTAACTCTTCTGTCATCTTCAATATCCACATCGACTTTTACATGCAATCAAGGCGTGGCTCTTTGCTCTCCGGCGCAAACCGCATAATTGCATTATGATGTATGAGTCTCATCCCCCTGCTCGTACAAGTAACCCCTCGTCCATGCAATCATCACCAAACGAATACCGCCATCATCTCACCCTACCCCAAAACCTTGCGGGAAGAGATTTTTGCGTGGGCGATTTACATGGCCAGTTCGCCTGGCTTGAAAAAGCGATGGAAAGTCTTGTATTCGACCCCGCGCGGGATCGCTTGCTAAGCGTGGGCGATCTCATAGACCGCGGCCCCGAGTCCCATCGAGCGCTTGAATTACTGGCGCAACCCTGGTTTTTTTCTGTACGCGGAAATCATGAAGCCATTTTTCTAGAAAACAGTGATCTCCTGGAAGCCGATATAGCCTGGCTCGTACGGGCGGGTGCTGAGTGGTGGCTGTCACTCGATGCAAAGGCTCGGGAAGCGCTTTACCAGGCTTTCTCAAAGCTGCCCTTTACCATGGAGACCGACACGGAAAACGGCCGCATCGGCGTTGTCCACGCCGATATCCCCTCTGATTATGACTGGGATAGTTTCGTTGCCGACTTGCCGAAAAACAAATACCTGCAGGAATACGCACTTTGGTCGCGTCATCGAATCAATCAATTTCAAAATGGACACCCTCCTCTCCCGGTCGATGGCTTGAACCTGCTAGTGGTTGGACATACTCCTGTAGAAACAGCCAGCTGCGTTGCCAACGTGTGTTTTTTGGATAGCGGCGCCGCCTACGCTCCTGCATATCCCACTGCCGCTCTCAGCCTGCTCCAGATTCATCCGTTTCAAAAACTTTATAGCTTCCCCCCCCTGTGATATTCGCCTCGAGCGCTTCCCAAGCACGCACTATCCTAACTGGCGATGCATCCGGCCGTCTGGCCTGCTGGCTGAGGTCATGCCTGAAACGGCGTGCGCCCGGCAATCCATAGGCAAGCCCCATCAAGGGGCGGATCAACTCGGTCATGCGTACCCCTTGCTCCATTTCACGACGGCAATATTCAGTATATATGGAGACAACATCGCTTCTTTCTGGCGATTCTGAATCACCGCCGAAAATCTTTCGATCCGCCTCGGCCAGCATCCACGGATTATCGAACACGGCCCGACCGATCATCACGCCATCGACATGCTGCAAATGCCGCATGGCTTCATTCAGCGAGCGAATCCCGCCATTGACGCTGATCTCGAGTTCCGGGAAGTCTTTCTTCAGGCGGTACACCTGCTCATAATCCAGGGGCGGAATCTCGCGATTCTCCTTGGGGCTCAACCCCTGAAGCCAAGCCTTGCGGGCATGGACGATGAAAACCTCACCTCCACCCGCTTGCACCGTGGCTATGAATTGACGCAAAAAATCGTAGCTGTCGTGATGATCGATGCCCAGGCGAGTCTTGACCGTCACCGGCACATCCACAGCCCTCCGGATGGCCTCGACGCAATCGGCCACTGTCTTGGGTTCCGCCATCAAACAAGCGCCGAAGCGCCCGGAACGCACTCTGTCGCTAGGACAACCGACATTGACATTGATTTCGTCGTAGGCAAACTCCACTCCCAAGCGAGCGGCTTCAGCCATCGTTCGCGGATCGGAACCGCCGAGTTGCAAAGCTACGGGGCGCTCATCGGGATGATGAGCCAACAGGCGAGAAACATCCCCATGGAGCAAAGCAGCAGAGGTAATCATCTCCGTATAGAGGAGGGTGTGGCGACTGATTAGCCGCCACAAATATCGTGCGTGGCGATCCGTATAATCCATCATCGGCGCCACGCTCAAGCGCCGATTCAACTTTTTCGCGCTCACGCCGACCTTTTCCCGAACTTCTTCTCCAGAACGGCATAAACTGCCCTAAGGCCCATCGCTTCACCGCCGCGGGGACGGCCTGGGCGGGCCCGCTGATTCCAGGCCATGATGTCAAGATGAATCCAGTCGATCTCTCTGGGCACGAACTCATCCAGAAACAACGCGGCGGTGATCGCTCCGCCAAATCCTGTCGAGGCGCTATTGACCATATCCGCAATCCGGCTCTCTAAAAGATGGCGATAATCCTCGAACAAAGGCAGGCGCCACACCGGATCCTGAACTTTTCGGGCATATTCTAAAAGCGCTTCAGCCAAAGCGTCGTTATGGGTGAAAAAAGCCGGCAGCTCAGTGCCAAGCGCCACCCGCGCCGCGCCAGTGAGGGTCGCAAAATCGATGATCAATTGTGGCGATTCTTCCGCTGCTGCCGCGAGGGCGTCCGCTAGCACCAAACGGCCTTCGGCATCGGTATTATCCACCTCCACGGTGATCCCCTTGCGGGTACGAATCACATCACCCGGGCGAAAGGCATCGCCGGAAACCACATTTTCGACAGCAGGTATCAATACTCTCAGGCGCACAGGCAATTTCTCATCCATGATTCGCTTGGCCAGCCCCAAGACGTGGGCGGCTCCGCCCATATCCTTTTTCATCAGCCGCATGCCGCTGGCGTTCTTGAGGTCGAGTCCGCCGCTGTCGAAGCACACGCCCTTCCCGACCAGAGTGACAGCCGGGTGACCGGTCTCTCCCCAGCGTAACTCGATCAGGCGCGGAGAACGCGCACTGGCGCGCCCCACGGCGTGGATGGATGGATAGTTGGCAGTGAGCAGATCATCGCCGACGATGGATTTGTATTCCGCCCCTTTATCTCTGGCAAGCTCCCTGGCCGCGTGCGCGAGCTCTGCCGGCCCCATGTCCTGTGCAGGTGTATTGATTAAATCACGCACCAGATAGACTGCTTCGGCAAGGCGTTCTACCCGATCGCGCACCTGAACGTTCCCGATCAGCATGGAGGGCGTCTCGCACTCACTCTGGCGATAGCGATCAAAGCGGTAAGCGCCAAGCGCCCATCCCAACGCCAGCGCGCTGACCTGCCCCTCCTCCACCGGCCACTCCAGACGGTAGTCGCCGGCAGGCAAACGATCCGGCAATCCAGCCGACCCCCAAATGTCAGCGTAATCCTCCACGATGGCCAACACCCGCAGCGGTTCATTGCCGGGAAGGATGAAATAGCGGCCCGGCTTGGGTTCGAAGCCTGCGTCCGTCAGCCAGTTACACAGATTTTCGGGTTGTTTTTGCAGCCAGTTCGGATAATCCGTGGCAGTGACACATTCGAGCAATCGAGGCGTTTTCGTCATCAGTTTTCTCTCTGGAGAATTTGCAAGTGAATGATAAAGGGAAGGAGCGTGTTACACTTCTATGTCTTTTCTCTGGCCCGTGATTTCATGAATCGAGCGTTGTACATCCGTGATCTATGGAAAGTCTACCGCGATGGGGTCGAAGCCTTGCGCGGCATAGATCTCGACGTCATGGAAGGCGATTTTTTCGCCCTGCTCGGCGCCAATGGCGCCGGCAAATCCACTACGATCGGGATCGTGAGCACCCTTGTCAACAAGACTTCTGGGAAAGTGTACGTCTGTGGAAAAGATATCGATACGCAAAAAAACGAGGCCAAACGCTGCATTGGTCTGGTGCCGCAGGAATTCAACTTCAATCAGTTCGAACCGGTCGAGGAAATCCTCATCAATCAGGCCGGATATTACGGCATCGAACGGCGGGAAGCACGCCGACGCGCCCAACGCTACCTGGAAGAACTGGATCTATGGGAAAAGCGCCGCCAAATGGCCCGCTCGCTCTCGGGAGGCCAGAAACGCCGCCTGATGATCGCCAGAGCACTGGTCCATGAGCCCCGGCTGCTGATCCTGGATGAACCCACCGCGGGTGTCGACATAGAAATACGGCGCTCCATGTGGGATTTTCTCCGCGAAGCGAATGCCCTGGGCACGACCATTATTCTTACTACGCATTACCTCGAAGAGGCGGAAAATCTGTGCCGAAATATCGCCATCATCGACCATGGCGAAATCATAGAAAACACATCAATGAAACGCCTGCTGGCAAAACTCGACCGGGAAACCCTGATTCTCGATATTGAGGAAACCTTGGATCATCCCCCCTCTATCGACGGATATGCCACTCGCCTTATAGATCCGGGTACGATCGAAATCGATATCTCGCGCGATCGCGATCTGAATACTTTGTTTTGCCATCTCAACGATCTCGGCATACACGTCGCCAGCATGCGCAACAAGAGCAATCGACTTGAGGAGCTGTTCCTCTCGCTGGTCGGCGAAGAAGCCAGACAAAGCAACAAAAACCTTCCCGTCGGGAACTGAACCCGAGAGAGATCCCGGCCATGCTGAAATATTATTACGTCGCTCTGAAAACTATCGTGATCAAGGAGGTCTTGCGTTTCTCCCGGATCTGGGTGCAGACGATCGTTCCACCTGTGATCACCACATCGCTCTATTTCATCATCTTTGGCCATTTGATCGGTAGCCGCATAGGCAAAATGGACGGCTACAGTTATATGGAATTTATCGTGCCCGGGCTGGTGATGATGGCGGTTATCACCAATTCCTACTCCAACGTTGTTTCCTCATTCTTCGGAGCGAAATTTGGTCGCCATGTAGAGGAACTGATCGTCTCACCCGTTCCCAACTGGCTGATTCTGCTTGGCTATGTGCTCGGCGGAATGGCCAGAGGATTGGCGGTGGGAATCGCTGTGAGCGCGGTTTCGCTGCTGTTCACTCATTTATGGGTCGAAAACATCGCCGTCACGGTCACCATTGCCCTGCTCACAGCGGCTTTATTCTCTCTGGCCGGTTTCATCAATGCGATTTTCGCCAATAGTTTTGATGATATTTCGATTGTGCCGACCTTCGTCCTCACCCCCCTGACTTATCTAGGAGGCGTGTTCTATTCGATCAACTTACTCCCTGGCTTCTGGAAAGAGTTGTCGCTCGCCAATCCGATTCTTTATATGGTAAACGCCTTCAGAAAAGGCATGCTCGGCACCTCCGACATTCCCCTTGGCGTTTCCTATGCGATCATTCTTGGCTTTATTTTCATTCTTTTTACCGTTGCGCTGAATTTGCTCAATAGAGGCGTGGGAATACGTTCATAAAGCCCCTCATGGCAGCAGGTTCAAAAACCTGGCACACTCCAAGTGTGCAGCACTACGTTACAAGGTATGCGTCGGCTTATCAGACTTGAGCAGCCCCCCCAAAGCGTTTTCAATGCGAGCGCGAATTTTGCCGTTGTCCCGTTCACTGAATTGCACGCCAATACCAGGTTGACGCCCACCCTGCCCCCCCTTGGGTGTGATCCATACGATTTTCCCTGCAACGGGAATTTTGTCGCTCTCATCGGGCAAAGTGAGCAACATGAACACCTCATCGCCCAATTTGTATTCTCGCTGGGTCGGAACGAATAGCCCGCCGCCCTCGATGAAATTCATGTAGGCCTGGTAAAGCGCGTTTTGATCGCTTATTACTGCCTGCAAAATGCCGTGACCGATAGACATGTAACCTCCCTCGATGAGAAATGAAAAATTCGTTCGTCGTCACCCGTGAAAGCATGGGGTCATTAAAATGGAACACTCACACCCGCCTATCATGCCGATGCGACCGCCGCCTGATAGCGGCGCAGCAACTCCTCCATCTGCAAGGCCATGTTTAACCCTTTGCTGAGTTGAGTGCGCAAACGCTCTGCCTGATCCAGGCAAGCGAACACGACTTGCAAGTGTACTCCGCCACTCAATGCCTGCAACTCCCTTGTCCTGGAAGGAATCTCGCGCAAAGGCGCACCCAGCACGCACCGAACAAGATCCCGCAGCAAAGCCACATATACATCCAAGGCCTGAGCCGGATCGGTTCCCATCATGCGGTCTGCAAGCTCACCGGCATCGAAATGCGCCCGCGAGAGTTCGTCCAACCACGCCTCTTCGCGACCGATTCGTTGTGCATCGCCAAGCTCCAAGGCCGCCAAAGGCGCCCCACCCGCCCTGGAGAGAAGCAAAGCAGCCAATGGTTTTTGTGCAGGCTCGAGCTCACCCTCCAGCCAGCTTTGTGACTTCTCCGCAGCAGGCCGGCTGAACGGCAAAGCCTGACATCGACTGCGCACAGTCGCCGGCAGGGTTCCAGGGCGATTCGACACCAGCAGCAAGAGAGCCCCTTCCGGAGGCTCCTCGAGCGTTTTCAACAAGGCGTTGGCGGCGGCGGCATTGAGCGCCTCTGCAGATTCGATCAATCCGATTTTATATTTTCCCAAGCCGCGAGTGAGTCCGATGAACTCTATCAACCGCCGAACCTCGTCGATGCGTATCGCCTTTCCTGGGGCTTCCGGCCCGAGATCGCTATAGTCCGGATGAGCACCTGACTCGAACAACCGGCAGGAATGACAAATACCGCATGCCAGTCCGTCATCTGCTGTTTTTTCACACAACAATGACTTCGCCATGGCCTCGGCAAAATGGCGTTTCCCCAAGCCTGAAGGCCCCGCAAGCAAAAGCGCGTGAGGCAAGCGATCCTCTCGCCACTGCCTGAGAACTCGCCTCCATAGGCTATCCTGCCACGGATAGGGCATTGCGCTCATTTTAGTTCTTCCCAGTAAGCGATGAATTCATCCAGTTTCTTGCGCACTTCTGCCTGCACCGCTTCCAGCGATTGCGATGCGTCGATGAGGCGGAATCGTTGCGGCTCAAGCGATGCGCGCTCTAGATAAACGTTTCGCACTCGCTCGAAAAAAAACATGGCTTCACTTTCGAAACGATCCGCCTTTCGCTGACGCATAGCGGCACGTCGCATGCCGATTTCAAGCGGCGCGTCGAGCAAAAAGGTCAGATCGGGTTGCAAGCCACGCTGAACAAAGCACTCGAGAAAACGGATGCGCTCCATGTCGATTCCGCGCCCTCCTCCTTGATACGCATAGCTTGCGTCGTTGAAACGATCGCTGAGAACCCAGCGATTTTCATCCAAGGCAGGACGAATCCTTGTTTCCAAATGCTGATTGCGGGCAGCGAACATGAGCAGCAGCTCTGTGTCGGCATGCATTCCCTCTCGACATTCCCCGATCAATAACGAACGAATCGCTTCGGCAAGGGGCGTTCCACCGGGTTCGCGGGTTCGCAACACGATTCGTCCAGTCGATTCAAGATGGGCGGCGGCAAATTCGATCAAAGTCGACTTGCCGACGCCCTCGACTCCCTCGAAGGTTATGAATGCACCCCGCATGCTTATCCCTCCTGCTGTCTCTGCTTGCCGCCAAGCTGATATTTGGCAACCGCACGCTTTTGTTCAGCGTAAGTAATTGAAAACACATGCGTACCATTCCCCGTTGCCACGAAATAGAGATACGGGGTTTTTGCTGGATGCAAAACCGCATGGATATCCGCCGGATTCGGCAATGCGATGGGCGTCGGAGGAAGACCGCGGTGCGTATAGGTATTGTAGGGTGAAGGATTACGCAAATCCTTAAACGTGATGTTTCCCTTATAACTTGCGCCCAAAGCGAAGATGACCGTGGGATCACTCTGTAAAGGCATGCCCTTGCGCAGACGGTTGATGAATACGCCAGCAATCAACGGCCTTTCCTTGGGCACCGATGTTTCTCGGTCAACGATGGAAGCCAGGATCAACGCCTGGTACGGTGTCTTCAATGGCAGATCCGGGGCGCGCTCAGCCCATTGACGATCAAGATAATGTTTCATGGCTGCATAGGCGCGTCGCAATACGCTCGTATCGCTTGTACCCTCAGTAACGTAATAGGTGTTCGGATAAAACCATCCTTGAGGGGACATGCCGGCCGGCCCACCCAGACGATGAATCAAACCGGCATATTCCGATGGCGGCAGCGTATGGGAAAGATGAGGATTTGCATTGAGCGCCTGCATGACCTGACGAAAAGTCCATCCAGGAATCAACGTCACTGGATACTGCGTTACCCGTCCGGACACCAATAAATCTAAAAGCCCGACAGGCGTCATTCCTTTCTTCAACCGGTATTGACCCTGCTTGATCCGTTCGGCGTCCCCGCTCAAGCGCGCATAGAGCAACCAGATTCGAGGATGAGCAAGAATTTTGTCCTGCGCCAACTGATTTGCGAGCGATCTCGCCGAGATCCCGGCTTGCACGGTAATCAGCTGGCCTTTGGAATCAACAGGCAAGGGGGTCACCAAAACTTGCCAGACATACACGATGCTTGAGATTACTGCAAAAACCGCGATTCCGCCAAGCACAAAAAGCGCGCGTTTTTTCAACACTTACCCTCCGCCATCGCATCCAGAAGGCGTTTCGTCAGCCCCGCATGTGCGAAACGCTGGGTTCCGATGCGTTCCACTGGCCAGATACCAATCAGGCTGTTGCATACGAATACACCATCGGCAGCAAGCAAACGAGCGGGTTTGGAACGCGTCTGACATACTTCGACTCGATGAGAACCTGCCCACTCAAAAATGCGTTCCCGCATGACTCCCGCTACCCCACAATATCTCAAATCCGGCGTCACCAGTGTAGCGCCTTCGATCCAGAATACATTGCTCATCGTCCCTTCGACGACGAATCCCTCCTGATCCAGCATCAATCCTTCATCGACTTCATCCCCCCATTCGGCTCTCGCCATCACCGAATGCAGGCGGTTGAGATGTTTGATGCCCGCCAACATTGGATCTATAGGTAAACGCGTATCACACCATCGCAAGCGAATACCATCCGGAGGTATCTCCCGTATCGGCCAGGGTCGCCGGATCACGATGCGCCGTGGTATGGTCTCGAGCGGTAAGCTGTACCCTGAATGGCTGCTTCCAGCGGTGACGATCAGTTTTAGAACCGCCCGCTCTTGACCTTCCACTGCGAGCTTCAATTCATCCCTGAGCAGACGTTCTTCGGGGGGCGCAATACCAAGGCGTCTGCATCCTTTCCATAGGCGCCTCCAATGCTTTTCCCAATGGGGTATAGCGGCAAAGATGACAGGCATGGTTTCGAATACGCCATGACCAAATGCAAGTCCACGGTCATCGGCAGGCAAGCCGTCATCCGGCCTCCCATCCACCCAGATGGCGGTCAACCCAGCGCCCTCAACAAGCCCTTGGCCTTTTGGTGGGTCTCCTGAAGCTCTAATCCGGGACGCGAATCCGCGACAATGCCCGCCCCAGTGCGGAAACGAAAATTACGTCCTTGCACTTCGAAGCTGCGGATCAAAATGTTCAAATCCATCCGGCCATGCCTGGAAAGATAGCCCATGGAGCCGGTATAAGCCCCTCGTGCCGTGGTTTCAAGCTGATTGAGAATCTCCATGCAGCGCACTTTGGGGCATCCCGTGATGGTCCCGCCTGGAAAAACTGCACGAATCACCTGCCCAGGCGTCATGCTCTCTTGCAGCCGGGCACGCACGTTGGAGACGATATGATGCACATGACGATAGGTTTCGCACACCATCAATTCATCCACCTCCACCGTGCCCAACCTGGCGATGCGGCCGAGATCGTTTCGGATCAGGTCGACAAGCATGATGTGTTCGGCCTGCTCCTTGGGATGCGCCATCAAACGCTCGCGCAGTTTTCTGTCCTGCGCGGGATCAGTCGCGCGCGGATGCGTGCCTGCAATGGGACGCATCGCTGCCCAGCCTTGATCGGCTTCCACCAAGCGTTCGGGTGAAGAACTGACCACGGCGCTGCGCCCCCAGGTAGCCAGACCCGAGAAGGGTGCTGGATTAGCACGCCTCAACGCCGCATACAAATCAGCCGCCGAAACGCCAGCGCCCAATTCACCGTTCCAAGCGTGTGATAGATTGACCTGAAAGACATCCCCCTCACAAATGAAACTCAGAATGCGAGCCACTGCCTCCAAATACGCATCATCAGCCGGTGCTTGCAGGGAGACAACCTCGAGAGAAGGAATGTCCCTCGCTCTTGCCTTTCTCCCCACCGCATCCACTGCATCCATTACATCTGCGAAAATCAATTCCAGCAGATCTTTTCGACCGGCCATGCTCACCACATACCGCCGACTCAATACATGATCATGGATTATAGCGGCCGGAAAATATTGCGCCCAAGCCGTTTCCCATCCCCAGGGATGGGGAATCGGCTCACCAAGAACAGGCTCTATAGCGTGAGCCAGCTCATATCCGAGGTAGAGAAACCACCCCCCCTGAAAAGGCGGACCTTCTTCGCTGGAGACATCGAAGGATGTGCCATACTCGGAATCCAGCCGGGAAAGAAACTGGGATGGTTCAGCGCTTATACGCTCTTCCGGAAAGGCAAACAGCAGATCGTAACGTCCCTGATTTTTTCCTTTGGATGAGCTTTCGAGGAGGTGAGGATAACGGTCGGGGGCATGCCGGTGCAGCTCCAGCAGATCCCATCCGCCGGGCAATTGGAGCTGGTGATACGGTTTTGCATTCGACACGCAGGCGTCAAAGCTTCCTGAATACCAAGGTGCCGTTAGTGCCTCCGAAACCGAAGGAATTGGATATCACGTTTTCCAAACGGGACTCTCTGGCCCCATTGGGCACATAATCCAGATCACAATCGGGATCGGGAACTTCGAGATTGATAGTTGGGGGGATCACCTGGTCGCGCAAAGCAAGCACGCAGAACACCGCTTCCACGCCACCTGCGGCACCGAGCAAATGCCCTGTCATCGATTTGGTGGAACTCATTGCCAGCTGGTAGGCATGCTCACCAAACGCCAGCTTCACCGCTTCGGTCTCAGCTTTGTCGCCGGCAGGCGTGGAAGTGCCATGAGCGTTGATGTAGTCGACCTGATGCGCATCGAGCCCGGCGTCCTGCAAAGCGCGTTGCATGCAACGCGCCGCACCTTCCCCGCCCCCGGATGGCTGAGTCATGTGATAGGCGTCAGCATTCAACCCGAATCCGGCCAGTTCGCAATAGATATTCGCGCCGCGGGCCCTTGCATGCTCGTATTCCTCGAGTACCAGCACGCCAGCGCCATCACCAAGCACAAAACCATCACGATCCCTGTCCCATGGGCGGCTTGCAGTTGCCGGATCATCGTTACGCGTGGAAAGCGCACGCGCCGCAGCGAAACCCGCCACGCACAGAGGGGTGCTCGCCATTTCCGCGCCGCCGGCGATCATGACATCGGCATCGCCGTAGGCGATCATGCGGGCGGCTGCGCCGATATTATGGGTTCCGGTCGTGCAGGCAGTAACCACGGCGGTATTGGGACCGCGAAAACCATACATGATGGACACATTCCCGGATACCATATTGATAATGCTGGCAGGAATGAAAAAAGGCGAAACCTTGCGCGCACCGCCCTTGAGCATGGCCAAATGGCCTTTTTCGATTCCCGGCAGCCCGCCTATCCCCGAACCAATGGATACGCCGACCCGCTCTGGGTCGAAATCGAATTCATCCAGGCCGGCATCGTGGATGGCCTGCTTGGAAGCTCCGATTCCGTACTGGACAAAAATGTCCATTTTTTTCTGGTCCTTGGGGGGGATGTATTCCTTGGCATCGAAATCCTTCACTGCCGCAGAGATGCGCACAGGCGATTCCGACGCATCGAAATGTTCGATGGCCGTAATACCACTGCGTCCTGCCAGAATGTTTTCCCATGCCTTTTGGATCGTAGATCCGACCGGGGAAACGATACCAAGACCAGTTACGACGACACGCCGCTTGGACAATATGAATTCCTCTCAGTACCTCCCGCAGGAGGTTTGATCCCGCGCGTCCGCATGCCGTCAAGACAAGCGGACGCGCACAGGCATGCGTGGATTACTTGAGATGTTCGTTTATGTAATCGATGGCCTGCTGGACAGTGGTGATTTTTTCAGCTTCTTCATCGGGAATTTCGCATTCGAATTCCTCTTCAAGCGCCATTACCAGCTCGACGGTATCCAGCGAGTCAGCACCCAGGTCATCAACAAAAGAAGATTCATTCTTGACGTCTTCTTCCTTCGCACCCAACTGTTCCACAACAATTTTCTTGACACGTTCTTCAACGTTGCTCATTGCTCGTATTCCCTTTGTTAAAAAAAGGCAGCGGATAGCTGCGCCGCGGATTTTAATGTAAAGAGTAGCCGCAGCGCCACACCATGACCAGAAAGCGGCTGATTATAATACCCATAGCAGGTCTGAAACCACCATTTCCCGGGAAATCAGCTTCTCTTCATGAGAGAAATGATATTTTCTGGGGATTCGCTCTTCTAATCGGACCGAAATAAGAAACATGAAACCAGGATCAGGCAAAGTGGACTCAGGCCATGTACATGCCGCCGTTGACATGCAAAGTAGCTCCGGTAATGTAAGCGGCGCGCGCAGAAGCCAAGAACGCGACCGCATGAGCAATTTCTTCGGGATTTCCGAGACGCCGCAATGCGATCTGTTCGAGCAGCCCCTTGCGTTGATCCTCTTTAAGGCCGCGAGTCATATCCGTGTCGATGAAACCCGGCGCTACCACATTGACTGTCACTCCACGGCTACCCACCTCGCGCGCAAGCGATTTTGAAAAACCGATCATCCCAGCCTTAGATGCCGCGTAATTCGATTGTCCGGCATTACCGGAAACGCCCACTACTGATGAGATATTGATGATGCGTCCGCCCCGCCTCTTGATCATGCCGCGGATACATGCGCGGCAGAGGCGGAAGACCGATCCCAGATTGGTATCAATAACGCCTTGCCAGTCTGGGTCCTTCATACTCATCAACAAGCCATCGCGGGTGATTCCGGCATTATTGACCAGCACGCTTACGACGCCGTACTCATCTGTTATGGCCGATATCAAGGCGTCAATAGAGGATTGGCTTTCTACACGCAGTACTTTCCCGCTACCCGAGAGTTTTGCTTCGGCCAAATATTCGCTGATCATCTCGGCGCCTTCAGAGGAGGTTGCCGTCCCGATGACAGTCGCCCCCTGACAGCCAAGCTCTAGAGCGATGGCTTTGCCGATGCCGCGCGATGCGCCGGTAACCAATGCAATTTCACCCTTGAGCATCATACCCCGAACTCCTCACATACGTTCAATCCGGCATCGAGGCTCTTGCTGTCCTCAATGCATAGCACCTTGAGACTGCGATCGATGCGTTTTGTCAGGCCGCTCAATACCTTTCCGGGACCGAACTCGAACACCCTGGTCACCCCCTCACCCGCAAGAGTCTCGACCACCTCCACCCAGCGCACCGGGTGATCGAGTTGACGCACGAGCGCCTCGCGAATCGCCTCGGGGTCGTCATGTTGCAAGACGTCATAATTGTGAATCACTGGGATTCGAGGCGGCCTGATCTCGACTTTCGCCAGAACTTCGCGCAAGGCTTTGGCCGCGGGCGCCATCAAACTGCAATGAGAAGGAACACTGACGGGCAAGGGCACAACACGCTTGGCGCCCGCCCCCCTAGCGAGATTCATCAAACGTTCGACGGCCGCCACATGACCCGCCACAACAACCTGTCCCGGCGCGTTGTAGTTGGCCGCCTCAACCACCTCGCCTTGAGCCGCCTCATTACATAATTCCACCACCCTTTCATCCGACAAGCCAAGAATCGCCGCCATGGATCCATCCCCTGAGGACACGGCCTGTTGCATCAGGCGCCCGCGTTCGGCAACCAAACGTACGGCTTCTTCATAATCGATCGATCCGGCACACACCAAAGCCGTATATTCGCCCAGACTGTGGCCAGCCAACATGACGGGTGCGCACCCCCCCTCTTCGTCCCAGGCTCGCCAAACCGCCACGCCAGCCGTCAACATGATCGGCTGGGTTAAAGCAGTTTGGTCGAGCTCTTCCCGTGGACCATGTTGAGCCAGGGACCACAGATCAATCCCCAAGACATCCGAAGCTTGTTGGAAGGTTTCACGTACCAGCGAAAAACGGTCTGACAAACCGGCCAGCATGCCAATCGCCTGCGACCCTTGACCCGGAAATACAGCGGCTAAACTCATCGATGGATTGCCTTATACAAAAGAGGACGGCTAGTTTAGGCAAAGCGGCGTATGCGGTAAATACTCAGAACTCGTTTCCAGACAAACAATCGGAATGCCCACAAGAAATATTTGCAGAAAAACGTCTTTTCACCTTGAGTTATGGGCGAAATTATTGATAATGAGCGGCCTCTCTTGTAGCTAAGGATCCAAACTGAACATATGGCAAAAGAAGACGCAATCGAAATGGAAGGCACGGTCATCGACACTCTCCCCAACACTATGTTCAGGGTGAAACTCGATAACGGTCATGTCGTCATGGCCCACATCTCCGGCCGCATGCGCAAACATTACATTCGCATCCTCACCGGAGATCGCGTGACCGTGGAACTGACGCCCTACGATTTAAGCAAAGGCCGAATAGTTTTCCGAAAAAAATGAGTTCTGCGCTCAGCTGACAGCTGCCTCCTCAAATTCAAGCTTGATCTCATCGTTCTCAACTTTTATGCGCACCTCTCCTCCTTTCGACAAAGGGCCGAACAGCACTTGTTCGGCAAGCGGTTTTTTAAGGTGCTCCTGAATGACCCTGGACATCGGCCGCGCACCCATCAAAGGATCGTAGCCATGCTCGGCCAGCCATGCCCGCGCTTCATCCTCAACCACCATATGCACATGCTTCTCAGCCAACTGGCTTTCCAGCTCGATGAGGAACTTGTCGACAACATTGACGACAGTGCGTCGGTCGAGCGGCCTGAACTGGATGATTGCATCCAACCGGTTACGAAATTCAGGTGAAAACATCCGCTTGAGCTCCTGCATGCCATCGCTGCTGTGGTCCTGCTCGGTAAAGCCCATGCTGCGACGGCTGACTGTTTGCGCACCGGCATTGGTCGTCATGATCAAGATGACGTTTCTGAAATCCACCTGCCGGCCATTGGTGTCCGTCAATGTGCCATGATCCATAACCTGCAATAGCAGATTGAACACATCTGGATGTGCTTTTTCTACCTCGTCCAACAGCAGAACAGCATGTGGATGCTTGAGAATGGCGTCGGTGAGAAGTCCACCCTGGTCGAAACCCACATAACCCGGCGGCGCGCCGATCAGGCGAGACACGGTATGCCGCTCCATGTATTCGGACATGTCGAAGCGAACCAGCTCGATTCCCAGCTGCCGCGCAAGTTGCCGACTGACCTCGGTTTTGCCTACCCCGGTGGGCCCTGCAAACAAGAACGAGCCGATAGGCTTATCTTGAGCACCCAATCCCGAGCGCGCCATCTTAATGGCAGCTGCAAGCGTATCGATCGCCTCGTCCTGCCCAAACACCACCAGCTTGAGATCACGCGCCAGATTCTTCAGCGTCTCGAGATCAGAAACCGAAACCTGCTTTGGCGGTATCCGCGCCATCTTGGCGACGATATCCTCTACATCACGGACAGAGATAGTCTTTCGGCGTTGTGACGAGGGTTGCATCCGCCTCCTGGCGCCTGCTTCATCGATTACATCAATCGCCTTGTCGGGAAGATGGCGGTCGGTAATATAGCGTTCGGCCAATTCCGCAGCGGTGCGAAGCGCCGGATTCGTGTAGCGAACTTCATGGTGCTCTTCGAAACGGCTTTTCAGCCCCTTGAGAATGCGATAGGTTTCATCCACCGTCGGCTCGCGAACCTCGATCTTCTGAAAACGGCGCGCCAAGGCTCGGTCTTTCTCGAAAATACCACGATATTCCTGATAGGTGGTGGAACCGATACATTTCAGCTCCCCGTTGGCCAGCATGGGTTTTATCAGGTTGGATGCATCCATCACCCCGCCCGACGCCGCGCCAGCGCCAATCAGAGTGTGAATTTCATCGATAAACAGAACCGCCGAGGGTTGCCGCTTGAGTTGTGCCAGCACGCCCTTGAGGCGTTTTTCAAAATCGCCCCGATACTTTGTTCCTGCGACCAGAGCCCCCAGATCCAGTGAATACACGACAGCCTCCGCCAGAATCTCTGGCACCTGTCCATCCACGATGCGCTTGGCCAATCCCTCCGCCAAAGCCGTCTTACCCACCCCGGCTTCCCCCACGAACAAGGGATTGTTCTTGCGGCGGCGGCACAGAACCTGCACGGTACGTTCGATTTCCTCATCACGCCCTATAAGGGGATCGATTTTTCCCTGGCGGGCCAGCTCGTTGAGATTGGTGGCAAACTGCTCCAATGGCGTACTGCGCGAGGGGTCCTCCCCTGCGCCTGTTTCAGCGGATGACCCACCTTCTTGCTCGGGGGTTTCGTCTGCGCCGCTGGAAATGCCATGAGAGATGTAGTTGACCACATCCAAACGGGTAATGTCCTGTTGAGCAAGCAAATAGACAGCATGCGAATCCTGTTCCCCGAACAGGGATACCAGCACATTGGCTCCATTCACCTCCTTGCGCCCTGCCGACTGAACATGGAAAACGGCACGCTGCAAGACACGTTGAAAACCCAACGTCGGCTGGGCGTCCCGCTCGTCATCGGCGGAAAGCCGCGGTGTGCTTTCATCGATGAATTGCTCCAGGTCGCGCTTCAAAGTGAGCAAATTGGCGCCACAAGCGCGCAACACGCCGGCAGCGGTGGGGTTGTCTGTCAAAGCCAACAGCAAATGTTCCACGGTCATAAATTCATGCCGCTTCTCGCGCGCCTGCTTGAAAGCCATATTCAAAGTAAATTCAAGCTCTTTATTCAGCATCTCAAATGCCTCAATCAATCAAATCTTATAAATCAAACTCGTAAAAAACAAGGAGTCCTCGCAAGCCCGTACTTACGATCTGGACTTACGGCCTGGCTTCTCGTGAGTCTGGACATGCATGTTATGGGCCAATCAAACGCATACCCACCCACGATATCAGGGGAATCACCGCCAAGCATCATCGGCATACCGTATCCCTCATTCCTCTTCAACGGTGCATAACAGCGGATGCTGGTGCAGGCGAGCATACTCATTGACTTGCGCGGCTTTGGTTTCGGCCACGTCACGAGTATAGACGCCGCAAATGCCTTTTCCACGGGTGTGAACATGCAGCATGATCCGCGTGGCGCGCTCGCGATCCATAGCGAAAAACAGCTCAAGCACCTCCACCACGAATTCCATGGGCGTGTAATCGTCATTCAGAATGACGACCTTGTACCGGGGCGGGGGTTTGAGTTCCGAACGCGCCGGATCAACGGCGAGTTCGTCCGCGAACCGGGGGTTATCATGCTGTTGACTCATGTCTTACCAAATAGGGTTTGTCAAGCAAAAAATCAAGTTTGATCAATCCATGTAAGCAATGATTTGCTTGCCGAATCCAGAGCACGAAACTTCTGTCGCACCCGGCATCAGTCGGGCAAAATCATACGTCACATGCTTGGAGCTGATGGCGCCTTCCATTCCATGGATCACGCGATTGGCCGCCTCGCTCCACCCCATGTGTCGCAGCATCATCTCCGCGGAAAGAATGAGCGATCCCGGGTTGACTTTGTCCTTGCCCGCATATTTCGGCGCCGTGCCATGGGTCGCTTCGAACATCGCTACCGTATCGGAAAGATTTGCACCAGGAGCAATGCCGATACCGCCGACCTGAGCGGCAAGCGCGTCCGATATATAATCGCCGTTGAGATTAAGGGTGGCGATGACGTCATATTCCTCTGGACGCAACAGAATCTGTTGCAGGAAAGCATCGGCGATGACGTCCTTGACGACAATCTTCGCGCCTGTTTGCGGATGACTGAAAGCACACCAAGGCCCGCCTTCTATCTCCTCCGCGCCGAATTCTTCCTTGGCCACCTGATAGCCCCATTCCTTGAACGCGCCTTCGGTGAATTTCATGATATTTCCCTTGTGCACCAAGGTCACCGAATCGCGTCCCTGATCAATGGCGTACTGGAGAGCCTTGCGTACCAGTCGTTGCGTGCCCTCCCGAGAAACTGGCTTGATGCCGATGCCCGAGGTATCTGGAAACCGTATCTTCGTTACCTTCATTTCCTGACGCAAGAATTCGATAAGCTTCCGTGCTTCCGGTGTTTCGGCGCGCCACTCTATGCCCGCGTAGATGTCCTCAGAATTTTCACGGAATATGATCATGTCGATTTTTTCCGGCACGCAAACCGGGCTGGGCGCGCCAGAAAAATAACGTACGGGGCGCAAACAAACATACAGATCGAGCTGCTGACGCAAAGCCACGTTGAGCGAACGAATGCCACCTCCGACTGGGGTTGTGAGCGGCCCCTTGATGGAAACCACATATTCCTTTACCGCCTCCAGCGTTTCTTCGGGCAGCCAGGTATCCGGTCCATAGATTCGCGTGGCTTTTTCACCGGCATAGACCTCCATCCATGCGATCTTGCGCTTATCTCCATAGCTTTTCTGCACCGCCACATCGATGACCTCGCGCATGACCGGCGTGATGTCGACACCTATACCGTCGCCTTCTATGAAAGGAATGATCGGCTGGTCGGGCACGTTCAATGCGCCGTCTTTCGAAACGGTGATCTTCTCGCCCTGAGCGGGCACCTTGATATGCTGAAAACTCACTTGAAAACTCCTTCACGAGAGATGATTGAAATACGCCAATGCTCGAAAGCGATATGCATGAAGCAAAACACGTGCCCGAAGATCAGCCAGACACTGTAACGGTGATCGCCAGCAAATTGCAGAGTAAACTACGCAAATTCACATTGAATGCATGACCGGGATGAACAACGCGCTGAGACACGAACATGGAAAACCAAATCCACCTGGCCACAGCGAAGAAAGAGCACTGCGGTAACGCGCGGCCATTCACCCTGCACTTCAGCAAACAACCAATAAGATACCCTATCTCATGCCGTCAACTCCACGCTTCTTGCCTCATGTCACCGTCGCCGCTGTCATTGAAAACGAAGGCCGATTCCTCATGGTTCGCGAGTCTATCGGCGGCCAGCAACGATATAATCAACCGGCCGGACATCTCGAAGCGGGTGAATCCCTGCGGCAGGCATCGATCCGGGAAACGCTAGAAGAAACGGCCTGGCGCTATCAGCCGGAGGCTATCATCGGCGTCTATCGCTGGATCGCGCCGGATGGCACCACTTTTTTGCGCGCCACGTTCTGTGGACAGGCAATTTCCAAAGACGCATCCCAACCGCTGGATGAAGGTATTGAAGCGGCGGTGTGGCTGAACTTCGAGCAGATTCATTCCTTGGGAGATGCCTTGCGAAGCCCGCTCGTTACTCGTTGCATCAAGGACTATCTTGCCGGCATACGTTATCCCCTTGAGGTGCTTCAGGATCTATGAAAAAAAGCGAACGTATCATCGTTGGCCTTTCAGGAGGCGTCGATTCCGCCGTCGCCGCTTTGCGCCTGCTCGAGCAAGGCCACCGGGTGGAAGGGCTATTCATGAAGAATTGGGATGACGACGACGCCGACGGCCATTGCGCCGCGGCTGAAGATCTCGAAGAAGCCCGGCGAGTCGCCGACACCCTTGGGATCGCCCTTCACAAGGTCAGTTTCGCGCGCGAATACTGGGATCGGGTATTCACCCATTTCCTTGATGAATACCGCCGCGGTCGCACCCCAAATCCCGATATTCTTTGTAACTCAGAAATCAAATTCCGCGCTTTTCTCGATCATGCCCGCGCCCTAGGCGCCGACGCCATCGCCACCGGCCACTATGCACGGCTCGGCCCTGGCCCCACTCTCCTGCGGGGAACTGACCCGAGCAAGGATCAGAGTTATTTTCTGCACGCCTTGCAGCAGCAACAATTGAGAGCCAGCCGCTTCCCCCTGGGCGATCTGCACAAAATCGAGGTCAGAGAAATCGCGCACCGGGCAGGACTGCCCAATTTTCAACGCAAAGACAGCACGGGCATCTGCTTCATCGGAGAGCGCCGTTTCCGCGAGTTTCTGTCCCGTTATCTGCCCGCCCAACCAGGTGAAATCGTCACCCCCGAAGGAAAGCGTCTTGGCAGACATCAGGGTCTGATGTTCTACACCTTAGGACAACGCCAGGGCCTCGGAATCGGCGGACGGAGCGATGCCAACGATGCCCCATGGTATGTCGCTCAAAAGCGGCTTGAAAGCAATGAGCTGGTCGTAGTGCAGGGCCATGATCATCCCTTGCTTTTCTCTGCGGCGCTTTGGGTCAACCGCATCCACTGGATCGCTGGCAAACCGCCTTCGGACCACTTTGCAGCCACTGCAAAGGTTCGTTATCGTCAAACCGATCAAGCCTGTGAAGCCATAGTCAAAGGAAATGGCGTGGAAGTGCGCTTTGCATCGCCACAACGCGCCGTCACTCCCGGACAATCGCTGGTGTTGTATGCCGGCGATGTCTGCCTTGGTGGCGGCGTGATAGAGACGACAAAGCCAACGCGCTCTGCCGACACCCATCTCGCCGGGGAAGAAATCCGTCGCAACACAAAGATGGCCTGAAAAACCGCGCGTGAATGGTCAAACAGCAAGATCATGCGCACGGCATTCATCCTGCATGTAGAATTGGCCCAGGCAAATAGCAATGAGGAAGACGCTTGGATCGCACCATACAAAACCGCACCCTAGCCTTTGCCGCGCTGTTTCAGTGCATAGGCGAAGTAGATCGCCTGGCACGCTCCGGCGAAACCGATCCGGCCACACTGGCCACCATGACCAACAGCATCCTCAAGCTGGAGTCGGCCAGTCTGGAAGACATCTACGGCGGTGTCGGTGCCCTCACACCTGGCTTAAATCTGTTGTTGCAGGAGCTTGGCGAATCAGATCAACCTCGCAACCTGCAAGCCATGCGCTACGCCATCGCTTTGATTGACCTGCAACGGCGTCTTGAAAAAAATCAAGCCGTTTCCGAGCGGCTCGCCACCGGCATAAAAAAAGCCCAGGCCCAAAGCGAATACTTTGAACCGACGCACGAAAACGTGATTGCCGGCCTGGCTTCGCTCTATCGTGACACCATCAGCACACTGGGCCCCCGTCTCATCGTTCGCGGCGAACAGCATCATCTAGCCAATACAAACATTGCCGACCGTATTCGGGCCTATCTACTGGCAGGCATCCGCGCAGCCGTGCTGTGGCGGCAGGGCGGCGGCAACCGTTGGCGATTGTTGCTTGAGCGCCGTGCCATGGCCAGCGAAGCCCAGCGACTCCTCACATGAGGCAAACACCCAACCTTTACGCATTTCAACCGCAAGGGGAATATTTATGAGCGACAGCCATTCCACGCAGACCGAACTCAAAATTCAGAATACGTCCTACCTCATACACGCCATCAAAGCGCTTCCCGGAACCGAGCGACTGCCGTTTTCCATGAAGACTCTGCTTGAGAACCTCCTGCGCTTCGAAGATGGAAACACGGTCACCCAAGAAGACATCCAGGCACTACTCCACTGGAACCCCAAGGCTGAGCCCCGCAAGGAAATCGCCTTTCGGCCGGCAAGAGTGCTGCTTCAGGACTTCACCGGCGTGCCTGCGGTGGTGGATCTGGCGGCCATGCGCGATGCCATGCGCCGCCTGGGTGGCAACCCAGAGCGCATCAATCCCTTGCAACCGGCCGAGCTGGTCATCGACCACTCCGTTCAGGTCGATTATTTCGGTTCCGACGAAGCATTCAATCTCAATGCCGCCCTCGAATACCAACGCAATCGCGAGCGCTACACCTTTCTCAAATGGGGCCAGAACGCCTTTTCCAACTTCAAGGTCGTCCCCCCCGACACAGGCATCGTTCACCAGGTCAATCTCGAATACCTAGCTCGAGTCGTGTTCACCCGTCAGCTCGACGACGGCCGCATCGAAGCCTATCCGGACACGCTGGTCGGCACGGACTCTCACACCACCATGATCAACGGTCTTGGGGTACTCGGCTGGGGCGTGGGCGGAATCGAGGCCGAAGCCGCCATGCTTGGCCAGCCGATCTCCATGCTCCTGCCCCAGGTGGTGGGCTTCCGTCTATCGGGCCATCTTCCGGAAGGCGCAACGGCCACCGACCTCGTATTGACCGTGGTGCAAATGCTGCGCGCCAAGGGCGTGGTGGGCAAGTTCGTCGAGTTTTTCGGCGAAGGGCTGAAACACCTGCCACTTGCGGATCGCGCCACCCTGAGCAATATGGCGCCTGAATACGGCGCCACCTGCGGCATCTTTCCTATTGACGCGGAAACCCTCAAATACCTGCAACTCACCGGCCGCAGCCTCGAACAGATCGCCCTGATTGAAGCCTATGCCCGCGCCCAAGGCCTGTTCCACGACGCCGACACGCCTGAGGCCGAGTACAGCGACGTCCTGGAACTGGATCTGGGGACGGTCGAGCCTTCCATCGCCGGCCCCAAACGCCCCCAGGACCGGATTTCTCTTCGGCAGGCCAAAACGGCGATCACCAATGCCCTGGAAGACAGCATGCAGGCGCGCATGCGAGCGCACGCCGCCCGTGCCGAGGCGGAGAAATTCACCGCCGAAGGCGGACAGGCCGTGCCAGGCACGGAACGGCAAAACGAAAACAGCATGCAAGCGCTGGAAAACAGCCCCCAACTGCACCTTAGCGACGGAATGGTCGTCATCGCCGCCATTACCTCCTGCACCAATACCTCCAATCCCTCGGTGATGATCGGCGCGGGACTCTTGGCGAAGAAGGCCCACCAGCGCGGCCTGACGGTCAAGCCGTGGGTGAAGACTTCGCTGGCCCCCGGTTCGCGCGTAGTCAGCGAATACCTCAGCAAAGCCGGGCTTGCTGACGATCTGGCCGCACTCGGGTTCAGTCTCGTAGGTTATGGATGCACCACCTGCATAGGCAACTCCGGCCCCTTGCCGGAACCGGTCAGCCAAGCCATCCGCCGCGACGATCTGACCGTGTGCTCGGTTTTGTCCGGAAACCGCAACTTCGAGGGCCGCATTCATTCCGATGTAAAAATGAACTTTTTGGCTTCGCCGCCGTTGGTGGTGGCCTATGCCCTAGCCGGACGCATGGACATCGATCTATACAAGGAGCCATTGGGCGAAGATGAACACGGTCGTCCGGTTTACCTCAAAGACATCTGGCCGAGCCAGCATGAAATACAAGACACCATCGCCTCCAGCCTTAGCCCGGAACAATTCCGTCAAGCCTATGAGAATGTTTTCGCTGGAGAAGAACGCTGGCAGCGCTTGCAGGCGCCAGAGGGTGAGCTGTTCGCCTGGGATCCCGCTTCCACCTATATCCAGCATCCCCCCTATTTCGAAGACATCGACCAACCTCTGCGGCCGGTAGCCGACATCAAGGGCGCGCGGGTGCTCGCCAAACTCGGCGACTCGGTCACCACCGACCATATTTCGCCGGCCGGGGCAATCAAGCCCGACAGCCCGGCAGGTAAGTATCTGATCGAACACGGCGTGGCGCCCGCCGATTTCAATTCATACGGCTCACGGCGCGGCAACCACGAAGTCATGATGCGCGGCACCTTCGCCAACGTGCGCCTACGCAACCTACTTGCTCCTGGCACCGAAGGCGGCATCACCCGCCATCTGCCCGACGGCGAACAGATGAGCATCTATGACGCGGCCATGCGTTACCAGGCCGAAGGCATACCCACGATCGTCATCGCCGGCAAGGAATATGGCTCTGGCTCCAGCCGCGACTGGGCGGCCAAAGGCCCCCGACTGTTAGGCGTGCGCGCTGTGCTAGTGGAAAGTTTTGAACGCATCCACCGCTCCAATCTTCTCGGCATGGGCATTTTGCCTTTGCAATTCATGCCTGGCGAGAACGCCGAAACCCTGGAACTGACTGGCGAGGAAGTCTATGACATCGAAGGCCTCGGCGACGGCGCGGCCAAACAGGTGCAAATCACCGCCACAGCGTCTGACGGCAGCCGCCAGACATTTTCGGCCAGGGTGAGGATAGATACGCCGCAAGAAGTCGAGTACTACCGCAATGGCGGCATCTTGCAATTCGTGCTGCGTCAGCTCGCCGCATGAACGGGCCTTAGACCGCAAATTCGAGAGCCGGGACGGGCGTTCTCAAGTAATCACCAACCGCCTCCCTCCTATCCGCCTGTCGATAAATGATAAATACGGAAAGCTAACTTGAGAACTTTCGCCTCGATATATGCCTGCCGCCTGCGGCAATCTGCAAATAGCTAGACAAAGAGCCTCTTGTTTGAGGGTGTCGAATATGACTGGTATCAAATCGAGCCGAGCGCTGGCCGTGCTTTTGATAATCGGATTCGTCTGCGGCGTTTCCTTCGCGCTCTATTTATATTTTGCGGGCAAACAACACAATCAGCGCGCCACCGCTTTTTTGACCCTTTATGGCAACATCGACTTGCGGCAGATCCAGTTGGCCTTTAATGACAATGGACGTATCCAGCAAATGAATGTTGAGGCCGGCGACTCTGTCAAACGCGGCCAAGTAGTGGCGGTGCTGGACACTCGACGCTATCAGGCGGCACTCCAACAGGCCAATGCCAGGGTCGCTGCTGATCAGGCGGCATTGGAGCGGCTTCTGGCCGGCACCCGACCCGAAGAGATCGCCCGTTTGAAAGCGCTTGTGCAGGCAGATAAAGCCCAAGTCCGAATCGCGACCCTGACTTATCATCGCTTGCAACGCCTCGCGGCCGCGCAGGCCACCTCGAAACAGCGTCTTGACGAGGCGCGCGCATCGCTGCGAGAAGCCAACGCGCGCCTGCAAGCCGATCGGCAATCCCTTGCTCTTGGCATTGCCGGCCCTCGCAAGCAAGTCATCGCCCAGGCCCGGGCAGAGTTGTCCGCCGCCAAGGCCGCGCGGGCATTGGCCAAGATCGATCTGGAAGACACTGAACTACGCGCCCCCGAGGCGGGTGTGATCCGCGACCGTATTCTTGAACCCGGTGACATGGCCACTCCGGCCCGCTCCGCATTTACCCTGGCGCTCACCAATCCGGTCTGGGCGAGAGTGTATGTCGACGAACCCGATCTCGGGCGGGTCAAGCCTGGCCTGCCGGCGACGATCAGCAGCGACAGTTACCCGGGAAAACGCTTCAAAGGCTGGGTGGGCTACATTTCACCGACGGCCGAATTTACACCGAAAACCGTCCAGGCTCCCGAAGTGCGCACCCAATTGGTCTATCAGATTCGCGTCTATGTCTGCAATCCCAGACAGGCTTTGCGTTTGGGTATGCCCGTCACGGTCACCATCGATACGGCTGCCAAGCCTTTGCATCTCGACAAGCAGCCTTGTAAAACTCATCAAGCGCATGAATAAGCAGACCGCATTGCACGTTGGCAACCTCGAAAAGCATTTTCGTGCGGGACGACGCCTGATCAAGGCGCTGGACAAGGTGAATCTCGATGCCCAATGCGGATGCATTACCGGCCTGATCGGCCCAGATGGCGCCGGAAAGACGACCCTCATGCGTCTCGTCGCCGGCCTGCTGCGGCCCGACGCCGGACAGATTCAGGTATTGGGTGTCGATGCCGTGCTGGATCCGCTTGCCATCCAGTCAAAAATCGGTTACATGCCACAACGCTTCGGTTTGTATGAAGACCTCACGGTTGCCGAGAATCTCGCGCTATACGCAGACCTGCAGGGACTGCCCCCTGCCGAACGCCCAGCCCGTTATGCCGAATTACTCCACCTGACCGCTCTCGAGCGTTTCACAAAACGCCTCGCGGGTCACCTCTCGGGCGGCATGAAACAGAAACTGGGGCTGGCCTGCACACTTGTCCGTCCGCCCAAATTACTGTTGCTCGACGAACCCACGGTCGGCGTGGATCCGCTTTCGCGACAGGAACTCTGGCAGATCATCAAGGGTTTGGTTGCCGAAGAAGGCATGAGCGTTTTGCTGTCGACGACTTATCTCAATGAAGCGGAACGCTGTGCACAAGTGGTCTTGCTGTATCAAGGACAGGTGCTAGGACAAGGTACTCCACAAGAGTTTAGCCAGCGATTCCAGGGACGGGTCTGGTATGCCGAGCAGCCTGGCGTCCTTCGCCGGCGTTTGCAAGACGGATTGATTCGCCGCGAAGAGGTGCTGGATGCCGTTCTCGAAGGCGAAGGAGTACGCGCGCTGTTGGCTGACAAAGCCTCACCCCCGAATCTGAAAGGCATTCTTTGGTCCCCCATGGAACCTCGATTCGAGGATGCTTTTGTGGCGATCCTGGCTCAACAGAGACGTCCTACGCATACCTCTATAGAGAGGGCGCCTGTCACGTTCAAGAAGGAAACGGTGATTGTCGCCAGCAACGTGAGCCGGCGCTTCGGCGATTTTTGGGCCGTGCGGCATATCAGTTTCGCAGTCAAAAAGGGAGAAATCTTTGGTTTGCTCGGTGCCAATGGCGCCGGCAAGTCGACTACTTTCCGCATGCTCTGCGGCCTGCTTCCTCCTAGTGAAGGCCAACTAGCCGTCAACGGGGTGGATTTGCGCAAGGCTCCCGCAAAAGCGCGGGCGCGGATCGGTTACATGGCGCAGCGCTTTTCGCTCTATGGCCATTTAGGGGTGATGGACAACTTGCGTTTTTTTGCGCGAACGTATGGCTTGAAAGGTATGCGCTACAAACAAAGACTCGATTGGGCGCTAGACGAGTTTGACCTGCGAACAGCCGCCGATGCTATCGCCGATGATCAGCCCCTGGGTTACAAGCAGCGCTTGGCCATGGCCTGCGCCTTGATGCACGAACCCGCGATTCTCTTTCTTGACGAACCCACCTCCGGCGTCGATCCGCTCGAACGCAGGGCCTTCTGGTCGCGCATCAATGCCTTGGCCGAAGAAGGCGTGACGATTATGGTCACCACCCACTTCATGCAAGAGGCGGAATATTGCGATCGCCTGGCCATTATGGCCCAAGGGCGCATTCTCGCTATTGATACGCCAGCGGCAATTCGCGCCCGCGCCGCAACGCCCGATAACCCACGGCCGAAAATGGAAGATGCCTTCATTACCTTGATCCAGAAAATGGAGCGCGCCGCATGAATTCTCGCGGCGGCAGCCAGATGCGCCTGCGCGGCCTGCTGTACAAAGAGTTCAAGCAGATACTTCGCGATCCTTCCAGCTTGGCTATCGCTTTTGTCATGCCCGTCGTGCTGCTTTTGATATTCGGCTATGGCGTTTCTCTCGATGCCAAGCATGTGCCGGTGGGCATGGTGGCTGACTCGCCCGGCGTCGCCAGCGCCAGCCTGTTCAGTGCATTCGAACATTCGCGGTATTTTTCGCCGCGCCGCTTGCCAAACATGCGTGAAGCCCAGGCGGAATTGATGACACGGCGCATCGATGCGATCGTGCATCTGCAAAGTAATTTCTCCGCCCAGATGGAAAGTGACAACACGGCGCCCATACAACTGATCGTCAACGGGGTGGACGCCAATCAGGCCCGCCTGATCAAAGGTTATGTAGGAGCGACCATCAACAACTGGCTGGAACAGCGCGCCGAACGTCGCGGCATACCCATAAGCACACCCGTAATGCTGGAAGCACGCGTATGGTTCAATCCCGAGGTACGCAGCCGGGAATACCTGGTGCCTGGCTTGATCGCAGTCATCATGACCCTCATCGGTGCACTTCTGACAGCCTTGGTGATGGCGCGCGAATGGGAACGCGGCACACTGGAAGCGCTCATGGTTACGCCGGTTACCCTGCGAGAAATATTGCTGGGGAAGCTCATTCCCTATTTCATCCTCGGCATGTGTAGTATGCTCTTTTCACTCGTTATGGGCATCTTCCTGTTCGCCGTCCCATTACGCGGCAACCTGTTCCTCCTCCTCTTTGTGTCTGCCCTCTTTCTGTTGGCCTCCCTTGGCATGGGCCTGCTTATTTCCATCCTTGCCCGCAATCAATTCGTCGCCAGCCTGATCGCCATTCTTGTGACTTTTCTGCCGGCTTTCATGTTGTCAGGGTTTTTGTTCGACATCAGCAGCATGCCGGGCTGGCTGCAAGCTCTGACTCATATCGTCGCTGCACGCTATTTCGTCAATGTGCTGCATACCCTGTTTTTGGCCGGCGATGTATGGGCCGTCATTTTGCCGAACACCTTGGCCTTGGCCTTGATGGCTTTGCTCTTCCTCGGCATGGCGCGCCTTAGGATTCATAAACGGCTCGAGTGATACCCTATGTGGCAACGTGTGTTCGCACTGGTAATCAAGGAGTTCCTGGCCATACTCAAAGACCGCCGTGAACGCATCATCATCATCGTGCCGCCTCTATTTCAGCTCTTCCTGTTCAGCTATGCGGCCACATTCGATCTGAATCACGTCCCTCTCGCAATTTACAACCAGGATAACGGCACCATCGCCCAGCGCCTGATCTCGGATTTTATCGGCTCGAAGCATTTTGAACGCGTAGCCATGCGGCGCAACTCCCATGGGCTGAAAAAGCTCATTGATGATCAGAAAGCTCTCATCATCTTGTCCATCGGGCCCGATTTTTCCAGCAATTTACGCCGCGGTGAGAATGCCCGGGTACAGATCATACTCGATGGACGAAATTCCAATACAGCCATGATCGCCTTGGGGTACGCCCGTCAAATCATCGAGCGTTTCAATCGCCGCTGGGCAGAAAAGCATGGCGAACCGCCGCCGGTCAAACTCGTCACCCGCGCCTGGTTCAATCCGAACCTTGAAAGCCACTGGTTCATCGTGCCAGGCATCATTGGCCTGCTTCTTCTGGTTGTAGTGACCATGGTCACCGCCTTGTCGGTTGCCCGGGAAAGAGAACAGGGCACCTTCGATCAGCTGTTGGTAACCCCGTTGCGGCCGCTTGAGATTCTCATCGGCAAATCGATGCCCGGGTTAATTATCGGCTTGCTTGAGTCGAGTGCTCTCATTTTTTTGGCGACATGGTGGTTTGGGGTGCCGTTGCGCGGCTCACTGTTGAGCCTTTACACCGGCATTCTTTTGTTCTCGCTCTCGGCCATAGGCATAGGACTGATGATTTCTTCGATGGCCACCACCTTGCAACAGGCCCTCTTGGGCGCGTTCATGTTTCTAGTACCGTCGGTCATTCTCTCTGGCTTCGCGACGCCCATCAGTAATATGCCCATCGTGGTGCAGTACTTGACCTATTTGAACCCCTTGCGCTACTTCATGGTTGTAGTGCGGGGTGTTTTCCTTGAAGCCGCGCCTTTTCCTGCGCTGATCGGTCAATTCTGGCCAATGGCATTGATCGGCCTTACCACACTCACCGCTGCCGGATGGCTCTTTCGCCATCGCTTGAACTAAGAGGGGATTTATTCTGTTTCTTATGCTGCTTGGCTGCTCTTTACTCTCCTCGATGCAATCACATGGATATTGCCTAATGATTCCTTCCGGACTACCGTAGGCGACATGAAAATTCTGCTTATCGAAGATGACTCCGAAACAGCCAACTACATCGCCCGCGGCTTTCGCGAGCAGGGACATGTCTGTGACGTTTTGGGAGATGGCAAGCAAGGTCTGGCCCAGGCGCTGGCCGGAGGCTATGAGGTGATCATCGTAGATCGCATGCTGCCGCGTCTTGAAGGTCTGCCGCTGGTTCGCGCGTTGCGCTCGGCGCAGGTGACCACACCGATAATCTTCCTCACTGCCATCGGCGACGTAGATGACCGCGTCGCGGGGCTGGAGGCGGGAGGAGATGACTATCTGGTCAAGCCTTTCGCCTTCAGCGAACTGGCCGCCCGCGTACAGGCACTGACGCGTCGAGCGCCTGGTTTTGCCGAAGATGCCGTACTGCGGGTTGCGGATCTTGAACTCGACCGGCTGCGGCATCGTGTGACACGGGCCGGCCGCCCCATAGACCTGCAGCCGCGTGAATTCCGTTTGCTTGAATACCTTATGCGCAACGCCGATCGCATCGTCACCCGAACGATGCTGCTGGAACACGTCTGGGGATTACGCTTCGATCCCAAGACCAGTGTGGTAGAAACCCACATCAGCCGCCTGCGCGCCAAGATCGACAAACCCTTTTCCACTCCGCTCCTCCACACCGAGCGCAACCTCGGTTACACTCTCCATGCGCCCGACTGAAATCTGGCGCAGCACGGCGCTGCGCGCGGCACTGCTGACCGCTGCGCTCAGCCTGCTGGCTTACCTGCTGATCGGCGCGGTCGCCTATCATCTGATGCAACGCGAACTGTTGCGGGAACAAGATCAAACCCTGCGCGAGACCTTCACCGTTCTCGCCAACGCCTACGAGAAAGACAGCGATCAACACGACTTCGTCGATATGCTCCGTGCCTACGTGCAAGCGGCGCCTTTACGCCAACGTCTGTTTCTGGCGCGCACCCAAAAAGGCCGCATGCTGGCGGGGAACTTCACCCCTAAACGCCCCCTGCCAGAAGGCTTCCTGAGTGTACCAGGCACAGCACTTGGCTTACGCAGAGAGGCCCGTTATCGCCTGTTGACGGGACGCATACATGATTTAGAGTTGACGGTCGGGGCCAGTCAGCGGGCCATAGACGCCATGGAAAGTTTCACCGCCCAGGGATTCGCGCTGGCAACGCTGTTTCTTGCCCTGATCGCGCTCGGTGGCGGTGGATTGCTAGGCATGCGTGCACAGCGTCGGTTGAATGCCATTGGTCGCACCATGGAGAAGGTGGCGGCCGGCGATCTGGCCTCCCGAGTGCCGCGAGACGGGCGCAAAAACGACATCGACCAGCTTGCTGCCCAACTCAATCAGGCGCTCAACCATCTGCAGGCCACGGTCGAGGGCATCCGCCAGGTCAGCGTCGATATCGCCCATGATCTCAAGACCCCCCTGAGCCGTTTGAAAATCCGCCTGCTCGAGGCGCAAGCGCGGGCAATCCATGGCGAAGCGGTGAGTGAGGAATTGGAAGCCGCCCTCGCTCAGGTGGATCATCTCAACGCCACTTTCGAAGCCTTGTTGCGCATTGCCCGTCTCGAAGGAGGTGCGTGCGAGGCGCGATTCGAATGTATTTACCTCAACGAGATCACCGCCACCCTGCATGAAATCTATGCCGAAGTGGCAGAAGATGCAAAGATGACGCTTGAAACGGCCAGATCAACAAAGCGTTCCAGCGTGCACGGGGATCGTGAACTATTGATTCAGCTCGGAGCCAACCTGATCGAAAACGCCCTGCGTCACTGTCCCCCAGGCACGCGGATAACGCTTGGCATCGAGATGCATGGCAAATCCCCAGCGCTGGTGGTACGCGATAACGGCCCCGGTATCCCGACCGAGGAACGCGAACGGGTGCTTCGCCGTTTCTATCGACTGGATAAAAGCCGCAGCCACCCAGGGAGTGGACTCGGCCTGAGCCTTGTCAAGGCCATCGCAGGTTTTCATGGCGCCAGACTCGTGCTTGAAGATGCTCACCCCGGCCTCAAAGTCAGCGTACAATTTCCAACGGATGCCGACTGCGCCCCCTAAAGCTGTATTTGCCTTGACCTTCTTCAGCACGCTGACGGATGAGCACGATTGGGCCAGCCTGTAGCTATCGATAAGAAAAAAACGCTTGCCGAAAGTGCCAGATCGGCACGAGAACGCATTCCCGAAGGAAATATCTGAATTGAATCTCTCGGTTTATGGCTTCCCTTACCAAGATGTAAACCGCTGGCCAGATCCACGCAACAATCACTGCGTAAAGTAATCACCAACGGACACCAAAGGGGTGACCGTCCACCCACAACTTAAGGAGTTACATCATGAAAACCAAAATCCTGATCGCCTCGACATTGACTGTGTTGGGCTTGACGGCGGCCGGCGCGGCACTCGCCTCGAACCACGGCGAACAATCCCTTGCGGTGGAAACTCAAATGCTGCATGCAGCCAAAATCTCGCTCGACCAGGCCAAAAACATCGCCCAAAACGCCGTTCCGGGTACGGTGAGCGGGGTCAGTTTCAACGACGAAAACGGCAAAGGGGTTTGGGAAGCCGACATAGTCGATGCCAAAAAACAGGCCTATACCGTCAAGATCGATGCCATGAGCGGCAAAATCCTCAGCCAGGGGCTAGAAAATTCTGAAAAAGGGGGCGGCGAAGGTGAATACGGCCATGACGAATATAATCAGGAAAGCCACAATCAAGACAACAGCAACGACGGGATGCAAGGCGAAATTCAGCAATAATCCCTTCCAACTCGTCTTTGGCGCCGGATCGGAAAAACCGATCCGGAACCTTTACCGCTTTACTGTGCAAGAAATCGATAAGGTGGGCATGGCGGGGCCTGGCTCCCCGATGGGGCCATATTCAGGTGTTGGTGACGCTTTACGCTGGCTGATGATTTAATCAGTTTCTTGATCCAGCGAGAAGCGACTCGCTGCACACTGAGTGCCTCATGGTCTGTGTCGGCATCCCGGTAGTATGTGCCAGTCGAGAGTATGGCGTAGATGATGCGCACCATCTTGTGGACAATCGCGATGATGAAACACTTGTGCCCGCAGCGAATGACAAGACTCTGAAACTCCTGGCTGGCCTCGAGCCGCCGGCTGACCAGACGGAGCAGCGCCTCTGGAGGACTTGCCGAAATCAGGGCCTGGATCCCCACCTTTTCCAAAGCCGCATAGGGACTCTTCCAGTAGATCCCCGTGCTCTCCATGACGACCTTATCGGGCCGATGGGAAGCGCACTACTGGGCCAGTGCCCGACGGTCTTTCTGGAATGCACCGAACTGTCGCCGCTCTGCGCTGACGGTACTTATTCCTCTAATTGTTCACTTCGCGCTGACCCCGACGCGGAATTCTGCCCCAGGATCAGGGTTACTATGAAACCTTTTTTGCTCTCACATAAACTAATTTATTCCATGGCCTTGAGTGCGGGTTTGCTAAGCGGCTGTGCTGCCGTCGGGCCCAATTACACATCACCAAAAATCGCCTTGGCAGGATCTTATGCAGTTAGCCAGCCTGCCGCCACGCGTGCCATACAAACCAACTGGTGGTCGGCTTTGCATGACAAGTATCTGAACACCCTTGTTGCGCGGGGTCTCTCTCAGAATATCGATTTGAAAATTGCTAAGGAACGGGCTGCTCAGTTGCAGGCGCTATACTCCGCCAGTGGCATTCCAGCCCACATTAATGGTTCAATCGATTACAGCAGCATCCGCACCGGAGGCGGAGGTGCCGTTCCGACCACGATTGATACTGTTATGGCGGGAGGGAATTATGTGCTGGATATCTTCGGCCGTTTGCGGCGCTTACATGAGGAAGCCGGCGCAAACTACCAGGCCAGCGAATATTCCGCGATGGCTGCGCGTCTCGCTTTTCTATCAAACATTGTAGGGAGCTATATTGACGCGCGTTATTACCAGCGAGCCGTGGAATTAACCCAGAAAACAATTGCAAATCGGCGCAAAATGTATCTTCTTGTTCAAAAACAAAAGAAAATCGGCACGGCATCCAATCTCGATGTCACACTAGCGAAAAGCCGATACGAACAAGTGGTTGCAGCACTCCCGCCGCTACAAGCCCGATTCGATGCGGCAGTCTATTCTCTGGCAACACTGTTGGCTGAACCGGCTGGATCGATTCTGGCAAACATGAAAAAACAGGCGCCACAACCCTTGCCTGCGATGAGTGCTGGTATTGGTTCACCCGCCGATCTGCTTCGCAATCGACCTGACGTCCGCGCAACGGAGCGTGCTTACGCTGCGGCGGTGGCAGCTGTGGGTGTCGCAACTGCAAATATGTATCCAAGCTTGACTCTTGGAGGATCGATCACTCTGGGTAGCAGCAACAGTTGGTCTTTCGGTCCAACCCTTAACTTGCCGCTATTCAATCAATCCACGCTGGATGCGAAGCGCCGTGCGGCCATAAAAGTAGCAGAGCAACGAAAGCTGGAATGGCAAAAAAGTGTTCTGACAGCCGTACAGGAGGTTCAGAGTGAACAAAGCCGGTTCTTGAATGCCGAAAAAGAAGTCACCGTCTGGACTAAGGCCGTTGATTCCTTATATCGGCTGCGTAAGCTCTATGCGAAGGATTATGCTCTTGGGAGCGCGTCTCTCCTCGATCTTTTGACTACGGAACGCGATCTATTCAACGCGCAGTTAGCTTTGGCTCAGGCAAAGCGGAATGCCGGCCTAGCTTGGGCAAGGCTTCAAGTAGCCACTGGACGCGGATGGATGACGGGCTGATCGAGAAAAGCGCTTTGCCCTGCGAGCATTCAAATGGGGCGTTTGAGTATCCGCTGGAAGTTTGATAGTAAGACGTACATCGCCGGCAGTAATACCAGCGATGAAACCACTCCGCCGAGTACACCATAGATCACGGCTGCGGCAAAAGGCTGCATCATTTCACCCCCGCGCCCGCTGCTGAGCGCCATGGGCAGAAAACCGAGAACCGCGGCTGTTGATGTCATAAGAATGGGGCGGGCTCTCACCAGGCATGCATCTATGATCGCGCGAATGCTATCTTCGCCTTTTTTGAGATTGTTGTTGGCAAATGCCATGATTAAAATAGCGTTTTTTACCACGATGCCGATGACTGAAATCAGGCCCATGAAGGTGGGCACATTGAAGGGAGTATGAAAAATCCAGATGCCGAATACCACGAATGCAAGGGACGTCAGCGTGTTGAGCAAAATGAGCAACGAAGTTCCATAACTGCGGAAAAAGATCAGGAGCAGAGTGAAAACAGCAGCAATCGCCAATAAGAATACGTAACGTAGTTCAGCGAATGCTTGTGCCTGCAACTTCCAGTCTCCAGAAACCAGAGCATAGGTTCCTGCCGGAAGGGGGAGTTTGGCCAGTATGGCAGAGATACGCGCCGCATTTCCGCCAAGATCAGTATTGCGGGTTTTTGCGCTCATCGCCAGGTAGAGGTGGCCTTGTTTGCGGGTTATGCGATCCGGAGCCGAACGCAATTCAAGATGTCCAAGCGCACTCAGAGGAGTGGTGCTACCGTCAACCCGAAAGATAGGCATGTCCATAAGTGCGGGCATGAGCCTGCGCCAATGATCGGGATAGACCATTCGCATCTCCGCTTGCTGCCCCTGCGCCTGAACATAACCAAGGTTTTTGCCTTGCATGGCCACTTGAACTTGAGAAACCACTTCGGCCCGAGTCAGCTTGTAGCTCGCCAAGCGAGCTGGGTCGAGAACGAGCCTGAACTGGGTCACATTATGGGGTGGGCTCATTTTGACATGTGCGACTTCTGGCAATTTACCGATGGCGGCTGAAATTATCTTGCCAGCGGCTAACAAATCCTTTGGATTTGCGCCGAAGATATCAATAGCGATTACATTGTTTTTTCCAACCAGACCACCGAAATGGTCGGGAAGAATCTGGTGCAAGTCTACATTGAGGTTGGGGAATTTCGTTTCCAGAGAATGCTGAAGAGTATCCATGGCTTGAAAAACAGAGCCGCCTCCTGTAGCGCCTTTCGGTTTTGGGTGCATATAGAAATGCGCCTGATTCGATCGTAGGGCACTGTCACCGATTTGCATTGAATAGGTCTGAATGATTCCAAGTTGCGCAATCACGTTTTCAACGCCTGCCACTTTGCGCGCCATTTCGGCGCGAGAAGTTCCGGGCGTGGTGTCCATATCCATGATGAAAGTGCCTTCGTCCCATTGGGGCAAATAAGTAGTAGGAAGGCTAAGTCCGATATAGAACGCCAAGCCGATAACCACTGTGGCTACAGCGATGACCCGCAAAGGAGATTTCAATATAGCGATAAGAAAAGCTTCATACTTTTGCAGCAATGGACTTTTCGAATGGGATGGATGCACCCGTCCGGCAGGGCGCAATAGCGAGAATGACAAGATCGGGGCAAGAGTCACCGCCATCACGAATGAAATCGACAATGCGGCGATGATAACCAAAGCCGAAGATTTAAATAAAAATCCAGTAATTCCGGTCAACAGCCCTAAAGGCGCAAAAACAGAAATTGTCGTCAGGGTTGATGATAACAGAGGTGATAAGACTTCCTTTGTGCCCCTTACTACGGCCGCTTCATTGTCTAGCCCTTTTTCGTGAAAGCGGGTAATGTTTTCTACCGCGACGATCGCATCGTCGACGACTAAACCGATGGCAGCGCTGATTCCAGCAAGCGTCATTATATTGAGCGTTTCTCCCAAGTATTTCATAGCCAGAAAAGTTAAGATCACCGTGACCAGCATGGAAGCGATGACAGGCATCGAAGCACGTAGATTTCGCAAAAATAACACCACCGACAAAGACACGATCAGAATGCCAATAACGATGTCCCTCCCCACACCGTCAAGGGAACTTTTGATGAAGTCGGCAAGTGAATACCAGCGCGAAACCTTCATTGAAGGCGGTAGTGAGGGACGAATACCATCAATGGCTCTAGCGACTTCGGCAGATAAGGAAACCACATCCACTCCGGGTGCACCATAAATATTGAATAGCACCGATGGCTTACGGTCGGTGGAAGTCAGAGTTTGAGGATAGGTACCCGTCATGCGGACATCGGCAACGTCCGCAAGCCGCAGCGATTGACTTCCCGCTCTGAGAGGAATGTCAGCAATCGCCCGAGGCCCTACCAGATGTGATGAACTGAAGCCCAGGATCAATTTTCCATAGGCGATAAAGTGACCAAGAAACCTCGTGTTTTCAGACGCCTTGATCTGACTGGCTATCATTTCTGGCGTCAGCTTGTATTGCTCTAGCTTGGCCGGATCAAGCGTTATCCGAATTTCTGGCAGGCTACCGCCGATGACCTCGACTTTTCCTACCCCTTGAATTTGTTCAAGTATCGGTCGTATACGCGTATCCACTACCCGGCGTAGATCGACATAACTGGCGGTTCTTGATACCAGACTGTATCCGAGAATGGCGAAATTGTTTGAATTGGTCAGATTGGCGGTGACTTGAGCTGGTGCGCCTCCGAGTGTCGGAGTGCCCTGTACCAGAGTGGTTATCTTGCCTTTAAGGAGTTGAAAATCACGGGCGAAGTTACGCCGGCCATCAAATTCGACTTTCAATTTGACGACTCCACGCTCGATTTTGGTGCTGTAATTCAACACTCCTTCAGAAGATTGCGCCAATGTTTCCATTGGCCTGGCGAATACTTTTTCCATCTCGCTCAGCGGCGCAAGTCCATCATCGACAGTGAATTCTGCCTTCGGAAAATTGACATCGGGAAATACCGCCTGCCGCTGATGCATCACGATGCTCACGGCAAAAGCAATCAGTAGCAAGTAGATGAACAATAGGCTCTTGCGATTGGCAAGAATGCCCCGTATGAATTTATCCACCCGTCGAAACCACGGTGACTTTTGCGCCATCTTCCAGGGAATACTGTCCGGTCGTCACGACCTTTTCTCCTGGATGAAGTCCTGAGAGTATTTGCACACTACTTGGCGTCTGAATTCCTATTTTCACAAGTGTTTGTATGGCTTTTCCATTTTTGACCACAAAAACAAAAAATGCGCCGTTTTTCTCTACTACCGCATTTGCCGGTATCAACAAAGCAGAATTGTCATGTTTTACGACGACATCCACCGGAATGACGCTGCCAAGAACAGGTTTATTTTTTGTAACCACAAACTCAACCAAAAAATATCCGGTTCCGCTCATATCAAATGCCCGAATGCTGCTGGGCGTGGCATGCGCAGCTCCTGAGGCGAGATGAATTGTGGCTTTGGTGGCATAGTCAATCCCAGGGGAATATTGCAAGGGAATCGATAAAGCAACACGGAATCCGGTATCTGGCACGAGGGTGAAAACCGGGGCACCAGAAGGAATAACATCACCTAGGGAATAATTCTCGCCAACGATGATTCCTGGGACGTTTGCCACCACCGTGTAAGCCCCGCCCGCGGCAAATAAAGACGAGTTATCGCGATTTTTGCTCAATGGTTTTATCCGGGCGAGTGGTTGGTTCAGGGATACTTTCTCCCCGACATGCGCAAGAATTTGAACTATTCGTCCAGCGTAACTACTGCTTGGATGCGTTTTCATAAGGGGTTGAACCCGTGCGAATCCATGGTAGACCTGTTTGATGGGGCCTTTGTTCACAATCGCTACGGTAACAGGCATCGACTGAGCCCATGAAGGCGCACTCGAAAATAGAGTCAAAATAACCATAATGATTTTGAGTGTTTTGACCCGCGTCATGGTTTGATGATCTTTGTGGTCGCAGGAAGGTGAATGATGACGGGCATTCCGTCAATGGCGGCAGGCACTGGAAAAAAAACTGATTTACCGCCTCTGTCGATCAATACCCCAAGCCCATTCGTTCCATGAATCAAATAGTCGGGGGGAATGCGGAAACGCTCCCCTTTCCATCGTAATGTGCCAGCAAGATTGATCGGCAGGGCGGCTTTTGGCGGCAAGTCGAAGTAAACTCGCTGCGCACCTGTAGCCTGATTGATAACAGGCTCTACTACTTTTAGTTTAAGCGGGAATCGGGTTTTTCCGAAAACAAAATCTATTCTGGAAGAATGAATGAGAGAATTGATTTCGTCGGATGTCAGGTTGGCTATGACCTCAAGATGCTCGGTTTCAGACATCGACATCACCACCGTGCCCGTGGTCAAATAACTCCCTTGTCCGGTCGCGATTCTGGTGACAACGCCACTGAATGGCGCAGATACTTTGCAGCGATCGACAGCAAGTTGCGCACTATCTCGATATAATTTTTCGGTCCTTACATTGAGAAGGGATGTTTGATAATTCAATTGATCAGATTCGAATTTGGCTTTTGAAATTGTGCTGATGCGTAATCTAGCCCGACTGCGCTGCAGCGAGGCTTTCGCCAGCTCGGCTTTATTCTGTGCGAGCGTCAACGCAACCTCCTTGAGTTTAAGGGCGTAGACATAACTTCGGCAGTCTATAGTGAATAAAACGTCTCCTTTCCTCACTGTCTGCCCTTCAAATACGTTCACGCTTTTTACAGGGCCGTCGATTTGTACTGCGATATCGGATCGTGATCGACTGATTACGTGGGCGGGCGCTTCATACGGAAGGTGAATGCCTACGGCTGACAGTGATATTCCGTTTGCCGCATGTGCGGTTGAGACAACAAATACCGCAGATAAAATTAGGGAATGTGCTCGGGTCAGACGCTTAATTGGAGAATTCTCGCAAATCCTGGCCATAAGTCCTTGGAAGATGAGAAACACACGATGATCGTTGCTGCTCACATCGCTATCTCCTTAAGGAAAGAGTGAGAAAAATTATTTCGATCTTGAATCCGAGCTATATAAGCCTGGTGGATTGCAGGGGGTTATTAACGCTACTATTATTTTTCAATTCGTAGAGACCTCATGCATGGATAGTTGGTGATTTCGACGCTAGGCCATAATCTACACCAGAGTTTAGGCTCAATTGTTATACAAATTTGTAAGTTTCACCTCAATTCATGAGACTGACATTGTCGCTGGGAGTCCTTTTAATCCAGCAATGAGCCTAAAAAGAGTCCTTGTTTGGGATTATCAAAGAATTTTCGCCTCTAATTTCTGGCCGGTCTGTCTGTGCTAGATTGACATATCCCTTGCCCAACTTCGGTATTTCCACAGAAACAAATCAGGTGTTGAGCATCTGCTTTGTGCAGATTGGTTAGGAGCCCTTTGCTCGTCCCTTGTTCCTCTGAGGTGGTCTAATGGGAGATCACAGCTGACTTGAGGAAGTTGGCGCACGGTTGCTAGAAAAGGGTTTCGAGATCTGATCAGCAACGAAGAGGTGTGCCATGAGAGAAGACAGCAAAGCCATAGTGGAAGTGGCAGGGCTTGGAATGGGGATCAAAGAGAACCTGCGATAAGGAGTAAAGCGTTTGGTCCAACAGGCGCTGGAGGCAGAGCTGGCGGCGGCACTCGAAAAGCTGAGCCCGATACGGACCTCGGAAGACCGAATGGCAGGGGCGAGCAGTGGGTGCGCTTTATTGACGCCGGTGTCCAACCGGCAGACATGCGGCACTGCCGCCCCTTCGTTTGGTAGCGTCAAGCGCTGGAGCAGTTTATCTGCTCATTCCGGCTGTTCCTACGGGGGCTGCAAATCGAAGAAAAGGGAGAAAATGCTGCCCACGCGGATGCTGCGGATGGCATCGATCCAGCTCTGATTTTTTGGCTCACCCTTGGGTGTACCCTGTTCCAGATAAGCCTTGATCTTGTTTTCGAGAATATGCAGCTTGCCATCAGGTACAAACACGGAAGCCAAGGTCTTGTGTTCTTCATGCCGCACATTCAGCAGCTCGATACCAGAACGCTCCACCGCCAGCGACTCGAAGGCCAGTTCAATGTCCGGAAAGCTCTCGAATTCGATCTGCAGGCCAAAGCCTTCTTCCATGCCGCTCTGTTGCTGCCGCGCCCTGGCCTGTTCGAGTTCCGGTTTCAGGCCCTCGACCTGTTGCAGCAGAGCGCCGCCGTCAGCTTGCCGGTTTTGGCGCGGCACTGGACTTGCCACCGCTACTGCCTCCCGGGCGCCGGAAAGGCTCCGCTTGCGCTGTATGGTCAAAAATGAAATGTCGCCTGGGCTGAGGTCCGTCTTCTGCCATGCGTCGTCAGGTTCTGCTGGATTGTTTGCGGAAATTCGATCTAGCCTGAACACGCTCTTCAATGGCGTGCCGAATATCACGTTCGCCAAGGTGTTCCTTCTGCTCGATGATCACCTCCTTCAGCGCCTCATCACAGGCACGGACGATCTCGGCATAGCTCAGCCCCTTTGCTTGCTGGGCCAGGCGCTTCCAGGAAATGCCTTTACGCCCCTGTCGGCCCAGTCGCGCCTTCAGCAAAGCGGCAATCAGGGCTTCGTCAGGCAGACCATAATGGAGAATGTCATCGAAGCGGCGAAATAGCGCCTGGTCAAGTATTTCGGGGTGATTGGTGGCCGCCACGATCAGGCTGTGGGACGCGTCCTGCTCAATCATCTGCGGGAAGCTGTTGAGGATGCGCCGCACCTCGCCGACGCCGTTGGCCAGGCCCCACTGCGAACCGATGGCGTCGAACTCGTCGAAGAAGTAGATGCCCCGCGTGCGATCAGTGGCATCGAACACCTGGCGCAGCTTGCATACGTACTCAGGTACAACTCAAAGTGTACCTCAAGACCTCTTGACTTTCCGATGAATCCACTAAGTGCTTGATTTTATTGGTGCTGGCGGCAGGAGTCGAACCCGCGACCTACTGATTACAAATCAGCCGCTCTACCAACTGAGCTACGCCAGCAAATGAGTGGTGGAATATACAACAGGTACGGAGCACAGTCCAAACCCTTGTCCTGGTTCAGTACATATGAGACACGGAGACCTCGGGGACCTCATACCCGGCCTCACGAAGATACTCGGCTGGGGTTCTCTGTTTCAATGCCTGATGGGGGCGCAGCAGGTTGTAGACCTGTTCCCACCATTGCACCAGGGGGCGAAGCGCCCGTATCGTGGTCGGTAGCGGGTAGCTGGCATAGAACGCGTAGCGCCAGATGCCGTTGGCCCGTTCCACCCCGCCATTGCGCTGGGGCCGTTTCGGCGGCAGCACATAGAGGTCGATACCCGCTTCCTGGCAGGCCTGCTCGAAGTCGCCCTTGAATTCCGAGGCGCCATCGATCTGGATGGCCCGGATCGGAAACGGGCTGCGGGCCTTAAGCGGCTTGAGAAAATCCGCCCCACAGCGGCTTCTCACCCGGCTGTACACCTGCCCCACGCGCCAGCGTGATGCACCATCCCAGGCGGTGAAGTGGTAGACCGTTACCCCCGGCTGCCGGTGCACGTGCAAGACATCCACCTGTACCAGGTCCCCGGGCGCTCACCCTTCAGTCCATAGGGCGCACGCCGCGCCCAGGGACGCCGCCGAACACGCCGCGGGCGGCGGGAACGGGATCTCAGACCCTGGATGCCCGCCTCGGACAAACGCCGGCACCAGCGGTACAGGGTAGCCCGGCTCACGCCCAGAATCTCCGCCGCCTGATCTACACAGTCAGGCCATGCCGCTTTCGCAGCCGCTCGAACCATTCCAGCGGCTGGAGACGAAAAATCACCTTCGGGATCATCAAAAACCTTGTCTGCCAGGCGGGCAGAACGCATGATTTCGCCTTGAAGGCCAAACACCTTCATCTCGGGGCCTCCTCTTTCGGTTTATCAACAACACCCG
>JALUXU010000051.1 GCA_027013225.1 Acidihalobacter sp. | reverse complement strand
GCCAAACGTAAAGCCGAACTCGCCGCCAAGGCCAAGGCCGCCGCCGAAGCCAACCGCAAAGCCGAGCTCGCCGCCGAAGCCAAACGCAAAGCCGAGCTCGCCGCCAAGGCCAAGGCCGCCGCCGAAGTCAAACGTAAAGCCGAGCTCGCCGCCAAGGCCAAGGCCGCCGCCGAAGCCAAACGTAAAGCCGAGCTCGCCGCCAAGGCCAAGGCCGCTGCTGAGGCCAAACGTAAAGCCGAGCTCGCTGCCAAGGCCAAGGCCGCCGCCGAAGCCAAACGCAAAGCCGAGCTCGCCGCCAAGGCCAAGGCCGCTGCCGAAGCCAAACGTAAAGCCGAGCTCGCCGCGAAAGCCAAGGCCGCGCAAATGGCGGTGGCGAAAAAACAATTACAACAACAACTCGCTGCCGAGGCGGCCGCGTTGAAAAAACAACAGGCGGCGCTGCGCGCTCGACGTGAGGCCGCTTTGCTAGACCGTTGGAGCGGAGAGATTCAAGCCAAAATTCAGCGCAACTGGATCATTCCTCCCGGTTATCGGCCGGGAGAAAGTTGTCATGTGACCGTGACCCAGGATCAAGCCGGGTATATTCTCAGCGTTCATGTCGGCAAATGCACCGGCGATGAATTGTTCCGCCGTTCGGTGGAGGCGGCCATATGGAAATCCCAACCGCTGCCGCTGGCGCCGAGCCCGCAAATCTTCCAATCCAAACTGAGTTTCAAATTCGAGCCTAACTAGCCATGATGAATATCAAACGTATTGCCGCTTTCTTGTTGTTGTCATTGTCTCTGATCGCAACATCGGCCCGTGCCGATCTGAATATAACCATTACCCAGGGAGCCGTTGGCGCGACTCCCATCGGCATCGTGCCGTTTGCCTGGCATGGTCAGGGGAAAGCGCCTTTGAAGGTTGCCGATGTCATCACCAATGACTTGCAGAGAAGCGGCCTGTTTTCGCCTTTGCCGGTCGATAAGATGCCGCAGCAGCCAAGCCGGCCGGGTGACATAAACTTCACTGCATGGTCTCAGATGGGAATCAGCGATATCGTCATCGGGCACGTCGACGAAACTGCTCCCGGCTTGTATCAGGTCACATTCCAGTTATTCGATACCTTGCAGAAGGTGCAGTTGATCGGTTACACGATAAACGCCAAGGCAGACCAGCTCCGGGAAGCCGCGCATCGTATCAGCGATCTGGTCTATCAGGAGCTTACTGGGCAGCGCGGCGCATTCAATACGCGCATAGCCTATATCAGCACGGAAGTGAAAAATGATCGCCCCGTCCGTTATCGACTCATGGTGGCCGGGATAGACGGCTATAATGCTCACGCCGTGTACAGTTCCACTCAGCCTCTGGCGATGCCGGCATGGTCACCCAACGCCCAGGATTTGGCCTACGTTTCCTTTGAAACCGGCCGCCCCCAGATTTACCTCCAGAATCTGGCGACCGCAAAGCGTATTCTGGTGTCCAACCGCCCTGGTTTGAACAGCGCACCCGCCTTTTCGCCTGACGGGACACGATTGGCGCTGACATTGACCCAAGACGGCTATCCGGAAATCTTCATCTTGAATCTCAAGACGCACAAGCTGAGCCAGTTTACTCATAACCTTTCCATCAATACGGGAGCCGCATGGATGCCGGACGGAAAGGCCATCGTATTCACTTCGGATCGTGGCGGCTCGCCTCAGTTGTATGTCAAGCCGCTTGGCGGCGGTTCGGCGCAGCGCCTGACTTTCGATGGCAATTACAATGCCGGCGCGACTATCTCTCCCGATGGCCATGAAATCGCTTTCGTGCATTCTCAAAACGGCGCGTTCAAGATCGCCTTGTTGAACCTCAATACAGGCAGAATGCGAGTGTTGACGAACGGCCCACTGGATTCTTCTCCAAGTTTTGCGCCCAATGGCAGCATGATCATTTACAGTACGAGCTACCAAGGCAAGCGAGTACTTGCTACGGTTAGCGTGGATGGGAACATCCGCATGCGTCTGAGTGGGACGGAGAATGTCAGTCAGCCGGCTTGGTCGCCGTTCTTGACCCTGCCGAGCTCCTGAATGGAAGCGGGCCGGCTGCGACAGTGTGAACAAAATGTAGTTTCAAAAGACGACCAACACAGAAGGGGAATCAGAATGAACAAAGTTTATCGCGGTGCACTGATGGGAATAGCCTTGGTTTCTCTGGCCGCCTGCGCACCCACATCTAAGCAACTGGAGACTGGCATGACTCCATCGGCTGCGGGCAAAAATCAGGCCTCCGCGACTTCGTCGAAGGGTGGACGGGCATCTGCTTTGAACAGTCAGAATCTGCAGGAAATCCCTCTGAATTCACCAAATAGCCCGATTGCCCAGAGAACCATTTATTTCGCATTCAACAGCAGTCAGATCGAGCCGAAATATTTGTCCGTGATCAGCCGGAACGCCAAATATCTTGCGGCGCATCCCAATCTCCGGGTCAGAATTGAAGGCAATACGGATGATCGTGGCACCCAGGCTTATAACATGGCTTTGGGAGAACGCCGCGCCTTGAGCGTTGCGAAATTGCTTGAACTGGAAGGTGTGTCACCCAAGCAAGTAGAAGTCATCAGCTATGGGAAAGACAATCCGGTGTGTTTTCAGCAAACAGAAAGTTGTTGGGCGAAAAACCGGCGCGTGAACATCGTCTATCCGCTCAATTCCCGACCATGATAAAAAGGCGCCCTTGGAGGCCGTCAAAGCAAGATGAGATGAAGTTCGTTTGAGATTGAATTCGGCACAAAACGCACGGAATACGGATTGCAGATATATATCGGGTTCGTAGGCAAGTGAGTATAGGCGCACGGCGCTGAGCGGCGATACGACCCACTATCCAGGAACAGTTAATCTAGTGGTTTATGAACTTGGAACGCGTCATCAATGGCCGTTCAAGCAACAGACAGGTCATAAAAATATGTGTATGTTTCGAATTAAAGCAGGCTTTTTTGCCGGCATGATCATGTTGTCAATTCCGGTTTGGGCTGCCAACACTCCGGCGGTTGCCCCCCCTCCAGCCACCGGAGAGTCACAAACGACTTTGGTGCAGATTTACATGCAGATTCAAAATCTGCGCCAGCAGGTTCGTTCTTTGACCGGCCAAAATCAAGTGTTGGAGCATCAGATACAGAGATTGCGCGAGCGTCAGCGCCGTCTCTATATGAATATCGATAAGCGTCTCCAGGCGCTCGAAGCGTCGAGCGGGCAGAATCCATCCGTTTCTGCCGCCAGCACGAGTCTGGCTCCACCGACGACGGCAGTGCCCACACCGCCAGCTTCTTCTGCGACCACCACCCAAGCGTCCTCCATCGTTCCGCAGACGGGATCGGCTCCAAATTATAATGGCAAGGATCTTGAGGCGTATCAAAAGGCGTTCAATCTGCTGATGAACAGTCATTACAAGGCGGCCATCACTGCATTTGAATCTTTCGAAAGCGCCTATCCCAGAAGCCCCTATGTCGCCAACGCCGAATATTGGATAGGCGAGGCCTATTATGTCGAGCAGATGTACAAACAGGCGTTGAAGCATTTTCAGAACGTGATCTACAACTACCCCCAAAGCAATAAAGTCCCGGCGGCGTTGCTGAAAATTGGATACTGCTACGATGCCTTGAAGCAATGGAGCGAAGCGCGAAAGACGCTACAAAGCGTGATCAACCAGTATCCTGGCACAACTGAGGCACGTCTTGCCATGGATCGGTTGAGGCAGATGCAAAGCCAAGGACATTGATTCTTGTGAGCCTCTCGGCTCAATAGGGTCACGGTAAGGTGAGCTGGGGGTGAGCGAAAATCTGAACTCAATTCATGTCTCATCCCGCCCGTTATGGCCCGTGTTTACTACATGGGCGTCAGATCGGGGTCATTGTGTCGGCGGGCGGGGTTCTGATTCAGATGGCTGGGTTTTTAGAACGAGAAAGTAGGTCAGGCCAACCGCGAGAACGGCAGCTACGATCAAACCGTATGTCCATGCCCATTCCTGGATATGGCCGCGGCTTTCCACCGGAATGATGATCAGCTGGCGTAGGAGGGTGATCAGAGCGGCTTCGATGAACACGTTGACCGAAAAATGGCCGGTTCGCATGTAGCGCACTTCGGCGGAGATCAGCGATGAAAGCACCCACAGTATGAACAAGTTGCCGAGGGATTTGAGAAAGCCGCGGGCGATATTACCGGAGATCACGGTTTGATAAATGTCAAACAGAAATTGCCAGATCAGCAATAGGCTGGCGACCAACAAGGCTAAGGCGATAAAGGCATGGAGCAGCCGGTTAGACATTTCCATGACGGATTCGAACCAATGTTCACGCATGATCGGGTCTCGAAAATATGTTATTCCAATTATAATCTTACAACATCGACCTATTGGGCCTTGGGGATCGTTCGCGTTCGCAATCTCCCGTCAGGTTTGGAAACAATTCACCGCGGCGCCGCGCCCGGTGCCGGTCCGACTACACTTCCTTATTCGCTGGCATGCATGGACCACTATTTCCAGTCCGCACCGTATCTTTTTTATCAGAGACAGAATGAACTATTCGGGTAAGCCTAAAAACACCACGGGATGGGGAAAATGTTACTTGTAACCTATGAAAAGGCAGGACAATGCCGGCTCGGCGCACTCGACCGGGAAACAAAAACGGTGATTCCCCTGGAACAGATGGGGCGCAATGTGCCGAATGACATGCTCGAACTTATCCGCGCCGGCGAAGAGGCGATGACTGTCTGCCGAAAGGCATTGCAGGCAGGAAGCATGAATCGCCTTTCGTTGAGCGAGATCTGCTTGCGGGCCCCCATTGTGCGCCCGCCGAGAAACATCATCTGCATCGGCAAAAACTATCGGGCCCATGCCAATGAAATAAAATCCCTGCCCTCGGGCGCAGCGGATGTGCCGGATCAGCCTATCGTGTTTACCAAGGCAACGACCACGGTAATTGGTCCCAAGGAACCGATTCCATCCTATCTGGATACCACCGGGACGACGGATTACGAAGGTGAGCTGGGCGTCGTCATCGGTCGCGGCGGCCGCGAGATCACGCGCGCGGAGGCGATGTCTCACGTCTTTGGCTACACGATTCTCAATGATGTGACTTCCCGGGCTTTGCAAAAACGGCATGGACAATGGTTTTTGGGGAAAAGTCTAGATGGTTTCTGTCCCATGGGACCGGCCATCCTCACCGCGGATGAAGTGGCGAACGTTGGCGATTTATGCGTGCAGACCCATGTCAATGGCGAATTGCGCCAGCAAGGATGCGTGAGCGAACTGATTTTCGATATACCAACTTTGATTGAAACCCTTTCCGCCGTGATGACTCTGCAAGCGGGCGATATCATTGCCACCGGTACGCCGGCCGGTGTCGGGGCCGGATTCACCCCGCCCAGATATCTCAAACCGGGTGATGTGGTGTCGGTGAGCATAGCGCCTATCGGCGTGCTGGATAATCCTGTTGAATAGTGTTTAGATTGCGATTCAAAAGCGGCTCGTAACCCTCTCCACCATTCTCTTTCCCGCATCAGGAAGGCCTTAATGCTTGAACATCTCGCAGGATTTATTATTCACGTTATCAATCAGCTGGGTTATGCGGGCGTGTTCGTGCTCATGGCCATCGAAAGCGCCTGCGTGCCGTTGCCATCCGAAGTCATCATGCCTTTCTCGGGCTATTTGGCCACCAAGGGGGTGTTCAACCTTTGGTTGGTGGCTTTTGTGGGCGCCATCGGATGCGTGGCCGGTTCATTGATCGTTTATCTGGTCAGCGCTTGGGGAGGCAGGCCGTTCCTGGAACGCTACGGCCCTTATCTTCTCATCAGTCGCCATGATCTTGATTCGGCGGATCGACTTTTCAAACGCCATGGTGACTTGATCATATTCATTGGCCGCATGTTGCCGGTGGTGCGCGGTTATATTTCCATTCCCGCCGGTATTGCGCGCATGTCGCTATGGCGATTCAATTTGTATACCTTCGTTGGTTCGTTTCTATGGTGCCTGCTGCTGGCCTGGGTCGGCGTCAAGCTGGGAGAACACTGGGATACGATCGGCGGCCTTTTCCATCGTTTCAATCTGGCCATCGTTGCCTTGCTGATAGCTGGCTTTATTTGGTACGTCTGGCGGCATATCAAGCTGCTTCGCCATGACACGGAACAGAATCGCCAGGATTGAAGCCGTGGTTGCCTGATCCGCAAGCGACGGCAATCGATCGCTAGCATGCGGCGCTACCTTGCCGCCAAACCTCACCCGGTTGTTATTCAAATTCTGCTAGAATTCGCGCGATTACTCTTCTCAATCTTGCAATCACGCCCATGACTGCCGCTATCCAATCCGCTCTCGCTCCCTTCCAACGCTGGTGGAGCTACCGCGATCTGGTGCGCAACCTGGTGGCCAAGGAAATCAAGGTGCGCTATCAGGGCGCCGCGCTGGGGTTTGCCTGGTCGCTGATGAATCCTTTGATGATCACCCTGATGTATCTGGTGGTCTTCACCTACGTGTTTCCATCGAATCTTCCACACTATCCGCTGTTCATGGTGGTCGGCATCATTCACTGGAACCTGTTCTCCCTGCTGGTGATGCAAAGCTCGGAACTGCTGGTGGGCAACGCCGACCTTTTGAAGAAAATCTACTTTCCGCGCCTGCTCGTGCCGCTGTCGAACCTGCTGGTCAACGCCACGCTGTGGCTCATGGCGCTGGGCATTTTGTTCGCGCTTTATGTGCCGCTCGGCGGCCACTGGCATCCGGGGCTGTTGCTCTATCCTTTCTACCTCATCCTGTTTCTGGGCTTCACCTTCGGCATCATGCTCGCCCTGTGCGTGCTGTACGTGGATTTTCGCGACCTCAAGCACCTGGTCGAAGTCTTTATCCAGCTCCTGTTCTGGGCCACACCCATCATCTATCCGCTCAGCCGCATCCATCATCCGCTGATCCAGTCGCTGATGAAGCTCAGCCCCTTTGCCGAATTCTCGCTCATCTTCCAGAGCCTGTTCTGGGCCGACACGTTGCCTTCGTGGAAACTCAGCCTTGGCTTCGCGCTGTGGACGGCGCTCTCGCTCGCCATCGGCCTCACCCTGTTCTACCGGCGCGGCGCGCGCCTGATCGAGCGCCTGTGAGCGAGCCGGCCGTCATCGTCGAGCACGTCAGCAAAGACTTCGTGCTCCACCACAACGCCCAGGACACGCTGAAAAAGCGCTTCGTCGGTCTGTTCCACAAACGCTGGCGCCCGCAGCCGCACATCTTCCATGCCGTCGAGGATGTCTCCTTCACCGTCGCGCGCGGCGAGGCGCTGGGCCTGATGGGGCACAACGGCTCCGGCAAGAGCACCTTGCTGTCGCTGATTGCCGGCATCTATCCGCCCACCGCCGGGCGCATTCTCACCCGCGGCCGCCTGGTGCCCATGATCGCGCTGGGCGTCGGCTTCAGCCCGGAGCTGACCGGCGAGGAAAACATCTACCTCAACGCCAGCCTGTTCGGCCTCAAGAACCGCGAAACCCGCGCCTTGTTTCCCAAGATCCTCGAATTTTCCGAACTCGGCGACTTCATCTACGAGCCAGTCAAGAACTATTCCTCCGGCATGTACGCCCGGCTCGGCTTTTCCGTCGCCATCCATCTCGACCCCGAAATCCTGCTCGCCGACGAAATCCTGTCCGTGGGCGATGCCGACTTCCAGCAAAAATGCCTCGCCCGCATAGAGGAAATGCGCAATGGCGGCATGACACTGTTGTTCGTGTCGCATTCGCAAGACCAGGTCGCGCAGTTTTGTGATCGGTACATACGGATGGAGCATGGAAAGATGGTCGCAGCAGGCGACGTGGCCAATCTGATCGACTCGGTCCAGAAGCAGAAGGTCATACCGATTCAAACGACATGAAATTAATGACGAACATGACGACAGAGAGGAAACGATTGATCCTCGTCCTGGGTATGCACCGCAGCGGTACCAGCATGCTCACACGAGGGCTTCAGGTGCTTGGGGTCTCATTGGGGAGCAACCTGATACCCCCCGCGGTAGGGATCAACGATAAAGGATTCTGGGAAGACAATGACGTTGTCGAATTGAATGAAGAGATCCTGCGCGCCTTGGGCCGGACGTGGTTGAACACCCTCTCTGAGATAAACGAAACGGAAATGACCAAAATTTACCGTCTCGGTTTTTTTGATCGGGCGGTAGATCTCATCAAAAAGAAAACGGAAAACATCCCTGTCTTCGGCCTCAAGGATCCGAGAATATCCCGGCTGTTGCCATTTTGGTTCGATGTCTTCGCCCGCTGCGATTTGCGCGTCGATTGCCTTCTGGCCCTGCGCAACCCCATGAGCGTTGCGGACTCGTTGGTCAAGCGGGATGGCATTCTCCGGGAACGGGGCTACCAGTTATGGCTGGCTCACACGCTTGAAGGGCTCCAATACAGCCTGAGAGCGGATTCCTTGAGAGGGATCATCGATTACGACAATTATCTGGAAACGCCAAGAGACCATCTACAGGCGCTGGCGAGCATGTTGACGCTGAGCATTGGCGATGAACATGCATTGGACGAATACGTTTCCGATTTCATCGATGCCGATTTCAGGCATTCAAAACACACTATTGAGGAACTGGAGCGTGATGAAGCGTGCCCCCCGCTCGTATTTGATGTCTATGCTCACTTGAGTAATCTGGCGCAACCGACGGAATGGCTATCCATCAAAAATGCGCTCCCACCCAAGTTGGAGGCTTGGTTGGAATCCTGGGATAAAGAAAGAAAGTATCTCAAGTGGATAGACAAGGAATCCGAACAGGCCAGGGCCGAAGCCGAACAGGCCAGGGCCGAAGCCGAACAGGCCAGGGCCGAAGCCGAACAGGCCAGGGCCGAACTGGCCGGAGTACTAAACTCCAGATCGTGGCGAGTGACGAAGCCATTGCGTAAAACAGTCGAGAAATCTAGAGAAATCTAAAATAATGGGGATTAAAGTGGCATTTGAAAAAACTAAAATCACTGACAAAAGCTATAGCTGGTTCCGGAAAGTGAAGATTAATGAAAAAACATAAAATTTTACTCGTCTCGCCCGACTGGGTTGGGCCTATTCGTAATGGCGGGATCGGCACGGCTTTCACGGCATTGGCAAAATATCTGGCAGCCAGCAGTCACTCCGTAACCGCGTTGTATACCCTCGGGAGCCATAGCGAAACAAAATCCATTGCTCACTGGATCGACTGTTACCAAAAAATGGGCGTTGACTTTGTTCCGCTTCCGTCGTGGAAAGGGAGTCGGCTGGATGCACCGTGGTTCCGGATAAAAAGCTATGAGATTTATCAATGGCTGAAAGCCCGGAGCGAACGAGACACTTTCGATGCGATCATCTTCCCGGAATGGAATGCAGAAGCCTATTACAGCCTGGCAGCGCGTCGCACGGGCGCTGCTTTAGAAAAAACACCGATTGTCGTTGTGACTCATAGCCCCACCGGATGGGCTGATGGCGGAAATTTCTGGTTACCCGACTCGCCCGATCAGGTTGATCTCTTCGAGATGGAGTCTTCCTGTGTTGAAATGGCGGATTATGTCGTCAGTCCTAGCGCATACATGTTTGAGTGGATGGCAGCACGAAACTGGAAGATGCCGGAGGACTCTCATCGTAGAGTCATCAGGAATTTGATGCCTGATGTACCTGCCATATCACCTGATTCCAAACCCGATGAAACGACTATAAACGAAGTGGTGTTTTTCGGCAGGCTTGAGCTTCGCAAAGGATTGGAGATTTTCTGTCGCGGCCTGGATCGAATGAACGAGGCGCATTGGGAGAAAATAGAAAAAATCACTTTTCTAGGGAAAAGGGTCGAGACAGCAACCTTCTCAAGCACGGCCTATCTGGAAGATAAAAGCAAACGATGGCCTAAGCCTCTCTCCGTTATCGATGACAAGGATAGTGCCGAAGCCTTGGCTTATTTGCGGGGCAATGCACGATTGGCGGTCATTCCTTCGCTGGTCGAAAACTCACCCTATACGGTACTCGAATGCCTGAGCCAGAACATTGCGTTTCTCGCGGCCGATGTGGGCGGGATTGCCGAACTGATCCATCCAGAAGACAATGCACGCGTATTGTTCAAGCCGACACCCGCCGCCTTGGCGCAAAAACTGATCGAATCGCTCCAGTCCACGCCCAAAGCAAGATTGCGTGTGAGTGAAGAAGCGGCGCGCCAGCAATGGACTGATTTTTTGAGCGAGGTCAGTTCAGAAGCGCAGACGAAAACAGTTACGCACAATGAAAATTATCAACCTAAGGTCAGCGTCTGTCTTGTCCATCATGAACGGCCTCATTACTTGCGACAGGCAATCGATTCATTGGAAAGACAGACTTATCATAACTTCGAGGTCGTCCTTGTAGATGATGGCAGCCAATCGCCTGCTGCACAGGCTATGTTGAACGAAATAGAAGCAGATTTTGCCCGCCGCGGATGGAAAATCATCAGACAGGAGAACGCCTATCTTGGCGCGGCCAGAAACACTGCCGCAAAACATGCGACGGGTGAATATCTGCTTTTCATGGACGATGACAATATCGCGTTCGAAAACGAGATTGAATTGTTTGTTAAGGGAATCCAAAAATCTGGCGCTGACATAATGACTTGCCCGCTTGCTGTATTTTCTGGGAATAAACCACCACAATCAGGTCGGCCGGAAGCATTATGGATTCCTCTGGGAAATGCAGTAGGTGTGGGTGCAATACGAAATGGATTTGGAGACGCCAATGCGATTGTCAAAAAATCCGTCTTCGAACGCATAGGCGGATTCACCGAAGATTATGGGATAGGTCACGAAGACTGGGAGTTTTTCGCCAAAGCGGCGCTTTCAGGAGCCAAGATGGGATTCTATCCCGAACCCTTGTTCTGGTATCGCGCCAGTAATGATGGGATGCTGAGAAGCGGAAATGAGCGGCTCATGCATTACCGCAGTTTGCGTCCCTATCTGGAATCGCTTCCGCCTGCGTTGGGCGCGGCACTGGGTTATGGACTTCATCTGCACTTGAATGCCGAGTTTGCATGGAAAACAAACCAATCAGTTGATCACCGATCACTTGATCGTGCCGTGAATATGGGCGCCTCATTTATCTTCAAGCCTCGTTATCTCTTGAAAGGTGTCAAATTGATGGTAAGTAACCCCATCTTGAGATTGAAGTTCAAGCAGGCTTTGAAAGAGGGTGGAGTAAAAGGTGCCTACAGAAAGAGTGTCCGCTTTTTGTCAAAGCACAGAACATAAGGCCTCTGTGTGAATTATGCGCAACTCACCAGGAAAGTCTTAGTAATTTCCGTGCGCGCCGACTACGGCGGCGGGCCGCGTCATCTCGAATTGCTGCTCAAGCATCTGCCGGCGGATATTCAAGCCTTTGTCGCCTGCCCGGATGAGCCGCCATTTCGGGAGCGCTTCGAGTCTCTTGTGGGCGGTCGCGTATTCACCTTGCCGCACCGCCGTTTCGACTTGTCGTTCGCCAGGAGATTGGCTCGTTGGGCCGGGGACCAAGGCGTCGATCTGCTCCATGCCCACGGCAAGGGCGCGGGCGTGTATGCGCGCATGGCCGCGGCGATTCTGCGCACGCCTTGCGTGCACACGCCGCACGGCGTGCACGTCGAGTCCTATTCGCCGCTGAAGCGGCGTCTTTATCGCGCTTATGAGAACCTCACCGCCCGCTGGGTGGATCATCTGATCTTCGTGTCCGATGAGGAACGTGCTGCGGCTCAGGCGGCGGGCTTGTGGCCGCGCACGCCGCATTCGGTGATCGTCAACGGCGTGGAGGCGGTGGCCGACGCGCAACGTGCCCGCTGGCGGCATGAATCGCGGCAACGCCTGGGCGTCGATGAGGCGCGCCCGGTGATCATGACCTTGAGCCGCTTCGATTATCAAAAAAACATGCTTGAAGCTCTGGAGGTGGCCAAACGCCTGCCGGAGGCGCTGTTCGCGTGGATCGGGGAGGGTGATGAATCGGCATTGCTGGCGCGGCGCGCGCGGGATGAGCGTATTGCCAACGTCCGTTTCCTCGGCAAAAGCGACGCGCCGCTGCCCTGGCTGGCCGCCGCCGATGCGTATCTGTCCACTTCGCGCTGGGAAGGGCTGCCGTTGGCGGTGCTGGAGGCGATGTCGCTTGGGCTGGCGGTGGTGGCGAGCGACGTCGTCGGCCAGCGCGAACTGCTGGGTGAGGGCGCCGGGAGGCTTTACCCACTGGGCGATCCCGCCGCGGCGGCCGATGCCCTGCGCGCCTTGTTGCGCGATTCCGCCCTGCGCCGTCAAATGGGCGAGCGCGCCCGCCGGATACAGCGCGAACGGTATTCGGTCGAAGGCATGGCCGAGGCCACCGCCGCCGTGTACCGGCGGGTGATGGAGGCTGAGGACCGATGAAGCGTATCGCCCTCGTCCACGACTGGCTCACGGTCTATGCCGGCGCCGAGCGGCTGCTGGAGCAGTTGCTGCGGCTTTATCCCGAGGCCGATCTGTATGCGGTGTGCGATTTTCTGCCCGAAGCCGAGCGCGGCTTTCTTGGGGGGCGAAAACCGGAAACCACCTTCATCCAGCATCTGCCCGGCGCGCGCAGGCATTATCGGCGCTATCTGCCGTTGATGCCGCTGGCTGTCGAGCAGTTCGATCTGTCGGCTTATGATCTGGTGATCTCCAGCTCTCATGCCGTGGCCAAAGGCGTGTTGACGGGGCCGGATCAGGTGCACGTCAGCTATGTGCATTCGCCGATCCGCTATGCCTGGGACTTGCAGCATCAGTACCTGCGCGAATCCGGGCTGGATCGCGGCGTGAAGGGTTGGCTGGCGCGTTATCTGCTGCACCGGCTGCGGCTGTGGGATGTACGCACGGCCAACGGCGTGGACCGGTTCGTGGCCAATTCGCGCTTCATCGCCCGCCGCATCCACAAAACCTACCGGCGCGAGGCCGAGGTGGTGTATCCGCCGGTGGACGTGGCGCGCTTCGCCTTTCAGGCCGACAAGGATGCTTATTACCTCACCGCCTCGCGGCTGGTGCCCTACAAGGGAATAAATCTCATCGTCGAGGCTTTCGCCCGCATGCCGGACAAGCGCCTGCTGGTGGCCGGCGACGGGCCGGAGCGGGCGAAGATCGAACGCCTGGCGGCGGGCCGGCCCAACATCGAGCTGCGGGGGCATGTGCCGTCGGAAGAACTGGCCGGCCTGATGGCCCGCGCGCGGGCGTTCGTGTTCGCCGCCGAGGAGGATTTCGGCATCGCGCCGGTGGAAGCGCAGGCTTGCGGCACGCCGGTGATCGCCTACGGGCGCGGCGGGGCGCTGGAGACGGTGTGCGGCTTGGACGCCGAGGCGCCGACCGGCGTGTTTTTCGACGCGCAGACGCCGCAGGCGATCATCGCGGCGGTCGGGCGCTTCGAGCGCGAAGGCGCAGTCATCCGCCCGGAGGATTGTCGGCGCAACGCCGAGCGTTTTTCGACGCAGCGGTTTCGGGAAGCGTTCACGCGTGTCGTGGCAAGCCTGGAGACTGCTTCTTGAGCTTGCGTCCTTTCGGGCGGATTTCGGTTAGAATCGTTCGCTTGACAGAGTTCATTTCGTTATTCATATAGGCGTTTCCAGCGCATGCGCACCGGCATTTTGAAAACCCATTCGGCGACGATTTCGGCGATCACCCGCGTACTGGATGTTTTGGCCGTATTGGCAAGCGGGGTGCTGGCGTATTACCTGCGCTTCGGCTGGAAATGGGGCGGGAAGTTGCCGCCGGTGGATTACGCGGCGCTGGTCCTGATCGGCGGCTTGCTGGCCGCGCTTCTGTTCCCGATGTTCGGGGTGTATCACTCCTGGCGCGCGCGCGGCCTGTTCGCGCCGGCGGCGCGGGCGTTCGCGGCCTGGTTTCTGGTGTTCTCGGCGCTGCTCGCCTTGCTGGTACTGGCCAAGCAGGGCACGGATTTTTCCCGCCTGTGGATGGCGGCCTGGGCGGGGCTCGGCGCGCTGTTTCTTATGGGGGTGCGCCTGTGCGTGTTCACAGTGCTGCGGGCCATGCGTCGGCGCGGTTACAACCGGCGGGATGTGGCGGTGGTCGGCACCGGCCCGGCGGCGCGCGATTTGATCCGCCAGGTGGACGAAAACCCCTGGGCGGGGTATCGCATCGCGGCGGTGTTCGGCAAGCGGAATGGAGACTGGCCGAACGATCCGCCTCCCCGTCCTCTGGAGGAATTGCCGCGTTTCATGGAATCCTCGACGGCGGACGAGGTATGGGTGGCGATTCCGTTGGAGGAGAGCGCCCGCCTGCGCGAGATACTAAAGGCGCTGCGCGGCACCACGGCCAATGTGCGCTATGTGCCCGACCTGTTCGGCCTGTATCTGCTCAATCACGGCGTGAGCGACGTGCTGGGGCGGCCGATGATCGACCTGTCCACCAGCCCGATGGAGGGGCCCAACCGGCTGCTCAAGGCCATCGAGGATCGCGTGCTGGCGGGGCTGATCCTGCTTCTGGTCAGCCCGCTGATGGTGTTGATCGCCATCGGCGTGAAGCTGAGTTCGCCGGGGCCGGTGCTGTTCCGCCAGCGCCGTCTGGGTTGGGACGGCAGGCCCTTCGAGGTATGGAAGTTCCGCACCATGAAGATGCATGAGGAGCCGGATGGGCAGGTCACGCAGGCCCGCCGGAAGGACCCGCGCGTGACATCCTTCGGCGCTTTCCTGCGGCGCACCAGTCTTGACGAGCTGCCGCAGTTCTTCAACGTGCTCAAGGGCGACATGTCCATCGTCGGGCCGCGTCCCCATGCCCTCGAGCACAACGAAGAATTCAAGCGCCTGGTCGATGGCTACATGCTGCGCAACAAGGTCAAGCCGGGCATCACCGGCTGGGCGCAGGTCAACGGCTGGCGCGGCGAAATCGACGGCGAGGAAAAGATCCACAAGCGTCTGGAGCACGATCTTTACTACATCGAGCACTGGTCGCTGGCCTTCGACATCAAGATCATCCTGCTGACGTTGCGGCGGGGCTTCGTGCACCGCAATGCGTATTGATGCAAGCGAACAGGAGAAAATTAAAATATGAATGAAATCCGTATCGGTCACGGTTACGACGTACATGCCTTCGAGGCGGGCGATCATTTGATGCTGGGCGGAGTGCGCGTGCCGCACGATCGCGCCTTCAAGGCGCATTCGGATGGCGATGTGCTGATTCATGCCGTGTGCGATGCTTTGCTGGGCGCGGCGGGGCTGGGTGATATCGGCAGGCACTTTCCGGACACCGATCCGCGCTTTGCCGGCGCCGACAGCCGTGATTTGCTGCGCCGCGTCCGGCAGATGATCGGCGGCGAGGGTTGGCGGGTCGTCAATGTGGATTGTACCGTGGTGGCGCAGGCGCCCAAGCTCGCGCCTCACATCGAGGTCATGCGCCAGAATCTGGCCGAGGATCTGGCGCTGGAGCCTTCGCGGTCGAATGTGAAGGCGACCACGACCGAGCGGCTGGGCTTTGTCGGTAGGGAGGAGGGTGTCGCCGCGCATGCCGTCGCCTTGATCGAGCGCCGCTGAGCCGCTTGCGGCGGTCTCCTGTTCAGGGCTTGGGAATCGGGCCGGAGACGGGACAAGAGGCTCGCTCTAGCGTGAACGTTCGATCCTGGCGTAGGCCGAATGATTGTGGATGGATTCGAAATTTTCACATTCGACGGTGTAGGCGCTGATGCGTGGATCGGCATTCAGGCGAACGGCCAGGTCGCGCACGGCGTCTTCGACGAATTTCGGGTTTTCGTAGGCGCGTTCGGTGACGAATTTTTCGTCCGGACGTTTCAGCAATCCAAATACCTCGCAGGAAGCTTCCGCTTCGGCGAGGTCGATCAGATCCTCGATCCAGAGGCCATCATCGCGCAGCTCAACGCTCAGAGTAATGTGGGAGCGCTGGTTATGGGCGCCATACTCGGAGATGTCGCGCGAGCAGGGGCACAAGCTGGTGACCGGCACCATGACTTGCAATTTGAAGCGGTTTTTATCTCCGGCGCGTTCTCCGACGATACGGACATCGTAGTCCATCAGGCTTTCAACGCCGGAGACCGGCGCGGCCTTGCGCACGAAATACGGGAAACTCAAGCCGATATACCCCCGATGGGCTTCCAGCCTGGCCGTCATCTCTGCCAATAAGGAACCAAACCCTTTAAGATCCAGGGGCGCGTCGTATTCATTGAGCAAGGCGTTGAAACGCGACATATGCGTGCCCTTGCTGTGGGCGGGGAGGTCGACATACATTTCGACCGTGGCCACGGTCGCTTGTTCATCGCCCTTGCGCGTGCGCACGCGCAAGGGATGCCGCAGAGCCTTGACCCCCACTTTGTCTATGACGATCTGTCGCTCGTCAAGGCTGCTTTGTACATCCGGCATGTCTGCCGCCATTTCGGCGGCGCGGCGGCTATGGTTCATTGGCGGACTCTGCGGTGTTGGACGATTTTGCCGCTGTCGGCAAGACGCGCGGCCACCCGGGCGCGGATGCTTTCGGCATCGAGTCCGGCTTCTTGCAGCAGCTCCTCGCGGCTGGCGTGTTCAAGAAAACGGTCTGGCAGGCCGAGGTTGAGGATCTCTACTTGCAAGCCATGCCTGGCCAGCAGTTCGTTGACTCCCGACCCTGCGCCGCCGGCGATGGCGTTGTCTTCGATCGTTACCAGCAGCCGGTGCGAAGCGGCCATTTCGAGGATGAGATCTTCGTCCAGTGGCTTCACGAAACGCATGTTGACGAGAGTGGTATCCAGGGCGTCGGCGGCGATGCGGGCGCCAGCCAGGGGCGCTCCGAAACACAGGAGTGCGGCCTCGTGTCCGCGGCGGACGATCTCGGCCTTGCCGATGGGCAGAGCGCGCATTTCTTCCTCGATGATCGCTCCGGGTCCTTTGCCGCGCGGATAGCGAACCGCGGCGGGGCCTTCATGGATGAAGCCGGTGTAAAGCATCTGGCGGCATTCGTTTTCATCGGAGGGCGCCATGATCAGCATGTTCGGCAGGCAACGCATGAAGCTCATGTCGAAGCTGCCCGCATGGGTGGCGCCGTCGGGGCCGACCACGCCGGCGCGGTCGATGGCGAACAGCACCGGCAGGTTCTGCAAGGCAACGTCATGGATGAGTTGATCATAGCCTCGCTGCAGGAACGTGGAGTAAATGGCGACCACGGGTTTGAGGCCATCGCAGGCCATGCCCGCGGCCAGTGTGACGGCGTGCTGTTCGGCGATGGCGACGTCGTAGTAACGATCCGGATACTGTTCGGAAAATTCGACCAGCCCCGAACCTTCGCGCATCGCCGGGGTGATGGCGGTAAGGCGTTCGTCGCGGGCGGCCATGTCGCACAGCCAGCGGCCGAATACCTGTGTGTAGGTGGGGCTGGCGGGCTTGCCGCCCGATGTGGGTTGGATTCCGCGCTCGGGATCGAAGCGGCTCACCCCATGGTAGGCCACCGGGTTTTCTTCAGCCGGCGTATAGCCTTTGCCCTTGCGGGTGACGATATGGAGCAGGCGGGGACCCTTGAGCCCGCGCAGGTTTTCCAGGGTCTGCGTCAAAAGGTGGACGTCATGACCATCTATGGGGCCGAAATAATGGAAACCCATTTCCTCGAACAGGGTGCCCGGGATCAGCATGCCGCGCAGGTGTTCGCGGGTGCGTTGCGCTACTTCCCACACCGGAGGCAGACGTTTGAGCAGATCCTTGCTGCTTTCTCGCAGGTTGGTGTACAGCGGCGATGACAGCAAGCGGGTCAGGTAATTGGACATTGCGCCCACATTGGGCGAAATGGACATGTCGTTGTCGTTGAGAATGACCAGCAGGTCGGCATCGATACTGCCGGCATGACACAGGGCTTCGTAGGCCATGCCGGCGGTCAGCGCTCCGTCGCCGATGACCGCAGCGACCTTGCGGTCGGCATGCTGATGCCGTGCGGCCAGAGCCATCCCCAGCGCCGCGCTGATGGAGGTGCTGGAGTGGCCGACGCCGAATGTGTCATAGAGGCTTTCTTCGCGTCTGGGGAAGCCGGAGAGTCCTCCCTTCTGCCGCAAGGTGGGCATCGCTCGCCTGCGCCCCGTGAGTATCTTGTGCGCATAGGCCTGATGACCCACATCCCAGACCAGGCGGTCATGAGGCGTATTGTAAACGCGGTGAAGCGCTACCGTGAGTTCGACTGTTCCGAGATTGGCAGCGAAGTGGCCGCCGGTGCTTGACACCGAGTCGATGATGAAGGCGCGAAGTTCATCGACCAGCTGTTGCAATTGTTTCGGCTCCAGAGCACGGATGTCTTCGGGGCTATCGATTGTATCGAGCAAGGTATAGGTCATGTCTCATCGAAGGTTGTAGTGGCGACGCTTTTCTGGATTCTTAGCCCTTTGCCATCAATGTGCAAGTGCCGAACCAAATCAATTTTACCTTGTCTGCCCGCTAATAGTGAAACCGCAAGGTCCGTTTTGCTTGAAAAATTGATGTAATAAAGCCCGATATCTCAGGACCACGCCATCCAACCGTGGCGGAGCGGGTGTCTGCCCGGAAAAACGCCGTGAATACATCCCTGTGGGCCCGACGCGGCCTCCTTGCCGCCGACGTTTTCCGGGCAGACGCCCGCTGCGCTTTTCAGCGGCTTGCGAATTTAGATGACAGGGCCCTGCCCGATATCTTACCTGAATGGGAAGATATCAATCGTCTGCGACGAAAAGCCTTCCATCAATTTTCCGATTGTCTGCCGGATTTTCATGAAACATGAGGGCTTTTGCCTGCCAGACGTAACCAGGTGGAAACGACCGTGTCCGGATTCAGTGAGATGCTGTCGATGCCCCGCGCCATCAGCCATTCGGCCAAATCGGGGTGATCCGAAGGGCCTTGGCCGCATATGCCAATGTATTTTTTCTGCCGGCGGCAGGCGTCTATGGCCATTTCCAACAGACGCAAGACGGCCGGATTGCGTTCGTCGAAGCGATTGGCGACCAAACCGGAATCGCGATCCAGGCCCAGGGTGAGTTGGGTCATGTCATTGGAACCTATGGAAAATCCATCGAAGTATTCAAGAAAATCCTCGGACAGCAAGGCATTGGCGGGCAGTTCGCACATCATCATTATTTGCAGGTTCCCTTGGCCGGGTTCGAGTCCGTTGCGGGCCAGCAACTCGATGACTTGCCTGGCTTCATCGACCGTGCGCACGAATGGGATCATGACCTTGACGTTATCCAGCCCCATTTCTTCGCGTACATAGCGCAATGCCCGGCATTCGAGTTCGAAGCATGGCATGAATGTTTCCGAAAGATAGCGAGAGGCGCCACGGAAGCCGAGCATGGGGTTTTCTTCCTTGGGTTCATAGCGCTCACCGGCCAGGAGGTGGGCATATTCGTTGGATTTGAAGTCGGACAGTCGCACGATCGCCGGCTTTGGAGAAAAGGCGGCGGCGATGGTGGCGATCCCTTCGGCGAGACGCTTGACGTAATATTCGACCGGCTCGCCCCAGGCTTCGGTGCGTTCGCGTATCTGTGATTGCAGTGCTTCGGGCAGCGTATCGAATTCAAGCAAGGCCTGAGGGTGAATGCCGATCATGCGATTGATGATAAACTCCAGGCGGGCAAGCCCCACGCCATGGTTGGGGATGCCGGCGAAGGCGAAGGCGCGATCCGGATTGCCTACATTGAGCATGATTTTCACGGGGATTTGTGGCATGGCATCGGGCGTGAACTCCTGCACCTTGAAATTCAAGCGGCCTGCATAAACATAGCCGGTGTCGCCTTCGGCGCAGGAAACCGTCGCCTCCTCACCGTCTTTCAGTATGCGGGTGGCTTTCCCTGTGCCGACGACTGCAGGGATGCCCAATTCCCGGGCGATGATCGCCGCGTGACAGGTACGCCCGCCACGGTCGGTGACGATGGCCGCCACTCGTTTCATCACCGGTTCCCAGTCGGGATCGGTCATCTCGGTGACGAGGATATCTCCTTCGCATACCCGATCCATCTCGTCCAGATCGCGAATCACGCGGATCACTCCGGCACCGATGCGATCGCCCACCGCCCGTCCTTCCACCAGCACCTGCCGTTTCTGATCCGGATCGAGCACATAGCGGCGAATCGCGGCAGCATTCCGGGCATGAATTGTTTCTGGCCGTGCCTGGAGGATATAAAGCTCGCCGTCGAGCCCATCCTTGCCCCATTCGATATCCATGGGGCGGCCATAGTGCTCCTCGATGATCAGCGCCTGGCGGGCGAGGGTTTCGACCTCGGTATCGCCGAGGCAGAAACGGCGGCGCGCGGCTTCATCCGTGGCTACGGTTTCTATGGTCGACGCCGATCCCGGCGCGGCGTATACAATGCGGATGGCCTTGTCTCCCAAAGCGCGGCGCAGGATCGCCGGGCGCCTGGCGCGCAAGGTGGGCTTGTGCACATAAAATTCATCCGGATTCACCGCTCCTTGAACCACGGCTTCGCCCAGGCCGTAAGCGGCGGTGATGAAAACCACGTCGCGGAATCCGGATTCGGTATCCAGGGTGAACATCACGCCGCTGGCGCCGATGTCCGAGCGCACCATGCGTTGAATGCCGGCGCTGAGGGCGATGTCTTGCTGATCGAATCCTTGATGGGCGCGGTAAGTGATGGCGCGGTCGGTGAACAGGCTGGCGAATACTTGCTTGATAGCCGCGAGAATACCGTCAATGCCGGAAACATTGAGCAGGGTTTCCTGCTGACCGGCAAAGGAGGCGTCCGGTAAATCTTCGGCAGTGGCCGAGGAGCGCACCGCATAGGACGCTTCCGGGCCGCTCATTGCTTCCAGGCGATTGAAATTGCCCCTTATCGCGTTTTCCAGCGCCGAAGGGTAGGGTTGCGCCCGGATGCGCTCGCGTATTTCTTCTGCTGTCGAGGACAGGGCGGCGATATCGTCCACGTCCATGTCCGTCAGGCGTTTCTTGATCCAGCTATCCAGTCCCTTATGAGCGAGGAATTCACGATAAGCGTCCGCAGTGGTGGCAAATCCCATGGGTACCTTGACGCCGAGGCCGCTCAAGTGAGAGATCATTTCGCCCAGTGAGGCATTTTTGCCGCCGACAAGGTCGATATCGTCCATGCCTATCTGATCGAACCACATGATGCGCTGCATGCCAGTTTCTCCTTTTCTCAATAATCTGTTTTCCCGCTCGCATTCATTTGACGGTACGCCTCGTCAGGAGTGAAATGACTGACGATTTTCTATGCGGATGGCGTAAATATGACTCAGCAGACCCACGGCGTATTCTTCCTTTCCGATCGCACCGGCATCACCGCAGAAACCTTGGGCAATATGCTCCTCACGCAGTTTCAGGGGGTACGTTTCGAGCGTTTCACCCTGCCTTTCATCAATAGCCGCGAGCGGGCGGGTGAGGCAGTGGCGCGCATCAACGCATATGCGCGCGCGCATCGCCCCGCGAAACCCCTGGTTTTCAGCACCGCGGTTGACGATGAGGTAAGGGTGTTGCTGCAGGCGGCGGACGGCGTTTTCATCGATTTTTTCGAATCTTTTATATCGCGTATGGAAGATGCGCTGGGAATGCGCGCCAGCCATTCCATCGGTCTGGCTCACGGTATCGATACGGCGAGGTATTTTCATCGCATTGAAGCGGTCAATTTCACTCTTGCGCATGATGATGGCGCCTCCACCCGCCATTACGATCAAGCCGATCTGATCCTGATCGCGCCTTCCCGCTGCGGGAAAACGCCGACCTGCCTGTATCTTGCGTTGCAGCACGGAATTTTTGCCGCCAATATGCCTTTAACCGAGGAAATACTCGCCACCGGCGATCTGCCCTCGGCATTGACGGCGTATCACGACAAACTCTATGGCCTGAGTATAGACCCTTCACGACTATCCGAAATCCGAGGTGAGCGTTTGGCTAAAAGCCGCTATGCGTCACTGGAACAATGCCGGTGGGAATTGATCCGCGCCGAACGCTTGTATCGGCGGCTCGGAATACCGTTCCTGAATACCACCCGTATGTCCGTGGAGGAAATTGCCAGTGTGATCCGGCATGCGAGACCCGGGCGGATATAGCCTTTAGGCGAAAAGCGCGGTTTCCAGTTCGTCGCAGGCATTTTGAAACGGAATGGGATGGTCTGCCGCGGCGCAATCCGAATGTTCCGCTATCAGGACGCGATGATCGCGCCGCGGTGGGTATGCTCAAGAAAATTCACAATCGTATCAGTGGAAAATCTTCCAAATCACTTCGCCATCCAGGCGTTGAGCTGCTATTATTTTCCTTAATTGGAGCGAGGTGAGAATGATGAAACAACCATCCGGCCTGATACAAACGAGTGATTACAAGGGTCCCGACAGGAGAATGAGAACCCGCCGTTCGGGAAGGGACAGGCGTGAGCTCATACGTTTTGAGCTTGACAATGAAGACCGGCGGTCCCACCGGGACCGCCGAAAAAACAACCACGATATATGGGAGCACAGAGACTTCTAGGCGGCTGCGGAGCTGAAGCTGTACGCGCCCAGCGGGCCGCTCTCGGGCGTTACGACCCCCCTTTTTTATCAATAGGCTGGCACGACGCGTTGGCACTCGCTTGAGAGTCCCCGTTTCGGCCCGGTTACCCCGGATCGGCGGGCGGCCGGGCCCAAAGGGAGGCGCGGCTCAATCCTGAGCCCGCGCCAATACATGATCCAGCCAGCGGCCGGCGAGGCGGTCGGACAGGCGGTTCTGGGCTTGACGCGCGGCGAGGTTGCCGATGTCGATCCAGGAGAGGGGTTGATCCTGCTCCGCGCAGGAAAAAACGGCGCGCGTGCGTTCTCCGGTCTCCGGGTCGATCTGCCACTGCAGGCATTGGCCACACACCCCCTTGAGCATGCATTGCATGGGGCTGCCGACGGTGCCGAATGCCTGCACATCGGTTTTGAACAATGCATGCAGTTTGCCTTTCGGCCGCAAAGCTTGCTGGAACGCGTTCAGTAAGCCCGTGGAACCCATGACCATTACTTGATCGACAGCGCTCAAGGGCTCATGCACCTGTTCCGGCGTGGTGAATTCGCCCGCGCTGTAACGGCAGAGCAGGTCGACCACGTCACGGGACTCGATGCTGATGTCCTGCGGGCGCCGTGCCTCGATCTGGCGACCCGAGCCGACGGCCCAAATGATCTGGTCGGCGGCGGCTTCGAGCTCATCCTGGCGGTCGAGTTCGTGCGCCGAGCTGAATGCGCCCACATAAACCACACGATTGCCCGCGGCACGAAGCGCCGGGCCGAGATCCAACATCACGGCAGCGCCCCAGCGGCCGGCGATGATGAGCACGGTTTTGCCTTCAGGGATATGGGCGGGCGCGCCGGTGGGCCCCATGAGAACGAGTCGGTCGCCGGCCTTGAGACGACCCACCAGGCGAGGGCTGCTGCCCCATTGCAGAACCAGAAGCCGGATCTTGTCGCCTTCTACACCAGTGCCACTGACGGTGATCACCGGGATTTGCAAACGGGTGTTTTCTACTATTTGGCTGTCGCTTTCAAAAGTTTGCAGGCGGAAGAATTGCCCCGGCCTGAAATTGCGGGCGGCCAGGGGGGCGCGCACCCACAGTTCGACCACGGCCGGATTCGGCCGGATCACTTCGGCGACGGTGGCAGTCAGGCGATCACGCAGGATTTCAGCGAACGCTTGATAGGGTTCCTCGGTGTGTGGGGAGAGAATGGAAAGCGCACGCATAACCCCACCATAGCTGCGCTTGGCCGAAGCCACCGCCTTGACTACGCTGCCGTTGAACACGGGGTTGGTGTCGCCCAGGAAGGTAATTTTCCGGCCCTCGTGTTCATAAGAGGTGAATCCACCGAACTCGGTGCTTTTGCAATGTTCAGCGACATCGACCGGCTGGAGGTGGCCGGTGTGATTGCGGTAGGGTCTGTAGTGGGTGCCTTCCAGTTCGAAGGTGTTTGGATGTTCCCGCTCGTAAATGGTGTTGGGGACGGTGCCGGCGGCCACGAACACGGCGCGGGCGGGCAGGCGTATCTCTTCTCCTGTGCCGATCCAGCGGCCTTCCTCCGCCACGACGCGGCGGAAGACCACGGCTTGGGTATGCTGAAATTCATCCAGTTCCACGCGCACAGGATCGAGCCCTTCGGCGTAATAGATGCCTTCTTCGGCGGCCTTGATGATCTCCTCATGATTGCGGAGGTAGGCCGGTGAGGCATTCATGCCTTTGCGATAGGCCAGGGTGACACCGCCCCATTGCCGCAGCAAGGGGATGAAGTCCGGCCGGCGACCTTCGGCCGCCGCGCGTTCGCGTTCGGCCCGTACCTCGCGGCCATGGGCGAGAAATTCTTCGAGCACGCCCTGATCCTCTGGGTTGAGTCCGGGCAGAATCTCTTCATTGCCGCCCTCGGCTTGAAGAGCTTCGTAGCGAGCAAGAATTTTTTCGACCTGTTTTATGTAGTAAGCCTGGACTTCGGTGGCGGTATCTATGGCGGTCAGTCCGCCGCCGATGACCACCGCCGGCAGACGCACTTGCAGATTGGCCAGACTTTCTTCCTTGGCGGCGCCGGTCAGTTGCAGCGCCATGAGAAAGTCGCTGGCTTGACGCATGCCGCGAGCGAGGCTGTTGCCCATGGGGATGACGCGTGGCAAGCCGGCGCCGGTGGCGAGGCAAATGTGGTCGAAGCCCAGCCGCCAGGCGTCTTCCAGTGTCAGGGTGCCGCCGAGGCGCACGCCGCCGAAAACCTGAAAGGTCGGGCGGCGCAGCAGGGTGAGATAAATCAGCTTGAGAAAGTTCTTGTCCCAGCGCGGGGTAATGCCGTATTCGGCGACCCCGCCGAAACCGAGCAGAATTCTTTTGTCCAGCGGTTCGACCAGGTCGTTCCAGTGTTCTACGGGGTTGTCGATCAGGTCCTGAGGTAAGGGCTCTATTTTCAGTCCGTCGATGCCGACCACGGCGCAGCCTTCTTGAGTCAGGTGGTGCGCCATGGTAAATCCAGCCGGCCCCATCCCCGCGATGAGCACTCTGTGGCCATTGTATGCGGCCATCACGGCTTGCTTGTGACGCAGAGGATTCCAGCGGGTGAGCAGGTCATACAGTTCGATGCCCCAGGGCAGGTCGAGAATGTCGGTCAGGGTACGGGTTTCGATCTGCGGAATGTTGACCGGATCCTGCTTTTGGTAGATGCAGGCTTTCATGCAGTCGTTGCATATGCGATGACCGGTGGCAGGAAGCATGGGGTTGTCGCGCATCGCCATGGCCAGAGCCGCCAATGGCCGGCCGTCGCGCCGCAAAACGTGCATTTCCGAGATTTTTTCCTCCACCGGACAGCCGGTGAGAATGTTGCCCAGTGGATCGTGTTTGAGCCCCAGTTCGGGCGAGCCTTTTTTCTCAGGAAAACCTTTGGAGCAAAAATCGCCATCGTGATCGTGGCAGAAAATGCAGTAGTTCACCTGATCTTGCACCTCCCGCATGCTGGCTCGGGTATCGGTGAGGGCGAAGCCATCGCGTTTGCGCCATGTGGCCGGATCGGCCTGCAGGCGGATGGTCTTGCATCCTTGTTCAGGTGCTGGCTGGAGGTTGACCAGGCGGGCATGATCGACGCGCTCCGGCAGATGGAAGCTTACCCAGCCGGCGACGCGCTCGGGGTGTTTGAGCGTCAGTGCCGCCCATTGCACCAGACGTTCCAGATCGTCGGCCGCCTCGGAGTCATCGACGAGACGATCGAACAAGCGGGCCACGCCAAGCTCGGGGTCATCGGGTTCCAGTTCCGCAGCTTTTGCCATTACCCAGGCATGTAGTTCATCCAGGTCAGATTTGATCTCACCTCGATAGCGGCGAGCACGGCGGGAAACCAGCCCGGCTTTCATGCGCATGACTGGATCCTGGGCGAGGATTTCTTGTCGCAACGACTCCATCTCAGGTGCGATGCCGAAGATTTCTGTCAAAAAATCCTCGACATGGATGGATGTGGCAATCAGCCATTCGCTGAGTTCCTGGCCTTCCGGCCCTTTGCCTTGGCGGGTGGCTTCAAGAATTTCGGCAAGCTCGGGCGCCTTTTGGCTCAACTTTTCACGAAAAGCCGCGTCGAGTTTGTTCAATCCATGCGCTGTGCGCAAATCCGAATAGTTAAGGTCGAGGCGTTCCAATCCGGGAAAACGAGCGTGTGTAGGCATGGCTTCTCTCTGGCAAGAAAAAGAAAAGCGCAATATTAACTTGTTGCGCGCTGAATTACAGGTTCATTGGCTATATTGACCAAGCTCACATGCTATTTCTTCCCGTTAACAGGGAGTTGAAAAAGGGCCGGAGGGCCCTTTTTCAACTCCCTGTTAGATTCTTCAAGACCATCTCATGCGGCGGCAATCCTGATCGGCAGGCGGCGGGCGCCCCAGTCACCGGGCTTGTCTTCGAAAACGCCCGGCAGGGCGGTGCCGCATTTCGGGCAATGGCCATGATCGAGTTCCCAGTGGGTGAGGGTGAACCAGTCGCGTCCGATCAGTTTGTGGCCGCAGTGGGAACAATAGGTGCTTTCGCCTCCTTCGTCATGCACGTTGCCTGTATAGACGAAGCGCAATCCTTGTTTGAGGGCGATTTCCCGTGCCTGGCTGAGCGTTTCTGGCGGCGTCGGAGGCACGTCGATCATTTTGAAGTCGGGGTGGAAGGCGGTGAAGTGCAAGGGTACGTCAGGCCCCGCATGTTCCAGCAACCACTGACACATGCGTTCGATCTCGGTGGGCGAATCGTTGTGGCCGGGGATCAGCAAGGTGGTCAGTTCCAGCCAGCAATCGGTTTCTTTGGCCACGTATTCGATTGTGTCAAGCACCGGTTGCAGATGTCCTCCGCAGAGCTTGTAATAAAATTTTTCATCGAATGATTTGAGGTCGATGTTGGCGGCATCCATATGCGCAAAAAATTCGGCGCGAGGTTCGGGCGTGATGTAGCCAGCAGTGACCGCCACGTTCTTGACGCCTCTTTTGCGTGCTTCCTTGGCCGTATCAATCGCATATTCGAGAAAGATCACCGGATCGTTGTAGGTATAAGCCAAAGATCGCGCGCCCACTTGGCGTGCGGCTTCGGCGAGCTGTTCGGGGCTGGCCTGATCCATCAGGCGATCCATGTCGCGCGCCTTGCTCATGTCCCAGTTCTGGCAATACTTGCAGGCGAGGTTGCAGCCGGCGGTGCCAAACGACAACACGCCGCTGCCGGGAAGGAAGTGATTGAGCGGCTTTTTCTCAATCGGGTCGATGACGAAGCCGCTGGAGCGGCCATAACTGGTCATTACGATGCGCCCGCCTTGGTTGGCGCGTACGAAACACAGTCCTTGTTGTCCTTCGTGCAGTTTGCAAAAGCGAGGGCACACGTCGCATTGCACGCGGCCGTCTTCGAGGGTATGCCAGTATTTGGTTTCAACAATGGACGAGCTAGATGAATTTTGCATATCGGTAATTCCATGTATTAAAAACATTCTCTTAGAATGACTATGGAGGATAAAACCATTATTTCAAGGGGGGCTTGATAATCGCGGGCACGGACTACATATGTACATCAGTGAAGTCTTAGAGGAACCAAAGGAAGATGAATACATCAACTCGTGTACGTCCGCCGGCTGTGGCCGGGATGTTCTATCCGGATGACCCGCAGACACTGCGTTCGACTATCGTCCGCTATCTCGAAGCAGCGGCGGAGGACGAGGCCGGATTGAAACCGCAGCCGCTCAAGGCGCTGATCGTGCCGCATGCCGGTTATATCTATTCAGGACCGGTGGCGGCGCATGCCTATGCCCGTTTGATTCCACAACGCAACGAGATTCGCCGCGTCATTCTGTTGGGGCCGGCCCATCGTGTTGCTTTTCGCGGATTGGCCGCACCCTCCGTCGACGGATTCATGACCCCATTGGGGAGAGTTCCTTTGGATCGGGAGGCGATAGAGCACCTGCGTGAGCTGCCGTTTGTGATCGAGTCCGATACACCGCATGCCCAAGAGCACAGCCTTGAAGTGCAGCTACCGTTTTTGCAGGTCGTGCTGGGCGATGGCTTCAAGCTGGTGCCGATCGTTGTCGGTGATGCTTCCCCGGAAGAAGTGTCGCGGGTGCTGGAGCTGTTTTGGGACGATCCGCATACCTTGATTCTCATCAGTTCGGATCTGAGCCACTATCTGGATTATTTCAGCGCCCGCGAGCTCGACCGTCTTACTGCCGAGGCTATCGAGCATCTGGAGCCCGAAGCAATCGCTTATGAGCAGGCATGTGGGCGGATACCCATACAAGGCCTGCTGCTGGAAGCGCGTCGTCACGGCGCCCATGTCAAGCGGCTGGATTTGCGTAACTCCGGCGATACGGCCGGACCAAGAGAACAGGTGGTGGGATATGGTGCTTGGGAAGTCGCTTAATACACATTACACGCCGCAAGAGCGGGCGCGTCTGCATGCGATCGCCGAGGCGTCGATCCGGCACGGATTTGAAAGCGGCAGGCCATTGCGCGCCGATCTTTCAACCGAACCGGATAAGCTGCGTGAACACCGCGCCAGTTTCGTAACCCTACAGGAGCGCGGCCTGTTGCGAGGTTGCATCGGTGCGCTCGAGGCCTACCAACCACTGGCTCAGGATGTTGCGGATCATGCGTTTGCAGCGGCTTTTCAGGATCCTCGCTTCCCGCCTCTGCGACCGGAGGAACTGGATGCCCTTGATATCAAGATTTCTGTACTCAGTCCGCCCGAGCCTTTACCGGCCGCCGACACGGATAGCCTGTTGCGGGCGCTCCGACCCGGGGTGGACGGCCTGATCCTACAGGATGGACAATACAAGGCCACGTTCTTGCCGAGCGTGTGGGAGCAATTGCCTGATGCCCGGGATTTCATCGCGGCGCTAAAGCGCAAGGCCGGCCTGCCGCCCGATTACGAAAGCCCAACCATGCGAGCCTGGCGCTATACCACGGAAGAGTTCTGAGATCCGCCGGGCGAGGTCCGCGCTCGTTTCGGTTTTATCGCTTCCTTGGCCAATGGTCGCAGGCGCTGAGCAGCGAATGAGCGATCCACAGGACGGCGAGCGTCACCGCGAGTGCGCGGTGCCAGTCAAGACAGGCCGCACAGCCTTGCCATAGGGCCAGGCCGAACGCGACGGCCGCGCTGGCGGCGAGCATAAAAACGCCTTCCAGCGCGCCATTTAAGCCTTCGCGCAGAGGCGTGCCGCCTTTGCCTCGCAGGTGTTCAAGCAAGTTGCGCCGGTAACTGGCGGAAAGCAGAAAAATCCGGCGAAAATGAGTGCGCCCGGAGGGGCTGAAAAGCAGCCAAGCCCATTCGGCGAGCAAGAAGCCCGCAGTGACCTGACCGTCGACGATGTGCCACGGCAATACCCAGTACTGACCAAGAGCCAGCATCAGGCCGGAGACGAGCTGTAATGTCACGGTCAATACCATGCCCAGCAACACCAGTAGCGTCAGGTGTGGCCTGCGCGGAGAAACCGCTTCCATGGCGGTCACTTCAGGTTTTCCTCTAGCACCTGTTTGAGTATCACGGCTTGGTTGTGAGCCTCGTCCTTCGCGGCGTACAGCAAAGTGATATCGTTTTGCGAGGCCAGCGCGCGAAGCTCTTCCAGTGCCGGATTGGCCGCCAGTTCTTCACGGTAACGGTGCTGAAACATGGCCCATTTCGAAACGTCGTGGCCGAATTCTCGCCGCAAAGCGTCGGAAGGAGCGATCTCCTTCAGCCAGTGATCGATGCGCGCGTTTTCCTTGCGCAAGCCCCTTGGCCAAAGCCGGTCCACCAGAATCCGCAGGCCGTCATCAGGAGCGGGTGTTTCATAGATCCGCTTGATGCGGATGCGGTGATGCCCTGGGCTCATGCGTCGTCCCCGACAATCGCCGCCCGCGCCTTTTCCGGATCGGGAACGCCGACAAAGGCCAGTTTGTCGTCTATGACCGCCGCCGGCACCGACCGGATCATCAGTTTGGCGACGATATCTCGACCGGGACGCTTGGCCACATCCAGGATTTCGAGTTCGGCGCCCGTTTGTGCCGCGAGTTGTTTCCAGAGCTGTTCCGCCTGGGAACAGGTCGGACACCACTCGGAAACCAGAAGTTGCACTTTCTTACTCATCATGGAGCCTCCTTTGTTTCTATGATAATAATCTGTTTGGCGCGGCAATGCCTTGATCTGCATCAAGGCGTAAAAGCTATTTGTTTAATATGCTGTGTACTCCACGACTCAAAAAGGAGGAATAGGCAATGAGTCATCATGATCCGCTTGAGGAGGCATTCATCGGTGATCACCGCCGTACCGAAGAGGAAATTAAGCAGCTGAAGACGCTGGTAGATCAAGATAGCTGGGAAGAGGCGCTAGAACGCGCCCGCGCCCTTCGTCATGCGTTGCAATCGCATATTGATGTGGAAGAGCAATGGGTCTATCCCAAGGTCGATGAACTGGCGTCCGGAGACGAGGATCTGGAGCGCACGCTGTCGATTCTGCGCAAGCGTCATGTCGAGATTCCCGCTTATGCCGAAGAAGTCATATCAGCGATTGAGGACAGAGAAGCCGAAGAGGCCGAGGAGGCCATCGAATTACTTGCGCGGGTAATCGCCGACCATCATCGCACCGAGGAGGGCGATATATTTCCTCTGTTTATGGGCGATGGGCCGTTGAAAGATGTGGCCGAGGCGGCGGCCGACGCCCTGCGTAAGGCGCACAACGAGGAGATCAGGGCATGAGTCAATATCACGGATGCGAACTGCCTGAAGAACTGTATTACGATCTCGACTATGTATGGGCCTGTCCCGAAGGCGATGGCACCATCACCATGGGTATCACCGATCCGGCGCAGTCCTTTGCGGGTCGTATTTTGCGAGTGCGCATCAAGCCGGTGGGCAAGGTTGTTCCCGCTGGCCGTCAAGTGGCCACCCTTGAAAGCGGCAAATGGGCTGGAGGCGTGCCCTTGCCCTTCGAGGGCAAGGTGGTGGCGCGTAACGAAGCCTTGCTGGAAACGCCGCACCTGCTCAACATTGATCCGTATCATGATGCGTGGATCGCCCGGCTGGCTCCCACCGACCCGGAGCATGCGCTGGATTCCATGCATACCGGCGAAGAAGCCATTAAGGCGTTGCATGCCTGGATCGACCGCTATGGCATTCAGTGCATGCGCTGTACCGAATGAATAACTTGATGCCTTCCGTTTCAGCGGGCTTCGATTCCCCGCTGGATCTGCTTTTGGCCTGTCACCGCCGCATCATCGGCTTTTGCGACACGCTTGAGCGATTGCAAGAGCATCTTCAAGTCGCAGGCGCTGATGCGCAAGCGCAAGCGGCGGCCGGGCGCATTTTGAACTACTTTGATCGCGCCGCGCCCTTACATCATCAGGACGAGGAAGAAGATCTGCTGCCAAGGATGCAGCGCCGCCTTGATGCCGCGGGCGAGCGAGGACTGGTGGAAGGCTGGCGGCGGCACATCGCTGCCGAACATGTTTACCAAGCCGAGGCATGGAATGCTTTGCGCCCACAGCTTCAAGCCATCAATGAAGGGCATGCATGCCCGCTTGACCAGGCCGGGACTTTCATCACCCTGGAGCGTGAACACGTTCGATTCGAGGAAGAAAAATTGTTTTCTGTGGCGCGCCGCATTCTGAGCGCCGACGATCTGTCCGAAATGGGACGGGCGATGGCGAATCGACGGGGTGTGCACGATAACGTCATCTAAACGGCCAGGGCCCTGTCATCTAAATTCGCCACGGTTAGATGACGCGGTCCTGTCTAAACGGCAAATCTGACTGAATAAAGGATCGCTGCGTGCTAAAATTTCGGTTTTTGCGGTGAGCCCCTTTGCGTGGGTGTGGCCGGACTTTACATCCAGGAAGCAAGTATCCCATGGAATTGAATCCCTTGTATCACCAAATTCAGGATCTTTCGCAGCGCCTCGAAGCGCTGAGGGGGTATCTTTGACCTCGAAACCAAACGCGAACGGCTAGAAGAGGTTAGGCGGGAGCTTGAACTTCCCGATGTATGGAATGACCCCGAGCGTGCTCAGGCGCTTGGGAAAGAGCGCGCCCAACTGGAGGCGGTGGTCGATGTCTATGACCGCTTGAGCAGCGGTTTGACGGATGCCCGTGAATTGCTGGAGCTAGCCGAAGCGGAAGAGGACGAAGACACGGTAACGGCCGTCGAAAACGATCTCGAGCGCTATGCCGCTGAAGTGGGCAAGCTGGAGTTTAGGCGCATGTTTTCGGGGGAAATGGATGCCAGTAACGCCTTCCTCGACATTCAGGCCGGTTCGGGCGGGACTGAAGCCCAGGATTGGGCCGAAATGCTGTTGCGCATGTATTTGCGCTGGGGTGAGAGGCGCGGATTCAAGACCGAATTGATCGAAGTATCCGAGGGCGAAGTGGCGGGCATCAAGAGCGCCACGGTGCGCTTCGAGGGCGAGTACGCGTTTGGCTGGCTGCGTACGGAAACCGGCGTCCATCGTTTGGTGCGCAAGTCGCCTTTCGATTCGGGTAATCGGCGGCACACTTCCTTCGCGGCGGTGTTCGTGGCGCCTGAAATCGACGATGACATCGATATTGACATCAACCCTGCCGACTTGCGCATCGACGTCTATCGGGCCAGTGGCGCCGGCGGCCAGCACGTCAACCGCACCGAATCGGCGGTGCGCATCACGCATTTGCCAACGGGCATCGTGACCCAGTGCCAGAACGACCGTTCCCAGCACAAGAATCGTGCCACGGCGATGAAGCAGCTCAAAGCCAAGCTGTACGAGTTGGAGCTGCAAAAACGCAGTGCCGAACAACAGGCGCTGGAGGAATCCAAGTCAGATATCGGTTGGGGGAGTCAGATTCGTTCCTATGTGCTCGACCAGTCGCGCATCAAAGACTTGCGTACCGGCGTCGAGATCGGCAATACCCAGTCCGTCCTCGATGGCAATATCGATCCATTCATCGAAGCCGCGCTCAAGAGCGGGCTCTGACTCACAGGAAAAAGCAGATGGATACATCCACCTCCCCCGATGAAAACAAACTGATCGCTCAGCGCAGGGAGAAACTTGCCCGATTGCGGGAGACCGGGGAAGCTTTTCCCAACGATTTTCGCCGTGATGCGCTGGCCGGCGAACTGCATGCAGCGTTTGACGACAAGGATGCCGACTGGTTGGCTGCGGAAGGGAAACGGGTTCGCGTTGCCGGCCGGATGATGCTCAAGCGGGTAATGGGCAAGGCTAGTTTCGCGCAGCTGCAGGATATGAGCGGAAGGATTCAGCTGTATCTGCAACGCGATTTGCTGGGTGATGCCTATCAGGCGTTCAAGGGATGGGATATCGGCGATATCATCGGCGCGGAAGGCACGCTGATAAAAACGAAAACCGGCGAGTTGAGCGTGCGCGTAGATGCCGTTCGTCTGTTGACCAAGGCGCTGCGCCCCTTGCCGGAAAAATTTCATGGTCTGACCGATCAGGAATTGCGTTATCGCCAGCGCTATGTCGATCTGATCATGAACGAGGCCGCACGCGAGGTATTTTGCATGCGTTCGCGCATTGTGCAGGCTATCCGCGGCTTCATGATCGAGCATGGATTCCTCGAGGTGGAGACGCCGATGATGCAACCCATTCCCGGCGGCGCGACGGCACGCCCCTTCGTCACCCATCACAACGCACTGGATATGCCGCTCTATTTGCGCATAGCGCCGGAACTCTATCTAAAACGTCTGGTCGTGGGTGGGTTCGAGCGGGTATTCGAAATCAATCGCAACTTTCGCAACGAAGGCGTCTCCACACGGCACAATCCCGAATTCACCATGCTGGAGTTTTATCAGGCCTACGCTACTTACGAGGACCTGATCGATTTCACGGAACAGCTTTTACGTCAGGTGGCCAGGGAGGTGATGGGTACGCTGCTTCTGAGTTATCAGGGGGAGGAATATGACTTGTCCAAGCCATTCGCGCGCTTCACCCTGCAAGAAGCGGTATTGCGCTTCAATCCTCAGCTTACCCTTGAGCAAGTCGCAGATACCGAAAAGCTTCGTGCATTTGCTGCTGCTCTAGGCATCGAATTGAAACTGGCGTATGGCCCCGGCAAGATCTTGACGGAGATTTTCGAAAAAACAGTGGAGCCGCGGTTGATGGAGCCGACCTTCATTACCGAGTACCCCACAGAAGTATCTCCGCTGGCACGCCGCAACTCGAAAAATCCGCAAGTCACCGACCGCTTTGAATTCTTTGTCGCTGGCAGAGAGCTGGCCAATGGTTTTTCCGAGTTGAACGACTATGAAGACCAGGCGGAGCGCTTTCGCCGGCAGGTGGAAGAAAAAGAGGCCGGCGACGAGGAGGCCATGCATTTCGACGCCGACTATGTGCGTGCGCTGGAATATGGGATGCCGCCGACGGCGGGCGAGGGGATTGGCATCGACCGGCTGGTGATGTTATTTACGGACGCGCCCTCGATTCGCGACGTGCTGTTGTTTCCGCACATGCGGCCGGAGTGAAGTTGCCCTCAGGTGGTTTCCTCTATGGGGTAGGGCGGTGGCCGGACGGAGAGGCGCGGTCCCGTGGGGGAGGCCAAACGCAATTTGGATGCCGGATCCTCGACGCTTTTGATCTGTAACACGGCCAATCCCTCGATTCCGCCGTTGGGATAAGGGTATCCCTCGACGACGATCCCGACGCGGCCCGCATCCGCATGGGCGGCATCGAAGATTTCCTGACCAGGAGAGACAGCCTCGGTATCTACATGGAACAGGTACATCCGGCGTTTAAGCGTGCCCAGATAACGGGTGCGCGCGACGATCTCCTGGCCGGGGTAGCAGCCCTTCTCGAAGCTGATGCCACCGAGAAGGTCCATATTGGCCATTTGTGGCACGAACGCCTCGCTCGTTTGCGGATGGATGTTGGGGATGCCCGCCAATACATCCAGCAGCCCCCAACAATCGGCGCCCACGGGCGCGCCGCGCACGTTGAGCTTTTCCCACAGCGCCTGCAGCGCTTCGAGTTCCCCGTAGATCTCAAAGCGGGGGTGGATGCCGGGAACGCGCAATATGCTCAGTTGAGCCAAGGAGAGCGCCTCGTTCGGATTTTCCGGAATGGAAGAGCCCAGAGCCTCGGCAAGTTCGTTTGCGGCATTGGGTCCGGCGTAGCCCATGCGCACTAAGGCGTCATCGGCGTTTTCGAGAGTGACTTTGGCACGCAGCACATACATATTCAGGCGCTTGAGCATGGTTTCTATCAGCGATTGCGGAAGACGCATGAAATAGGTGTCGGTGCGCCTGAAGAGGCGGAAATTGGCCAGCATCCGCCCTTTGGGCGTGCAGTAACTGCTGAGCTGGCTATGCGCTTCGCCGACTTTGCGCACGTCATTACTGAACTGCCCTTGAAGAAAGGTTTCTGCGTCTTCGCCATGAGCGGCGATCAGGCCAAAGTGGGATAAATCACAAAAAACATCGCTGGTGGTGGTGATGCGCCGCTCGCGTTCCGGATTGCCAAAACTGATCACCCGTTCATCATCGAATTCCGCTCCGTTATCGCCGAGAAAACTTTTCCAGTCAGGTCTCATGTTGCCTCCCTTGGGGGTGTTGTCGGCCCCGCTGCGATGGTCAAAATGGCGTGCGTTTGTTTTACGCGCTATTGTAGCCGATCTGGTGTGCGCCGATTAACGGTCTGTTGAAATGAAAAACATGCGCTTAAAAGGCTATACCAGGCTCCAGATCATTTTTCCTGCCAGTCCAAGCAACAGGATGGCGATCAGCTTTTTGATTTGGGCAGGCTTTAAGGAATAATGCATGATGCGCCCGCCAAGATAGCCTCCGAGCATGGCCCCAAAGCCGACCACCCCGAGCAAAATCCAATCCATGTGGACGAAATGGAGGTAAGTGAAAAAGCCGCTGAGCGTAGAGAAGGGAATCACAAAGGTAACTGCGTAGGCCGCTTTTTTCGCATCGAAGCCAAGCAGAACGAGCACTGCCAGAATGGGTGCGCCGCCCCCTACGCCGATAAGGCCGGAAACAAGACCGACGCCGCCGCCGAGAACAATCATCACCCAGGCTCGATCGTAGGCCACCTTGGCTTCACGCTTTGAAAACAGCAATAAGCCCGCGCTAATCAGCATAAAAACCGCCAATACCCATTTTACATCGTGTTCCGGCACATAACGGCTAAGCCAAGCGCCTGCCGGCGTGGCCATAACCACGGCGATCACCAGTGGGAGAGCGAAGCGTATATCCAGCACACCTCGACGCAGGTTCATCACCGAGGCGGTGATAGTCGAGGCGGAATTGACAAACAAGCCAATGCTTTTTGCCAAGTTGAATGGCACTCCAAGCATAGAGAGAGTGGGTACCAGCGCGATGGCTGAACCCACTCCTCCCATGGCGAATACGGTGGAAAGGACGAAAGTGATGAGAAAATAGATCCCGTCCCTGATCAATATATCGCTCATTGCCGAAGCTTCAAGCTCTTGGCAGCACCGCCCTTAAGCCGATCGGCCAAGCCCAGAAGCCCTCCGGACAGATATTTAGCCTGGAATCCTTTGGCGGCCAAATAGCTGCGAACCATATTTGAACGGTCCGACATTGGGCAGGCAATCACCAGCAATTTTTCTCTTGGTAGCTCGTCGAGACGTTCAGGAAGCTCATTAGAAGGAATACGCAGACCCAAATTGAATTGCCAGATAGCCGTTTCCTCCGGCATGCGTATGTCGATGAGCTCACATTTGCCTTCGTTATATGCCTGGATGAACTCATCCAGTCCGATACGCACTTCACCCATGGCAGCGGGGGCCGCCTTTCTTGCCAGTTCATCAATCTCAACAGCATTCATTTTCTGCGATCTCCTATCCGGTTCATGTAATCCCGGGCTCTGTCGCCACGCAAAGCGTTGGCGATGCCTAGCATCCCATCGGTCAAATAACGAGATTCAAAGCCTTGAAGTATGAGATAAAGACGGGCTATTTCAGCCCGGTCGTAATGCGGGCACATAGTGACGATGATCTTGCTGCGATCCAGTTCTTCGAGCCGATCCGGCAGTTCGTTCAGGGGGATGTGCAACCCAAAACCCAAGTTCCAGGCGGCATATTCCTCTCGAAAGCGGATATCTACCAGCTCAGCCTTGCCTTCGGCATACAAATCGAACATCTCGGGGAGTTGGATTTTCATCGCCAAGCGTTCTTCGTAATCAAAGCTTCGTAAATAGTCCGCAAAAGCATGTCGTTCCATCAACTATCTCCTTTAGGTTGTTTGCCTAGGAAGACGCATGCGGATGACAAAGGATGCAAGGCGGAATGTGAAGTGATGCGTGCTTAGTCATCGGCATCCACAACCACGGGACCATCCGCATTGGACCACGGCGGCGATCTGGTCTATATCGCGCCCACCCAGGTAAACCTGCAGATGATGCAGGAACGCTGGCCTGAAATTGCCTTTCATGCCACGAACACGGGGTGAGCGGCTGAAGCGCCGCTCAAACCCGCTGGCTCTGACTTGGGCGCGGTGCGCAAGACCTCCTGACCTTGCGCTGCCGGAGGCGCCGTTATGAGGAAATAAACCGGCGTGGGCCGCCGTCTCTTTAATCAATGACCACCAGCCGAAGGGGAAGAGACATGGGCCGCCCAATTCATCGTCTGCTGACAGGCGTTGCATTCTTCCTGCTCGCCGCGGCGGCTACAGCGGCGCCACCGCCGCCCGCGGTGCGCGTGCCACAGCTCAGTCTGGACACGGCGCTTCATATCGCCAAACAAACCATCAAGACCTGCCGCGGCAAAGGGGTCTCGGTGGCGGTCACGGTGCTCGATCGCGGCGGCAATCCGCAGGTCGTATTGCGCGATACCTACGCCTCCGTATTGACGCTGAAGATCAGCCGCGAAAAAGCCTAGGCGGCCTTATCGTTTCGCGCCCCCACTTCCGCCCTGTCCGCCCGGCCCCGGAACACTGCCGAACACATCGGCCTGGGCGCCATTCGGCGCGTGGTCCAGGACTTCTATGCCCGCGTGCGCCGAGACCCTCTGCTCGGCCCGCGTTTCGCTGCCGTGGTCGAAGACTGGCCTGCGCACGAAGCCAAACTGACCCATTTCTGGTGGGTCTCCCTCGGCGGTCCGGCGTACGCGCCCTACCGCTATCGCGTGGCGGACGCCCATGCGGCCATCGGCGTGCGCGGCGAAGAGATCCGCCACTGGCTGGCCCTGTTCGAAGACTGCCTGCACGCCCACCTGCCGTCCGATCTCGCCGCCCAATGGCTGGCGCGCGCCCAGGCCATGGGCCGCAGTCTGAGCCTGATCGCGGAGCGAGCCCCATGCTGATCCAGCCGCCCGCCGCCGGCTTCGACGAACCGCTTACGCTGTTCGCTGGCTGCCACCACCGCATCATGCATTTTTGCGACGCCCTCGAACGCGCGCACGTGCGCTTCGAAGACCAGGCCGTGTTCCCTCTGGCGGCCCGCCGCCTCGGCCACGCCGAACTGCAGGCGCTGGGCCGGGCCATGGCCCTACGCCGCCAGGTCGATTCAGGAGATGGTTCCTATGGCTGAGACAGTCTGCGGTCCGCGGAACGATGCGGCGCGCACTGGGTTTCAGCGCATCGGTTTCGGACGACGGTAACGCTGCAGATAGTTGTGTTCGAAGCTGCGTTTTGCAAAATGCAGGAGGCGGCTGGGCGGAGTGATAAATCCGCGTTTGGGATTCCGGAAGACCAGAATGCCGGTCTCCAGGGTGTCGATGATGCATACCAGTTCGGTCTTGAAGGTATGAGTCGGTTCTCTGCCGGTCAGCTCGTCGAGCAGATTACGCGCGGCCGCTTCGGCCTGGAGGTCGGCCATGTGCGCCTGCTTGGGCGCCCACTCCGGGCCCGGGAAGCTGCCGGAGTCGCCGGCCACATAAACCCGTTCTGCGCCCGTGGCGCGGGCATGTTCATCGGCTTGAATAAGGCCGCCGGATGAAAGCGCAAGCCCGGACGAAGGCGCGAAATCAGGCCCGGTCATGCCCGGCATGAACAGGATCAGGTCCGCTGGGAATTCCTCCGCTTCCGTGACTACCTTGTCTGCCTCGAAACGAACGGGTTTGTGGCCGAGGCGGGTTTCAATATCGCGTTTTTTCATCTCGTCCAGCAGCCTGTCCACGGCTTTGTCGCCGAGACGCGCCCCTGGACGGGATGCTCCATTGAAGAATACCAGCTTGAATTTATCCCGCCGACCTTGCCGTTTCAGCAGGTTGTCAAGGCCGAACAGCAGTTCGAACATGGGGCCACCGCGTACCGAGGCGGGTTCTTTCGGATTGGCGCCGAAGCCGACGGCAATAGTGCCGTTTTGCATATCGTTCAGGCGATCGCGAATAGTAACCGCCGCCTCGATGCCTTCACATATGGTGATGGCATGTTCGATACCGGGCAGTTTTTTGAGAAAACGCCCACCAGCGGCAATGATCAGGCCATCGTTGTCCACGGCCGTGTCACCGTCCGTCACCACCCGTCGTCCGCCCTGTTCGATGGCGGTGACCCGCGCGGCGACATGCTTGACCTTGTGCGTGGCAAAGAACGCATGCAGATTGATGCGTAGATCTTCAGGTTGTCGTATTCCCGCAGGAATCCAGATCAGGCTGGGCAGATAGATCAGCTCAGCCTTGGGGGCGATGAGGGTGATTTCGGCGGTTTGGTCGTGCCGGCGCAGTTCGCGTACGGCAGTGAGCGCGCCGAAACCAGCGCCGATGACAGTGATTCTATGCATGGTGGCTTCCTCTCGTTTTCGTTCAGGTGACGGCGCGCTGGTAATCCGCGGGCAAGGGACTTGAGCGCTGGGCAGCGGCGAAGCCTTCGCGCACAAAGCCGCTGACCACGGCGCCGTGTGCCTGGATCAGTTTGACTACATTGGGATCCTCGCTGGTCTCCAAGGTTTCCACCCCGTTGGGGAGGTTGCGGATTTCCATATGCACGGCGTCGGCGCGGGCAAAGATTTCGGGAAACGCCGGATCCCAGTGACGCAGGCCGAACCCTTCCTGCAAGCGCTTGTGCATGACGTGGGCGTGCTCGATGATCAATGCGGCGAGTTCCGGGTTGTCGGAAGTGGTCACTGAGCGGATGCCATTGGGTAGGTTTTCTACCTCACGCTTGAGTTCTTGGTGATGTTCCAGCAGGGTATGAAATACCTGTTGGTCGTGCCGGTGGCGCTGCATTTTTTGCTCATCCATGCCGGCCATGTGCATGCGCTGCATTTCCTGTTCGTCTATGCCCAGGGCAGCCTGCCGTGCATGCAGATCCTCGGCGGCGTCCCTGGAAATCGGCCCCTGGGCGCCTCTTTGGCGGCCCATGCCTTCACCCATGCCCCGGCCCATGCCCCGGCCCATGCCCCGGCCCATGCCGCCAGGTCCGTTTCCATTGCCATTGTTTTGCATATTTATTCTCCTTGCTTCGTTTTGACGGTAGCTCTGATCAGGCAGCGAGACCGCAACTCTGATTGGCCGGAAGCGCCCGGTCTATATGGCGCGGGTAAGGCAAATCCAGGCCGTTCATGATATTGATGAATTCTTCACGAGACTTGCCTGCCAGGCGCGGATTGATCGCTTTTTCCTGCCCGATGCTGGAAACCCGGCGGCCTTCGTAGTCATGGCCGGGAAAGACTAAGGTTTCATCGAAAAATGCGAACAGTTTCTGGATGCTGTCGTATAGCTTGCCGGCATCGCCCTGCTGGAAATCGGTACGCCCGCAGGCGTTGATCAGCAAGGTATCGCCGGTGAACAGGCGGTCACGCCAGCGGTAGGTTGTGCATCCGTCGGTATGTCCCGGTGTGGCGATGGCGGTGAGCACTTCATCGCCGAAGGTCAGGGTTTCGCCGTCGGCGATCAAAATGTCCGAGCAGTCGAGGCCGGTGGCCATGCCGGTGACAACCTTGGCGCCGGTTGCCTCGCGGATCAGCCCGGAACCAGTGACATGATCGGCATGCACATGAGTTTCTATGCTGTAGCGCAGATCGATGCCGAGTTCGCGGATGAGCTCGAGATCGCGTTCATGCTGTTCCTTGACCGGATCGATGATGATGCCTTCACGGCTCAAGGGGTCGGCCAGCAGGTAAGTGTAGGTGGAGGTGTCGGACTCGAAAAGCTGACGAAAGATGATCATGGCGTATACTCCATTAAAATTCGGTTAAATACTAATGGGTATATCAACATGATTTATCACCCGAGTCAATACCTGAGTGATTCTCTTGGTCAAATATAAAAAAGCCCGGCAAGCCGGGCTTTGGAGGGTTGTTAAAGCATATTGATCGCAACAAGCCGCTTTTAGACCCGCGATCCGCCGAGACGCGAGTCTGCGGGGGAACCTATGAGTCTGCTTGTGTACGCGCAGCCTTAGTGGAAGGCTTCGCCCGGTTTGAAACCGATGGCCTTGAGTATTTTGGCCAGCGGGCAGAAACCGGAGAAAGCGGCTTGAAACATGTTGAGGCCCACGAAGGCGGTGAGCCAAAGCCAGTAGGGGCTGACCCAGTAATACAGAATCAGGCTGGCCATAATCATCGCGCCGGCAAGAGCTAAAACGATACGATCGATAGTCATGATGAAATCCTCAATGGTTGTGGAGTGCTTACAATATGGGGTGGCAGGCGACTTTAGTCAATGCGTCAACCGCGCTTGTCGATCCCCACATAATCGCGCTCAACCTTGCCGACATACAGTTGCCGCGGACGGGCGATCCGGGCATCGGGATCGCTCATCATCTCGTTCCAGTGCGCCAGCCAACCGACCACCCGAGCCATGGCGAAGACGACCGTGAACATATTCATGGGAATGCCGATGGCACGCAAGATGATTCCGGAATAAAAGTCTACATTGGGATACAGCTTTCGCTCCTTGAAATAGTCGTCTTCCAGGGCGATGCGCTCGAGTTCCATCGCAGTATCGAACAAGGCCTTGTTGGCATGATCATCGCTCAAAGTCTCCAATACCTCGTAACAGGCCTGGCGAATGATGCGCGCGCGTGGATCATAATTCTTGTAGACACGATGTCCGAAACCCATCAGACGGTAACGGTCGTTCTTGTCTTTGGCGCGGTCTATGTAATGTTGTACCGGTTTGCCTGATTCGACGATTTCTTCGAGCATGCGGATCACGGCTTCATTGGCGCCGCCGTGCGAAGGGCCCCACAAGGAACCGATGCCGGCCGATACGGCGGCAAAGGGGCTGGCTTCGGAACTGCCCGTCAGGCGAACGGTGGATGTGGAGGCGTTTTGTTCATGGTCGGCATGCAGAATCAGGATCAGGTCCAGCGCCTTGACGATGCGAGGATCGGGTTTGAAGGGCTCGGCCGGGACGGAAAACATCATATGCAGGAAGTTCTCGGCGAAACCCAGGCTGTTGTTCGGGTAGATGAACGGTTCGCCTATGGAATGCTTGTAGCTCCAGGCCGCGATAGTGGGCATTTTGGCGATCAAGCGGTGAGAAGCCAGTTCACGCACGCTCGGGTCATGGACATTGGTGGCATCCCCATAAAATGCGGCCAGGGCGCCAACCACACCGACCATGATGGCCATGGGATGGGCATCATGGCGAAAAGCGCTTACAAAGCGGCGCATGGCTTCGTGTAAAAGAGCGTGGCGCTTGATACTGGAAGAGAATGAATCGAATTCGGCGGTGTTCGGCAGCTCGCCGTACAGCAACAGATAGCAGACCTCAAGATAACTGCTGTGTTCGGCCAGTTGTTCAATCGGATAGCCCCGGTAGCGCAAAATTCCCTGTTCGCCATCAATGAAGGTGATCGCGCTTTTGCAGCTGGCAGTGGACATGAAACCCGGGTCGAAGGTGAAGTAGCCGAGTGACTTGAACAGGGAGCGCACGTCAATCGCTGAGGGGCCTGCGGTGCCGTGCAATACCGGCAGCTCAATACTGCGGCCGGTAGCATTATCGGTGATCGTCACGGTGTCTTTGCTCATTTGTTGCTCTCCTGGTGAACGATGATTTCAACTGTCAGTTATAAATCATGACAGCTCGTCCTCATCTATGATTTCTCCCCTGCCGTAGCTTCGGTTGAGCATGAGATAACGTTGATGCACGACAATAGAGCCGATACGCAGCAGTCCAAGCACCAGTAGCAAGGCGCTCAATGCATACAGCGTCATGACTTCCAGTTTGGATTCGAACAATCCAATCATTACATCACGCAATACAAAAACAATTGCTGCGTCGATGATGAAAGTCAATCGTACTCGTTTGACTTCAAAGTATTCGACTAGGGAACGGGTCAATTCGATAAGAATGAATAACGCCAGCACTTGAGAAATGACATGCACATAGTTGGTCATGATGTGTTTGCTGACGATAAGATCATATAACAAGGCGAACAGCCGAATCGTGCCGATGATGATGCCGATGGACAGGAAAAGCAGCATCACGGCAAACACCAGGCCGGTTACTCGTTCGAAGATTTTTTTTACGTTAAATGTCATGATGCGCCCCCAGTAGAATTCGACTGCAATAGTCCAACAAGCGCGTTGTCCATATTTTGCCGTCAAGAAGAAACATAAGCAAAACTTGGAAGGAGGGCCTAGATAGTGCAAAATGCCGTGAACTTATCTTCTATCGTGTGAAGCTCAAGATCTGACAGCCTCGAATCGAGCACGCGGATCACTGGTGACGCGCTTTCGGCGGCGGGTTCGCACGATGGATACTGGCAATGAATCGAAGTGGAGCCAACAACATGGGTGTGCCATTACGTCAGCAATTCCAGATAGCCCGTTACATCATGGGCAAAAAACTCAAACGTCAGGAGCGGTATCCTCTCGTATTGATGCTCGAGCCGCTGTTTCGCTGCAATCTCGCCTGCGCCGGCTGTGGCAAGATCGACTATCCTGATGAGGTTCTCAACAAGCGTTTGAGTGTTGATGAATGCCTGGCCGCGGCTGATGAATGCGGTGCGCCCGTAGTATCGATCGCGGGAGGCGAACCTCTTGTTCACAAGGAAATGCCTCAAATCGTGCGCGGCATGATCGAACGCCGCAAGTTCGTGTATTTGTGCACAAACGCCTTGTTGCTGAAAAAACGTTTGGGAGATTATGAGCCCTCCCCCTATCTGACCTTCTCCATTCATCTCGATGGTAATCGCGAACGACATGATGCCTCGGTCTCTCAGGAGGGCGTGTTCGACCGCGTGGTACCCGTCATCCGTGAAGTCGTCGAGAAAGGATTTCGGGTCACTATTAACTGCACTCTTTTCCAGGGAGAAACCCCGGAGGAGATTGCTGATTTCTTCGATTTCGCGACCGAGCTCGGTGTCGAGGGGATCACCGTTTCGCCAGGCTTCAGTTATGAGCATGCCCCACGGCAGGATTTATTCCTGCAGCGCACGCAAACCAAGCAATTGTTCCGCGATGTATTCAAGCGTCGCAAGAAAAAATGGCCCCTAAACCATTCCTCCTTGTATCTTGACTACCTTGCCGGTAATCAGAGTTATGCGTGCACCCCGTGGGGGAATCCAACCCGCAACGTCTTCGGTTGGCAACGTCCTTGTTATTTGTTGGTCGATGAGGGTTATGCGGCAAGCTTCGACGAACTCATGAACGAAACAGATTGGGACGCCTATGGCGTTGGCAATAACCCAAAATGTTCCAATTGCATGGCGCATTGCGGTTTCGAGCCGACAGCGGTAAACGATGCCGTAGCGCATCCTCTTAAGGCGCTGAAGGTATCCCTTGCGGGCCCCCGAACGGAAGGGGCTATGGCGCCCGATCCAGCCGAAGGACTGCCCGCTGCAGCTGGTAAAAAAGGGGTGGCGCGGGTTATTCCCATCCATACTCCTAATGCCGAGCACGCACCGCGCCAGAAAACCGGAAGTAATGGCTGAGATCACTTGACAGCCTTGTATATCCAAAAAGCGTTATGTTGAGGCTCGGGGGAGGTAGGTCGACACAGCCTTGGTGACGCACACCGCTAGCAGCACGGATCGCCTCCCCCTCATCTGACCACAACCCGAACAGTT
>JALUXU010000050.1 GCA_027013225.1 Acidihalobacter sp. | reverse complement strand
ACGACATGGCAAACTCCTTGATGGCCAGGCACGGGCGGTCTTCAGCGTGGAATCGCGTAGCGCCTTGAAGCGCTGTTTCTGTCTTCGGGTCATGTTCTTGGGATTGGACAGCCAGTCATGCTTGGTTCCCTTGAGGTCTGCCTTGCCTGCTTTCATGAGCTTCTTGTGTTCCTGCCGGCGTATTTTGTCGCCAGCTTCGCCGAGGGACTTGCCACCAGGGGAAGAGCGATTCTTTTTTCACTGCAGTCTTTTCTCGCCTGCCTAGTGGATTAATCTATCGCGAAAAGCGGATATTTTGCCCAAGCATTTCCGGCGTAACCAGCACGATCCCTTGTGGTGAGACCCGATATTTTCGCGAATCTTCTTCCAGGTTTTCACCAACGACCATGCCATCTGGCAAATGACAGCCCAAATCAATAATAGCACGCTTGATTCTGACATTTTCGCCAATATGTACATTCGGCAAGATCACGGAATCTTCGACTGTAGAATGCGCATTGGCTACTACGTTTGAAAACAGCAAAGAGTGCCTTACAACAGCACCGGATATAATGCAACCACCGGAAACCATGGAGTCTACCGCCATGCCGCGGCGGTCTTCGTCATCGAAAACGAATTTCGCTGGCGGTAGCTGCTCTTGGTATGTCCATATAGGCCAATCTTCGTCATAGAGGTTCAATTCCGGAGTTACGCCGATCAATTCAAGATTGGCGGCCCAATAGGAATCAATCGTCCCGACGTCCCGCCAGTAGGCTTGAGTGTTCTTTTGCGTATCCCTGTAGGGAAAAGACATGACACGATATTTCTTTATAACCTCAGGAATGATGTTCTTTCCGAAGTCATGCTCTGACCTTGGGGAATCCGCATCTTTTATCAATTGCTCATACAAAAATTGCGCATTGAAAACATAAACTCCCATCGATGCCAAAGCCCGATCAGGATGATTGGGAATACTTTTAGGAGCCGATGGTTTTTCCTGAAATTCGAGCACCCGTCCATTTTCATCGGAGCTCATGACGCCAAAACTCTTGGCCGACTCTAAATCGACCTCAAGGCAAGCGACCGTCATATCCGCATTGGTTTCCACATGATGGGCGATCATTTCGCCATAATCCATTTTATATATATGATCGCCTGCCAGGATGAGAATGTATTCGGGATCGTGTTGGCGAATGATATCCAGATTTTGATAGACAGCATCCGCGGTTCCTGCATACCAAGAGGTGTTGACCCGTTGTTGGGCTGGCCATAACTCCACAAACTCGTTGAACTCTCCACGCAGAAAACCCCAGCCTCTTTGCACATGTTGAATAAGTGAATGTGCTTTGTACTGGGTTAGCACCGCCATCCGCCGTATTCCTGAATTCAGGCAATTAGACAAGGGGAAATCAATGATGCGGAATTTGCCGCCAAATGGAACAGCAGGCTTGGCTCGCCAGTTGGTCAGATCATGCAATCGTGACCCTCTCCCGCCGGCCAATATCAAGGCCAGGGTCTCACGTGTCAGACGACTGACGAAACGTTGTGTCTGTTGTGCCATAAGTCTCTCCAAAAATAGTGTAGAGTAGGGTTTGAACCCGCGCTATGATGTTTAAGGTTACTGGAAATCCTACATAGCTTACAATACGAATGGTTACCAAGTTGTGACCCGGGTTACAGAAACTCCATCTCTTCACTTTCGAGGCTTATTTGATGCTGGACAATCCACCCACAAAATCTTCCGACGAGCTACTTCGAATCGTTCAAGCCAGACATCATGCGCCTTTCACGGTATTGGGACCCCATCCCATTACAGAAGATCAAATACATTTGCGTCTCCATCTTCCGCATGCCAGTCAGGTGTGGATCGATGACGCAGGCCCCCTCATGCAAGCCAATTCTGCCTATCCGGGATTATTTGAATGGACGGGAAATCGGTCGGAAATTACCCTTCATTATCGTGTCAACTGGCGTGATGAAGAGGGTAATGAGCATCAATTCATAGATCCCTACAGCTTCAGGCCGCAACTCAGTGATTTCGACCTCCATTTGATAAGCGAAGGAAAACACTGGCATGTTTATAGAATTCTGGGTGCCCACCTCACCAAGGTGGATGACATCGAAGGGACATTGTTTGCTGTTTGGGCGCCTAGCGCAGAACGGGTCAGTGTTGTAGGAGACTTCAACCGTTGGGATGGCCGCTATCATCCCATGCAACTTCGTGGCGCCACCGGAATCTGGGAATTATTCATTCCCGGAATACTGCCTGGTGCTCTATACAAATTTGAGCTCCGAAATCGCGACAGTGGAGCCGTCTTCGTAAAAATCGATCCTTATGCGCGCCAGTTCGAACGCCGTCCCCAAACAGCGTGCATTACCACCGGCCCAAGTGCTTATCAATGGAATGACAGTGAATGGCTAACCCGACGCAAACAATGGGATTGGCAACGCAAACCTATGACGGTCTATGAAGTACATCTCGGGTCATGGCAACGTGACGAAAAAACGGGAGAATTCTTGGACTATCGAACACTCGCAGACCGGCTCGTCAATTATGTAAGCGATCTGGGTTTCACACATGTGGAATTACTGCCGATTACCGAGCATCCTCTCGATGCCTCATGGGGCTATCAGACCACCGGTTATTACGCGCCCACCAGCCGCTTCGGTACTCCGGACGACTTCCGCTACTTTGTGGACAGAATGCATCAGGCGGGCATCGGTGTCTTACTGGATTGGGTACCAGGCCACTTCCCCAAGGACGCTTTTGCCCTGGCGCATTACGATGGGACAGCCCTGTACGAACATGAAGATCCTCGCCTAGGTGAACATCGAGATTGGGGCACTTTGATATTTAACTACGGACGTAATGAAGTCCGTAACTTCCTCGTCTCCAGCGCGATGTACTGGGTAGAAGAATTTCACATCGATGGCTTACGGGTCGACGCGGTGGCATCGATGCTCTATCTGGATTATTCCCGACAACCGGGCGACTGGATACCCAATAAATATGGTGGGCGTGAAAATCTCGAAGCGATCGCCTTCTTGCGCGAACTCAATACAACCGTGCAAGGCAACCACCCCGGCACTCTGATCATAGCGGAAGAATCCACCGCCTGGCCTCAAGTGACCCGTCCACCTGAAGTCGGCGGACTCGGCTTTTCCATGAAATGGAACATGGGCTGGATGCATGACACGCTGGAATATTTCAAGCTTGATCCGATTTACCGCAAATACCATCATGATCAGCTGACGTTTGGTCTGATTTACGCGTTTACAGAAAATTTCGTTCTCCCTTTTTCACATGATGAAGTTGTTCATGGCAAACACTCTTTGCTCTACCGCATGCCCGGCGATGAATGGCAACGCTTTGCCAATCTTCGTCTGCTTTATGCGTTTATGTATGCCTACCCTGGCAAAAAACTGCTTTTCATGGGATGTGAATTCGGCCAAGGAGAAGAATGGAATTTCAACGCCAGCCTCGATTGGTATGTTCTCCAATTCCCCTTCCATCAAGGCGTGCAAACCCTTATGCGTGACTTGAACAGCCTTTATTCCGCTCGCCCTGCTCTGCATACGCGAGACTTCGAGGCAGAGGGGTTCGAGTGGATCGATTGTCATGATGCCGAACAATCCGTACTGAGTTTTGTGCGCCATGGCGAAGACGAAGACCTCGTTGTGATATGCAATTTCACCCCCGTGCCGCGAATGGATTATCGAATCGGCGTGAATCAAACGGGCATCTATCGGGAAATCCTGAATTCTGATGCCACCCAATATGGTGGGAGTGGTATGGGAAATCCTGAAAAGATGGAAGCAGAGAAAATTCCCTGGATGGGGAGGGAACACTCTCTGAAACTCACATTACCCCCCTTGGGAGTAATTGTTATCGAGCATTCAGAAATATCGACGACAAGGCCATACCAATCTAACCCTATTCCAATCGAATGAGGATGATTTGGACTGGCCAGCCTGAAATAAGATGGCTACAATATACCTATGAATTGGGGCGGTAGCTCAGCTGGGAGAGCGTCGCGTTCGCAATGCGAAGGTCGGGAGTTCGATCCTCCTCCGCTCCACCATAATTTTCGAAAGGTCTTTTTATCCCAGCCCCTGAGATCGTAGTTCACCCATACCGCCATCGATCATTACCGCTCGGCTGAACGATCGTTTCTTGCTGCCATTGCTTTTAACCATTCCAATTTCCGGATTTTGATGCCTGTCATGCCGGATTTATGCCTCGCAAATTGATATGGTGGACTATCCAAAAGGCTTTGTCTCACCTGACTTATTGCTTGCGTTTCACACTAATAATATTAGGAAGTTGGGATAGGCGGTCGAGCACTCTGGCAAGTTGTGGAAGATCCTCAATTTCGATTTCCAAATCCATCCTGACGCTTAAATCATCCGAGTTAGTACGCGTATTCGCAGCCAACACATTGATCTTTTCATTTGTCAGGATAGAAGTGACATCGCGCAACAACCCTTGGCGGTCAAATGCTTCTATGTGAACGGCCGCCGGATAGCGTTGCGATTTATTCCCCCAGTCAACTTCGATAAGACGAGCTCGATTATCTTCGTTTAAATTCAGTATGTTTGCGCAATCGCGACGATGAATGCTAATGCCCTCCCTCTTGGTGATATATCCGATGATCGGATCTCCGGACACGGGTTGGCAGCATTTCGCAAAATTTACCAACAAATTACCTACGCCCTGCACATAAATATCGGATCCGTGGCGGCTTTTTTCGGTTTTTGGCTGACGTGATATACCAGAAAAAATGTCCCTGGCTTGAGATGCCCCCTGCAAGGCGCTCGTCAATTGAGCCGGGCGGATATCTCCTCGTCCAATGGAAAGCAAAAGCTCTTCGTGCGTCTGAACATGAAAACGACTGATCAAGGCATCCATATCCGGATTCTCGATCCCTAAACGCTTGGCTTCACGCTCCAGAATCGACTGGCCATCAGCAAGATTACGCTCTCGATCCTGCAAGGCAAACCAATGCCTGACCTTGGAGCGTGCCCTGGAAGTAAAGAGATAGCCTGTATTCGAATTCATCCAGTCACGGCTGGGCATGCCTTCCTTGGCGGTCAGGATTTCAATCTGCTCTCCAGACTTGAGCTCATAGGTCAATGGAACGATCCGGCCGTTGACTTTAGCCCCACGGCAGCGATGCCCAACCTCGGTGTGAATCGCATACGCAAAATCCAGCGGCGTTGCCCCACGCGGCATATCAAGCACATCTCCTTTGGGAGTGAAAACGAAGACGCGGTCACCAAACAACTCTTCATGAAATCCTTCGAGCAGTTCTTCGTCGTTATCCCCACTTTCAAGCAATTGCCGAAGGGAGCCGATCACCCGTTCCAAGGCTTTGTCCTGACGTCCGCCTTCCTTGTATTTCCAGTGAGCCGCCACACCCTGTTCTGCGAAGCGATGCATTTCATGCGTGCGTATCTGAATCTCGACCGCTTTGCCTTCAGGCCCGATCACCGCCGTATGCAGAGATTGATAGCCATTCTCCTTTGGATGCGCGATATAGTCGTCAAACTCTTTGGGGATATAAGGCCACAAGGAATGCACGATTCCGAGAACGGTATAGCAGGTACTTACCCTATCGACCAACACCCGCACGGCACGAAGATCATACAAATCCTCCAGAGCCTGATGCTTACGCATCATTTTTCGATAGATACTGTAGATATGTTTAGGGCGCCCATAGACCTCAGCCTTTATGCCTTCAGATTCAAGCGACGCTCTCAGCTCTTGGACAAAATTTTCTATATAGCGCGCACGCTCATCTCTTTTTTCTTCAAGTTTACGCGCTATCTCTTTGTATTCAATTGGGTCGATATATCTGAACGATAAATCTTCCAGCATCCATTTCAGCTGACCTATACCCAACCGGTTGGCCAACGGAGCGTAGATATCCAGCGTCTCACGTGCATAACATCGCTGTTTGTCTTGATCCGCCATCTTGAGATTGCGCAGATGCTCTATTCGGTAAGCCAGCACGATAAGGACAGCCCGTACGTCCTCAGCCATTGCCAACAACATGCGGCGCACATGCTCGGCCTGTTCGGGTGGAGTTACGAACTCATCCGAACATTCACGAACATTACTTATCCGCCTGACCCGTTCAGCCAAAGTGGAAATCGCGGAACCGAATTGGGCCTCGATCTCGGCAGGGCTTACGGTTTCGTGCAAGCAAGGATCTGCAAGCAGGGCGGCTGTCACGGTCTCGGGGTCGCTGCCTATGCCTTCGAGCATGGCCGCGACGCGCCCGCCTTGTGTTTTGCCTATCTCTTTCTCGCACGCTTGGCTTAACATAGACACTGCGCTGTCAATTTGAGCTTTTTGTTCAGGTAGATACCCGGCCCCTATCGACGTGACTGATTGTTTATTGTGGATGCCGGCTATATGAAGTGGTTCAACCATTCATCATCGCTCCCTTTGATCTTAACGACTCGAAAGCCACTTATATATCCTACCCTGCGCGGTCCCTTCTTGGGCACAGAATGGCTCTTCGCAGTAAACAGCTCCTATTGCATTTGGAATTGGGTGATTTAGAATGCCAAAAAACCGTTCGGTCGGTTTATTTGGGTGCCAAATCAATGAAGAGCGCCTCTGATTGCTGTTACATCAGGTTTCAGACAACAAACTATGATGTATTTAGGAGTAATGCTGTGAACACCCGCGTTTCTACTTTATCCTCAGAATCGAGCGCCGAAATTGAACAACCGCAATACGGGTGCCTAGCCAAACTCAGCTGGCTGCATTTTTTGAATGATGGCTCAGCGAACTATCTTCCAGGTATCCTCCCGGCGGTATTGCTTGGCCTTCATCTCGATGCCACTCTCGCAGGCCCGATCATGAGCGCTCTGCTTATCGGTCAGGCATTGCAGGTGGCCAGTGGATGGGTCGCCGATCATATCGGTGGTCGGACATTCATCGTTCTAGGCGTTCTGGGCAGCAGTTTATCCGCCGCCGCAATCGGCTTGGCCCCCACTCTCTGGGTATTGATTCTTGCCCTGATCATGGTGGGGATCAGTAGCTCGATTTTTCACCCTCAAGCCATCGCTGCCGCACGCACCTTAAGCGGAAACAGACATGGTTTTGGCATGTCTCTTTTTCTGGTCGGCGGCGAATTGGGGCGTGGTCTATGGCCTTATTTAGCTAGTCTTGTGGTCGTATTCTGGGGTCTGCACGCGCTTTGGTATCTGGCTATACCGGCTGTGGTGAGCATTCTAATTTTCTGGCGCGATCTACCGAGCTTGCCACCCCGGAACTCAAGCGGCCAGAAAATTTCGTGGGGTACTCACTTCGCTCCAATGAGTCTGCTAGTCGCGTTTTCCATGATGCGCGCCCTCACTATCTTCGGCCTGGTCACTTTCTTGCCAATTCTCTGGCATGAGCAGGGGCATAATCTCACTCAGGGAGCGGGCATGATCACCATCCTCCTGGTGGTGGGGATCATTGGCAACCTGGGAGGTGGACACCTGTCCGACCTCATCGGACGGCGCGCGATTCTGTTCGTTTCCAGTCTGCTTTCTGCACTCTTGATTGCAGCTTTTCTAGAAACCTCGGGCTTATGGCAACTTGTAATTCTTGGCCTTCTCGGCATCTCCCTATTTTCCAGCATGCCTCTCAGCGTGCTCATTGGGCAAGACATCTTCCCAGAAAACCGTTCACTTGGATCGGGAATTGCCCTGGGATTGTCCAATGGACTGGCCGCCATCGCGCTGATGGGCTTGAGCCTCATTCAGGCCTGTCTCGGGGTGGACATGGTGCTGTGGTGGCTGGCGGGTATCGTCGGCACCGCCGGTTTCATAAGTCTATTTTTGCCTGCGCGTAGATCAATGATTTCACGCTCTATGAAGAAATAACTACGGAGGATTTCCTATGAAAGCAGTACAAGTCACGCATGCCGGTGGACCTTTAGAAGTGGTGGAGCGCCCCATTCCGGAACCCGGAGCCGGCGAGGTACGCATCAAAGTCGAGGCCTGTGGAATTTGCCATAGCGATGCCTTCGTAAAGGAAGGAGCCTTTCCTGGAATCCAGTATCCTCGCATTCCCGGCCACGAAATCATCGGATTTATCGACGCCATAGGTGATGGCGTGCATACATTCAAGCCAGGCCAACGCGTTGGGGTCGGCTGGCATGGCGGGCATTGTTTCCATTGTGAGGCCTGCCGGGCTGGTGATTTCGTCAATTGCAGCAACGAAAAGATCGCGGGTATCAGCTATGACGGAGGATACGCAGAATACATGGTTGCTCCGGAAGAAGCTCTCGCGCACGTTCCGGAAGCTCTAAATTCTGCAGAGGCCGCACCATTGTTGTGTGCCGGAGTCACCACTTTCAACGCACTACGCCACGCCGACGCCACGGCGGGCGATACCGTCGCGATCCTTGGAATAGGCGGACTCGGCCATCTGGCCGTCCAATATGCCCGTAAAATGGGCATGCGTACTGTGGCTTTGTCCCACGGCCCTGAGAAAAAATCCCAGGCATACGAATTGGGCGCGCATGATTTTATCGATACCAGCAAACAGAATCCTGCCACTGCTCTGCAGTCCATGGGCGGCGCACGGATAATTTTGGCTACCGCGCCGAACAGTGCCGCCATCAGTGCCGCGATAGGAGGGTTGGGAAGAAATGGCCGCCTTATCGTTGTCGGTGTCGATGGCGAACCGATTGATGTATCACCACTTCAGCTGATCAGCGGGCGCCATGAAGTCAGAGGATGGCCATCCGGCACAGCCAAAGATTCCGAAGAGACATTGGAATTCAGCGCGCTTTTCGACGTGACACCGAAAATCGAAACCTATCCTCTTGAAAAAGCCGCTCAAGCCTATGAAAGAATGATAAGCAACAAGGCAAGATTCCGCGTGGTTCTTGTTCCTGGCCAGTAAACGGAAGTACAGGGTACTGGGTATATTTGACATCCTCCTCAGCCTGAAGGCCGGAGATTCCTACGGCGCTCAGGCACGGCATTGAGCCGCCGCCGAGTCGCTTCGGCGGGTTCCTGCTGCTGGCGGCATTACCGCACCGCTCACTTCACAGGCGATCCGGGCTGCGGTTTCCCGCCCAGGCGAAGCGTCGCCCGTGTCCTGCCCTTCGTCTCGCAACATTTGCATCCCGCGAGACAGGATGTTGATCGCTCCGACAAGATCGGCGTTTTCCTCGAAACCACACTCCACACACTCGAACCAGCCTTGATTGTGGATGGACTTGTTCAGGCCCGACTTGGCCCGAACGTTTCTTCACGGCGCCTCGGCCAGCCAGGCCGCTTCCGTGCTGTTGCGCCACTCGGTGAGCCGCTTGCACAGGCCCGCATAGCCCAGCTTTTTCTCACCGCGCTCGTAGCGGGCCTTCTGCAACGCCAACGCCTCGTTGAACACAAAGCGGCACGAGCCGGCGAAGCGGCGCATTTGCCGCTCTTGCCGGCCGTCTGGCCGGAGTTCGTACTTGTAGGCTTGGAGTCGTTGCATGCCTTGAATCATACTCTTGGTCTATGAGCGATGAAAACGCTATCCGGCACGGACGGCACTGCGTTTTCAAGATGCACGTCCACTTGGTCTTTGTGGCGAAATACCGCCGCAGAGTGTTCGATGGCGACGCCATCAACCGGCTACGTACCATCTTCGCCAAGACCTGCGTCGACTTCGAGGGCGCAACTGATCGAGATGGACGGTGAGGACGATCATGCTCACCTGTTGGTGGAATATCCGCCCAAGGTGGCGGTCTCCAACCTCGTGAACAGCCTCAAAGGCGTGTCCA
>JALUXU010000049.1 GCA_027013225.1 Acidihalobacter sp. | reverse complement strand
CGAGATGCCCGGAAAAAATACTCCACGCGCACGCCCAGCGCATCCGCAAGCGACAACAGGACCCCCGATGACGGGGTCGATTTGTTGTTCTCGTATTTTGAAATCGCCATCGCCGATATCTGCGCCTTTTCTGCGAGCGCTCGCATGGAAAGGCCCGCGGCTTTTCTTGCCTGAAGAATGCGGTCTCCGATCATGGGATTGCCTCCAGTCGGTTTACAAAACTTGACTATCGCCATATTTTTTGTAAACTTTAATGCATGTGATCGCTACAGTCAAGCGACATATTAACAGTTTATTAAATCATTTCATGAGGTTATTGATTATGGCTACAAATCCCCCAACTGGCGACGGACACCGCAATGGCGCGGTTCGTGGCCGCTCCCAAACCCATAACCCAAAAACCAATCGCTGGGTAAAGCGTGATACCGGCACCGGCCGTTTCATGGACCAGAAAGCTGATCCCAGGCCGTTCAAGGGCGTTCGGAGGGAAAAATAGCATGGCCAATGCCGCCGCACACCGACTTGGTGCCGCCGCCCTCGTGGGCGGTGTTGCCCTGGCTGCAGAGAACAACCAGGAAGAGCCCACAGCGAAGCCTTTGGTTGCTGGCAGTCTCGCCTGGCTGGCCGGGACGTTGCCGGATATTCTGGAGCCGGCCCGGCATCCCAATCATCGCCAGTTTTTCCATAGCCTGACCGTTGCCGGTCTGGTGGGCCATGGCGTCTACAGGGCCTGGCAGTGGGAACCGGCATCCGAAACGCAGGAATGGCTGCGGATAGCCGGTATCGCCATTGGAGGCGCCTACCTGGTGCATCTTGCCATGGACGCGATGACGCCGAAGGGATTACCGGTCGTTTAATAGGAATCACTATTTTATGCGGTCTACCGTATATCTCCAGGATATACGCTTCACCGTATAGCCTTCATTGACTTCCATACCGGTGGCATCTGCCTTATATATAAGGCATACCTTGACATCGATTTGCATCACTACGATAGTGATACTGATCTCATGAAAAGCATCGCCCTGAGGGTGCGCTAACACCCCCAGGGCGACTAACCCCGAGCTTGAACAAGGCAAGACTCGTGGCTGCATCCAGTATACACCGCTGTACTTCGGTACGAGCCGGTGGTGCGGTATTCCAGGCGGCCCCGAGTCCGATCACGGACCGGGGCCGTTTTTTGTGAGCCACTGTTTCATTGTGTAACAGGAGATACGCTCATGCCCGTACACACTTGGCATACTGACTCATTCCGTTCTGTCGCTCGGTTCGAGCATTGGGTTCGGGAACCCGCACCGACGTATGATGCCGATCACGTGGCGCCGAAAATCTGCCGGACGCTGGCCGAAAACATTCGCTATGTGCGCACCCTGCGCCGGTGGTCGCAAGAGACGCTTGGATTAGAGGCCGGCCTCAATCGCACCCTGATTGGTGCAATCGAACGCGCCGAAATAAACACCTCGATTGGGACGGCAGAAAAAATCGCACGTGCCCTCGGCCTTTCATTAGCTGAGCTGTTGACGACCAAGCCGCCGGCTCGCCAGGTTTCGGGACGTAACGTCTTCGACGGCTAAGGATCATCTGCCTGGGTAGACGTTATGGAAAGCTTTGCATAACAACTTACTTGCCTAAATAAGCCCCGACCACGGCCTCGCGTTCATGCCCCAGCTCGCGGC
>JALUXU010000048.1 GCA_027013225.1 Acidihalobacter sp. | reverse complement strand
AGACGAAAAATCACCTTCGGGATCATCAAAAACCTTGTCTGCCAGGCGGGCAGAACGCATGATTTCGCCTTGAAGGCCAAACACCTTCATCTCGGGGCCTCCTCTTTCGGTTTATCAACAACACCCGAAAATGAGGCCCCTTCCTTATCCCTTCTACGTCTCACATGTGTCTGAACCTGGTCATATCTCTTTTGTTTCTAGTTCACGACGCGCATGCTTTCTCGTTCATAAGACGCTTTGGTGCCACGCGGCCGTCTTCCAGAATTTCCCCTATGCCGATAAACGATTGGGAATGATACAAGCGCACTTTGCCAGAAGTAGGCGCCTGCGGAACCCATACCGCTTGGCCCTGGCGGAGAAAACGGGCTGAATTTGTATCCAGCTCTATCGACGGCAGATTCCCAAGCGCCTGGTCTATTGGCAGCAAGACCGCATCCAGAAGGGACTGGTCCATCGCCTCCAGTTCATCCATGGTAATCATTCTGGGATCTTCGAATGGGGATACGCCCAAGCGCCTGAGTTCGATGACATGGGCACCACAACCCAGGGATTCGCCAAAATCGTCGATCAAGGTACGCACATAGGTGCCACTCGAACATTCAATTTGAAAAAGCAGTTCATCACCCGCTTGCTCTACAAGCTCAAACCGGCCCACATGCACCCAACGCGGCTTGCGCTCAACTGTCACGCCTTGTCTGGCCAATTCATACAGCCGCTTTCCTTCGTGCTTGACCGCTGAATACATGGGCGGAATCTGTTCGATATCTCCACGCAAGGGTTCAAGCGCCTTCTCGATTCTGGCCTTATCGATGTCCTGGGGAACCTCTCGTGTCGCGATGGTATTTCCTTCTGAATCGCCGCTTTCAGTGCGTATTCCCAAACGGCAGCGCGTCAGATAGCGCTTGTTCGCTTCGAGCAAATACGAGGAAATCTTTGTGGCTTCTCCAAAGCATAATGGTAATAGGCCGGTGGCCAATGGATCCAAGCTCCCAGTATGACCGGCCTTACTGGCATTATATAAGCGCTTGACGATTTGTAATGCCTGATTGGAAGTCAGCCCAGCGGGTTTGTCGAGTAAAAGTACGCCATGAACATCACGGCGGCGCTTCGCGCGTCTTGATCCACGCATGGCGCTCAATCCTCCTCAGACTGCTTTTGATCTTTTTTAATGGCCTCGGCAATCAAAGCATCAAGTCGTTCTCCCCTCACCTGTGTATCGTCAAAAACAAAACGCAATTCTGGCACGACGCGAATGCGCATGCGTTTACCCAACTCCCGGCGCAAAAAATGTCGCGATTTCTGGAGAGCTGATTCGCTCGCCTTGCATGCAGACTCGTCGCCAAGGACGGTGAAATAGATCCGGGCATGCGCCAGATCACGCGAGACTTCGACATCTCCCAGCGTGATCATGCCAATACCTGGATTTTTGAGTTCTTGACTAATGAGCGCAGCGAGTTCGCGATGAATCTGTTCGCCTACGCGTTGGGTACGTGAATATTCTTTTGGCACAGATGGTTGCCCTCACTCTCCCGAATATTTCATTCGGTCGCTAATTTAATCCCAAGAGGTCCTTGTTAAGGATAGTATTCTTAAATGCCCAAAGCGCCAGAATGGAACCGAGCTGACGCCGGATACGCCTGTGTATCGAAACAGGCGCTCTCGAGCGATGCCCTGACTCCTAATCGATAGGCTCGACTAGATGTGTTAGTAATCGCTTGAGCAGGCATATCTCGGCGCATCCATCGCGTCATAAGGATGGAACATTCTGGCTAGAGAGAGCGAGCGACTTCGATACGCTCATACACCTCGATCTGATCGCCGGGTCGAACATCATTATAGTTCTTGACGGCAATACCGCATTCCGTGCCCACGCGCACTTCGTTAACGTCATCCTTGAAGCGGCGAAGAGATTCGAGTTCGCCCTCGAATACCACCACATTATTGCGCAACACCCTAATTGGGTTGCCGCGGCGAACCACGCCTTCGACCACCAAACATCCGGCGACGGCGCCTAATTGAGAAGAACGGAATACGTCTCGGACTTCAGCCAAGCCAATGATCTGTTCACGCAATTCTGGCGATAGTAGGCCGGATAGCGCCTGTTTGACGTCATCGATCGCCTCATAAATCACGCTGTAATAGCGCATGTCGACCTCTTTTTCAGCGGCCAGGCGCCGCGCCGAAGCATCTGCGCGAACATTGAAACCGATGATGATCGCATTCGAGGCCAAAGCCAGATTGACATCCGACTCTGTGATGCCGCCAACCCCTGAAGAGATGATTTTTACCGTTACTTCATCTGTGGACAGTTTTTGCAGAGCGTCGCGTAACGCCTCCGCTGTTCCCTGTACATCGGTCTTGACAAGAATATTGACCGATTTGGTCTCGCCTTCTTGCATTTGCGAGAACAAGTTCTCGAGTTTGGCAGCCTGCTGTGTCGCAAGTTTGCTTTCGCGGAACTTGCCACGCCTGAATTCGGCCACCTCACGCGCTTTGCGCTCGGTCGCTGCAACCTGCACTTCGTCTCCGGCATTCGGCGTTCCGGATAGCCCCAGCACGACAACGGGTATCGACGGCCCGGCTTCCTGGACCTCACGGCCATTCTCGTCGAACATCGCCCGCACACGACCGTATTCTTGTCCTGTCAGCAGGATATCACCGCGTTTCAGCTTGCCTTTCTGAACCAGAACGGTGGCTACCGGACCTCGCCCCTTGTCCAGGCTGGATTCGAGCACCACGCCGGACGCAGGCCCTTCGTCCGGCGCTTTCAATTCGAGCACTTCGGCCTGCAGCAAAATGGCTTCCAGCAGATCGTCGATACCCGTTCCAGTCTTGGCGGACACAGGGATGAATTGGATATCGCCACCCCATTCCTCTGGAATCACCTCACGTTGTGCAAGCTCGTTCTTTACGCGCTCGGGGTCGGCTTCAGGCTTGTCAACTTTATTGACGGCCACGACCAGGGGCACATCGCCTGCCTTCGCGTGTTCAATCGCCTCGATCGTTTGCGGCATGACACCGTCGTCGGCTGCGACAACCAGCACCACCACATCAGTGGCTTTCGCGCCTCGTGCGCGCATCGCGGTAAAGGCGGCGTGGCCGGGAGTGTCCAGGAAAGTCAACCCACCACGCGGTGTTTTCACATGATAAGCGCCGATGTGCTGAGTAATACCCCCTGCTTCATCAGCCGCCACTTTAGAGCGACGGATATAATCCAGCAGGGATGTTTTACCGTGATCGACATGCCCCATGATCGTGACTACTGGTGGGCGCGTCACCTCTTCACGCTCTTCAGTCTCCACCGCCAGATCAACAGCTTGATCAAGCTCTTCAGCGGCCACTGGTACGGCGACATGCCCGAATTCCTCGACCACCAAAATCGCAGTATCCTGATCGATATTTTGATTAATCGTGGCCATCACACCCATGCCCATCAATGCCTTGATAACTTCGGACGCTTTTACCGCCATGCGTTGCGCCAAATCGGCCACGGTGATCGTCTCCGGCACTTTTACCTCACGTACAACCGGCGCCGTGGGCTTCTCAAACCCATGTTTGCTTGCCATTTCGTTGGCCACGCGACCGCGACCCGCTTTGGAAGCCTTGCCTCGCCGGCCACGCTTGTCACTAGCCACATGTAATTCGGCACGATCCTTCTCTTTCCCGCGCGTCTTGGCTGCCTTTCCAGCAGTCTTGCGGTTTTCTTCCTGTCCCGCGCGACGTGCAATCTCCTGGCTTTTCCGGCGTTCTTCCTCGGCGGCCTTCCTGTCCGCTTCTTCTTTGCGTTTGAGCTCTGCTTCCTTGCGCTTGCGTTCCGTTTCCAGACGCTCGGCCGCAGCACGGTCGCGCGCTTCTTCCAAGCGCCGACGCTCTTCTTCCATCTTTTTGGCCAGCAATGCTGACTTGTTCGTCAGCTCATTTATTTCTTTGGTTTTCTTGTTTTTAACAGACGCTTTGGCAGATGTCTTGACCTTATCTTCCACTTCTTCCGGCACAGCCACTTCTTCGGGGCGTTTTTCCGAAGCGATCTCCTCGTTTACTGTTTCGGCTGGAGATGGGGATTGCGGCGAGGGAGCCGCCTCTTTTTGTTCTATTGATTCAGCCGGGATCTCTCGCGCCTCGACGGCCTCCGCTTTCATTGAGGGCGGCACCTTCTCCGCCGCAGCCGGCATCGCTTCGGCCTGCTCAGCAACTGCCCCTTGAGCATTCGCCATTTCAGCCAATTTTTCTTGTTTTTGCTCTTGGGCGGCGCGTCGCTCATACACGCGTTTTTTGCGTACTTCGACACTGACGGTCTTTGATCGCCCCTGAGAGCCGCCCACTTTGAGTTCCGAGGTGCTACGGCGTCGCAAAGTCACTCGCTGACGCGGCTTCGCCTCGCCATGACCATGCGTTTGGCGCAGATAATCGAGCAATTTCATCTGCTCTGCGTCACTGATCTCCTGATCGGGCCCGCTCACTGGCACACCCGCATCCTTGAGTTGCTCCAGAAGACGTTCGACGGGTGTGTCGACCTTTTCCGAAAGTTGTCTGACTGTCACCGTACTCATGCTCGGTCACCTCAAGTTAATTTTCATCTTTGCACTTTTGACTAGCTGTCGAAATTACATTTACGCAATACGCGGAGACGTCAAATTCAGTCGCCTCCACTCAGATGCGCCTCACAAACGAGCTTTCCAGCCTAAATCTCTTTTTCTCGCATTCAGCCGGACTCTTTTCAATGGTCAATGGCCCATGATGCGAGCAACTTCATTCAATGCCGACCTATTCGCCAGCCTTTTCGAACCACGGCGCTCTGGCCGCCATAATCAATGCGGCCGCTCGCTCCCGATCAAGCCCTGGGATATCCATGAGGTCATCAACAGCCTGTTCCGCCAGATCTTCCGCTGTCACGATTCCTTTCTGAGCCAATGTCTGCGCCAGCTCTTCATCCATGCCATCGAGAGCCAGCAAATCTTCTGCCGGTTTATTTTGATTCTCTTCCTCGGCGATAGCGCGTGTCAGCAAGGCATCTCTGGCTCGGCTTCGCAGCTCATCGACTATGTCTTCATCGAATTCTTCGATGTTCAGTAACTCTGCCTTGGGCACATAGGCGATTTCTTCAATGCTAGAGAATCCTTCCTGCACTAAAATCATGGCGATTTCTTCATCCACATCAAGCTGTTGCATGAACTGCTCAGAAAGCTCGCGAACCTCTTGCTCGGTCTTTTCTTCAGCTTGCTGCTCAGACATTACGTTCAATTCCCAACCCGTCAGCTGGCTGGCCAACTTAACATTCTGTCCTCCGCGCCCAATCGCTTGAGAAAGCTTGTCCTCCGTCACCGCGATATCCATGCTGTGTCGATCTTCATCCACCACGATGGATACGACTTCGGCAGGCGACATGGCATTGATGACGAATTGTGCGGGATTTTCGTCCCAGAGGACGATATCTATACGCTCGCCCGCAAGCTCGTTCGACACCGACTGAACTCTTGAACCACGCATACCCACACAGGCACCGACTGGATCCAGCCTCGGATCATTCGATCTAACTGCAATTTTCGCACGTAAGCCAGGATCACGTGCCGCGCTCATTATATCGATAAGCCCTTGGCCGACTTCGGGCACTTCCAACTTGAACAGCTCTATCAAGAATTCCGGAGCAGTCCGACTAATAAACAACTGTGGCCCGCGCGGTTCGTGTCGCACTTCCTTAAGGTAGCCGCGAAGCCTTTCTCCTGGCCGTACATTCTCGCGGGGTATCATATCTTCGCGTCGAATAAATGCTTCCGCATTACCACCCAAGTCAAGATAAACGCCACGGCGATCAGTGCGTTTAACCACCCCCATGACCAACTCACCAACTCGGGCTTCATAAGCCTCGACGACCTGACGCCGTTCGGCTTCGCGTACTTTCTGCACGATTACCTGCTTCGCGACCTGTGCGGCTATACGTCCAAAATCAGCCGCGTCGATTGGCTCTTCGATGTACTCCCCTACCTCGATATCCGGATATTCCTGGCGGGCATAACTGAGCAAACGCTGTTTCTCTGGCGATTCAAATTCCGGATCTTCATCATCGACTACCAACCATCGCCTGAAGCCCTGATAATCACCCGTTTTTCTATCTATACTGATACGCACATCGATGTCTCCGCCATGCTTTTTACGCGTCGCAGTGGCCAATGCCGCCTCAATAGCCTCAAAAATGATTTCCTTGTCTACTGCCTTCTCGTTCGAGACGACATCGACAACCAGCAGAATTTCTTTATTCATCGCCAGTTCTCCTGCACCCCTTCAATCCGGGGCATACTTAAATAATCCAGTCAGATCAACCCTGCCGAGCAGAATCTTCGCCCGAACCCAGCACACGGGCTCGATGTATCGCCTCCAGAGGAATGGTCACATGCTCACCATCCATTTCCATCTGTAATTCTGTCTCACTGCACCCCATCAAAAGGCCCGCCATATTTCTTCTGCCATGCAAGGGCCAGCGTAGTCGCAATTTAATCCTTTTCCCACTAAAACGTCGGTATTGCTCTGGTTTGAAAAGCACCCTATTGAGCCCCGGAGAAGAAACTTCCAGGCGGTATGCCTGTGGAATAGGATCTTCAACATCCAATACAGCGCTCACCTGATCGCTAACTTTTTGGCAGTCGTCCAATGTAACGCCATGCGGGGCATCAATGAATACCCTTAGCAAAGCACTGCCGCCCACGGGCGAGAACTCCAGCCCCCATAATTCCAATCCGAGACTGCGGACTACCGGATCAATCAATCCCTCCAAAGCAACTACGGAGGCGGAAACTTCTTTCATACACAACTCTCCGATGTACCATCTTGTGCAATCAGGGACCTGTTCCCAACCAACAAAAAAGCCCCATTAAGGGGCTTTTTTGTTAAAAAACCGATTGGTAGCGGGGGCAGGATTTGAACCTGCGACCTTCGGGTTATGAGCCCGACGAGCTGCCAGACTGCTCCACCCCGCATCAGGAAAGCGAATATTACTAGACCCTCAGCCTGTTGACAAGGGCACTGTTCGCCCAAAGTGGGCGTCAAGACGAAAATACGCGGCTTGCGGACACAAAACTATCTAATTGCGATGCTGGCACGATTTAAACTTCAGGCTTTAGGTGTTGCCCATGGTATCAACTGAATTTGGGTATGCTTCAAGTGGGTTTCTTATGCAAATGGCGTCTTTGCGTTTTCAGTAACTTCCGAAGATCATATCTATAAATGAATCCTGGCAGGGCAAATACCAGAAACAGTGCCAAGGTAACCGTATAAAACACCCAGTCCTGCGAGTAAATCTCGCCCGTCAAACGCTTTTCTAGCCCAAAACCAATCAATCCCACGACGACATACATCACCGACCATTCGAGAAAACGAAAAGCGCCAGATTTATTTTTTTCCGTTCGAAACAGAAAAAATCTCCGTTCGCTCAACCACGGCAGATTGGCCGCAATAATCGCCAAACCGATAAGAAGCCATACGTAAACCATCAAAGCCCACCTGCGGCAGCCGTGCAATATACCATGAGAACGGAAGGAAACATCCCTAACGCTAGCAACGCCAAGCCATTGAAACTCATAAGTATGCCCGCATCGAGTTTCAATCTCACCGGAACAACTTCCTCTACTTTGTCAAAGTACATAAACTTGACTACACGCAGATAATAGAATGCCCCAATAACAGACATAATAACAGCATAAAGCGCAAGCCATGGCTGATCAACTTGCACAACCGCCTGCAAAACCACCAATTTGGCATAGAAACCCACCGTCGGTGGGATCCCCGCCATGGAAAACATAATCAGCAGCATCATGAACGCCAGCCAGGGACTACGCTGATTTAGTCCCTTGAAATCCTCAATGTTTTCTGCTTCAAATCCTTTCCGGCTGAGTAGCGCGATCATTCCGAATGCTCCTGCAGACATCAAAGCATAGACCAGAACATAATAGGTAGCGGCCGCATAACCCGCGTCCGTGCCGGCAAAAACGCCCATGAAAACGAATCCGACATGAGAAATCGTCGAGTAAGCCAACATGCGCTTGATGCTGGTTTGGGCGATAGCTATTACATTGCCTACTGCCAATGACAATACAATCAGCAGCTCCAGCATTCCTCCCCAGTGAATATGAGCGCTGGGCAATGCTTCGGCCAACAATCGAATCACCATGGCAAACGCAGCAATCTTGGTGACTGATCCCATGTATAAGGTGACAGATGTAGGGGCGCCTTCATAGACATCGGGGATCCACATATGAAAGGGGACAGCGCCGAGTTTGAATGCCACACCGGAGACGATGAAAACGACAGCCAGGCCCACCGCTACCTCCGGATGAGGAGAGTGGGCCAGATTTATAGCGATCCGGGTGATGTCGAGTGAGCCAGTAAGGCCGTAAAGTATGGACATGCCATAAAGCAACAAACCAGATGCCAAGGCGCCGAGAACGAAATACTTCATGGCGGCTTCGGATGCCCTTCCTGAATCACGCTGAAAAGCGACCATGGCGTAGAGTGCGAGCGACATCAATTCAAGCCCTAGATAAATGGTCAGAAGGCTGTGCGCCGATATCAGCACCATCATGCCGAGCACACCTGCGAGGCCCAACACGAAATATTCCCCCCTGAACAACTCCCGATCACGCATGTATGGCCGCGAATAAACAAATACAGCGATGGTGATGCCCACCACGAACAACTTGAGCAAAACAGAAAACGGATCACTGACGAAAGCCCCATCAAATCCCGTGATGCGCTCACCAGGATTCATCGTCAAAACAAGAATTCCGGTTATCAGAAGACTGAACTGGCTCAACCAATAAGTGACGTTTCGCTGGCTGTTCTTGAGAAAAACATCGATTACCAGAATCGCACAGATCATGCCAAGTAAGAACAGTTCGGGCACCATCAGGGCAAATTGCTTCGCTAAAGGAAGAGCCATTCGTTTCGTATCCTGTTATGACAATTTCGAGGTCAGCGCCTGTTGCAGCAAATGATGTACCGAGGCGTGCATTACATCCAGCAAAGGAGCAGGCCATATACCCACAGCCAGCACAGCCACAGCCAATAAACCCAGAAAAACCCCTTCCCTGAGATTTATGTCTTGAAGCGCCGCCACTTTCGGGTTCGTAACCGGCCCATAAACGACGCGCTTTATCAGCCACAAGGTATACGCCGCTCCGATGATGAGGGTGGTCGCGGCAACAAACGCCAACCAGAAGTTCCCGTGCAGGGTGGCAAGAATCACCATGAATTCGCCCACGAATCCCGACGTACCCGGCAAACCAGCATTGGCCATCGCAAACAGCACCAGAAAACCCGCGAAGATAGGCATACGGTTGACCACGCCACCATAGTCATTTATTTCCCGGCTATGCATCCGGTCGTAAAGTACGCCTACCGATAGAAACATCGCTCCAGAAATGAACCCGTGCGAGATCATTTGTACCAAAGCGCCCTCCAACGCCAGCACGCCTGAATTGAAGGCGGCCAACGATGCCGGCGTCGGTTGTTCACCTAGATTGGCGGTCAGTCCGTAATGCCTGGCAATGACATAGATGACAAAGGTTCCGAGGGTAACAAAACCCATATGAGCAATGGAGGAATAGGCGATCAACTTTTTCATATCCTGCTGTACGAGCGCCACAAATCCAATGTAGACAATCGCGACAAGTGACAGAAAAATCATTACACCACTGAGCGTCTGACTCGCATCAGGCGTAATCGGCAAGGCGAACCGAAGAAAACCATAACCTCCGATTTTGAGCATGACAGCCGCCAGAATCACCGATCCTCCTGTGGGCGCCTCGACGTGTGCATCCGGCAACCAAGTATGCACGGGCCACATCGGAATTTTCACAGCAAAAGCACCGAAAAATGCCATGAAAATAAGAATCTGGGCGGTGATCCCCATATGTAGTTTTTGAAAATCAAGAATACTGAAACTACCAGATTTGGTGTACATATAGATCAGTGCGATCAACATGAGCACCGAACCCAGGAATGTGTAAAGAAAGAACTTCAGAGTAGCGTACACACGTCTGGGGCCACCCCACATGCCAATGACGATAAACATCGGGATCAGCATGCCTTCAAAAAAGATATAGAAAAGGATCGAATCGAGCGCCGCGAAAACACCATTCATCAACCCTTCCATAATAAGAAATGCAGCCAGATACTGTGTCTGCTTCTCCTTGATCACCTCCCAGCCGGCAATGACCACGAGCACGGTTGAAAATGTCGTCAATATAATCAAGGGCATGGAAATCCCATCCACCCCTAGGTAATAATTAATGTTCAGCGCATGAATCCAAGGCTGGAATTCGACGAATTGCATGGCCGCCGTTTGCGAGTCAAAACCGGTGAAAAGTGGCACGCTGAGAAGGAACGTGGCAACGGCCACAATCAAAGCCAAACGGCGAGCGCCGTTTGCTCTTTCGCCCGCGCCGAGCACTACAAAACCGCCAATGATCGGCGTCCAGATCACCAGGCTTAATAAAGGCCAATGCGAAAACATGCAATTCCCTTATGAGTTATCCGTGAATTTATCGGCGCCTCAACGGAGCACATACCAGCTCAGCAGTACCAGCAGCCCGATGATCATCGCGAAACTGTAATGGTAAACGTAACCGGTCTGTATCCAGCGCAATCGATCTGCGGTCCAGCCAATCACGCGGGCCGTACCATTGACGATCAGCCCGTCAATCAGCAATGCATCGCCCGCTTTCCAGAGAAGGCGGCCCAGGCCGCGCGCGCCACGGGCGAAGACATAATCATTGAATGCATCGAAACCATAGCCGTTCTGAAGAATCGTTCGTACCCATCCTAATCGCGAGTGAACATGGATACCAAGCTTCGATCGATACAAGGTGACATCCCAGGCAACAAGCACACCCGCCATCGACAACCAAAACGGTGGCGCTAGAAAGCCATCGATTAAAAATGCCAGCGCTCCATGGAAATGGTGATGCAACTCAGCCAGAACGTTGTGATCTGGCGCCACATAAATTGAGCGGAAAAAATCCCCGAACAAAAGCGGATACATAACGCCACCCGCACCGATTGTTGCCAGCGCGAGAAGAGTCAAAGGAAGCGTTACCACCCAAGGAGGCTCATGCAGATGCGCCCTTGTATGAGCATCCATGCGCTCCCGCCCATGAAATACCAGGAAGAAAAGACGGAAGGTATAAAGGGCGGTGACGAACACACCAAGAATCAATAAGGCGGCCGCAAAATGCGCGCCTGGAATATGGGAGAGCTCCACCGCTTCAATAATGCTATCTTTGGAGAAAAACCCGGACGTGCCGGGAAATCCGATCAACGCCAGAGAACCTATCAACGCCGTCACATAGGTGATGGGCATATACTTGCGCAAACCACCCATCTTACGAATGTCCTGTTCGTGGTGCATAGCCATGATTACCGAGCCTGCCGCCAAGAACAGTAGCGCCTTGAAAAAGGCGTGCGTCATCAAATGGAACATGCCGGCCGCGTATGCCGATGCCCCCAGGGCGGCGGTCATGTATCCCAGCTGGGACAAGGTTGAAAAAGCAATGACCCTTTTTATATCGTTTTGAACGACCCCGATCAAACCCATGAAAAACGCACCAATCGAGCCGATGATCAACATCAAACTCAAGGCGGTGGTGCTCAGCTCGTAGATCGGCGACATCCTCGTGACCATGAAAATGCCCGCTGTCACCATGGTGGCAGCATGAATTAGCGCCGATATGGGAGTGGGGCCTTCCATGGAATCCGGCAGCCAGACATGCAAGGGGACTTGGGCTGATTTCCCCATTGCGCCGATGAACAACAAAATGGCAACCACCGAGGGCAATGACCATTCTTGGCCAGGAATCAGCATGACAGTAGCGGTCGCCAATTTCCCGGTCTGGGAAAATATTTCCTCGTAATTCAAACTTCCAGTGTAGGCGAATAGGGCGGCGATACCAAGCAAGAACCCAAAGTCCCCTACCCTATTGACGATGAATGCTTTCAAATTCGCATAGATCGCGGATTCCTTGTTCATGTAAAAACCGATCAACAAGTAGGACACCAACCCGACCGCTTCCCATCCGAAAAACAACTGCAATAGATTGTTAGACATCACCAGCATCAACATGGAAAAGGTAAACAGGGCGATGTAACTAAAAAAACGTTGATAGGCTGTAGATCTGACTTGACTATCGCTTGGCCAGAGCTCCTCGTCGTGCGCCATGTAGCCAATGGTGTAAATGTGCACCATCAGAGAAACGAAGGTAACGATGAGCATCATCAGGGCGCTGAGATGATCGATGAGAAATCCGATATGGAACGAATAGCCTCCAGCCATCATCCATGTATAAACATTCCCGTCATAGGTCGGCATCCCCTGAAATACCAGACGCACGAAGACCCATACCGACAGCCCAAAAGACAGGCCTACTCCAAGAATCGTAACGGTATGAGCGCCTGTCTTTCCAATTTTTTTGCCAAACAGACCGGCTATGATCGCGCCAACAAGCGGTGCCAGCGCGATAATGAGGTAAACGGTTTCCATTCGGTCAACCCTTCATATCATCTAGATCGATCACATTGATGCTGCGCCGGTTCCGGAATAGAACCACAAGAATGGCGAGCCCGATGGCAGCTTCGGCCGCCGCTACCGTGAGAATGAAAAAAACAAACACCTGGCCGGCAAGATCATGCAGATACCAGGAAAAGGCAATGAAGTTCAAATTGACCGCCAGCAGCATGAGTTCGATACACATCAGCAAGACGATCAAATTCTTGCGGTTGATGAAAATACCGGCTACCGCGATAGAAAACAGGATGGCGGCAACAATCAGATAATGTGAAAGTGGAATCATCGCCTCAAGCCTTTTTGCAATGGGGATACGTCATTTAGATTTGCCCTCGGCAGACATCTTGACGATGCGAACCCGTTGATTTCTCTCTATGGCGATCTGCTGCTCCGGCTTTGTGTATTTGCTGTCCGGCCGTCGACGCAGGGTCAAGGCGATCGCAGCGATGATAGCAACCAAAAGCACTACGGCGGCGATCTCAAAGGGATAGACGTACTGCGTATAGAGAACATTACCCAAAGCTTCAGTATTGGGGAGCATGGATTGATTCTGCGGATGACCCGCCAACTGAAAATACTTCGCACCAAGAATCAGCCCAAGCTCGACTACCATCGCTAGAGCCACAATGACCCCCAATGGGAGAAAACGGACAAAACCTTCCCTCAATTTCGCAATATTGATGTCCAGCATCATCACTACGAACAAAAACAACACCATCACGGCGCCCACATAGACGAGAACGAGAACGATTCCAAGAAACTCGGCTCGAAGCGTGATCCACAAAGCGGCGCTGTTAAAAAACGCAAACACCAGGAACAAAACGGCATGTACGGGATTTTTGACGGTAATCATCCCCAATGCCGACAGAATCGTCAGAGCAGAAAAAAAATAGAAGACAAATTGCAGATAACTCATCTGACAGCCTCAACGATAGGGTGCATCCGCAGCGCGATCAGCGGCGATTTGAGCTTCGTATTTATCCCCTATCGCCAAAAGCTTCTGCTTATCCATGATTTGTTCACCGCGGTTTTCAAAGTGATATTCGAAAATCCGTGTCTCGACAATTGAATCCACCGGGCACGACTCTTCGCAAAACCCACAGTAAATACATTTGAAAAGATCGATATCGTAGCGGGTGGTTCGCCTCGAACCGTCCTCTCGCACCTCGGATTCGATGGTAATGGCCAAGGCAGGACAAACCGCCTCACAAAGTTTGCAGGCAATGCACCGCTCTTCGCCATTCGGATAGCGGCGCAAAGCATGCAATCCCCGGAAACGAAATGATTGTGGCGTTTTTTCTTCCGGATATTGAACTGTGATTTTTCTGCTGAACAAATACCGGCCGGTCAAGCTCATGCCTTTAAGTAATTCAAGCAGAAAATATGTCTTAAACAGGTTCTTCAAACGCTTCATGCTTACAATCCTCGCGTGAACCAGGGGCCGATATTCAAGGCGAGAAGCAATCCTTCGACAAATATCCACACAATCGTCACCGGTATAAGCACCTTCCATCCAAGGCGCATAATTTGATCATAGCGATATCGCGGGAAGGTCGCGCGGAACCACAGGAATAAAAACATGAAAACGGCCGTTTTGAACAAAAACCACTGAATACCATCTCCAAGAAATGGGCCAATCACTGGCACTCTGACTCCAACGGGATCGAATGGCGACAGCCAGCCACCAAAAAACAGGACGGCCGACAGAGCGGAGATGAGAACCATATTGGCGTATTCGGCCAGGAAGAAAATAGCAAAGGCCATGCCCGAATATTCAACGTGAAAACCGGCCACGATTTCAGACTCGCCCTCAGCAACGTCAAAAGGCGCCCTGTTGGTTTCCGCCACCCCCGAAATCAAATACACCATGAACATCGGGAACAAGGGCAACCAATACCAGTTGAATACGGTGCCGCTCTGAGCTCGAACGATATCCCCAAGATTCAGGCTGCCGCTTGCCATCAACACACCCACCAGTGCAAATCCCATGGCAATTTCGTAGGCCACAAGCTGGGCGGCCGAGCGCAAGGCTCCCAATAAGGCATATTTGGAATTGGAGGCCCAACCGGCAAGAATGATTCCATAGACGCCCAGCGAGGTCATTGCCAGCAGATAGAGCAGACCGGCATTGATATTTGCAAGCATCCAGCCGTCATTGAATGGAACAACAGCCCACGCCGCCAATGCCGGCGCCAAAGCAAGCACCGGTGCCATAAGAAATAAGAAACGGTTCGCATGGGCAGGGATGATGACTTCCTTGAACATCAACTTGACAGCGTCAGCAATGGGTTGCAGCCAACCTCTTGGCCCCACTCTGTTCGGCCCGATTCGCACCTGGATATAACCAATGACTTTTCGTTCGGCAAAGGTGAAATAGGCGACCACCAGCAGAAGCGGCACCACTACAAGCAAGATCTTGCCGACTGTCAGAAGAAAAAAGAGGAAATCATTCACTGATCACCTTCCCATGCCTCGATATGTATGGGCGCGCAACTTTCGGCCAAACCTTCGCCACCCTTGATCCCTAGCGGAATCCAGGCAACACCGTCGGCCACTCGATCATCCACATGAAGATCGAACACGGCTGAATAATCACCTTGGAATACTTTGATTCTGGAGGCATTCTCCACACCCAGGCGGGCGCATTCCTTTGTATTCAGCCACACACCACAGCGCCTTCCCTCAGGCGTCTCTTGCAATGCCTTTGAGCGCCGCACCAACGGATCGACCGCATATATTTCGTGCGTTCCCCAGCGCAGCAAAGGCTGATCGCCATGCATCCAATTCAGACTGAGGGTGGCCGGCGTCTGCAACGAGTTATCAAAGGAAAGATGCGGATTCAGGGCCGACTTGATTTCCTCTCTGACCTCCTCCGAAGACATGTAATCGAATCCGGCCAAATCCAGCATGTTTCCAAGAACGCGGAGCACCTTCCACCCCGGCCTTGCTTCGCCAGGCGCAGTGGTAACGCCAGAAAAACTTTGCCACCGACCTTCAGCATTGACCAATGTGCCCGAGGTTTCGAATGGCGTAGCGATGGGCAACAGCATATCCGCATACTCCATGGCCTGCGGTGTCGCATGTGTCGCAAAGACGGCCACGAAATCCGCCCGCCTCAATGCATCCAGCATAGGCGCCGGCGAGGCACAATCATATTCGGCATCGACCCCATAAAGCAGATAGGCAGAATGTGGATTGTCAATCATGCTTGCCGCATCGAGGCCTGGCTCGGCCAATGGGTCGCCTGCCGCCCCACGATGGGGAACTGCGCCGGCGATCCAAGCGCCCGCACTGTTAGCGCCTTCTGGCAGGTAGCCAAGTCGCGCCTGCGTTAGCCGAGCAATTTCGTAAGCCAGCACCCTGAGCTTGGCTGCCTCCGGGTGATTCATCGCCAACGGGCCAAGGAGAATACTTGTCTGCCGACCCTCGGCCAACATGCGCGCCATGTTCTCAGCAGCCTCTGTCGGAACCCGATCCCCCAACCAGTCCGGTCGGGCTGATTCTTGCTGATCACATACTGCCGCAAGAACACCGGCCAATGCCTCACCAATTTTCTGTGGCGGAACGATCATTCTCTCGGCAACGGGATAATTGAAGTCGAAAGCCATAGGATTTATATCCATGACCCTGGCTCCGCCAATAACCGCTTTACGAAGGCGGTGTCCCAGTATAGGCTGGTCCTTGCGTGGGTTGGCGCCAACAAGAAGAACCGTATCGTTCGATTCCAGGGATTCAATCGCCTGCCCCAGCCAGGGAAACAGAGGATCTTCTTGTGACATGGAAAAATCCAGCTGATGCAGGCGATGGTCGATATTTCGCACCCCTGCCCCGCGAAGACATTTTTGGAAGAGATAATGTTCTTCAATGGTGACAGAATGGGAGATCAGGGCGGCAACCTGCTCTGCGGAGCGGCGCTTTAGATTCCCAGCCAGATCGACCAGGGCCTTTTCCCATTCGACTGTTTCCCATCGCCCATCTCTCTTTATCATTGGAGACTGGAGCCTGTCCTCGGCATATAGGCCTTGATAACTGAAACGGTCGCGATCGGAAATCCAGGTTTCATTGATGGACTCGTTATCACGTGGCACCACGCGTATCACCTTACCGCGAAGAGTATGCGCATATAGATTCGAACCCACGCAGTCATGCGCGGCGAGGCTCGAGTGCTGGATCATCTCCCATGCGCGCCCCGCGTACCGGGAGGGCTTGGCCGTCAACGCACCGACCGGACAGAGGTCAATGATGTTACCGGACAGTTCCGATTCGAGCGCATGTTGAACATAGGTGGTAATGCGCATGGATTCACCACGTCCAGTCGCTCCAAGTTCACGAAGTCCGGCGATCTCTTCGCCAAAGCGTACACAGCGCGTACATTGGATGCAGCGTGTCATATCCGTAGCCACCAACGGCCCCAAGTCCGGATCCGGAACAACCCGCTTGGCTTCCACGTATTGAGACACATCGCGGCCAAAACCCATTGCCACGTCCTGCAGTTCGCACTCTCCACCCTGATCGCAAATCGGGCAATCAAGCGGATGATTGATCAGCAGAAATTCCATCATGGCCTGTTGCGCAGACAGTGCCAGAGGAGAGCGTGTCCACACCTTCATGCCATCCTGTACCGGTGTTGCGCAAGCAGGGAGCGGCTTGGGCGCTCTCGCTACCTCGACCAGGCACATTCGGCAATTGGCAGCCACCGACAACTTTTTGTGATAGCAAAAACGCGGTATCTCGATGCCATGGGCATCGGCAACCTCGATCAACATTGCACCCGCCGGCGCCTGGTAGCTTTCGCCATCGATTTCGACCGTGATCTGATGCTTTTCACTCATATTCATCCAGCGCCTCGATCGAAACTCATCCAGGGCGTCGGTTTCGCCGTCACCATGCTGCGTCCATGTTCAATGTAATATTCGAATTCCGGTCTAAAATGCTCCAGAAAACTGCGCACAGGCATCGCGGCTGCATCACCCAATGCGCAAATTGATCGTCCTTCGATTTTGTAGGCCACGTCATCGAGCCTATCCAGATCTTCAGGCCGCCCCCTGCCTTCGACGATGCGCGTAAGCATACGGTAAAGCCAGCCGGTCCCTTCCCTGCATGGCGTGCATTGCCCACAGGATTCACTAAAATAAAAACGTGATATCCGTTGTAGCACCTTTACCATGTCCGCTGTTTCATCCAGGACCATTACCGCCCCCGAGCCCAGCATCGAACCCGCTTTGGAAATCGACTCATAGTCCATCTTGGCTTTCAGCATCACATCGCCAGGAACAACGGGGACTGAAGATCCCCCCGGAATAACCGCTTTTAGCTTTCGGCCCTCCAAAACACCTCCTGCCATCTCGAGCAAATCGGCAAACGGCGTCCCCATAGGGATTTCATAATTCCCAGGACGATTGATATGCCCTGACATGGAGAAAATTTTTTCTCCACCGGATCGCTCGGTGCCCAGCTTGGCGAACCATTCTCCACCCTTGCGCATGATGACCGGCACCGAGGAAAGCGTTTCCGTGTTATTGATCGTAGTCGGACGCCCATAAAGGCCGAAATTAGCAGGGAAAGGCGGTTTAAACCGGGGCTGCCCCTTCTTGCCTTCCAGGGATTCAAGCAACGCGGTCTCTTCCCCGCAGATATAAGCACCGGCCCCAAGCGTGGGGTACAAATCGAAATCGATCCCGGAACCCTGGATATTCTTGCCCAGCAATCCGAGCCCGTATGCCTCCTCTACCGCATGGTAAAAGCGTCGGTACACCTCATCGAGAAACTCCCCACGCATGTAGTTGTAGCCTACCGTGGCGCCGATGGCATAGCCGGCGATGGCCATCCCTTCCACCAGCGCGTGAGGATTGAATCGTAGAATATCGCGATCTTTGCATGTGCCCGGCTCGGATTCATCCGAATTGCAGACGATGTATTTCTGGCCCGCAGCATGCCGTGGCATGAAACTCCATTTAAGACCGGTGGGGAAACCAGCGCCTCCCCGCCCCCTGAGATTGGATACCTTCAGATTCTCAATGATTTCATCCCGTGATGGCTTTTCCGCAAGTATCTTGCGCCATGCCTCATATCCTCCCTCGGCCTGATAAGCCTTGAGACTCCACGGCTCGGGATGCTTAAGCGTAATGAAGCAGACTTGATTCATGTGGTTTCACTCCAGGGAATCGAGAATCTCATCCACCTTCTCCGGAGTCAGATTTTCGTAATAGACATGATCAACCTGCATCATAGGAGCGCCTGCGCAAGCAGCAAGACATTCCTCTTCCCGCTTGAGATAAAACTTACCATCTGGCGTACTCTCCCCAAGCTTGACGCCCAGTTTGTTTTCAATATAGGCCACCACTTCATCCGCACCACGCAACATGCAGGAAACATTGGTACACACGGCGATGGTGTGCCGGCCCACCGGTTCGAGATTGAACATGGAATAAAAACTGGCCACCTCATAGACGGCAATACAAGGAATACCGATATATTCAGCCACCGCATCCATTTTTTCCGTGCTCAGCCAGCGATCTTCATGTTGCACAGCGCGCAACGCAGCCAGCACCGCCGATTGCCTTTTATCGGCTGGATAACGCCGCAACCAATCATCGATTTCGGCGCGCACATGCTCGGATAGCAAGTCAGTGGAATTTTCAGGGTTGCCACTCATCACCGGTCCACCTCGCCAAAAACGATATCCTGTGTGCCTATGATAGCCACAACGTCCGCCAACATATGACCACGACTCATTTCATCGAGCGCCGATAAATGTACGAAGCCGGGTGCGCGGACTTTGAGACGGTACGGCTTGTTAGCCCCATCGGAAATCAGATAAACACCAAATTCGCCTTTAGGATGCTCCACTGCGGCATACGCCTCTCCTTCCGGCAGACAATATCCCTCGGTGAACAATTTGAAATGATGGATCAATGCCTCCATTTCAGCCTTCATCGCCTCCCGCGAAGGCGGAGTCACCTTGTGATTTTGCGCCATCACCGGCCCCGGGTTCTTGCGTAGCCAATCGATACACTGTTTGATGATGCGATTAGCCTGCCGCATCTCATCGACCCGCACGAGATAACGATCGTAACTGTCTCCATTAATGCCGACCGGTATATCGAAATCCAGCCTGTCATAGACCTCATAAGGCTGCTTCTTACGCAAATCCCATTCGATGCCCGATCCGCGTAGCATCGGGCCGGTAAATCCAAGCGCCAATGCACGCTCAGGAGAAACAACCCCAATACCCACGGTGCGCTGTTTCCAGATTCTGTTATCAGTCAGCAACGTTTCATATTCATCCACGAAACCTGGGAATCGTTCAGTAAACGCCTCCAGAAAATCCAGCAACGAACCGCTGCGCTCTTCGTTCAGACGCGCTGTTTCGCGCTCGCTTCGCCACTTGGAAGGCCTGTAATTGGGCATACTGTCAGGAAGATCGCGGTACACGCCGCCGGGGCGGTAATAAGTAGCGTGCATGCGCGAACCCGAGACCGCCTCATAACAATCCATGAGGTCTTCGCGTTCGCGGAAAGCGTAGAGGAACACGCTCATGGCACCGATATCCAAGGCATGCGCGCCCAACCACAGCAGGTGATTGAGAATGCGCGTCACCTCGTCGAACATGACGCGAATGTATTGGGCGCGAAGCGGCACCTCAATGCCGAGTAATTTTTCTATAGCAAGAATGTAGCCATGCTCATTACACATCATGGACACATAATCGAGCCGATCCATGTACCCGATGCTTTGGTTGTATGGCTTGCTTTCCGCGAGTTTTTCCGTGCCTCTATGTAGCAACCCGATATGAGGATCAGCGCGCTCAACCACCTCGCCATCCATTTCCAGCACCAGACGCAACACACCATGCGCTGAGGGGTGCTGAGGGCCAAAGTTGATAGTGTAATTACGTATTTCAGCCATTGGCCGCCTCGTCAGCTCCCTGCTTTTCCATCACATAGCGGTTATCATGTCGGATAACGCGCGGCACGAGGACGCGGGGTTCGATACTCACCGGCTCATAAACGACTCGGGCTTGTTCGGGATCGTAGCGCATCTCCACATGGCCAACCAAGGGAAAATCCTTGCGGAAAGGATGGCCGATGAAGCCGTAGTCTGTCAGCAGACGGCGCAGATCAGGGTGGCCGTCAAAGAGGATACCGAAGAGATCGAATGCCTCGCGCTCGAACCAATTCGCCGCCGGCCAAATATCCGTGACACTATCCAGCCGCGGCTGCTCGTCATCGGGACAAAAAACCCGCAACCTCAGGCGCCGATTATTTGCTACCGACAGCAAATGATAAACAACGGCAAATCTTGGCCCTTTATGACTGAGCTTCGGCGGAGGTTCGTCGAAAGTGAAATAAGCGGCGGTGGTCGGCTCGACTCCACGACTGAATCCATCAGTGGTCGCCTCGTCGGTTTCCCATTCATCGGCGCCATAATGCAGGTAATCAACCCCGCACAAATCAATCAACTGTTCAAACGCAAACTCATCCTCGTCACGCAAAACAAAGCAAACGTCCCTGAGTGATTCGGCAGAGATCTCGATGGTCAACTCGCCATACTCGAGCTTTAAATGCCCGATGTCATCACCAAAGCGTTTACGCAACGCTTCTGACAATTTTTGCAAACCTGTTGTCATGAAAAGATCACACTCCGCTGACAGACTCAACGCGCAATGGTATTGGTTCGGCGAATCTTGTTTTGCAACTGCATTATGCCGTAGAGCAAGGCTTCTGCAGTCGGTGGGCAACCCGGAACATAAATATCCACCGGAACGATACGGTCACAACCACGGACAACCGAATAAGAGTAATGGTAATACCCGCCCCCATTGGCGCAGGAGCCCATGGAGATCACCCAACGAGGCTCAGCCATCTGATCGTAAACCTTGCGTAACGCCGGCGCCATTTTATTGACCAAAGTTCCGGCGACGATCATTACGTCGGACTGGCGCGGGCTTGGCCTGAAAACCACGCCGAAACGATCCAGATCATAACGAGAGGCACCGGCATGCATCATCTCGACGGCGCAACAGGCGAGCCCAAAAGTCATAGGCCACAAAGAACCCGTACGTGCCCAGTTGATCAGCTTGTCGGCACTGGTGGTGACGAAACCTTTCTCGAAAACGCCTTCTATTCCCATTCCAGAGCCCCCTTCTTCCATTCATAAATGAACCCGATCACCAAGATCCCCAGGAATACGGCCATGGCGAACAAGCCGAAGAGACCAATATTTCCCAACGACACGGCCCAAGGGAAAAGAAAGGCGATTTCCAGATCGAAGATGATAAAGAGGATGGCGACAAGATAGAAACGCACATCAAATTTCATGCGCGAATCCTCAAATGCCTCGAAGCCACATTCGTAGGGAGAATCCTTGGCCGGATCGGGATGTCTTGGCCCAAGCATCATGCCCATGGCCAATGGGGCCGCTCCGATAACGATGCCGATAACTATGAATAGCAATATAGGGACAAAGTTTCCCAGCATGACCGTCTCGCTCCTGCCATCGCCTTTTCAAGCGATTAATGCTCGGCGCATCCTAGTGATAATCGCGCGGCGAGCAAAATATTTTATTAACAAATATGGTGCCGATGGCCGGAGTCGAACCGGCACGGCTTTCGCCACTACCCCCTCAAGATAGCGTGTCTACCAATTCCACCACATCGGCAAAAAATATTTTTTCAAGATAACACAACAAACACAGTCGCCCAAGTCATTGCTTTGCGGGCAAAGTCTTTACCGGCGGAGCCACTGATGCCGGATGACTCACCGGTTTGGTGCCATCAAGGATCTGTTGCGCTCCAGGTTGATTGACAACGCTCGAAGCCACGTTTCTATGCGCAGAGTAGTAGGCCAACCCCAGGCTATTGATAAAAAAAACAGCTGCCAGAACAGCCGTTGCGTGGCTCAAAAATGTACCAGAACCGCGCGAACCGAAAACTGTTCCGGAAGCTCCACTACCAAAAGCGGCTCCTGCATCCGCACCCTTTCCATGCTGTACGAGAACCAGCACGATAATTGCGATAGCGACCGCAACCTGGATAGCCATCATAAAATCATACAACATAAGAACCCCACTCAAGCCGCATTACAAATCACAAGGAAATCCCCTGCTTTTAGAGAAGCGCCACCAATGAGGCCACCATCGATATCAGGCATGGCGAACAGTTCGGCTGCATTATCCGGTTTCACGCTCCCACCATAAAGGATGCGGCACTGATCGGCCAATGAGGAATGCTGGCGTATCAGCTCGCGTATGAACTCATGCACTTCCTGAGCCTGCTGTGGTGTCGCCGTCTTGCCCGTTCCGATCGCCCATATGGGTTCATAGGCGATGACTCCTTTTGCCAGACCATCCGCTCCGGCTGCAGCGATCACCGCCTTCAATTGACTCGCAACCACCGCTTCGGTAGCACCGCTGTTTCGTTCCTCCAGCGTTTCTCCGACACAAAGGATAGGCGTCAATCCTGCTTGTTGGGCAACATGAAACTTGCGCCCCACCATATCATCGTCTTCCGCATAAAGGGCGCGCCGTTCTGAATGACCAACGATGGCATAGGTACACCCGACATCAAGCAGCATGGCTGCCGACACCTCCCCTGTATAAGCCCCTTCGATTTCGGCGCTCACGTTTTGCGCCCCAAGCCTCACTGCCGAGCCGGTCAGCAATGAATCGGCCTGTTGCAAATAAACAAAGGGAGGACAAATAGCGACTTCAGTACGCGCTTCGTTTTCCAGGCCATTGATTACATCACTGACCAGAGAATTCACCATCGTTTTACTGCCATGCAGTTTCCAGTTGCCTGCGACCAGACGCCTACGCATGATTTACCTCACCTTGATTCGAGGTCGTGAAGGTTAACCCGAGCAGGCTTATAATTCAATCCAAGCGATTATGACTCGCAAGCCTGCCGTATTTATGAAGCCACCGTACTCGAAGCCACCGTACTCGGCCGGGCGACTCTTGCTATAGATTGCTCAATGAAACCGATAGTGCATCGAAGTCATGACTGGGTGTCTTGAACGATGCCTGCCAAGCGATTCGCCAGAGAATTCACCAACCTCGCATCCTTCCCTTCCACCATGATTCTCAGCAATGGCTCGGTTCCCGAAGTCCGTAACACTATCCGGCCATAAGGAGCGATCTCGGTTTTCGCCGTCTCTACCGCCCGCGAGATAGCCTCACTACCTGCCATGTTGAAACCTTCACGCATAGGGACATTCACGAGCACTTGGGGGAACTTTTTAAAGTCCGCCCGCAATTCGCGCAGAGTCAGGCCACTACGCACCATTTCGGCTAATATCTCAAGAGCTGCAATAATGCCGTCGCCGGTCGTATGTTTATCAAGCGCAATGAGATGGCCGGACGATTCTCCGCCGAGCTGCCAGCCTTTTTCGCGCAATAACTCCATGACAAAACGATCTCCCACCGAGGCTCGCAAAAAAGGAATACCCAGCTGTTCAAGCGTCATCTCGAGCCCCAGGTTCGTCATCAATGTCCCAACGACCCCTCCCTGCAAAATGCCCTGGCGCAAGCGAGATCGCGCCATGATATACAACAAGTCGTCTCCATCCAGAAATTCTCCATCAGCATCCACCATGACCACCCGATCGCCGTCACCATCCACCGCCACACCAACATCGGCTTGTTCGCTTAAAACAGTGTCGATAAGTCGTTTTGGATTGGTAGACCCACATCCGGCATTTATATTCAATCCGTCTGGCTGGTCACCAATAGTGATGACTTGAGCCCCCAGCTCGGCAAATACAGCGGGTGCCGCCTGATAAGCAGCGCCATTGGCGCAATCGACGATTAACTTAAGACCTTTCAACTCCGTTCCCGCAGGCACCGTACTTTTGCAAAACTCGATGTATCTCCCGACAGCGTCCGCAAGGCGGGTTACTTTCCCTAGTTCAGCGGAATCGACGACCTTTAAATCCTTATCAAGCTCATCCTCGATCATCCGCTCCAAAGCGTCGTCCAGCTTGGAACCCTTAGAAGAAAAGAATTTGATGCCATTATCGTAATAGGGATTATGGGAGGCGCTAATGACAATGCCCGCATCCGCCCTGAAAGTGCGCGTAAGGTAAGCCACTCCAGGCGTGGGTAAGGGACCGATGAGCCTTGTATTCACTCCAGCCGCCGACAATCCTGACTCAAGGACGGATTCAAACATGTAGCCGGAAATACGGGTGTCTTTGCCAATAAGCACCAACCGACGTCCATCTCTTGCCAGCACCCTTCCAGCTGCCCAGCCCAGCTTAAGCACAAAATCGGGACTCATCGGCGACTTACCGACGCGGCCTCGGATGCCATCGGTCCCAAAATAGCGTCGCTCACTCATTTTCCGGTCCAAACGACAATGCCCAGAAAACATCCAGCGCTTCGCGAGTCGCCCTGACGTCATGCGCGCGGATCAACCGTGCTCCGGATTTAGCCGCATAAAGCGCGGCAGCGACACTTCCCTGCAAACGCGCTTCTGTTGGGACGCCACCCATCAGCTCGCCAATAAAGCTTTTTCTCGACACACCTACCAAAATGGGGTAACCCATAGCTCCCAATCTTGGCAATGATCGCATTAAACGAAGATTATGCTTTGCCTTTTTCCCAAAACCAAACCCCGGATCGAGAACGATTCGATTCTTAGCAATTCCGGACTTTTCACACAATTCAGCCCGTTCAAGAAGGAAATTTTCGACCTCGTCTACCACGTTTTTGTATTCAGGCGCCTTCTGCATGGTTCGAGGATCACCTTTCATATGCATCAGACATACCGCAGCATCATTTTCAGCCACAACCTCGATCGCGCCTTCATCTCTTAATGCATTGACGTCATTGATCATCGAAGCGCCTGCTTCTAATGCCCGCCGCATGACCTCAGTGTGGCGAGTATCGACCGACAGAGGAATTGGCAATTTCGCGGCCAAGCGATTCACGACGGGCGCCACCCGCTTGATCTCCTCTTCAATAGATACAGGAACAGCCCCGGGACGAGTCGATTCTCCGCCTACATCAATTATGGCCGCGCCCTCATCGACCATTTCCCATGCCCTGTCCAAGGCGCGGCTCAACTGCTCATATCTACCCCCATCAGAAAACGAATCCGGCGTGACATTCAGAACCCCCATTAAACGAGGCTCGGAAAGATCAAGTGTATAGGGGCCGCAATGCAACGCATGGAAATGACGGTGTTTATTCAAACGTGCGATTCCCTATTTTGAATCAGATTTTTTGAAATCAGAGGGGAACACGAGCGGGACTGGCAAGACGCCCCACAAACCATCCACTAGTCAGCTTCGTGGCTCCATTGAGAAGACATTGATTCCCTCTTCGAACCTTCAGGACGTGAGAAATCGTAGCGATAGAAGCACTTATCAGAGCCGGTCTCCAACGTTTCAACTGAGCCTCATTTCTTTTTAATGAAGACTTGCAGGATCGCCGATATTGCCGCCGGCCGCCCCTTTATCCCCATCAGTCTGATTCTCACCCGTAGAAGCTGTCGGTCCCGAGCTTGGCCCGTCACCTTCGTGCCAGTCTGCTGGTGGGCGAGGCTCTCGACCCGCCATGATATCCTCAATTTGCGTGGTATCGATCGTTTCGTATTTGACCAATGCTTCCGCCATCAAATGAAGCTTGTCCATATTATCTGTCAATATCTGTTTTGCCCGGTTGTAGTTTCTTTCGATGACAGCGCGGATTTCTTCATCTATGGCATGCGCGGTTTCATCAGACATTTGCTTATGCTGCGTCACGCTCCTGCCCAAAAAAACCTCGTCTTCGTCTTCAATATAGGCCAATGGACCCAATCGCTCTGACAATCCCCATTTTGTAACCATATTACGGGCAATATCAGTAGCACGCTCGATATCGTTCGAGGCGCCCGTGGTCACTTTCTCCAAGCCGAAAATCAACTCTTCCGCGATGCGGCCTCCAAACAAGCTGGAAATTTGACTTTCGAGCCTTTGGCGACTGTAACTGTAGCGATCCTCTTCAGGCAAGAACATCGTCACGCCCAACGCGCGGCCACGGGGGATGATGCTCACCTTATAAACCGGGTCATGATCGGGCACCAGCAATCCCACAATAGCGTGACCCGCCTCATGGTAAGCCGTCTGCTTCTTTTCATTCTCGCTCATCACCATCGAGCGCCGCTCCGAGCCCATCATTATTTTATCCTTGGCGCGCTCGAAATCGATCATATCAACAGTACGCTTATTGGCCCGCGCAGCAAACAATGAAGCCTCATTCACGAGATTGGCTAGATCAGCCCCGGAAAAACCGGGTGTACCCCTAGCGATGATGGATGCGTCAACATCATTTCCAAGCGGCACGCGCCGCATGTGAACTTTTAGAATCTGCTCGCGCCCGCGAACATCCGGGAGCGGAACAACGACTTGCCGGTCAAATCGACCTGGACGCAATAAAGCGGGATCCAAGACGTCAGGGCGATTGGTCGCCGCGATTACGATGACGCCCTCAGTTCCTTCAAATCCATCCATTTCGACCAGTAATTGATTAAGGGTCTGTTCTCGCTCATCGTGTCCACCGCCCAGGCCGGCTCCACGATGACGCCCAACAGCATCAATTTCATCGATGAAAATGATGCATGGCGCATGCTTTTTAGCCTGCTCGAACATGTCACGCACTCGGGAAGCCCCTACACCTACGAACATTTCGACAAAGTCTGAACCAGAAATACTGAAAAAAGGCACCTTCGCTTCACCAGCAATCGCCTTTGCCAGCAGAGTCTTTCCTGTGCCTGGCGATCCGACCATCAAAACGCCTCGGGGAATTTTGCCTCCCAATTTCTGGAATTTACTCGGATCACGCAAAAACTCCACCAATTCAGCCACTTCTTCCTTGGCTTCCTCTACGCCCGCCACGTCAGCAAACGTGACCTTGACCTGGTCTTCAGTCATCATTCGAGCCCGGCTCTTTCCAAAAGACATGGCCCCTCTGCCACCGCCGCCCCCTTGCATTTGCCGCATGAAGTAGATCCACACACCAATCAACAAGAGCATCGGAAACCAGCTGATGAGAATAGAAAGCAGCAGAGATTGCTTGTGCGGCGGCGCCACACGCACATCAACGCCATTGTTCAGCAAATCTCCAATCAGACCAGTGTCGTTGGGTGGGGTATATGTTTCGAATTTTCCACCGCCATTAGTCACGCCTTCAATCGTGTCTCCATTAATGAGCACACTACTTACCCGGCCGCTTTTCACCGCCTGGATGAATTGTGAGTAACTCATCGTTCCACCTGATGATGCGTTTTGCTGGCTAAAGTTATTAAATACCGCCATCAAAACAACAGCGATAACCACCCACAAAATGATATTTTTCACCAAATCGTTCAAGGCTTACCTCATTCAAAGGCCAAGAATCATGGCCATGACATTACTACATTTTAAACCCTGCCGCCACGATATAGACTTCACGGCTCCTCAATCGCGACGCTCGGGGCTTACGTACCCTTACTTTTTCAAAACTTTGGCGCAGCTCTCTTAGAAATTCATCACTCCCGCTCCCCTGGAACAGTTTCAACACCAATCCTCCTCCAGGGCATAGGAACTCTCGGGCTGAATCAAACGTCAACTCGGCCAACCCAAGAGCGCGCGGTTGATCAACCGCTTCAACGCCACTCATATTCGGCGCCATATCCGAAATCACCAAATCAGCCTTTCGCTCCCCCAATGCAGCAAGCAATGAATTCATCACCGAAGGGTCTCGAAAATCTCCTTGCACAAACTCAACCCCCGGCAACTCATCCATTGGCAATACATCCGAAGCAAGGATCCGGCCAGTTTGACCCACTCGATCGCGGGCAACCTGGCTCCATCCTCCCGGCGCCGCCCCCAGATCCACCACAACCATACCTCGTCGCAGAAATCGGTCCCGGTCATCAAGTTCCTTCAGTTTGAACGCTGCACGAGAACGCAAACCCTCGGCTTGCGCCTTTTTTACATAAGGGTCATCAAAATGCTCTTTCAACCAGCGTTTACTGCTCTTGCTTCGCGCCACGAATAGCTGCTCCACAGGAAAATCTCAATTGGCTATTTTGATCTTAACCCAAATAATTTATGCGGTCGGCAGTCTTATTTGAACGCTTATTCCGGCAAGATTATCTTGCCGCCAGGGAAAGTATCCGAATGAAAGATTCAATAAGGATTCAATAAGTCTTGATTGTCATCCAGGCATTTACGGGTAAAATCACGAAAAAGAATTGAGGATAATACCTCCAATGAAACAAACTCGACTCTGTGCCGACAAAAAAATGGGGCTCGCGCTCAAAGCGAAATCTCATCATTTAAAACCTGTCGTCACGATAGGACAAAAGGGCTGGCACGAGGCGCTTCACAAAGAACTTGAAGCAGCCCTCGATCATCATGAACTGATGAAATTAAAACTGGCCGGAGACCGGGAAGCGAGGGATAGGCTGGTAGGAATACTACTCGAACAAACGGGAGCGATATTGATCCAACGCATCGGGAACACGGTCACGATCTATCGGCAAAAGACGAAAATTCCTTGATAACCCATGCTCATGGTTCCTGAAAAGCACGCCTGAAACCGTCTAAGATCATTTGAAGCAAATTTCACTAGCCATGCAGATTTAGAGGATCATACATAGCGCACCGCGAGAATCTCAAAAACTCGGGTGCCGCCAGGCGCCTGAACGGTTGCCACATCCCCCTCTTCTTTCCCGATGAGGGCACGTGCTATCGGGGAACTAACTGATATTCGACCGAGCTTTATGTCCGCCTCGTCTTCTCCAACAATCTGATAAGTGACCTCTTCTGCCGTTTCCTCGTCTACTAAATCGACCGTCGCCCCAAAAACAACCTTGCCTCCTGCATTGAGCTTGGCCACATCAATAATCTGGGCATTGCCAAGTTTAGACTCTATTTCCTTGATCCGCCCCTCTACGAAAGCCTGCTGCTCGCGCGCGGCGTGATACTCTGCATTTTCCTTCAAATCGCCGTGCGCCCTAGCCTCGGCAATGGCTGCAATAATCCTTGGTCTTTCTTCGGACTTGAGCTTTTGCAATTCTGCCTTGAGCATCTCCGCTCCTCTCACAGTCAAAGGCACTTTACTCATAGCCGGCACCCCAAAGCTGTATTTTCCTTGTGTAAATCCTGCAACCGATAGACTTCTTCGTTTTCCAGATAGTCCATCGCATGGGCCATGGCTGCGGCGGCAGCCAAGGTGGTCGTATAGGTTACCTTATGTTGAAGGGCTTCGCGACGAATGGTGTACGAATCGGCAATGGCTTGCTTGTTCGCCGTGGTATTGACGATGAAATCTATCTGGTCGTTTTTAATCATATCTACGATATGCGGCCGACCTTCGGTCACTTTGTTGACCACTTCGCACTCAACTCCTGCCTTCTGTAAAGCCACAGCCGTTCCGCGCGTGGCAACAATCTTAAAACCACGCTCGCGAAGCTTGATCGTCACATCAATGGCGCCCGCCTTATCTTCGTCACGCACACTGATAAACGCCCTGCCGCCACGCGGCAATTCTACGCCAGCGGCCAACTGCGCCTTGGCAAAAGCCTCGCCAAAACTTCTCCCTACACCCATGACCTCCCCGGTCGACTTCATTTCTGGGCCCAGGATCGGGTCAACGCCGGGGAACTTGATGAAAGGAAACACGGACTCCTTGACCGCAAAATAGGCAGGCCAAATTTCATCCACAGCATTCTGTTCCTGGAGACCCCAACCCGCCATGCAGCGAGCAGCGATCTTAGCCAACGGCACGCCTGTTGCCTTCGATACGAAAGGCACCGTGCGTGAGGCGCGAGGATTCACTTCAAGCACATAAATGTCTTTGCCTTTGATCGCGAACTGGGTATTCATCAACCCGATTACCCCGAGACTAAGCGCCATTTCTCGCACCTGCGAGCGCAGACTCTCAAGAATGTCTTCTTCAAGTGAATAAGCCGGCAAGGAACAGGCTGAATCGCCAGAATGCACGCCGGCTTGCTCAATGTGCTGCATGATTCCGCCGATTAAAACGTTCTTTCCATCACAAATCGCATCCACATCGACTTCGATAGCATCATCAAGAAAACGATCGAGCAACACAGGCGCGTCATTGGAAACCTTGACCGCCTCTTTCATATAGCGCCTGAGGTCGTCCTCTCCATGGACAATCTCCATTGCCCGTCCCCCCAATACATAGGACGGACGCACCACGATGGGATAACCCACCTCTTCGGCCAAGTGAATAGCTTCTACTTCGCTGCGCGCCGTGCGATTGGGAGGCTGCTTCAAACCTAGTCCTGCTATCAGCTTCTGAAAACGCTCCCGATCTTCCGCCAGATCGATGGCATCCGGCGTCGTACCCATGATCGGTGCTCCCGCGGATTCCAGGGCACGGGCCAGTTTCAATGGAGTCTGCCCACCATATTGGACGATGACGCCCTTCGGCTTTTCGAGTTCGATGATCTCCAGGACATCTTCCAGAGTCAAAGGTTCGAAATAAAGGCGATCTGAAATATCATAATCCGTTGAAACCGTTTCAGGATTGCAATTGATCATGATTGTCTCATAGCCACTTTCCCGCAACGCCAAGGAAGCATGCACGCAGCAATAGTCGAATTCGATTCCTTGTCCAATACGATTCGGGCCGCCACCGAGAACGATGATTTTTTCACGATCAGAAGGCATAGCCTCGCATTCTTCTTCGTATGTCGAATACAGATATGCTGTGGTGGTACCAAATTCGGCCGCACAGGTATCCACCCGTTTATACACTGGCCGCACCCCCAACTCATGCCGCCTCCGACGCACAGTCTTTTCTGTTTCATCCAACAGCCAGGCAAGCCGCCGATCAGAAAACCCTTTACGTTTGAGGCCATAAAAGATATTGGCGTCTAGCCGATCAAGTGGCGTTTCTCGCAAGGTCTTTTCGGTAACCACCAAATCCTCAATCTGGGCAAGAAACCATAAATCTATAGAAGTAATTTCATGGACTTCCTCCAGTGTCAAACCCAAACGAAAAGCATCGGCGACATACCAAATTCGTTCCGGGCGAGGCTCGCGCAATTCACGCCTGAGCTTAAGCCGTGTTTCCTGCTCATCTGCAGAAACATCAATGAGTTCGTTCAAGCCGTCGACTCCAATTTCGAGCCCACGTAGCGCTTTCTGGAAAGACTCTTGAAACGTCCTGCCAATCGCCATGACTTCTCCCACCGATTTCATCTGCGTGGTCAATCGCTGATCGGCTTGCGAAAATTTCTCGAAAGTAAAGCGTGGTATCTTGGTGACGACGTAATCGATTGACGGCTCGAAAGACACCGGAGTCAAATTGCCGGTGATTTCATTACGGAGCTCATCCAGGGTGTAACCCACAGCCAATTTTGCAGCCACTTTGGCGATTGGAAATCCGGTCGCCTTGGAAGCCAGCGCGGATGAGCGAGACACCCTCGGATTCATCTCGATAACCAAAAGGCGGCTAGAAGACGGATCGACAGCGAACTGAACATTGGAGCCCCCCGTATCGACGCCGATTTGGCGCAATACGGCGATCGAAGCGTCCCTCATCCGCTGATATTCCTTGTCGGTCAAGGTCTGCGCCGGAGCGACCGTGATCGAATCGCCAGTATGCACACCCATGGGATCAAGATTTTCAATTGAGCAAACAATGATGCAGTTGTCGGCGCGATCCCGAACCACCTCCATCTCGAACTCCTTCCAACCGAGAACCGATTCCTCCAGAAGAATTTCGGTGGTCGGCGACATCTCCAAACCGCGTTTTGCGATCTCCTCAAACTCTTCACGATTGTAAGCGATGCCGCCCCCGCTCCCCCCCATTGTAAAAGAAGGGCGGATGATCACTGGAAATCCGATGTTCGCCTGGCCTTGCAACGCTTCTTCATAGCTATGAGCGATAAATGCGCGCGGACACTCAAGGCCAATCTCCATCATGGCTTGGCGAAAGCGATCTCTATCTTCAGCCATATCGATAGCATTTTGATCAGCGCCGATCATTTCTACGCTATATTTCTCGAGCACCCCTTCTCGCGCCAGATCCAAAGCGCAATTGAGCGCCGTTTGTCCGCCCATGGTAGGCAACAAGGCATCCGGCCGCTCCTTGGCGATAATCCTTTCCAAGGTCTTCCATTCGAGCGGTTCGATATAAGTTGCATCCGCCATTTCCGGATCGGTCATGACCGTCGCGGGGTTCGAATTAACCAAAATAACTCGATACCCCTCCTCTTTTAGCGCTCGACATGCTTGGGAGCCGGAGTAATCAAACTCGGCCGCCTGACCGATTACGATTGGACCGGCGCCAATGATCATTATGCTTTCTATATCGGTGCGTTTTGGCATGATGTCCTCAAGTAAGACGAGATTGGCGCATCAGGTCGATAAAACGATCGAAAAGAATGGACGCATCATGCGGGCCAGGGCTCGCCTCCGGATGCCCTTGAAAACTGAAGGCCGGCCTTTCGGTGTGCTCGATACCTTGCAATGAGCCATCGAAAAGGGAGCGATGCGTGGCCCGCAGATTTGTCGGCAAAGTGCCTTCATCGACTGCAAAACCATGATTTTGAGAAGTAATCAGGACATGCCGTGTATCGAGATCTTGCACGGGGTGATTAGCCCCATGATGGCCAAACTTCATTTTCTGCGTGCGCGCCCCGCAGGCCAGCGCCAGCAACTGATGCCCCAGACAGATGCCGAACAAAGGAATGTTATGCTCCAAAAAATGTCGAATGGAGGAAACCGCATAATCGCAAGGCTCTGGATCACCCGGCCCATTCGACAGAAACACGCCCTGCGGCTGCATAGCCAACACGGTCTCGGCGGGTGTCTGGGCCGCCACCACCGTCACTTTGCAACCTCGATCGATCAGCATCCGCAAGATGTTTCTCTTAATGCCAAAATCGTAGGCGACGACATGGAAAAGTGGCTGTGAAGTGGCTGGCCGCGGGCGACCGCCAGTCAAATCCCAACTCCCTTCGTTCCATTCATAGCTCTCTTGCGTACTCACTTCCTTCGCAAGATCCATCCCCTTGAGACCAGAAAAACTGCGCGCCTCGGCAAGTGCCTTCTTTTCATTGATCACTCCAGCCTGCAGGCACGCATTCTGTGCACCTTGTTCCCGCAATATCCGCGTCAAACGCCGCGTGTCGATCCCGGCAATGGCTACCACGCCACGCTCGCGAAGGTACGCATCCAAGGACTTCTCTTGCCGCCAGCTCGAGGATCTAATCGGGAGGTCGCGTATTACCAAACCCGCGGCAAAGATACGCAAAGATTCTTCATCTCCGGAATTGACGCCCACATTACCTATATGCGGGTAAGTTAATGTGACGACCTGGCGGGCATAAGAAGGATCGGTCAGGATTTCCTGATAGCCAGTCATTGCCGTATTGAATACGACTTCGCCAACCGCTTCCCCATCAGCGCCAATTGCCTCGCCATGGAAAAGCTCGCCATTCTCGAGGGCCAACAAGGCAGGTCTTTTCAATAGGATCACCCTTCGGATACAGAAAACGGGAAGGCCTGGCACCTATCCCGTTTCAGATTTCATGACACTATAAAATTCTAAAGGTTGCAGCGAGCATCGCCCCATTTCGACAGCTTATCGGATTCCAACAGCCTCTTGGTTTTGCTTGACGAGTTTAAGCGACCAAGTAATGAACTGTCCATTACGGCGGATGGCCAATTTTACTTCAAATCGAGCACATCTTGCATATCGTACAGGCCAGTTGCCTGGTTCATAATCCACTGCGCCGCGCGAAGCGCACCGTTGGCGAAAGTAAGTCGACTCGATGCCTTATGCGTGATTTCTACTCGCTCGCCCAAACCGGCAAACATGACGGTATGCTCACCCACTATGTCGCCGGCACGAATGGTTTCGAAACCAATAGTTCTTCGGTCGCGAGGCCCGGTTCGACCCTCCCGCCCATAGACAGCACAATCCTCCAAGCGCCGGCCCAAGGCGCTGGCGGCCACTTCCCCCATCTTCAGCGCGGTTCCGGACGGAGCATCAACTTTGTATCGATGATGCGCCTCGATGATTTCGATATCGCTTTCCTCACCCACTATGCGCGCCGCCAGGTCAATCAGCTTAAAGCACAGATTGACACCGACACTCATGTTTGGGGCGATGACCATCGCCATGTCCGTGGAGAGAGACTCCAGCTCGGCCCTTTGCTCCGGCGTGAACCCCGTTGTGCCAATTACCATGCGCTTGTTATAACGCTGACAACAACGCGCATGAGCGAGGGTCGCTTCGGGAACAGTGAAGTCGATAAAAACATCGAAGGAATCCACGGCGGGAGATGGATCGTCCTGAAGCGGAACACCCAGCTTCCCCAATCCAACCAGCTCGCCGGCATCACGACCCAGGCTGTCGCCCCCGACTCGATCGAAGGCCGCAGCCAGCGTGATTCCGTCCACCTGTTGCGATGCCTCGATCAAACTTCTGCCCATGCGGCCTGTGGCCCCAGCTACAGCGATTCTTGTCATCGGCTACTTCCGAAGGTTAATGCAACCAGGATTTGAGATCATCGAAAAACCCCTTCACGCCATCGAGCCACCCATGCGTTTGAGGATTGTGCCGCCCGCCTCCCTCTTTCAGAGAGGCATCGAAAGCCAGCAGCATTTCTTTTTGTTCCCGTGTCAGATTGACCGGCGTCTCCACGGTAACCTTACAGATCAAATCGCCTTGCTTTCCTCCTCGCACCGGCTTTATGCCCTTGCCGCGTAAACGAAAGGCCCGGTTCGATTGCGTTTCCGCAGGTATTTTGAGCTTGGCTCGCCCGTCCAGAGTCGGCACATCGATTTCTCCACCCAATGTCGCAGTAGCGAAACTGACCGGCACCTCGCAATACAAATTCTCGCCTTCGCGCGTAAAAATCTTGTGCGGCTTGACCCGAACTTGTACATAGAGGTCGCCCGGAGGGCCACCATGCACACCGGCTTCGCCTTCGCCGCTCAGGCGGATACGGTCACCGCTGTCCACACCCGCCGGCACATTGACCTCCAACGTCTTGGTTTCCTGAACTCGACCCTCTCCCTGACATGCCGGACACGGGTCGGCAATCATCTCGCCAGAACCATGGCAAGTTGGGCAGGTTTGCTGTACGGAGAAGAATCCCTGTTGAATCCTGACCTGCCCCACACCGCCGCAAGTCGTGCAAGTCTGCGCCTTGGTGCCCGGCCGCGCGCCACTGCCATGACATGTTTCGCAAGCCACAATGGTCGGCACGCGAATTTTCACCTTGGTACCAAACACGGCTTCTTCCAAGGTCAAATCAAGGTTGTATTGCAGATCTGAGCCGCGGTAGGCTCGCTCGCGTCCACCGCGCCCAGCGCCAAATATATCGCCGAAGATGTCTCCGAAAATATCGCCAAAACCGGCGCCGCCAAATCCTTGCCCCCCTCCTGCGGCACCTGCATTCACGCCGGCATGACCGAACTGGTCATAAGCCGCTCGCTTCTGCGGATCCGACAAGACTTCGTAGGCCTCCTTGATTTCCTTGAAACGCTCCAAGGCTTGCGGGTCATCGGGATTACGATCGGGATGATATTTCATCGCCAAACGGCGATAGGCTTTTTTCAGCTCAACTTCTGTGACAGTCCGATCTACATTGAGCACTTCATAATAATCGCTTCTCGGCATCGGCGTGATTGAACTCCAAGCACTGTCTTTCCATCAACCTTGGGTAACTCACGATCGAATCACCCGCTGTCATGAAAACAATTAAAGGTAAAGACCGGCACGGTCATACGCCGCCCGGTCACAATTGTTCATTAAACAAGCTGGAGCGACCATAAAGATCGCCCCAGGCGACTGCGTGTCACTTAACTTACTGTTTTTTATCGTCCTTGACTTCCTCGAATTCAGCATCGACGACGTCATCATCCTTCGCCCCACTGGTATCGGCGCCGCCTTGCTGAGCCGATGCATCCGGGCCTTGTGAAGTCGCGCCTTCCTGACTGTAGAGCTTTTCAGCTACCTTGCTGCTGGCTTCGGTGAGCGCCTGAGTCTTGGCCTCGATCAATGCCTTGTCGTCACCCTTAAGCGCTTCCTTAAGTTCATTGATCGCCGCTTCAACCGCTGCCTTCTCATCGGCAGACAGTTTGTCACCGTTTTCCGATAGGGTCTTCTCCGTAGCATGAATCAGATTATCCGCCTGATTCCTTGCGGCCACCAGCTCGTGGAATTTTTTGTCTTCTTCCTTGTGAGCCTCGGCGTCCTTCACCATCTTTTCGATCTCCTCCTCGGACAAACCCGAAGAAGCCTTGATGACTATCGATTGCTCCTTGCCAGTGGCCTTGTCCTTGGCAGACACATGCAAAATACCATTGGCATCAATATCAAAGGTGACTTCGATCTGGGGCATGCCGCGCGGCGCAGGCGGAATGTCCGTCAGGTCGAAACGACCCAGCGACTTGTTGTCGGCGGCCCGTTCACGCTCACCCTGGAGAACATGAACCGTCACGGCTGTCTGATTATCGTCAGCTGTTGAAAACACCTGTGTTGCCTTGGTTGGAATCGTGGTGTTGCGTTCGATCAATTTGGTCATCACGCCGCCCAGGGTCTCGATGCCCAGCGACAGGGGCGTGACGTCAAGCAGAAGGACATCTTTCACGTCACCAGCCAGCACACCACCCTGTATCGCTGCGCCGATCGCCACAGCCTCGTCTGGATTGACGTCTTTGCGTGGCTCTTTGCCGAAAAACTCCTTCACCGCCTCTTGCACCTTGGGCATCCGGGTCTGCCCGCCCACCAAGATGACATCATCGATATCGCCGGTGGACAGCCCCGCATCCTTGAGCGCCAGCTTGCAAGGCTCGATGGAACGCGAAATCAAATCCTCTACCAACGCCTCCAGCTTGGCCCGGGTTACCTTTACATTCAAATGCTTCGGTCCGGTCTGATCAGCGGTGATATAGGGCAAATTCACCTCGGTCTGCTGCGTGGAGGAAAGCTCAATCTTGGCTTTTTCCGCAGCCTCTTTCAGGCGCTGCATGGCCAACGGGTCGCCACGCAGATCCATTCCTTGGTCCTTTTTGAATTCGTCGGCGAGATAGTCGATCAGGCGTTTGTCGAAGTCTTCGCCGCCGAGGAAAGTATCACCGTTGGTGGCCAGTACTTCGAATTGTTTCTCACCGTCGACATCGGCGATCTCGATAATGGAAACATCGAAAGTGCCGCCGCCCAGGTCGTAAACCGCTATCTTGCGATCTCCGCTTTTCTTGTCAAGGCCAAAAGCCAACGCAGCCGCCGTCGGCTCATTGATGATGCGCTTAACATCCAGACCGGCGATCTTGCCGGCGTCCTTGGTGGCCTGGCGCTGCGAATCATTGAAATAGGCGGGCACCGTAATGACCGCCTCGGTTACGGGTTCGCCGAGATAGTCTTCGGCGGTCTTCTTCATTTTCATTAACACGCGCGCCGAAATTTCGGGCGGCGCCATCTTCTTGCCCTGCACTTCGACCCACGCATCGCCGTTGTCGGCTTTTATGATCTTGTAGGGCACAAGTTTGATGTCACGTTGCACAACGTCTTCGTCGAAACGACGGCCGATCAGACGCTTGACGGCGTACAAAGTGTTAGCCGGATTGGTGACCGCCTGCCGTTTGGCCGGCTGCCCGACCAGTACCTCTTCGTCGGTGAAAGCCACGACCGAAGGGGTAGTGCGATCACCCTCGCTGTTTTCGATGACCTTGGGTTTGCCGCCTTCCATGACGGCGACGCAGGAATTGGTCGTTCCGAGGTCAATGCCTATAATTTTACCCATTGTTCATTTCTCCTGCCTGATGATCAAAGATTGATAGATTAAGGTTGCAATACAATGTTGGGGCTGACAAAAAGTAATTCAAGCGCCAACAATCATTCCGAAGCTTTTGAAACCACCACCATGGCTGGGCGCAGCAAACGGTCATTCAAGGTATAGCCTTTCTGCATGACCGCCACCACGGTATTAGGCGGCTGATCATTACTGGGTTGGGTCGAAACGGCCTCATGCAGTTCGGGATTGAAACGCTCCCCCACCGGGTTAACTTCATGAATCCCGTGTTTTTCAAGCACCTGGGCCAAGAGACGAAGCGTCATCTCCATGCCTTCGCGAATCTTTTGTGCATCCGCACCACCCGCCGCCTCCAGACCCAACTCGAGACTGTCTTTAACCGGCAACAACTCTTTGGCAAAGCGCTCCAAAGCAAACTTATGTGCATTTTCAAGATCGCGCTCTGCGCGGCGGCGCAAGTTTTCAAGTTCCGCCTGTGTTCTCAGAAGTTGATCCCAATGCTCTCTGGCCTTCCCTTCCATCGCTTCCAAATCGCGTTGCAAGGCCAGTATCGAATCCTCCTGAGCCGCTTCAGCCCCTTTGATTTCAGATTCCACTGACTGCGCATCGGCGGATGCTTGCGTTTCTTTCTCACTCATTTGCAATGACTCCAACAACTGAATTTAATGGGATACAAACCGATTTCAAGGGAAATCCGCAAATCACTTCCACATTTGGGGACGATATTGAAAACTTCAAGGAATGCGGTGCAGCAAGCGAGTCCAGGCAGTGGGTATTTTTAGTGGTGGAGAGGTGATCCCATTCAAAAACTGGAGCCCGGCAACGAAGCAATCGCTCAAGAACTTGTTGGATTCAGGAGAGGCTTGTAATGGATTCCGCCCAAGTCCGACAGACGCCACTTGTTTTGAATAGCTTATCGAATAATGGAACTTTTATCTGCTTGCGCTCATCGCCTCACCCAACATACGCGCGGCAATATCAACGACAGGGATCACCCGGTCGTAGGGCATTCTAGTAGGGCCGATTACACCCAATACACCAATAACTTCTCCATTCACGCTATAAGGGGCCGAAACTACGCTCAAGTAATCGAATATATCGCAACCCAACTCATGACCAATAAGAATCCGAACGTCCTGCGCTTTAATGCTCTCATCCAGCAAGTGCAAGATTTTGCGTCTTTCTGTAAAAGCCACGAGCAATGCACGCAAACGATCAAAATTCATCAGCTCCCGGTATTCGAGTAAATTCCCCTGGCCGGCCACCACGCAATCGACTTCCTCCTCGTCCTGTACCAATGCCTTGTCCGCGAGCTCGATGACCCCTTGCATCAGACGATCCATATCCATGCGCATCTTCTCGAGCTCGCACAGTAAATCGTGGCGAATGGTCTCCAATTCCCTGCCGGCGAAGTGCGCATTGAGATAATTGCCGATTTGCTGCAACTCAGATTCTTTATATTCGCGATCCAGTTGGATAATCCGATTTTTAACATCGCGTTGATTCATAACCAGAATAGCCAAAACACGGCGGCCGCCTAATGGTAAAAACTCGATCTGTCGCAAAGCCGCTTGTTTACCTCTTGGCAAAGTCACAACACCAGCCAGATGAGTAATACCTGAGAGAATATCCGACGCCGATTCGATCAAGTCTTCAGACCTGAGTTCAGGATCGAGATGAACGCGCATCCGATCTAAATCTTCCTGCAGAGGTGGGTGCTCCTGCAAAAGGGCATCGACATACATCCGATACCCCAAAGCGGTTGGCACCCGGCCAGCCGAGGTATGGGGAGAACGCACGAAGCCCATCTCCTCGAGTTCGGCTGCAATATTTCTCACCGTGGCCGAGCTGAAATTAATGCCAGATGTCTGCGCTAAAACCTTTGATCCCACCGGCCGGCCAGAATGAATATATGCTTCGATCAGTTCCTTTAGGATGCGCATGGATCGCTCATTCAATGCCGCATCCTTGTCTTGATTTGAAGTTTTCATCCCAACATCCTCAATCGGCACATGTTATCAATTGGCAACTTTCATTCTCTACCTTTCTCTCTCACCAGATCACAGAAAAAGCAAATCAAATCTTCGTGACAAGCAAGCAATATAATAATTTGTTTTTCAATCAGTTACAATAAAAATTCGCGCATCAACGACACTGCGGAATATTCCTGAAAGGAAAACGGTCCAGGGCGAGATGCCTATTATCCTAGCCATCTCATGAGTCACGCCGCGAATAAACAGATATCATTCGTGTTCCCACGATGAATGCAGGTAAAGCTTTTTCAAAATGACTTCATTCCAAACCATTGGCATCATCACCAAAAGAGGCGATGTCCGCCTCGCCGAGCCCCTTGCCCAGCTTTTACAGCATCTACGTGCCCACGGCCATACGGTGCTTCTCGATGAGAGCGCACAGGAATTACTCCCCGGTGAGGCGATCTTTCCACGTGCCTTTTTAGCCAAGGACGCTCAATTGGTGATCGTGCTGGGAGGAGACGGCACCTTGCTGAATGCCGGGCGCTCGCTGGCTGATCACGGCGTGCCATTGCTTGGCGTCAATCATGGCCGCCTCGGCTTTCTGACTGATATATCGGCTGACCAAATGCTGCCCACGATCGACACCGTATTATCGGGGAAATACATCACTGAATCGCGTTCCATGCTGGAAAGCCAGGTGATACGCAACGGGGAAATCGTCACAGCCCAAGATTCCCTGAATGATGTCGTCCTGCACAATCATGACGTGGTTCGCATGATTGAATTCGATACTTTTGTCGACGGCAGTTTCGTCAACAGTCAGCGCGCAGATGGATTGGTCGTCGCCACACCCACCGGCTCGACAGCTTATGCGCTCTCTGCAGGAGGGCCAATCATCAGCCCTTCGCTGGCGGTTATTTTGCTGGTGCCTATCTGTCCCCACATGCTGAGCAATCGACCTATCGTCATTGACGCCCATGCCAATATCGAGATCATCCTCTGTGAACGCAATCAAACCGCCGCCCAAGTCGCCTTTGATGGCCAGGCCACCACCGGGTTGCAACCAGGAGACCGTATCCGAATCAAACAGAAAGAGACCGCATTGCGTCTCTTACATCCTACTGATTATGATCACTTTCATCTTCTGCGCGCCAAACTGCGATGGGGAGAACAACCTTAACTCACTTTGAATCGCTTACGGACAAAATGGGGATCATCAATAACAAATGAATTTCTCAAATTCTTTTTACCACCCAAGTAACGAGCAGAGATTCTTGATTAGGCCATGTTGAGCCATATTTACATACGCGACTTTGTCATCATCGATCATCTCGAACTCGAGTTCTCGCCCGGGATGACCGCATTGACCGGCGAGACCGGCGCAGGCAAATCCATCCTTATAGATGCCATTGGCCTGGCGTTGGGTGACCGCGCAGACAGCGGCCTGGTGCGTGCCAATTGCGATCGCGCTGAAATCGGTATCACCCTGGATCTTGCAGACGCCCCGAGGGCAAAGTCATGGCTGCAATCCCATGACTTCGAAGTTGATGATGAATGCTTGATTCGCCGCATTGTCACCAAAGAAGGGCGCTCGCGCGCGTACATCAACGGATCCACCGCCACGCTTGGCATGCTGCGTGAGTTGGGCGAACAGCTTGTCAATATTCATGGACAACATGCCCATCAAGCGCTGGGACGGCGCGACTATCAGCGGGAAATCATCGACCTCCAAGCCGGACAAGGCGAATTGCTAAAGATACTCAGCCAGCACTATCAAGCCTGGAAGCAAACCAAGGCGCGTCTAGAAGAATTAGCGCTCGCTGAAAATCAGCGCCAAGAACGCCTCGATTTTCTTGGGTTTTTGCATCAGGAGCTGCTATCGGCCAGCCCTCGGCCGGGTGAGTATGCCGAACTAATCGAACAGCACGCCCGCCTTGCGCATGTCTCCCAATTACAGGAAAACGTCCAACGGGCCCATAGCCTGCTGTTCGACAACGAAATCGACGCCCATGGTCTGCTGAGTCAGGCGCTGGACGCTCTGGGATCCAGCGTCCATCACGATGCCACCTTGAAAAATGCACTCGAACTCGTTGTGAACGCCCGCATAGAAATCGATGAGGCCGCCACTGAACTGCGACATTATCTCGATCATCTCGAACTCAATCCAGAAAGCCTCGCCGATGTAGAGACCCGCTTGGCCCAATTGCAATCACTGGCGCGCAAGCATCGTTGCGAACCTGGAGATTTGCCCGAACGGCTCGCAGCGATAGAAGAAGAATTGAACCTCCTTACTCATGCGGATGCGGCCCGCGCCGAAATGGAAAAAAACCTCGAAGCATTGGATCGAGAATGGCGCACATTGGCCGCCCGCATCAGCCAGGGCCGGGCGGAAAGAGCAAAGGAACTCGAAAAGGAAGTCAATCAAGCCATGCAAGTCCTGGGAATGAAAGGCGGACGTTTCGTGGTCTCCTTGCTAAGCGATCCAGGCGCCCCCCCCAACCCTTTCGGTTATGACCAAATTGAGTTTCAGGTGAGCGCCAATGCAGGACAGCCTCCGCAAGCTTTGTCCAAGGTGGCCTCTGGCGGCGAGTTGTCGCGTATCAGCCTGGGTATTCAATTGGCCGCCAAGCGCGATCGCCGCCTGCCCACCCTTATTTTCGACGAGGTCGACACCGGCATCGGCGGAGGCATCGCTGAAATAGTGGGCAAGATGCTGAGGCAACTGAGTGAACGCCATCAGATCCTATGCGTCACCCATTTGCCTCAAGTCGCTGCCCAGGCGCATCACCAACTCAGCATCAACAAAATCCAGGAAGCAGGTTCGACGCGCACCCTGATCAGAGTGCTTGATGGTGAAGAACGCATTGATGAAATCGCCCGCATGCTGGGAGGAGTACACCTGACCAAACAAACCAGGGCGCATGCCGCCGAAATGCTGCAAACGGCGCAATCATCGGTGACTCCGGAAGATGGCGATTGATCCAGCCGGCCTGCCAGCATTGTCCAACTCCATGGGCCTGGGACGCTGATAAAATTCAGCTCAGGCGAAAGAGGGGAAAATCGGTCAGAATACGCCGCTCACAGAGCGCAACCGAGTATTTTAATAACAATTTCAGCGCCCTACCGTTCAGCAAGAGGAGAATTTTAATCGCTGTTAAAGTCCCTGGCATGGGACATCGTCATGATATAGGCGCTTCTGCCGGCTCATTCATGTTTTTTCGGGGCGATTAGGGCAATTTTTACGAAGGCACCGACCATAGAGGATCAGCGAATGATCCTGAATATCAAAACCCGACTGGGCGGCCACAGCCTTCTGCCGAGTTTCTATCAATTCATCATAAAACTCCTCCACATGGCCGCAATCCACGCAAACGATATGATCGTGATGATGCCCTCGTTCCAGCTCGAATACGGCCTGGCCGCCTTCAAAGTGATGCTTGTGGACAAGACCGGCGGCCTCGAACTGGGTGAGCACACGATAGACAGTGGCCAAGCCAATCTCCTCGCCCGCATCCAGCAAGCGGCGATAGATAACTTCGGCTGTCATGTGGCTGGGTTCGGCCGTCTCGAGTATTTCAAGAATCTTCATTCTAGGGATCGTAATCTTGAGCCCCGCCCGTTTGAGCTCCTGTCCTTCATTTGAAAATTGCATCGAATGCTCTCTCATGCTTGAACCGACTTCTTCCAGAATGACACAAACTGCTATCATGCGCCTACCCAATCAGGTATCACACCACAATGAAAGCGATCTACGTCCCCCTTATCCTGGGTTTTTCTTTAACACTCGGCGGGTGCAGTTGGCTGGAAGGCTATCGCCCTCCGATTCAACAAGGCAACGTAATCAGCAAGCAATCACTCGACACCCTGAAAATCGGCATGAGCAAACAGCAAGTCGCTTTCATGCTGGGCGACCCCCTGCTGCAAGACCCTTTCGATTCCAATCGCTGGGACTATGTTTATTACCTTAAGCCGAGTTTTGGTGCCCCCATTCTCAAACGGGCTACTCTCTACTTCAAAGCAGATAAACTTATACGCATCACCGAAGCCGGCAAGCACTCTTCATGACGATTTTTTTCTTGCCGCCGCCCGCCGACGCCGGCTCTCCTTGGGATCGATTTGCAGCGGTCGGTAGATTTGTATCCTGTCTCCCTCTGAAACGCGATCCTCGATAGAACGCAGGTGCCCATAAACACCCACCCGCGCGGTGGAGATATCGATTTCCGGAAATATCCTCAAAATTCCGGACGACTCAATGACATCTTTCAATCGCATGGACGTATCAGCCCTGCAACGGAGTATGAGCTGGCGGTCTGGACGCGCGTAAGCAACTTCCACCTGGAATTTCGACTTCGACAGCCAACGATTCCTGAAAGCTTCAACGAGTGCCATACACTTCTCGTGCCCGCTTGACGAAGGCATCGACCAGCGTGGAAACAATCTGACCGAACACCGGCCCAACCGCCATTCCCAGCAATCGGTTGGAAAAATCGAACTCCATATCCATGGAAACCTTGCTGGCCGACTCTCCCAACGGATCGAAACGCCAGAACCCATGCAAATGACTGAATGGACCCTCAACGAGACGGATCTCGATCATCTTCCCAGGTTGCATGCGATTGTGGGTGGAAAAGCTCTTGTGGATCCCACCCTTGGCAAGCTCGATAGTTGCCTTGACCTCATCTTCAGAGCGTTCATGCACCTCGGTTGATTTGCACCACGGTAAAAACTCGGGATACCGCTCGATCTCGTTCACGAGATCGTACATTTCGCTGGGCGAATAGGGCACCAGCGCATTCCGGCTCAATGTCGTCATAAAACTCCCCGCATCAATCCTAGAGCGTTGAACAAAACGAACAGGATACCAACTGGCGCGATATAACGCAGGACGATCAACCACAATCGTACCAAGAGGCGATGGGTGCGCAATTCCTGCCGAAGACTGCGCTCAGACATCATCCAGGCGGCAAAAAAAACAGCCGAAAAGCCACTCAAGGGGAGAATGATATCGGAACTCGCCGCATTGAAGATATCCAACACGCTCCTGCCATGCCAGGTAATCGAGGACCACAGATTGAAAGAAAAATCCAAAACCATGGCGATGACCCATACGATCATCGCCACCAAGATCGCGGCCCATAATCGGCGCCAGCCGCATTCCACCAGCCAGCTCACCGTGGGTTCAAGCAAGGCAATCACGGAAGTCCAGGCTGCCAGTACAAGCATGAGATAGAACAGGGCAGCATAAAAACCGCCAAATGGCATGCTGCCGAAAGCAGCGGGAAGCAAGGTGAAAACAAGTGTGGGCCCATCAGAAACGGGCAATCCATTGGCTATCAGCAAAGGATAAATAGCCAGCCCCGAACTCACCGCCACCAGGAAATCCACGAAAACCACCGCGGCGGTCATTGGCATGATCGGTAAATGATTAGGCATATACGCGCCATAATTCAGCATCGCGCCCACGCCGACGCTCAGTCCGAAAAACGAATACGTCAAAGCCAGTAAGACCCCGCTCGCATTCAATCGAGAAAAATCCGGCACAAAAAGATAACGCAAGGCGGGTTCCGGCCGCCCCACCCATAAGGCGTAGACAATCAGGATGAGCAGTAAAGCAAACAGCATCGGCACCATGAAACGCGCCGCTGGATCAAGTCCTTTGCGCACACCTCGGGCGACGATCCCTGCGGCGACGGCCAAAAATAGGGAGTACCAAAACATTTGCAGCCAGGGATCGCCGAGCATTGCTTGCAACTCGCTTCCAGCCTGTTCAGAAGTAATACCCACATACCCGCTTAAAAGACTACGCCACAGGTATTCCAGACTCCAAGCGGCAACCAGGCTGAAAAAAGCGGCCACGATAAGGCCTCCAGCCATAGCGACGAAACCCGCGCCAGCCCAGACACTGCTACGACCTTCATCCAAAGCCAGCTCAAAAAAAGTATTGGCTGGACTTTTCCGCCCGCGTCGCCCCAGCGTGATCTCGGTGACAAGCAACGGCATGGCCACCAGAGCGACGCAAATCAGGTAAACGACGATGAAAGCGCCACCTCCATACCGCATGGCCAGATAAGGGAACATCCATATATTGCCCAGGCCGACCGCGGCCCCCGTGGCCGCTAGGAAAAACGCCCATCCAGAGGACCATTCACCGTGTATCGATTTGCGTTCGCTCATTATCATTTTCCACAAAACCACGCGCCTGGAACGCACGAACAGCCGATTATTGCAATTATTTTTCGCCTTTTCTCTTGTACAATCCGTTTTATGAGCAAGAAGAATACGTCCAATGAGTCATCCAAGATAGCCGTCAACCGTCGTGCGCGGCATGAATACTTCATCGAAGACAGTTTCGAGGCGGGGATAGAACTGCAAGGCTGGGAAGTCAAAAGCCTGCGAGCCGGACGGGTGCAAATGAACGAAAGTTATGCCTTCGTGCGCGATGGCCAACTCTGGCTGTTCGGCGCACACATCTCCCCTCTGGCCAGCGCATCCACCCATGTCAAGCCGGACCCCACCCGCACTCGTCGATTACTGCTCCATCGTTCTGAAATCAACCGCCTGATCGGTGCCGTAGAGCGCAAGGGTTATGCCCTCGTGCCTCTTTCACTCTACTGGAAACGGGGGCGCGCCAAGCTCGAACTTGGGTTGGCAAAAGGCAAGAAACAGCATGACAAGCGCGCCTCGGAAAAGGAGCGCGAATGGAGCCGCGACCGGGAACGTTTGCTTAAACGTTCTCAAAAATAACCTGGCTGTTGATGGCGAACATCTCACCCTCGGGACACGAGAACAAGTAACATCATCCCCAATCAATAAGTCATGATTATATGAACTACTCCCGCCAACCTGACGGTATGGCGTGAGTTTCGTGCTTCACCGCGGCGAAACCTCCACCGCTCCACACCTCGGACGGTTCCCGCCCGGCCCCTTGCGGGGAGCAAAAGCCGGACTCACCGGCTAATTTCATTTCCAGCCAACGCA
>JALUXU010000047.1 GCA_027013225.1 Acidihalobacter sp. | reverse complement strand
CCGTACCGAACCGGATGCCAGACTGATGAAGTCCGGCCGGGAAGGCATGGTGGTTGTTGGCTATAACGCACAGAATGCCGTGGATGAAGCACACCAACTGCTCGTTCACCACGAACTGACTCAAGCGGCCAGCGATAATCAGCAATTGAAACCGATGGTCCACAAGACGCAAGACGTATTGGCGGGCGACCTAGGGACAGTGGTTGCCGATGCGGGCTATTCCAACGGTGAGCACGTCGGCGATCTTCAAGCCTCCGGTTACGACGTGGCGGTACCCTCCAACCGGGCCGTCAACACCCAGGGCGACGGGGCGTGCTTTCAGAAACGCGATTTCACCTACCTGCCGGAACAGGAGGCCTATTGATGTCCTGCCGGGCGGTTACTGCCGCACAAGACTGTGGGCAACAAGGATCGTCTGCACCTGTATGCGCGTTCCGGTTGCAGTCATGCCCGCTACAAAACAGGTGCACCCACGCGGATCGGCGTTGGGTCACACGGCACTTTGATGAGGAGGCGCTGAAGAAAGCCAACGAAGCTGCAACGCCGACGCGAATGATCCGCCGAATGGCGACTGTCGAACCGACCTTCGCCACACTCAAAAGAATGCTTAACAGGGGACGATTTGCGTGTTGGGGGCTGAAATCTGCCAGCAGTGAATACAGCTTGGGGGTTTTGAGTTACAACCTGATGCGGGCGATCAACGTGCTGGGTGTGAAGGGCATGCTGGAAAGGCTGGCCTGAGCCTCTTCTCAGGCTTTTATCGCCTCAAAATATAACCGCCCTCAAAACCAAGATGCCCCGGACAATGTCCGAGGCATCTTGTCTTGCCCGCTCAGAGGCCATGTAAATCGGTTTTCACACGGCCTCGTAAGGCGCCTTTTTCGTGACGACTCAGTAGCTCAATTTGCCGCCTATTTCTTTGGCTTCGGCAACCCAGCGTTCGACTTCCGACAGCGCTGGCAGACGACCGGAAATTTTTCTTTTTCATTGACTTCCTTGATCTTTGCATGCAGGTTGTCCGGACGGCGGGTGGCCAGTTCCTTGGCCGTGTCCACTCCTGCGTGTCCAGCAGATCTGCAAAGACGCCGGCGCCGCCCTTGATGCGCGCCAGATCCGTGCGATTGGCTAATTCCAGGATGACGCGCTCGTTCACCCCGCACACGGCTGCCAACTTTTTGCGGCCTGCCCGTGTGGCCGCGGCCTCCAGAAATTGATCGGAGTCGCTCAGCCCTTCCTGTTTGAGCTTGTCGGCCAGATCAGCGTTCATACCCCGTAATTCTTTGATACAAATCGTCATGTCTGCTTATCTATGGCATGTTTTCCCTTCGCGGTATTTGATTGCACATGAATTCATGAACAGGTTTTGTGGTTTTTGAGCGCGGACCGCGGAGCCGGAATGCTGCCGTGCGTCTTGCAGGCAACCGAACAGACGTGCCGCTAAAGGGGCGGACGAGGTCTTGCGCGCCGCTCGCAAGGGAAGTCGTGGCGGGCTCAGCCGTGATGGAAATGGCCGTCGGGGGCTCTGGGGCGGGGAGGGAGCGGTTTCCAGCGAGTCGATGACATGACGTAGGTCGCCCAGCAGCATTTCGGCTATGTCGCGCGAGAAGCCCTCGCGCACCACGATGCGCAACACGGCGATATGCTGGGCGTCGGCCGGCAGGGTGTAGGCCGGCACCTGCCAGCCGCGCATGCGCAGGCGGGCCGAGACATCGAACACGGAGTAGCGCGAGGCGTCCTTGAGCCGGAAGGCGAACACCGGGATGGTGCTGCCGTCGCTCAAAAGCTCGAAGGGGCCGAGCGCGGCGATCTTCGACGCAAGCCCGGTGGCGATGTCGCGCAGGTTGCGCATACGAAATAAAAGATCAGGCACAGATATCGATCGGTGACGCGAATGGCGTGCCGGTAGTGTAGCTTCGGCTTCCAGAAATCGGTTGGAGTCGCTGATGCCTTCCTGCCTTGAAATGTGGCGCGGCAAGACCTCCAAGGAGCGGTAGAATTCCTCCTATACCACCTATGCACACTGCCGTGTTTAGTGGCGAGGATTTTAATTTCAATATTGTAATAAACAAAATTTAGTTATTATCAAGATAAATTATCAAAAAATAAAAAACTCTAGTTTGAACGTCATGGTAAAGATCTTCACAATAAACACCCCAGAATTAGATCCCCTCCCCTCAGAGGTATCGTATGAGCGTTTTACCGGAATTCGAAAATCACTCCAAACAGGCCATCAAATACAGCACTTGTTATATGTGCGCATGCCGCTGTGGCATCAAGGTAACGGTCGAAAACAACAAGGTGCGCTATATCCAGGGAAACCGCAATCATCCCATAAATAAGGGCGTACTTTGCGCGAAGGGAAACGCCGGCATAATGAAGCAGGAATCGCCGGCTAAGTTGCGCAAGCCTCTGCTGCGCAAAGCCAGCTCGGAGCGCGGTAGCGGGGACTTTGAGGAAATCTCGATGGATCAGGCGCTCGATATCCTCACAGATCGTCTGAAGAAGATACGCGAAACCGACCCCAAGAAGCTCGCCTATTTCACCGGCCGCGACCAGATGCAGGCGCTTACCGGCCTGTGGGCCACGCAGTTCGGCACTATTAATTGGGCTGCGCACGGTGGCTTTTGCTCGGTCAATATGGCGGCCGGTGGCCTCTATACCATGGGGCACGCATTCTGGGAATTCGGCGATCCGGACTGGGATCGCACCAAGTACTTTATGATGTGGGGCGTGGCCGAGGATCATGCCTCGAATCCGATCAAGATCGGACTGGAGAAACTTAAACGGCGGGGCGCCAAGTTCGTGGGTGTTAACCCGGTGCGTACCGGATACCAGGCGATTGCCGACGAATGGGTGGCGATTCGCCCTGGCACCGACGCCATGTTTGCTCTTTCTATGGTGCATGTGTTACTCAAGCATGAACAATTCGATTGGGATTTTCTGGTGCGTTACACCAATACCCCCTGGCTGGTGGTCAATACACCCGGCGAGAAGGGTGATGGATTGTTCGTGCGCGGCGAGAATGGCAATCCACTGGCTTGGGATATGACCAAGGAGGCCTTCGTCGATGCCAAGGCGGCCGAGATCACCCCGGCATTGTTCTGGGAAGGGAAGGGTCCGGACGACCGTCCGGTTCGTACAGTGATGTCGATCCTTGCCGAGAAATATCTGTCCGATGAGTATTCCCCCGAGAATGCCGAGAAAGTAACCGGCATCCCGGCTCAGACCATTGAGCGTCTGGCGCTGGAGATGGCGCATGTGGCCTTCAAGGAATCGATCGAAATTGAAACGGAATGGACCGACTGGGCCGGCCGCAAGCACGACAAGTTTATCGGTCGCCCGGTGTCGATGCATGCGATGCGCGGTATATCGGCGCATTCCAATGGCTTTCAGGCTTGCCGTGCGATTCATGTGCTGCAGATCATGTTGGGTTCCATCGATTGTCCCGGCGGTCATGTGGCCAAGCCGCCGTATCCCAAGCATGTGCCGCCGGCGATCAAGCCTGCCAAGGAAATGGCGCCTAGCACGCCGCTGAAGAGTCCGCCGCTCGGCTTCCCCAAGGGGCCGGAAGATCTGGTCATCGATGCCGATGGTAATCCCCTGCGTATCGATAAGGCGTTTTCCTGGGATGCGCCGGTTTCCAATCACGGATTGATGCACATGGTTATTACCAATGCCGTCAAAGGAGATCCCTATCCAATCGATACGCTGATGTTCTTCATGGCGAACATGGCCTGGAATTCCTCTATGAACACCAAAGAAATCCAGGATATGCTGCGCGCCAAGGATGAAAACGGCGAGTACAAGATTCCGTTCCTGGTGGTAAGCGATGCATTCCACTCGGAAATGGTCAATTTCGCTGATTTGGTGATTCCGGATACCACCTATCTGGAGCGTTACGACACTATTTCCATGCTCGACCGGCCGATCTCCGAGCCCGACTTGGCGGCCGATTCAATCCGCCAGCCAGTGCTGGAGCCCGATCGGGAAGTGATGCCTTGGCAAGAAGTCCAGGTTGAGCTGGCTACTCGGCTCAAATTCCCCGCTTTCACCAATCCCGACGGCTCACGCAAGTTCAAGGACTACAAGGACTTCATCATCAACTATGAGAAAGAGCCGGGAATCGGCTTCCTTTCCGGATGGCGCTTGGACGAAAACGGCAACGAAGTCCACCTGCGCGGCAAGCCGAATCCCAGGCAGTGGGATCGCTATATCGAGAATCAGTCGTTCTTTGCCTACCATCTGCCTGAAAATACCCGTTTTTACCGCTTCGCCAACAAGGATTATCTTGAGTTGGCCAAGCATGCGGGCTGGGTTGGTTCCACCGATCCCATCGTGATCGAGCTGTATTCCGAGACCTTGCAGAAGTTCCGTCTCGCCGGCATGGGGTTGTACGACGGGCCACAACCGACCCGTCCCGAGCATAAGGAGCGGCTGGTAAAGTACTTCTCGCCCCTGCCGGAGCAGTACACCCCGCTGGAGCAAAGTCGCATCGATGAAGATGCATACCCTTTTCATGCGATCAATCAGCGACCAATGTTTATGTATCATTCCTGGGATTCACAGAATGCCTGGCTGCGCCAGATCGTGGCCCAGAACTTCCTTTACATGAACCGTCAGCAGGCGGCCGAAATGGGCATCGAGGACAAATCCTGGGTGTGGGTCGAATCTCACAACGGCAAGATCAGGGTGCAGGTCAAGCTCATGGAGGGGGTAGAGCGAAACACCGTCTGGACTTGGAACGCCATTGGAAAGCAATCAGGCGCCTGGGGGCTCAAGCCAGAGGCGAATGAAGCGACTAAGGGATTTTTGATGAATCACCTAATCAGCGAGCTGTTGCCGAAGAAGGGAGACGCTGCAGACAATATTACCAACTCAGATCCGATCACGGGTCAGGCGGCATGGTACGACCTGAGAGTGAAGATCACGCCGGCTGCGCCGGGTGAATCGGGATCATGGCCTACATTCCCGACCATCAAACGATTACCGGATATGCCGGAGCCGCCGGATGTCCTGCGTTATCACACCCATGAGCCCGTGAATCTGGAGCGGGACATCATGGACGTCCTGACTCGCGGCGAGAAATAGAGGAGATGACAAAATGCGACTCGGTCTCGTAATCGATCTTGATACCTGCGTCGGCTGCCATGCCTGCGCGGTCGCCTGCAAGCAATGGAACACCTCCGGCACCACCGGCCCGTTGACGGATTACCGCCCCTATGGCGAAGATCCTAGCGGCGTGTGGTTCAACCGGATCCGCCATTACGAAGTGGGTGACTACCCCAACAACAAGACCATCAACTTTCCCATGTCCTGCATGCACTGCGAGGATGCCGACTGCGTTACCGTTTGTCCCACTGGCGCATCCTACAAACGCAAGGAGGACGGCATCGTACTGGTCGATCAGTCCAAGTGCATGGGATGCAATTACTGTTCCTGGGCATGTCCATACGGCGCCCGCGAACTGGATCGCGAATCCGGCACGATGAAAAAATGCACCCTGTGTGTAGATAGAATCTACGATGAAAATCTCGCCGAGATTGATCGGCAGCCGGCCTGCGTGATCACCTGCCCGGCGCATGCACGCTTCTTCGGCGACTTCGACGACCCCGATTCCGAAGTCAGCCGCCTGGTGCGTGAACGCGATGGCATGCAGCTGATGCCGGAACTGGGGTACAACCCGACCAATCGCTATCTGCCGCCGCGCATCAACACGCCAATTCCCACCGACGACGTGCGCCGTCCGACCTTGGCTGGAAAGGTCAAGGAATGGGTCAACAAGGCCGTGGCGCGATGATCGTCGCCACAATTACAATTTCTGGAAATTACTGAGGAATAGATCATGCATCCGGCACTTTCCGTCATTTTTTTTACTGTGACCTCGGGGGCGGGTTTTGGGCTGTATTCGCTCACAGCCGTGTTGCAACTGTTTCGGCTGGGGCCACCGCTTAACCGAACACAGTTACTCGTTGCCTTGTGTACTTCACTGATTTTGATCATTGCCGGGCTATTGTCCTCCACGGGACACTTGGCCAACCCTAAGAATGCCTGGCGTGCGTTTATGCGCGTCAAGACATCTTGGTTGTCGCGCGAAGCGGTGTTGGCTGTTGCTTTCTTTCCATTTGCGTTTTTGTACCTGATTGGCGTCATTCTGTTCGGCGCGAATGTGCCGGTATTTTTCATCACGATGGGTCTGATCGGCGTCGCATTGGGATTTATGACCGTTTTCGCTACCGGTATGATTTACGCGTGCCTGAAGACGATGCGCCAGTGGAATACGCCATTGGTGCCGGCGAATTATCTATTGATGGGATTGACCTTGGGAGCGCTCATCCATATGGCTATCGAGGCCTATTTCGGCGATGATTTACAGTTCATTGCTGGCGTGGCCGGCACGGCTCTGGTTATGACCGGGGTAATGAAGGGCATTTATTATTACTGGATAGACCGGATTGCTGGGCCATCAATCAATACGGCCACGACCTTCACCCGGGCGCGCGTACGATTGTTAGACACTGGTCATACCGCCGGGACCTTTTTGACGGACGAATTCGGCTATCAAATCAATAATAACCTGCGAAATGGATTGCGTTTGTCAGTATTTCTAATTGGCTTCGTAGCGCCTCTCATCTTGATTGCATTTGCAGCGAGCATGGCACCTGGGGAGGGAGCTTTCGCGTTGGCCGTAGCCGCTGCGGTTCTTTCTTATATCGGAAAAATGATCGAACGTTGGTTGTTCTTTGCAGAGGGTAGACACGTCGTCAATCTGTATCATGGCGCGCAACACACCTGAAATCAGAGTGGTCGATGTTAGCCCGAACATTTCCTGCGGTCGCTAGTGGAGCCTGAAAAGGTTTTGATTGAAATAGTATGAGTTTGTACATCAATATGTAACGAAATGCGGGCGGGTTGATGTTGCTGTATCCGCAGACTGTTCCTGCTGTCCTCAACTTTATCAATAGAGTGGGCTCAATGCGGGTTTTTTCGTCCTTCCATGTTGTCTTGGTACAAGCATAGCAAGCGCGGACGAATCGAGTTAGAAGTCGATAGCCGTTAAATAAAGAGGCTATCGACTTCTAAAGAGTGTGCAGCTACTTTCAGATTACCTAACCGGCTCCGTACTCCGATTTTGTGATCGCCTGCTACGGCGACGTGTTTTGGCTGAAGAGGCCGCTCTATCCTCCTGCGTCTTATCCGGGCTGTTTGATACGCCTGTCTTGCCTTTTCTTGATGAGGTGCTCCGAGTTCGCTGAATATTGCGTCTTGCTGGATCAACAGGTGTGATCATCAGTTCGGCGCATGTGCTTTTGGGCTGAAGCTTATGGCCTACATAAGTTTCTATTTCTGGCAGATAAAAGGCCGTGTCTTCACAAGCGAAGCTGATTGCAACTCCTCGGGCGCCTGCGCGGCCGGTACGTCCAATACGGTGGACATAATCCTCGGCCGATTGTGGCAGGTCGAAATTGAATACATGGGTAACATCAGGGATATGCAAACCGCGGGCTGCCACATCAGTGGCTACGAGAACTCGACGGCGTCCTTCAGAAAATGCCTTGAGCAGACCCTGCCTTTTTTTCTGTGGTACGGCCCCGGACAAAAGGGCCACTGTATGGCCATTGCTCTCGAGGTACTCGGCGACCCGTTCAGCACTGCGTTTGGTATTGCAGAATACGATGCTGCGTGCGGGCCGATCCCGTTCCAATAATCCAAGCAATAGCGGAATTTTTTCGGCGTTAGCAGGAAAGAACACCGATTCGCTAATATGATCCGCAGTGATTTGTTCGGCCTCAGTCTGCACGCGTGTCGGGTTGTTCATGTGTTCATAGGCCAGCTCCATCACCCGATAGGACAAGGTGGCTGAAAACAGCATGGACAGACGTTTTTCCGGCGGCGGCATGCGCCTTAAAAGGTAACGAATATCCTTGATGAAGCCGAGATCGAGCATGCGATCGGCTTCATCGAGAACCATGATTTCGATGGCGCGCAGATCAAAGACTTTCTGCTTGAAGTAATCGATAATTCGTCCGGGGGTGCCGATCAAAACATCCAGCCCTGCGATGAGTTGCTGTCGTTGTTTTTCATAATCGACGCCTCCGTATGCGAGGCCAATCCGAAGTCCGGTATGCTTCCCTAACAGGGCGGCTTCCCTGTGTATCTGGATTGCCAGCTCCCGAGTAGGCGCCAGAATAATAGCGCGCGGCTGATTCGGCCGCCGTTTCACTGCTGCAGAGCGTTTAATCAGGCGATTGAACGCTACGATAAGAAATGCAGCGGTTTTTCCTGTGCCGGTCTGCGCTTTCCCAGCCACATCTTGGCCGGAAAGAGCTATGGGGAGGACGCCAGCTTGAATCGGGGTGGCCTTGAGAAAGCCGGCGTCATGGATCCCTTTCAGAACGGCGTCTTCCAGTTCGAATTCTTTAAAAGGGATTGTCGATAGATGGGTATTACTCATTCCGGTGTTCCTGGTTTCCGTTCGAGGGCTGTGACTGGGTATAATTTATTTTGGAGGGAGGTTCCTTGCTTGGCCATTTGTACTTCAGCAGCGAAGCACGTTGTTGTAGAGATCTGCCAGGCGGTGTTTATGCATTGAGCTCCTCCAAACCGGGCAAAGTATATCTGCGCCATTCAATATTTCTTGAAAAGTGCAGGCAATAAGCCCAAAATCACGGCAGTCTGAATCCCCTCGTATCGATCCGATGCGGAAATGAACGGTAGCACATTGTAATATTGAAATTCTCGCCCTCAAGGAGGTTAGTGTGAGCGATAAGATAGTCCATGTTTCAGATGATGATTTCGAAGAGCAAGTGTTGAAATCGGATACGCCGGTATTGGTCGATTATTGGGCGGAGTGGTGTGGCCCTTGCAAGATGATCGCGCCTGTGCTTGACGAAATAGCAGAAGAATACGCCGGCAAATTGAAAATTGCCAAACTCAATATCGATGACAATCCGCAAACGCCACCCAAGTATGGCATTCGCGGCATACCAACTTTGATGCTCTTCAAGAACGGCAGTGTCGAAGCAACCAAGGTCGGAGCTGTATCGAAATCCCAATTAACGGCTTTCCTTGATCAGAACCTTTGATTAGAGGCCGAAGTGTTCAGGAGCCAGTCGGGTTTGGGTAGACTTGATTTAAACAAGGAGATATAGGACCCGATCTGAAGTCAATCCCTTCAAGGAATCATTCATCATCCTCGAATGGTCTTTAAATCGCCCTCCTAGCCCAGTGTCCCTTGCTAAAATCTAACCAATTCCCGACAGCCCCCTAGAGGCGTGAAATCTGGACACCTCTTTGATGGCATGGTATTTTTGTTAGTACGCTGTCCAGTAAAAAATTTCCTCATAGGATTCATATCTGCCTGGTTAAGGCGTTTCCGGCGTTTCCCAATCCCTATATTCAGTCGAATCCTCGACATCATCCCTGTGATTGAGCGCCAATCGGGGTGAATATCCATACATACAAATACTCAATGACATTTCAATCACTTATAAGTAATCATTTATGAATTTGACAGAACTAAAGCTCAAGCCAGCCTCAGAGCTGGTTGCAATTGCCCAGGAAATGAATCTGGAAGGCATGTCCAGAGCGCACAAGCCGGATATTATCTTCGCCCTTCTCAAGGCACACGCCAAGAAAGGGGAGGACGTTTATGGAGATGGCGTGCTCGAAATTCTCCAGGACGGATTTGGATTCCTGCGCGGTCAAGACAGTTCCTATCTGGCCGGGCCCGATGATATATATGTCTCTCCCAGCCAGATCCGCCGGTTTAATCTGCGCACCGGGGATACCATTTCGGGCAAAATCAGGCCACCTAAATCGGGTGAGCGCTATTTCGCCCTGCTCAAGGTCGATAGCATCAATTTCGAACCGCCTGAAAACGCCCGTAACAAGGTGTTGTTCGAAAATTTGACGCCGTTGCACCCCCAAGAGCGGATGCGGATGGAGCGGGGAAATGGCAGCACCGAGGACATCACAGCGCGAGTTATCGATATCGTTGCTCCTTTTGGCAAGGGTCAACGTGGCCTGATCGTTTCTCCGCCCAAGGCGGGCAAGACCATGATGCTGCAGAATATTGCTCAGAGCATCACGGCGAATCACCCCGACAGCTACCTCATCGTGCTGCTCATCGATGAACGCCCCGAAGAAGTCACCGAAATGTCGCGTATGGTCAATGGCGAGGTGGTGGCTTCGACATTCGACGAACCGGCGGCCAGGCATGTTCAAGTGGCCGAGATGGTCATCGAGAAAGCAAAGCGCTTGGTCGAGCACAAACGCGATGTCATCATACTTCTCGATTCCATTACCCGGCTGGCGCGCGCCTACAACACGGTGGTGCCCTCATCCGGCAAGGTATTGACCGGCGGCGTGGATGCCAATGCCCTGCATCGCCCGAAACGGTTTTTTGGCGCTGCACGTAATGTGGAAGAAGGAGGGTCGTTGACCATTCTGGCTACCGCACTTATCGACACCGGCTCGAAGATGGACGAGGTCATTTACGAGGAATTCAAGGGTACAGGCAATATGGAAATCCACCTTGATCGCCGGATCGCCGAGAAACGCGTTTATCCCGCGATCAATATCAATCGTTCCGGCACCCGGCGCGAGGAGCTGCTTACTGATCCGGAAGAGTTGCAAAAGCTCTGGATCCTGCGCAAATTCCTGCACGGGATGGATGATCTGGAGGCGATGGAGTTCCTGCTCGGCCGCCTGCAGCAGACCAAGACCAACAGCGAGTTTTTCGATGCGATGAAACGCGGCTGAGAAGTTTGGCGGGCAAGACCCGCCCGGCCCGCATCAAACGACTACCGTCAGGAAGCCGCGCCACTCATCCAGCGACGCATTGCGGAGTGGTTCCCCAGATAGCACGGCTATATTCCTCTACCGTGCGGTCGATCGAGAATTTGCCCATGCGCGCACTGTTCAGCATCGCCTTGCGGGTCCAGCCTTCGGTGTCCTGCCACAGGCGGGCGACCTCCTCCTGGGTCGCCACATAGGAGGCATAGTCGGCCAGCACCATGAAGTAATCCACGTCGAGCAAGTTCTGAACAATGGGGCGGTGGCGCCCAGGGTCGTTGGGCGCGAAGAAATCACTGTCGAGCATGTCTATGACGCGTTTCAACTCCGTATTGTTTTCATAGTAATGGCGGGGCTGATAGCCTGCGGCGCGCATATGCGTAACTTCTTCTGTCCGCAGCCCGAAAATGAAAATATTCTCTTCGCCGACTTCCTCGCGGATCTCGATATTGGCGCCATCCAGAGTGCCGATCGTCAGCGCACCGTTGAGCGCCAGTTTCATGTTGCCGGTGCCAGAGGCTTCAGTACCGGCGGTGGAGATCTGTTCAGAAAGGTCGGCGGCGGGAATGATTCGGGTGGCCAAGCTGACACCATAATTTGGAATAAACAGGCATTTTAGGCGGTCACCCACTGCGGGGTCGTTGTTGACCACGTTGGCTACGTCGTTGATCAGGCGGATAATGCGCTTGGCCATGATATAGGCAGGCGCGGCCTTGCCCGCGAACAACACCACCCGCGGCGCATGCCCATGGTCTGCGCCATCGCGGATGCGGTTATACAGGGTGATGACGTGGAGAATATTGAGCAGTTGCCGTTTGTATTCGTGGATCCGCTTGATATGCACATCGAAAAGCGCTTCCGGGTCGACCTTTATGCTCATATGCTGTCCGATGTAATCTGACAGCGCCCGCTTGTTGGCCAATTTCACCAGCCGGAATTCCTCGCGGCAGGCGCTGTCCTCCGTATAGGTTTCCAGCGCCCTGAGCGCGTCGAGGTCGCGTATCCAATCGTTGCCGATATGATCGTTGATCATCGATGACAGTCCTGGATTGATCTGATGCAGCCACAGGCGGGGCGTGATGCCATTGGTCACATTGATGAAGCGATCCGGCATAAGGCGGTAGAAGTCCGCGAACAATTGTTCCTTGAGCAGACGGCTGTGCAGTTCGGCGACACCGTTCACCTTTTGGCTGCCAACCACTGCGAGATGCGCCATGCGCACGCGCTTCTCGCCATCTTCGCTGATCAGCGAAACCCGCTTGACCAGTTCGCTGTCTCCAGGAAAGCGGTGACGGACGTCATCTAGAAAGCGTTGATTGATGTCATAGATAATTTGCATGTGGCGGGGCAACACGCGGGTCATCATTTCGACTGGCCAAGTCTCCAGTGCTTCGGGCATCAAGGTGTGGTTGGTGTAACCGAAGGTGGCAACGGTGATGCGCCAGGCCTCATCCCAGCTGATGTCATGTTCATCTATCAACAGGCGCATCAGCTCGGCTACCGCAATCGCCGGATGGGTGTCGTTGAGTTGGATGGCGTTGTAGTCGGCCAGCTCGCGGATGGCGTAGCCACGCTTCAGGTGATAAGAGATGATGTCCTGCAAGGAGGCGCTGACGAAGAAATATTCCTGTTTGAGGCGCAATTCGCGCCCCATGGCGTTGGCGTCATTGGGGTATAGGACGCGGGAGATCGTTTCCGACTGGATTTTCTGTTCTACGGCGCCGATATAATCGCCTTGGTTAAATTCACCGAGATCTAATTCGCGCGAGGCGCGTGCCGCCCACAGGCGAAGGTCGTTGACATTGCCCGCGCCGGTTTGGGCGTCATACCCGGGTACGGTGTAATCGTGCGCAACCGCGAACACTGAATCGCCATCTTCCCAGTGATGTTTGATCGAGCCATCCTCGTTGTGATAGCTGACCAAGTGGCCGTTGAAACGTACCAAATAGGAATGATCCGGGCGCGGTACTTCCCAGTGATTGCCATACCGCAGCCACTCGTCTGGATGTTCGACCTGCTCGCCATGTTCGATTTCCTGACGGAACATGCCGTAGTCATAGCGGATACCGTAGCCGTAGCCCGGGAGGCAGAGCGTGGCCATGGAGTCGAGTATGCAGGCGGCGAGGCGTCCGAGGCCGCCGTTGCCAAGCGCGGCGTCGGGTTCGAGTTCTGAAATTTCCAGCAGATTGACGCCAAATTCCGCGAGCGCCTCGCGCATCGCTTCATAAATGCCAAGATTCATCAACGCATTGATGAGCAGTCGCCCGATAAGAAATTCCATCGATAGATAGAACACCCTTTTTGTTTGAGTTTGATCGTAATGCCGGCGGGTGCGCAGCCAGCGTTCCAGCAAACGCTCACGCGTGGTGAGAATGGCGGCGTTCAGCCAGTCGTTGGGCGAGGCGTTCTCTGGATCGGTGCCCAGATCCCGTTCCAGGCGGCTGATCAAAGAGCGTTTGAGTGCTTTTTCGTCCATTCCGCGGGGAACCAGAATATCGGAGGAATGCGTTGTAGAGGGCATCGTGATTTACCTCCTCGGCGATCTCGTGCCGATAATTAATTTGAGGACATGGAAAGTAAGAGCATTAACTAATAGCAAAAACTATGCCTTCCATGACCATTATAAAGAAGCGCCGCCGATTCAGTGCATAAAGGCGCATGTAAAAGTGAGTCAGGCGCTTATTTCCTTGCCAGGGGTCCGCCGCTGTTCCGCGACAGGGCGCGGTGCCCTATATCGGAACGATGGTATTTCCCTTCCCATGTTACTTCATTGGCCAGGGCGTAGGCCGATTCGCGCGCCTTGGCCAGGTCGTCGCCAAGAGCGGTGGCGCACAAAACTCGTCCGCCGGTGCTGAGTACGCGGCCATCCTCGATGCGAGTGCCGGCATGGAAGAGTTTGCGGGTGGGCGTATCGGGGGGTAATCGGCCAAGCGATTCTCCTTTGGCATAGGCGCCCGGATAACCTTTGGCCGCAAGGACCACGCCCAGCGCCGGGCGTTCATCCCACTGCGCTTGAATTTGATCCAGCCGTCCCTGCAATGCGGCTTCGATCAATTCCGGCAGGTCGGAGCGCAGGCGCATCAGAATTGGTTGAGTTTCAGGATCGCCGAAGCGGCAGTTGAATTCGAGCACTTTTGGATTGCCTTCCTGGTCAATCATCAGGCCGGCGTAAAGAAAGCCAGTGTAGGGGGTTCCTTCGCTGGCGAGGCCGACGACAGCCGGTTCCATCACTTCCTTGAGGATGCGAGCGTGGAGTTCAGGTGTCACGATGGGCGCGGGCGAATAGGCGCCCATGCCGCCGGTATTCGGCCCCTGATCTCCATCATCGCGGGCTTTGTGATCCTGTGAGGTGGCAAGAGGAAGGATATGGCTGCCATCGACCATGGCAATGAAGCTGGCCTCCTCGCCTTGCAGGAATTCCTCGATCACTACTTTGTGGCCAGCTTGCCCGAAAACATTTTCCGAAAGCATGTCACGTACGGCACGTTCAGCTTCAGGTATGCTGTGGGCGACCACCACCCCTTTGCCGGCGGCAAGGCCATCGGCCTTGACCACGATGGGCGCGCCATGCTCATGGATGAAATCCAGTGCGGCTTGGATTTCTTCGAAAACACCGTAGGCGGCGGTGGGAATGCCGTGACGGTGCATAAAAGCTTTGCTAAAGGATTTCGATCCTTCTAGGCGTGCCGCATCGCGGGTAGGGCCGAAGATTTGCAGACCTGCATCCTGAAAAATATCGACTATGCCGGCCACCAGGGGGGCTTCGGGACCGACCACGGTGAGATCAATGGCCTTGTCTTCGGCAAAGCGCAACAGGGCGTGTATGTCATCCGCGGCGATGGGGACGTTTTCCACTCCTTCCTCGACGGCAGTGCCGGCATTGCCCGGGCAGACATAAACGATTTCCGCGCGCGGCGATTGCGCCAGTTTCCAGGCGAGCGCATGTTCGCGGCCGCCACTTCCTATAAGCATGATTCTCATGTTTAATAATTCCGCTTGATGTCAAGTGTTGATAAGTGTCAGTTCGACCGCCATGGGGTCTTTTTTATCTCCGGCGGCGGGTGGACGCAAGGTGAATTCGAACACGTGCTCGCGTGAAGGCAGCACGCGAGGGTCGAAGTTTTGCGGCAATTGCGAGGTATGGAAGAACGCCGTGGCGTAAGGTGACTCCGGATCACGGGTGTCCGTGATATGTAAGTTGGGACTGATATGGCGCAGATAGCGCAGAAATCCGAACCCTTTTTCTTGATCGTAGTGATAGCAGATTCCGCGCATGCGAGCGCCGAATTCACCCCATTCCTGTTCGCTCTTGAGTGGCAGCAGGCCGGGAATCAGGTAGCCGGAGATAAACAGGTCGGCTTCGCGCTTGAGATCCGCTGACACGTTGTCGAACCCTATGATTTCCGTGCGGCAGCCCTTGTTCTGGAGAGCCCGCAGCAGATAGGCGAAGTCTCCATCGCCGCTAAGGATAAGTACCCGATCGAGGTATTGGCATTGCAGCAGGGCATCAACGGCGAGTTCCAGATCCATATTGGCTTTGCCGAAGCGTTCGCCCTCGCTGTCAGTATACCAGCGCACCTTCTTGACGATGAGTTTGTAGCCAAGATCGCGTAAGGCGCCATGGAATTGGCGCTGGCCATTTCGATAGCCATGATCTTCGTCAGCCTTGGCGGCGTCATAGGCAAGATAGGCATTCAGTCGGAGCAAAAGGGCCCCATCGCGGCAGGCAAAGTCGCGTAATACATCGAATTGCATGCGATAGCCGCCATTGAGATAGATATTGCTGACATCCACGTAGACGCCTACGCGCAGGGGAGAACTCATGGGGAGACAGCCCCCGGTGCCAGGCCCATGTTTCCCGCTGGCGTTGTTTTGCTCGTCATAATTGGATGCTGTCATCAGATTCAGGGCGTGTGCACATTTTACCGCTTTTGCACATCTGAGCCATGCATAATGCGCTCATTCTCTACAACCAAGCTGGATCTTTTGTCCGGTCGCTGATGGCAGGCAATAAGGTATAAATCATTCATGGTATTTCCCATGTGTCAGCAAGTAATGAAATGCAACTGGGCTGCCGCTGGAGGCGGTATTGCACCGATCTGGGCGGGACACTCGGGCTAGTGCAACTACCGCGCATCTTTTCAATGCCGGAAATGGCGCATGCCGGTGAAAACCATGGCCATGCCATGTTCGTTTGCAGCAGCGATCACTTCGTCGTCACGCATCGAGCCTCCCGGCTGAATGACGGCGGTGATACCAGCCTGGTGTGCGGCGTCTATGCCGTCCCGAAAGGGAAAGAATGCGTCCGAGGCCATTACCGAACCGGCCACTTGCAATCCTTCGTCGGCGGCCTTGATGGCGGCGATCCTCGCGGAATACACTCGGCTCATCTGGCCAGCGCCGATGCCAACGGTTTGGGCGTCTCGGGCGTAGACGATAGCGTTGGATTTGGCGAATTTGGCCACTTTCCAGGCAAACAGCAGATCGGATGATTCCTGGGGGGTAGGTGCGCGTTGGCTGACGACGCGAAGATCGGCCTGGCCGATCATGGCGATATCGCGGTCTTGAACCAATATGCCTCCTGTGACGCGCTTGAAGTCCAGCGCAGCTCGCGGCGCACCCAGCTCGCCGCATTCGAGCAGGCGGACATTCTTTTTGCCCGCCACAGCACGGGCGGCGGCGGGCGTGATCTGTGGTGCAATTATGACCTCCACGAACTGGCGGCTGACGATGGCATGGGCGGTATCGCCGTCCAGCGGCTGGTTGAAGGCGATGATCCCGCCGAAGGCCGAGGTTGGGTCGGTCTGGTAGGCGCGTTCATAGGCCACCAACAAGTTGGGAGCAACAGCCACACCGCACGGGTTGGCATGTTTGACGATCACGCAGGCCGGCTGCGTGAATTGACGCACGCATTCCAGTGCGGCATCAGTATCGGCGATGTTGTTGTAGGACAGCGCTTTGCCTTGAATCTGGTGGGCGGTGGCGACGCTGGCCTCGGTGGGGTTGTGGTCGCGGTAGAAGGCGGCCCGCTGGTGCGGGTTTTCGCCATAACGTAGATCCTGGACCTTGGCAAATTGCAGGCTCAGGGTGGAGGGGAATTCGACGCGCCCGCCTAACGCGTCGAACGAACCCAGATAATTGGCGATCGCGCCGTCATATTTGGCCGTATGGGCGAATGCTTTGGCCGCAAGCGCAAAACGCATCGCCAGGGAGGTGCCGCCATGCGTTTTGAGCTGATCGAGCAGTGGCAGATAATCCGCTGGATCGACGACTACTGCGACATGGGCGTGATTCTTGGCCGCGGCGCGAACCATGGCGGGCCCGCCAATATCGATGTTCTCAACGGCCTCTTCCAACGTGCAATCCGGCTGTGCCACGGTCCGTTCGAAGGGATAGAGGTTGACGACGACGAGATCGATGGGCGCGATGTCGTTTTCCGCCATGACTTCGTCATCGGTGCCGCGTCGGCCCAGGATGCCGCCATGGATCTTGGGGTGCAGGGTCTTGACGCGGCCATCCATCATCTCCGGCAGGCCGGTGTGGCTGGAGACGTCCTTGACCGGTATGCCAGCGTCCGTCAGCAGACGAGCGGTGCCGCCGGTGGATAGGATTTCCACGCCCAGTCCAATAAGACCCCGGGCGAGATCTTCTATGCCTTGTTTGTCGGAGACGCTAAGAAGTGCCCTGACGACGGGATGATATTCATTCATGAGATGATCCAAATGAAGCCAATTAAGTGAATAATTATAGCCATTTTGCGATTAGGCTTCATTTGCCTCCATCTTGACCGTGGCTCAAGCACAAGATATCATTTCGCTCCTTTTTGATAGACCCAGCTGGAGATTTAAGAATGTATGCGGTAATCGCTACGGGCGGCAAACAATACCGTGTCGCGGAAGGCGACATCTTGAAAATAGAGCGTTTGCCGGTTGACGTTGGCAACGAATTAGAGTTCGACAAGGTTCTCCTCGTTGGCGAAGGCAAGAACGTTACCGTGGGCGCTCCTTATGTGGAAGGCGGCAAGGTTACGGCCACAGTCCGTTCTCATGGCCGGGGTAAAAAAATCGAGATCATCAAGATGCGTCGTCGTAAGCATTATCGCAGGCAGATGGGGCATCGACAGGATTTCACCGAGGTTCAGATCGACTCCATCAAGGGTTGAAGTTTCCAATCGAGGTAAACGCAAATGGCACATAAGAAAGCAGGCGGCAGTACGCGTAACGGCCGCGATTCAGAGTCCAAGCGTCTGGGGGTGAAGCGTTTCGGCGGCCAGATCGTCAGCGCCGGAAGCATCCTGGTTCGCCAGAGAGGCACCAAGTTTCATCCTGGACTGAATGTTGGCTTGGGACGCGATCACACGCTTTTCGCCAAGATTGACGGCAAAGTTTGTTTTGTCACCCGGGGAGCAAAAAATCGCAAATTTGTCGACGTGCTGCCTGCCTGATTTGCAACGCTATAGATGAAATAGAGGCTCCGCTCTGATGAGTGGAGCCTTTTTGCGTTTCTGTCCTCTCGTTTACATGCTTCATTCTCCTCACGCCATGAGCGCACCGCGATGGACGTGCTCTTGAAATTATCTACCGCACCGGGCTAATCCTATTGATAAATGAGGAAATATCACTTGCGGGTAGCCAGAGAATCGCGAATACGTTCAGCGTCATGTCAGACCCATATTCCGTTGCTTGCCGGTATATAGATAACACTGTTTATAATCAGTGCGTTAACAAGTGACCGAAAGAAATGTTTTGAGTTGGTTTGGGGTTTTATACGATGAAATTCGTTGATGAGGCGCGCATCAAAGTCATGGCCGGCGACGGGGGGAATGGCTGCGCATCTTTCAGGCGTGAAAAGTATATTCCATTCGGCGGGCCGAATGGTGGGGATGGAGGCGATGGAGGGAGCGTTTACCTGCAAGCCGATGCCGGTCTCAACACCTTAAGTGATTTTCGATACAAGCGCGTATTTCAGGCCGAACGCGGCCAAAACGGAATGGGAAGGGAGATGACGGGCCGCAAGGGCAGCGATTTGATCATTCCTGTGCCGGTGGGGACAGTGGTGTGCGATGCGGATACTGGAGAGCTGATCGGTGACTTGAACACGGCGGGGAAAAAATTAAAAGTGGCTCAGGGTGGGCGGCATGGTTTGGGTAACACGCATTTCAAGAGCTCAACCAATCGAGCGCCGCGCCAGTTTACACCTGGTACGCCGGGCGAAATTCGCAACCTCGATCTTGAGCTGAAATTATTGGCGGATGTTGGCCTCCTTGGATTGCCCAACGCTGGCAAATCGACTTTGATTAGGCGGGTGAGCGAAGCGAGCCCGAAAATAGCCGATTATCCGTTTACCACCCTGTATCCGGGTCTCGGCGTGGTCAGAGTCGGTCCTCTGGACAGTTTTGTGATGGCGGACATTCCAGGGTTGATTGAAGGTGCCGCTGAAGGCGCGGGTCTCGGAATTCGTTTTCTAAAACATCTCCAGCGAACCCGTTTGTTGTTGCATCTGGTTGATATCGCACCATTGGATGGTGCGCAAGATCCAATCGATGATGCGCGTACTGTATTGACTGAGTTGGAAAAATTCAGCCCGGAATTGATGGCTAAGCCGCGTTGGTTGGTATGCAATAAGAGTGATCTGTTGCCTCATGAAGAGGCCAACACCCGCTGTGCCAGGTTGCGCGAGGCATTGGACTGGAAAGGGCCGCATTATTGCGTGTCGGGAGCCACTGGAGCAGGGGTCGACGACCTTATCAAGGCGGTGATGGCTTATCTAAAAACTCATGATCAAGAACAAAGCCCGTATGAGTAACTCGAGGCGCAGATGGGTTGTCAAAATTGGCAGTTCCCTGCTCACCGATGAAGGACGAGGGCTGGACAAGAATGCGCTAGCAGATTGGTGTGCCCAAATAGCCCGATTATGGGAGCGCAATATCGAGATCGTTGTTGTTTCATCGGGAGCGGTTGCGGCAGGTATGACGCGGATCGGCTGGCGGCAACGCCCCCATGAATTGCATTTTCTCCAGGCGGCGGCAGCTATTGGCCAAATGGGTCTTGTCCAGGCCTATCAAGATCAATTTTCCCGCCATGGATTAATTGCCGCCCAGGTTTTATTGACCCATGACGATTTGATCAATCGCAAACGCTACCTCAATGCTAGAAGTACGTTGAGAGCTCTGCTTGAGTTGAAAGCGATTCCGATCGTCAACGAAAACGATACTGTAGCTGCGGATGAAATCCGTTTTGGAGACAATGATACGCTCGGCGCCTTGGTGGCCAATCTCATAGAGGCTGATCAATTGATCATACTGACTGATCAAGCCGGTTTGTTCGACAGCGATCCACGCAGGAATCCCGAAGCTCGGCTGATTCAAAGAGCAAAGGCCAGTGATCCAAAGCTTGCTACCTACGCGACTTCGGGCATGGGTTCGCTGGGTCGGGGGGGGATGGCGACCAAGGTGGCGGCGGCAAAACGAGCCGCGCGTTCAGGGGCTGAAACCATAATTGCATCCGGTCGTGAACCTGAGGTATTGCTGCGCCTGGAGAGAGGGGGGTCGCTGGGTACCCGCCTGTTACCTGACAAGCCGCCTATTGCAGCCAGAAAACAATGGATTGCAAGCCAGCTTGGCTTGCGTGGCCAGCTTGTGGTGGATGAAGGAGCGGCCAGAGTGTTGCAGCAATCAGGGCGGAGTTTACTTCCTATCGGAGTGATCGATGTTCAGGGGCATTTTGCGCGCGGCGAAGTGGTCGGCGTGCTGGATCAGGCCGGGCGGGAAATTGCTCGGGGGCTAGTCAACTATTCGGCGGAAGAGACCGTGCGGATCAAGCGGCAGCCGAGTGAGGCGATCGAATCTATTCTCGGGTATGTCGGCGAACCTGAGCTCATACACAGGGATGATCTGGTGCTCATGTAGACGCAAGCCCACTTGAAATGAGCTTGCGTTCCAGACGGAGCGGGCGCAAGGCATCCAATAAATCAGTGCATGGAGCGAATGCGCGCGTTCAAGCGGCTTTTGTGCCTCGCTGCCTTATTGCGGTGAATCAGTTTCTTGTTGACGGAGCTATCGACGAGTGAGGAAGCCGCTCGATAGGCATCGACAGCAGCCGCCTTGTCACCAGATTGAATTGCAACAAGCACCTTCTTTATCGCGGTTCGCATGCGCGAGGTCAGCATCTTGTTGTGTTCACGGCGGACGACGGCTTGACGGGCGCGTTTCTTGGCAGAAGCGATATTGGCCAAGGTTGAACTCCTGAAGTTGTTGGGTCGGGAAATAGATCGCGTATTCTCGGTCTGTGAGCGATCTGTGTCAATAGGGGTTTTTGTAACTGAGGCGTGAGCGATCCTTGCTCGAACGATAAAAATAAATCGCCTTGCCGGTAAAAAAGAGGCGCGGGCTTATGATCTATAAATATGCACGTCGCGTTGCGGATAAGGAATTGTGATGTTATGCGCCTTGAAGGCGCGCCAGATGGCAAGATTGAGTTCGGAACGGATATTGTTCACGCCATTTTGCGGATCATTTATCCATGCGCGCAGTTCAATACGCATGCCATTGTCCTCTAAGCCCAGTAAGCGGGCTACCGGCGGTGGTTCGGCGAGCACGCGCGGATGCTCGCGGCCGACTTGCTCCAGAAGGGCGAGAGCGAGTTCTGGATCATCGCGGTAACTGATCATCACCGGTGTCTTGAGGCGGATGTGGCGGTCGCTGTAGCTCCAGTTGACGACTTCGGAGGTAACCAGGTTTTCGTTCGGGATCAGGGTTTCGACGCCATCGCGATCGCGTACCACGATATATCGAGCGCGCAGTTCCTGCACCCATCCAAAGCGGTCGGCCAGGCTGATCACATCGCCGGGGCGGATCGAACGGTCGAACAACAGGATGAATCCGCTGACCAGATTGCTGGCGATACGCTGCAGGCCGAGGCCCAAGCCTACGCCGAGCGCGCCGCCGAAGACGGCGAAAGCCGTTAGATCAATGCCCACCGCATTGAGGCCTAGCAACACGCCTAGGGTGATGAGCAGGAACTTGACCACCTTGGCGACGCCTACCCGCACGCTGGCGCTGACCCCGCCCACCTGCATGATGCGCCGTTCCAGCGCCGCGCCCAACCACCAGGTGATCAGCAGCATCGCGCCCAATGAAAGGCCGGCTTTGACTACGGTGAACAGGGTGACCGGTGATTTTCCGGGGATCAGGATTACATGATCCAGCGCGTGCCACAGAGGCGTCAGCCAGCCGAGCAGATACAGGGCGACGAAAGTCCATGCTCCGAGACTTAGAAGTTGTTCCCACACGCGCAGAGCGGGGCCGGGTTTGAGAGCGAAGCGCAGAAAATAAACCGCAAGACGGATGCCTGCCAGTGAGAGCAGCAGAGGGGTAAGTGTCGCCAGCCAGTCAGTCGGTAGGTGGGCGAGTATGAATCCGACGCGTTCCAGCAAGGCGATGGCCAGGGCGGTCAACGGAAAAGTCAACCGTTCCAGGCCACGCAAGGCCGCTCGTTTTGGGCTCCTTGTTTTGGCGTCCACGAGGTAACGTTCCACTCGCCGGACAACCCAACGGTGTGCCGCTCCGCCGATCAGCAAGGCGATGGCGATAGCGGTCAGTTGCCACCAGCGCTCAGGAGGGAGTTCCAGGATGGGGGTCAATAAAAAATCGGGATTCATTCCTCAATCGTCTTTGCAGCAGGCGCGGCATCGTTTTGCTCGAGCCAGGGACGGAAGCGGGTGAGCAGCAACAAGCCCGGCAGGGCGAGCAGTGTGCAGACGATGAAAAACCGGCTCCAGCCAAGATCCGTGGCCATGAAGCCGGTGCTGGAGGCCAGCAGAGTGCGCGGCACGCTCATCAGACTGGCGAGTAGGGCATATTGGGTCGCGGTGAACTCACGGTTGGTGAGATTGGCCATGAAACCAACGAAAGCCGCAGTACCCATACCGCCGGTGAAATTTTCTGCGGCGATGACTACCGCCAGCCAGGCCAGTGAGGGGCCGGTGTGAACCAACCAGGCGAATCCGGCTGTGGAGAGCGCTTGTAATAGCCCAAACCACCACAGCGCACGGTACTGGCCCAGTCGCAAAATCGCGGCGCCCCCAAGCAGTCCGCCCAGCACTACCGCCCAGAAGCCGAACAGTTTCACTACCGTGCCGATCTCAGCAGTGGTAAAGCCGAGTTGCAAATAAAAAGGCGTGGTCATGGTCGAGGCGAGAGTATCGCCGAGCTTGTAAAGCACGATGAACAAGAGGATCAGAACGGCATTCTGGCGGCGGTTGAAAAATTCCATGAAGGGGCCGACCACGGCCTCTTGCAAACTGGCGGGGGGCGCGGCGGCTTGCATCTTCGGCTCAGGAGCGAGCAAGGTAGTCAAAATGCCCGGCAACATGCACAATCCAAGAATCAGGAAAGTGGCGCGAAAACTCAAGTATTGAGCCAGAATCAGCCCTCCCCCGCCGGCTACCAGCATGCCGATCCGATAACCCCAGATGTACATAGAGGCTCCAAGACCTTGTTCCTCATCGGTCAGGGACTCACGGCGATACGCATTGATCACCGTGTCCTGAATTGCGGAAAACAACGCGACCAACAAAGCGACGACGGCTACCAGGGTAAGATCGCCTTTGGGGTCGGTCAGGCCGAGGCTGGCAATGGCGCCGGCGAGCGCCAGCTGGATGGCCAGGAGCCAGCCTCTCCGCCGTCCTAGCCACGGCGGGGTATAACGATCCACGAAGGGGCCGGCGATGAATTCAAAAGAATAAGGGAGGGTGATCAAGGCAAACAATCCGATCGCATCAAGCGACAAACCGTTTTCTGTCAGCCATGCCTGTAAAAGCGTGAGCGTGATAAGAAGCGGCAATCCTGAGGAAAAACCCATCAGCGCGGCCACGATCATGCGCGCACTAAAAAATTCTCGCAAAAGTGCGATATGACGGCGTGGAGAACGGGGAGGATTCATCTGCTTCATGGAGGTTATGATACTCCGAAGCGCCTGCTGGATTGACGCTTACCTGCACTCGCCCGAGAGCGTTTTAATCGCATTTGATGAGGTTCGGCGGCGATGAATGGAATTTCGGCTTGTTTTCTAGCGTACAAGCCTGGAACATGAGGGGTCTCTGCGGCCCAAGAGAATCAGCCATGTATCACAGTCTTTATATCATCGGTGCCGAAGCCGGCGGCGGCAAGTCACTGGTCAGCCTCGGCATAATGGAGACGCTGACTGCGAGCATACCGAGGATCGGCTTTTTTCGCCCGATCATCCGGCATGACGCGTCTGCTGATCCGCTTACCGCGCTCATTAGGGAACGATATCAGCTCAAGTCGTCTCCCGAAAGCATGTATGGAGTCACCCAGGAACAGGCGGCTTACCGGATCGCGCATCATCAGCACGATGAATTGCTGGAGATAATCGTCGAAAAATTCAATGGACTTCGACAAAGCCATGATATCGTTGTTTGCGTAGGTACCGATTACTCTGATGAAGCCGCCCCTTTTGGGCTCGACTTCAACGTGGAGCTTGCCAATAATCTTGCTTGCCGCTTGCTGCCCGTAGTTAAGGGGCGCGCGGGGACACCGACGGCGATGGCGGAATCCGTTTTGTTGCTCGAAGAGTATCTCGAAGCCCGGCATGCCGATGTGGCAGCGATGTTCGTCAATCGGGTGGCGACGGATGCGGTTGACAGCGTCCGCAAGGCGCTGAGCTCGGCGAAATTCCCTTGTTATGTGTTCCCGGAACGATCCCGACTGGCCAAACCGACCGTCGGTGAAATTGCGAGGACGTATCGTTTCGAGACATTCACTGGCGACGAGGCTTCGCTCAATAATACAGTCGAGGATTTTAAGGTTGCGGCCATGCCGGTCGATGAGTTTCTACGACATGTAGATAAAGATGGCACGCTGGTGATCACCCCCGGCAGCCGTTCCGACATCGTGCTCGCTTCACTGGTCTTGCATGCGGCAAAGGACACCCCAAGCATTGCCGGCTTGCTGCTGACTGGTGGCGATCGGCCGGCAGAATCGGTGCTCAAGATCATCAATGGCTTGAGTGTCTCACGGGTCCCCATTGTATTGTCACCCTTGGACACGTTCGTTACTGCGATGAAGGTCACTGAGGTCAAAAGTCGTATTTTGCCTGGCGATGAAGGCAAGATCGCTCTGGTGCTCGGCACCTTCGAATCCGCTGTGGATATGGCCGACTTGTCGAAGCGATTGGCGCGCTCCCCCGGCCAGCGTAAAACGCCGCTGATGTTCCAGTATGAATTGATTCAGCGCGCCAAGTCCCAGCGTAAACATATCGTCTTGCCCGAGAGTGACGATGAACGCATCCTGCGCGCGGCTGAAATCATCAGTCTGCGCGATGTGGCTGAATTGACCTTGCTCGGCAATGAGGAGCAGGTTCGCCAGAAACAGCGTCAGCTGGGGCTGCAGCTTCGTGGCGTGCATATCGTCGATCCGGAGCAATCCTCTTGGTTGACTCAATTCGCCGAAACCTATTATCAACTTCGCAAGCACAAGGGCATCACCCCCGAGATAGCGGCCGATACGGTCCATGACCCGAGCTATTTCGGCACCTTGATGGTGCATCACGGCTATGCCGACGGCATGGTGTCCGGCGCCGCGCACACCACCCAACACACCATTCGTCCCGCCTTCGAAATCATCAAGACCCGTCCCGGCACAACGCTTGTGTCCAGCGTGTTTTTCATGTGTCTGGAAGACCGTGTGCTGGTGTACGGCGACTGCGCGGTCAATCCCGACCCCACCGCGGAGCAGCTTGCCCACATCGCCATAGATTCATCCGACACGGCGCGGCGCTTTGGCATCGAGCCATTGACTGCCCTACTGTCGTATTCCACCGGCGAGTCCGGCAAGGGTTCGGATGTGGAGCGGGTGCGCGAAGCGGCGCGCATCGCGCGCGCCCTGCGTCCGGATCTGAAGATCGAAGGGCCGCTGCAATACGATGCGGCCGCGGATCCGGTCGTGGCCCGCGCCAAGATGCCGACCAGCGAAGTGGCGGGCCGGGCCACGGTGTTCATCTTTCCCGATCTCAACACTGGCAACAACACCTACAAAGCTGTGCAGCGATCGGCCCATGCCAGCGCCATCGGGCCGATCCTGCAGGGTTTGAACAAGCCGGTCAACGACTTGAGCCGCGGTTGCGAAGTGCCGGACGTTGTCAACACCGTGGTCATTACCGCCATCCAGGCCCAGGACTGAAACCATGCCGGTACTGTATTTTTCGCATCCTGCCTGCCGCCTGCATGAAACCGGCCCGGATCACCCGGAACGCGCCGCGCGTCTCTCGGCTATCGATGACCAGTTGATCGCCGCCGGCATCGAACCGTGGCTGATCCACCGAACCGCCCCCGCGGCCACCCGTGCGCAGCTGGAGCGGGTACATGCACCGCACTATCTCGACGCGCTGGAACGCAAGACGGCGGACTGCGAGGATCTGTGCTGGCTGGATGCCGATACCGCACTCGCCCCGCACAGCCTGGAGGCGGCGCGTCACGCCGCCGGGGCCGTGGTCGCGGCGGTGGACGCGGTGTGCCAAGGGGCGTTGCGGCGCGCTTTCTGCGCCGTGCGGCCGCCCGGCCATCATGCTTCGTCCGCGCGCGCCATGGGCTTTTGCCTTTACAACAACGTTGCCGTCGGCGCGGCCCATGCTCTGGCCGAATATGGTTTCGAGCGCGTCGCCATCTGCGATTTCGACGTGCATCACGGCAATGGTACCGAGGCCATCTTCCTCGACCGGCCGCAGGTGTTCATGGTCAGCGCCTTCGAGCAGGGCTTGTGGCCGGCGAGCGAACCGAGCTTGTCGGCCCCGGCGAATGCGCGCTGGCTGCCCTTGCCGCCGGGCACCCGCGGTGCACGTTATCGGCAGCGTTTCGAGGCCGAGCTGCTGTCCGCCATGGCCGACTTCGAGCCGCAGTTGCTGCTGGTCTCGGCTGGCTTCGACGGGCATCGCGAAGACGCCATCTCCCGCTTCTATCTGGACGATGCCGATTATGGCTGGATCACTCGCCGCCTTGCCGCTCTGGCCGACCGCTGTTGCGAAGGGCGGCTGGTGTCGGTGCTGGAAGGCGGTTATGCTCTGCCGGCGCTGGGCCGCAGCGTGGCCATGCATCTGTCGGCGTTGATGGAGTAAACCAGCCGCAGGCTCAGCGCAGGAGCCAGGCCAGCAGGGGTGCCGCCAACACGTTCACCACGCCCGCGAGCACCATGACCAGACCGGCGATGGCGCCCAGCTCGCGGTCGATCTCCAGCCCTTTGGCCGTGCCCAGCGCATGTGCCCCCATGCCGCGCTGTGAGCCGCGCGCCAGGTCGGACTGCAAAGGCACGCGGGTGAGCCGGTATTCGCCCAGGGTGGCGCCCACCAGGCCGGTCAGGATCACGAACACTGCGGTGAGATTGGCGCGGCCACCGATTTCCTGCGCTACGGTGATGGCGAACGGGGTGCTGATGGAACGTGCCAGCAGGCTCAGCCGCAATTGCTCATTCAGGCCCAGAGCGCCGGCCAGCAGCCAGCCCGCGCCTGCCAGATACCGGGCATAGCTCGCATGCAGGGCGAGAATCAACAGGGCGGGGGCGAGAGCCACCGGGTTCAGCCATGGGCGCGGCCAGCGGCGGTACAGCCGGCGGGCGAACAGATAACTGCCGAGCGTGGTCGCCGACCAGAAGACCGTCTGAGCGAAGCTTACGGCCTCAGCAGGAATGCCGGCGGGAGGCATGGCGGGTTCTCAGTCGATAAACGAGTTCGACGCCAAACGCGGTGGCGCCCATCACGCTGATGGTGCCCAGCACGATGATCAGCAGGATCTTCAAGCCGAGCAGGCCGAACAACTGCGGATAGGCGATGATGCCGACCACGGCGGGCACGAAGAACAGCATCAGCCGATCCAGAAGCCACTGGGCACCCCGTTCCAGGTCGGTAGGAGCTTCGACTTGTTCCTATTCCAGATTGGACTTATTGAGATGGAACTGAAAACGCTGCGGGCTTTCGTGGAAGTCGTCCGACAGGGGGGATTCTCGGCAGCGTCACGCAAGCTCTACGCCACCCAATCCGCCTTCAGCAAGGCGGTGCGGCAGCTGGAAGACGAGCTGGGCGTGCGCTTGCTGGATCGCGTCGGACGGCGCGTGCTGCGTACCGAGGCGGGGGAAATCGTGTATCGCCGCGCACAGGCCATGCTGCGCGAATGTGACGGTCTGCTACAGGTACTGAAGGCATCGCAGGGGCTGCAACGCGGTGTATTGCGCTTAAGCTCGCCTCCCGTGGGCACCAGCGAAGTGTTCGCCGACTGTTTCGCCCGTTACCGGCGTCTTTATCCCGGCGTGGAGATACACCTGCTCGAACATGGCAGCCGGCGGCTGGAGGAGATCTTGCGCGATGAGCCGCTGATCCTGTTCGCCGAGGGATTCGCCCTCAATCCTGTGATCCTCCAAGGCCTGGCGCGGCGCGGCGTGGAGTCCAGGGTCGTCAGCCGCAGTAGCCAGATCGAATTCATAGTGGCCTTGGTGGCAGCCGGGATGGGCGTAGCCTTCCTGCCGCGGATGATCGCGCTGCGGCACAGGCAGGATGCGGTGCGGGTGCGGCCGCTAGAGGAGGCCGCAATGCGCTGGCACCTCGACTTGATCTGGCGCCGCGACGCCGCCTTGTCTCCGGCCGCCCGTGCCTGGCGGGCTTTGTGCCGGCTTCAATGCACTTCCTGAGACTGTGCCTGTAGGGCCTCGCGCTCGGCTTCCTGCCGCTTGGCGCGGCGGCTGCGGCGGGCGGCGCGCATGGCATCCACGCTGAACAGGGCCAGTGCCAGCCAGATCAGCGTGAAACCGATCCAGCTCAGAGGTGTCATGGTTTCATGCGCGATCACCGCGCCCACGACGAACTGCAGGCTGGGCGTGAGGTATTGCAGCATGCCCAGTGCGCTCAGCGGCAACCGCCGCGCGGCGGCGGCGAAGCTGCCGAGCGGCAAGGTGGTGGCGATGCCAGTGGACATGAGCCACACAAACGAAACCCAGCCGTGGGTGGCATAGTGTATCTCGCCGCGCGCGGCCAGCCAGGCCAGCACCCCCAGCGCGAAGGGCGACAGCAGCAAAGTTTCCACGGCCAGGCTCTGCACCGCTCCGGTGCGTCTGCCCGCGAAGTTTTTGGTCAACCCATACAGTCCGAAGCTGAATGCGAGCACCAGGGCGATCCAGGGCGGATGCCCGTAGGCGATGCTCAGGGTCACCACACCGATCAGCGCCAGCGCGATGGCCAGCCATTGCCACAGGCGCAGGCGCTCGTGCAGGATCAGCACCGCCAGCACCACGGTCACCAGCGGATTGATGAAATAACCCAGCGAGGCTTGCAATATCTGGCCGTTGTTGGCCGCATACACGTAGGCGGTCCAGTTCAGGCTGATCAGCGCGGCGGCGGCGAGCAGGTAACGGCGCTGATGGGCGTCGCAGGCGATGCGGCGCAAATCGCCCAGATGCCGGGTCATGGCCAGGATCGCGACGCACAGCAGCATAGACCACACGATGCGGTTGGCCACGATCTCTACCGCGGAGGCGTACGCCATCTGCATGAAATACAGCGGGAACACGCCCCACAGCCCGTAGGCGAGCAGGGCAAAGGCGAGGCCGCTGCGGCGGTTCATGTCGGACATGCCGTGCCTTTGTACACGAGTCGTTGATGGAAAGGCGGCATGTTACGCCCGCTTCCTGGCCTTGCCCAGTGCCGCGCCATTACACCCCGGGGCCACCTGGCCGCCGTTTTCGAGCACTGCATCTACGCTTTTCAACAAAATACAGATTAAGATGACGCGACAATACACCTGATTGCAAGGCGCGCCCGGCCGGGATTTTCGTCCGGCACGATTTGTGCTAATTGTTTTTTCGGGCATGTGCACGAAGAGGCGATCGGATGAACGGCTTGATTGTTGAATCCACCAGCGAGGCTCTGTGGCAAAGCGCCATCGAGGCCGCCTGCAGAGAGTCCGGCCAGCGTGTGGACGAGTCGCTTAAAGCCTATCTTCTATTTTTGCTGCTGCGTTTCAGCCGCCGCCCAGAACTGCTGCGCACCCTGATGGCGAAGGAATATCTGGAAGGATTGCAACTTGGCGGCCGCTTGCGCGACGAGCGGCTGCGGGACGTGGGCGATCAGTGCCTGCTGCTGGCCGGCCTGTTTCCGGGGATGGCGGCGCGCCGCCGGGTGACGCCGACCTATTTCGTCGATCTGGGACGCACCGCCTACGGCGAGCTGGCGGCGCGCCTGAAACGGTCGCTGGCGGCATTGTACCGGGATCTGGCGCTGGGTTTCGTCGCCCTCATGGATGTCTTGCATGCTTTGCGCGGCGGCGCCGCCCTGGAGGCGCTGTCGCCTCTGGAGCAGTGGATGCTTTGGAGCCACGCGGGCAGCCGCAGCGCCCATCGTGCCTTGCTCGAGGGCAAGGAGGCGACCCTGATCCGAAACGAGGCGCCCGGCCTGCACTGAGGCGGCCAGGCCGCGGCGGTTCATTGCGTGTCGGCGCCGCGCCAACGATCCATGCTGCGGTAGCCCAGCGCTTCGGCCAGATGCGGCGCTTCTATGGACGCGCTGCCCTCCAGGTCGGCGATGGTGCGCGCCACCCTGATGATGCGGTGATAGGCCCGCGCCGACAGCCGGAAGCGTTGCATCGCCTGCTCGAGCAGGTTGCGTTCGGCCTCGCGCAAGGCACAATGACGGTCGATGTCGCCGGGCCCCAGCCAAGCGTTCGCGCAGCCCTGCCGCTCGACCTGACGCTGTCGCGCAGCAGCGACGCGAGCACGTATCGTGGCGCTGTTTTCGCCTCTCGGCGCATCGCCCCGCAATGCCTCGCGCGGCAGTTGCGGGACTTCGATCTGAATATCGATGCGGTCGAGCAGCGGCGCGGAAATACGGTTGCGATGGCGACGTTGTTGTTCCGGCGTGCAATGGCAGTTGGGACCAAAATCGCAAGCGTAGCCCTGCGGGCAGGGATTCATGGCGGCAATCAACTGGAAGCGGGCAGGGAAATCGGCCTGGCGCGCCGCGCGGGAAATAGTGATGTGACCGGTTTCCATGGGCTCGCGCAGCACTTCGAGTACACGGCGATCGAATTCTGTGAGCTCGTCCAAAAACAGAACCCCGCGATGGGCGAGCGAAATTTCCCCCGGCCGAGGCTGTGAGCCGCCGCCGACCAGCGCCGGTCCGGAAGCCGTATGGTGCGGTGCGCGAAAGGGTCTCCTGCTCCACGACGCGCTTGAGAATCCCTGCTCGCTGATTGAGGCGACGATGGCGCATTCCAGCGCCTCTATGTCCTCCATGGGAGGAAGAATGCCGGGCAGGCGGCTGGCGAGCATGCTCTTGCCGGTTCCGGGCGGACCGACCATCAACAGGTTGTGCATGCCGGCAGCGGCCACCTCCAGGGCACGGCGCGCCTGATGCTGGCCGCGTACATCGGCCATATCAAGCGTCTCCAGGCACTCACTAACCGCCGGTTTGACCCGCCAGGATGGCAATTCCTGCTCTCCCGCCAGATGGCGGCATATGTCGAGCAGGTGGCTTGCCGGCCGCGCCATGAGTCCCTCGATCAACCCGGTTTCTTCCGCATTGTCTGCCGGCACGACGATTTCTCGGCCGCTGTCACGGGCTGCCAGAGCGGCCGGCAATACTCCACGCACACGGCGAAGTTCTCCGCCCAAGGCCAACTCACCGAGAAATTCTACGCTATCGAGGGCATCGGCGGGGATCTGCCCTGAGGCGGCCAGTACGCCCAAGGCGATCGGCAGATCGAAGCGGCCCCCTTCCTTGGGGAGATCCGCGGGCGCTAGATTGACGGTGATGCGCCGCGCCGGAAAGTCGAAATGACTGTTGATCAAGGCGGCGCGCACACGATCCTTGCTTTCCCGCACCGCCGCCTCAGGTAAGCCGACGATGGACAGGCTGGGCAGGCCATTGCCTAGATGGACTTCGACGCAGACCTCAGGCGCATCGATGCCGATTTGTGCCCGTGTGTAGACGCGCGCCAGCGGCATGGTGGATCAGTCTGCGGCGGGAGTGTCGTCGTATTCTGTGGATTCTCTAGGCGAGTTGATGCCGAGCTTGGTTTCCAATTCGCGCACCCGTTCTTCCAGAGCATCCAGTTTTTCGCGCGTGCGCGCCAGCAGGGCCGCCTGTACTTCGAATTCTTCGCGGCTCACTAAATCCAGGCGTTGCATGGCGCCCTGCACGCCTGCGCGGATCGTTTTTTCGATATCCTGTTGGGCGTTGCGCAAGGAGTCAGGAATGGCGCTGTTCAGTTTGGCGGCGAATTCATCAAGTTTTTTAGATTCGAGCATGGGCTTTCTCCGCTAGGGATAGTGGATTCAAGTTTCGGGTTTCTAGGAGCTTACAGTACACGTGTTCCTCGTTGCGATCCCAAAAACCAACAGACGCCTAGAATCAATCTTTCAGCGAAGTTCGTCAATGCTCCAAATTGGTGCATTCGGCACTATTTTTGTGCTCGACATGGGGTTGGAGAAGAGGGGTGGGCTATATCAAAAGGGTATATCCAATTGAAATTGATAAAAATAAATAAAATGGCATGACTTCTGCTTTGTGTAAACAACGCAAATTGCGTGTTTCAACTCAAACCCATGGGGGGATCAAATGAAATCAGGAGGCATATTCGTATGAAGTTGCTCATTGCCATTATCAAGCCTTTCAAGCTCGACGAGGTCCGTGAAGGACTCTCGGAAATCGGGGTGCAGGGCATTACCGTGACCGAAGTCAAAGGCTTCGGCCGCCAAAAGGGCCACACCGAGCTTTATCGCGGTGCGGAATATGTGGTCGATTTCCTGCCCAAGGTGAAAATCGAAATTGCCCTCGACGACGTTTTGGTCGAGCAGGCGATCGATGCCATCAGCAAATCGGCCAACACCGGAAAGATCGGGGACGGCAAGATTTTCGTCATGCCGCTGGAGCAGGCGGTTCGCATACGCACCGGTGAAATCGGTCCGGACGCGCTTTGATTTGTCGTAAATGAAGGAAAATTCGAGGAACTGACATGGATAAAAAACGCATACTTACCACACTTGGAGCAGGAGTGCCTCTGCTCGGACTGTGGTTGATCCCCTCTCTCGCCATGGCCGATACGCCGAAGCTCAGTCCGGGCGACACCGCCTGGATGCTCACCGCCACCGCGCTGGTGCTTTTGATGACCGTTCCCGGCGTGGCGCTGTTCTATGGCGGCATGGTGCGGCGCAAGAATTTGCTTTCCGTGGCTGCGGCTACTTTTGCGGTGACCTGCCTGATCACCTTCATCTGGGCGGCGGTGGGTTATTCGCTGGCTTTCAAGGGCGATGGCGCCATCGTAGGCAACCTTTCGGCCGCCTTTTTGAACAACATGGGCTATGGCAACCTGTCAGGTTCCATCCCAGAATCGGTGTTCATGACCTTCCAGATGACCTTCGCGATAATCACTCCGGCGTTGATCATTGGCTCTGTGGTCGAACGCATGAAGTTCTCAGCCCTGCTGTGGTTCATGGGGCTGTGGTCAATCTTTGTCTATTCTCCGATCGCGCACATGGTCTGGGGCGGCGGCTGGCTCGGCGGTGACGGGGTACTGGACTTCGCCGGCGGTACTGTAGTGCATATCAATGCCGGTGTGGCCGGTTTGGTCGCCGCGCTGGTGCTCGGCAAACGCAAGGGCTACGGCACCGAACCTATGCCACCGGTGAACCTGGTTTACACCATGACCGGCGCCGCCTTGCTGTGGGTGGGCTGGTTTGGTTTCAATGCCGGCTCCGAGCTGGCGGCCGATGGCACTGCGGGCATGGCCATGGCGGTGACTCAGATCGCTACCGGCACCGCGGCACTGGCGTGGATGTTCGTCGAATGGGCAGCCCGCGGCAAGCCCACCTTGTTGGGCATGAGCTCCGGTGCGGTAGCGGGCCTGGTCGCCATCACCCCCGCTTCGGGCTTCGTGGGCCCTGTGGGCGCCTTCATCATTGGCGCGGCGGCCGGTATCGGTACCTTCTGGGCCGCGGTGTATCTTAAGAAAATGCTCGGTTACGACGATTCGCTGGACGCTTTCGGGGTGCATGCAGTCGGTGGCATCATCGGCGCCTTACTGACCGGTGTGTTCGCGGCCAAATACTTCGGCGGAGCGGGCCTCAGCGATGTGGCGGGCGGCAGCATCGGCCATCAGGTGGGCATCCAGGCCATCGGTGTGTCATTCACCATTCTGTGGGATGCTGTCATTACCTTCGTAATTCTCAAGGTGCTGGATGTGGTCATGGGACTGCGTGTCTCCGAAGAAGAGGAGGCTATCGGTCTGGACACCACTCAGCATGGCGAACAGTTGTACGAATAAGTTTCGCCAAACTTGATAGGCAACATGCGAGGCGCCTTTCGGCGCCTCGTTTCTTTTTTGCGTGATAATAAGGCCGTGTTAATCGTTTGCAGGTTAAAGTCCGTCATGCTACTCGAAGTCCGTGCGCTTCAAACCGAGATTTTTTCACACATCGATCTGGAACTCGAAGCGAGTGAATGCGTAGCCCTTACCGGCCCCTCGGGCAGCGGCAAGACTGTTTTGTTGCGCGCGCTGGCAGATCTCGATCCAAATCAGGGTGATGTTTTTCTGGAAGGTGTGTCGCGGCAACGATTTTCTCCTTCAATCTGGCGCCTCAAGGTAGCCATGGTTCCCGCGGAACCCGCCTGGTGGGGGCTGAGGGTGAGGGATCATTTTCCAAAGGATGAGGTGATATCCATGCAACTACTTGGGTTGCCGGAAAAAGCGCTGGACTGGGAAGTGGCTCGCTGTTCCAGTGGTGAGCGCCAACGATTGGCGATTCTGCGCGCGCTCGTCCGGAAGCCGAGCGTTTTGCTGCTCGACGAACCGACCGCCAATCTGGACGGCAGTAACCGGGAACGAGTGGAAACCTTGATCGCATCGTTTCGACACGCTGGCGGCGGGGTGATCTGGGTGACTCACGACGAAGTTCAGGCGGAACGCGTCGCCCAGCGACGACTGCAGCTGGAAGCAGGGATGCTGCGCGAAACTAAAAAGAGCGCCGCATGAACCTTGTCAACTTATCTGCTCTTGATTTGGGGCTTGCTTCGGCGTTGATTTTGGCGCTCGCCGCTATGAGCCTGTGGCTGAGTCTCGGCCTGGAACGAACGCTGTTGATCAATGCCTTGCGCATGACCGTGCAACTGCTGCTGGTCGGCCTGGTGTTGAAAGTGTTGTTCGCCCATGCCAGCCTGCTGTGGATTGCGCTCGGTGCGGGCTTCATGCTGTTGGTGGCCGGGCGCGAGGTGATGGCGCGCCAGCAACGGCGCTTCTCTGGTGCCTGGGGGTATGGTCTTGGCACTCTCGCCTTAACTGTGCCCAGTCTGGCGATCATTCTCCTTGCCCTGGTCGTACTGGTGCGGCCCGTGCCCTGGTATGAGCCGCAGTATGCGATCCCGATGTTCGGCATGTTGCTCGGCAATTCCATGAGCGGAGTCGCGGTAGGGCTGGATCGCCTGATGCAGGCCGCTTGGCAGCAGCGCAACGTGATCGAAGGGCAACTGCTACTCGGCCAGACCTGGGATCAGGCGATCTCGGAATTGCGGCATGAAGCGGCACGCGCCGGAATGATCCCCATCATCAATTCCATGGCCGCTGCCGGCGTGGTCAGCCTGCCGGGCATGATGACCGGCCAGATCCTGGCCGGCAGCCCGCCGACCGAGGCGGTCAAGTACCAGATCCTGATCATGTTCCTGATCGCGGCGAATACCGGTTTCGCCACGCTCGGCGGCGTGTGGCTGGGCTCGAAGCGCCTGTTCGACGAGCGGGAACGGCTGCGACTGGATCGCCTGCGCAAAGTGACATGAATGAGGATCGTCGTAAATCGCATCAGAGGCCGCGCGGCTTGCACGCGGCCCGGCCTTTGTTTGGCTGTGGGCTTTTCAGGTTGAGGCCGGCTCGGTGCCCGGCACCAGAAAGGTCGGCTCCTTGTCCGCCGGCATCTCGGCCAATTCCTCGGGCGTCATCTCGGCGTAGATTTCCAGCAGGTAGCCGGTCGGGTCGCGCAGCCACAGTTCGTGTAGCGGCAGTCCGTGCCAGGTGCTGCGCGGCGGCTTGACCACTTCGGTGCCGGCGGCCAGGGCGGTGTGATAGGCGGCGATGACTGCCGCCTTGTCCGGCACGCGCAGGCCGAGGTGATAGAGGCTGTAGGTGTCGAGTTTTTCGCCGGAGTCGTTCACCAGCACCACGAAGTTGAGCTTGAGCCAGGGCACGATAAAGGTGCTGTAGCGCGCCTCGCGGTCCTTGGGTTGAATGCCGAACAGGCGGGTGTAAAATACGGTGCTGGCGGCCAGATCGGCCACCCGCAGGCTGATGTGAAACTCGTCGTTGCCGGGCACCAGTTTGGGGGTGGCGTCGAAAGCCTGTGGCTCGATGCCCTCGGTGCGCAGCAGATCGCTCACCCGCTCGCGGATTTCGTCGCGCACGCGGCGGAACTCGGCCATGATTTGTGCGTCGGTGCCGGTCGCCTTGGCCGGGTCTTGCAGCGGCCAGTGAATCTTGCGCGTGCCGGGCGGCAGGATCGGGCAGTGCTCATCGGCATGGCCGCAGACAGTGACCACCAGATCGGCACGCGCCAGCATGGCATCGTCCAGCCGGGTTGATTCCTGGCGGCTGATGTCCACGCCGGCCTCGCCCATCACGGCGATGGCGCGCGGGTTCTTGCCGTGGGCTTCGATGCCAGCGGATTCGACGACCACGCGCTTGCCGCCGAGAGTGCGCGCCCAGCCTTCGGCCATCTGGCTGCGGCAGGAATTGCCGGTACACACGAACAAAACATGCAAGGTTTGGTTGGGCATTGGTGTCTCCTAAGGTGAAACGAGCGGCAGCCAGCTGGCCAGTGCGAGCAAGGTGAGCAGCAGCACCGGCGGGGTGATGATCAGGCCGACTTTCATGTACTGCCCCCAGGTTATGGTCTCGCCCTTGCGTGCCAGCACATGCAGCCACAGCAGGGTGGCGAGGCTGCCGATGGGGGTGAATTTCGGCCCCAGATCGCAACCGATCACGTTGGCGTAGATCATCGCCTCGCGTGCGGCGGGCGTAATGCCGTGGGCCTGGTCGATGGCCAGTGCGCCGACCAGCACGCTGGGCATGTTGTTCATCACCGAAGACAGCCCGGCGGCAAGAAAGCCGGTGCCGACCGCAGCGGCGACCGTGCCGTGCGCGGCCAGCCATTCCAGGGCGCGGGCGACATAGTCGGTGAGTCCCGCATTGCGCAGGCCATACACCACCAGATACATGCCTAAGCTGAAGATCACGATCTGCCACGGCGCCTCTTTCAAGACCTTGCGCACGGCGATCTGTGCGCCGTGCCCGCCGGCGTGCCAGCGCCCCGCCACGGCGAGCAGCACCAGTGCGCCGGCGCTGGTGACTGCCGATACCGGCACATGGAAGGGCGCGGTCAAGAAGTAGGCGGCAAGCAGCACGCCGAGCAGCGGAAAGGCGGCGCGGAACACCAGCGGATCGCGGATGGCCGAGGCCGGCGCTTCCAGATCGTGGGTGGCGTAGTGGCGCGGAATACGGCGCCAAAAATACAGCCACAGCACGCCCAGCGTGGCGGCCAGCGCGACGAGATCGACCGGCACCATGACCAGCGCGTAACGATCGAAGGGGATGTCGAAATAGTTGGCGCTGACGATGTTGACCAGATTGGAGATCATCAGCGGCAAACTGGTGGTGTCGGCGACGAAGCCGGTGGCAATCACGAAGGCAAACGCGGCGGTTTCGGCAAAGCCGAGGCGCAGCAGAATCGCCAGCACGATGGGGGTGAGCAGCAGCGCCGCGCCGTCGTTGGCAAAAAACGCGGCGATCACTGCGCCTAGCACGATCACCAGCGGAAACAGGCGGCGTGCGTCGCCGCCGCCCCAGCGGGCCACGTGCAGCGCCGCCCAGTGGAAGAAGCCGGCTTCGTCCAGCAGCAGCGAGATGATGATCAGCGCTACGAAGGTGAATGTGGCGTCCCATACGATCTGCCACACCACTGGGATGTCGCCGGGCGTGATCACGCCGGTCGCCAGCGCCAGCGCGGCACCGCCGATGGCGCTCCAGCCTATGCCCAGCCCGCGCGGCTGCCAGATGACGAAGATCAGGGTGAGGATGAAGATGCCTAGAGCGAGCATACGGTATAAAGTCCGCACTACAACAGGGGGTTGAATTATAATCGCCAATCCATATATATGCAATATCGAATATATTAAGTTTCCATGACACCTGAAACATTCTTTCGCTCTTTGTCCGACAGCACTCGACTGCGCTGCCTGATGCTGCTGCAGTGGCAGGGGGAGCTATGCGTGTGCGAACTGACTCAGGCGCTGAATCTTTCACAACCCAAAATTTCGCGCCATCTCGCCGCGCTGCGCGCGGCCGGCGTGGTGTTGGATAGGCGTGCCGGGCAGTGGGTGCATTACCGCATCCATCCCGAATTGCCGCCGTGGGCGCGGCAGGTGCTGGAACGCACCGCGGCCGGCGTGGCCGATGAAGGGGTCTACGCGCAGGATGCGGCGCACCTGCGCCTCATGAAAGAAGAGGCGGCCTGCGCAGCGCGTAAGCCGCAGACTTGAGCGGTCCGTCCGGTCATTGGCCGCACCCTCTGAATGCCGAAGGGCGCGATAGAGCCTGAATGGGTTTTATAGCAAACGTTCAGCTCATCAGCGCCTGGCGCAAAAACTCCGGCGTGGCCGCGCAGGCGCGGTGGATGGCGTCGTTGTAATAGCGGGTTGCGAAGGGCTTGTTTTCGCAGGCTTCCTCGCGGGCGAAGGTGACCGGCGAATCCTTGGCCGCCAGGGTGGCGGTCCACCAGCCAGAGGGATAGACGGGCTGCGGGAAATGCAGGGTCAGGGTGTCGAGAAAACCCGCCTGCCGCATTTCGTCGTGCATCGGGCGGATGATGCTCTCGGTGTGGTAGAGCGGCGATTCGCTTTGCTGCGCCAGCAGGCCGTTGCTGTCCAGCGCCCGCAGGCAATCGCGGTAAAACGGCTCGAAAAACAGGCCCTTGGCCGGGCCGATCGGGTCGGTGCTGTCCACGATGATGACATCCAGCGAACCCGGTTCGGCATCCTTGACCCACTGGATGCCGTCGCCGAAATGCAGGCGGGCCCGAGGGTCGGCGTTGGCTTCGCACAGTTCGGGGAAATACTGCTCGGACAGGCGCGTGACGCGCTCGTCGATCTCCACCAGCACCACCGATTCTACTTCCGGGTGCTTGAGCACCTCGCGCAGGGTGCCGCAGTCGCCGCCGCCGATGATGAGCACCCGGCGCGGGGCAGGATGACTGTAGAGGACGGGGTGGCTGAGCATTTCGTGATAGATGAAGTTGTCGCGCTGGGTGAGCATGACGAAACCGTCTATGGTCATGAGATGGCCGAATTTTTCGGTGTCATAGATGGCGATGCGCTGGTAGGGCGTTTGTTCTTCGTGCAGCTTGGCCCTGATCCGCAGCGAAAAGGCGCTGCCCCCTTCGGTGCAGATCTCCGTGAACCAGTTCGAGTCTAGGGTCATGCCTGAAATCTCCTTGAGCGGTTGGTGGCCATGTATTATACGGCCTTAGCCTCATCAGGAAACTCACCCATGACGGACTGGTCTATTGAGCACGCACGTAAACTCTATGCCGTTCCCTATTGGAGCGCCGGTCATTTCGACATAGACGAAAATGGGGCGCTGTGCGCCATGAACCGGGTCGGAAAGCGCTTGCCTTTGCCGGATCTTACGGACAATCTGTTGGCGCGCGGTTTGCGCTTGCCGGTGCTGGTGCGCTTCAATCATATTCTGCGCGAAAGGCTGGATGCGCTTGCCGAGGCATTCTCAGCAGCTTGCCGGCATCAGGGTTTTACAGGCACCTATACCGCCCTCTATCCGATCAAGGTCAATCAGCAGCGGAGCGTAGTCGAGGAGATCCTCAACCATGGGGGAGAACGCGTCGGCCTGGAAGCTGGAAGCAAACCCGAGTTGATCGCCGTGCTGGCCCAATCCCGTGCCGGTGGTGTCGTCGTCTGCAACGGCTACAAGGATCGCGAATACATGCGTCTGGCCTTGATCGGCCGTCGCCTCGGCCATCGAGTCTATATCGTCATCGAAAAACCCTCAGAGGTGGCGGCGATCATCGAGGCAAGCCGCGCGATGGGTGTGCGCCCCTTGCTGGGCGTGCGGGTGCGCCTGGCTTCGATTGGCAACGGCAAATGGCAGAATAGCGGCGGCGAAAAAGGCAAATTCGGCCTGTCCGCGGCCCAGCTCATCACTGTGGTCGAAGCGCTGCGCGAGGCGGGGATGCTCGATTGCCTGCATTTGCTTCACTTTCACATGGGCTCGCAAATCGCCAACATCCGTGACATACAGCGTGGCGTTCGCGAGGCGACCCGTTTCTATCTCGAACTGCTAAGACTCGGCGTCGGCCTGAAGATATTCGACGTCGGTGGAGGGCTGGGCGTGGATTACGAAGGCGCGCGCTCGCGCCATGAGTTTTCCATGAACTACAGCGTGGCCGAATATGCCGAGAGCATTGTCCGCGCATTGCGGGAAACCTGCGAGGAAAACAACGCCCCGCATCCCGAAATCTTTACCGAAGCTGGCAGGGCGATGACTGCTCATCATGCTGTGCTCATCACCGATATCATTGATGTGGAAACCGCGCCACAGACTGAGCACATCCATCCTCCCGCTGAAGATGCGCCCCTTATTCTGCGGGACATGTGGGCGCTTTTGCAGCGCATCGGAGAAGCCTCTCCGAGCGAAATTTTTCATGAAGCCGGTTATTGGCTCAGTGAAGCGCACGGGATGTACACCCATGGTTTGCTCGATCTTGAGGCGCGCGCCCGAGTCGAAGAGCTGTTTTCCGCCATCTGCCAACGGCTCGCGGCCGCAAGCGAAGAGGATGGCGGCCGCGTGCGTGAGATGCGAACTCTGCTGCGGGAACGACTGGCAGACAAGGTCTTTTGCAATTTTTCCATTTTTCAGTCCACACCAGACATTTGGGGTATCGATCAGGTTTTTCCGGTCATGCCTTTGCAGCGGCTTGGGGAAAAACCTCTGCGCCGGGGCATCTTGCAGGATTTGACCTGCGATTCCGATGGTCAGATCGAACGCTATGTGGTGGGTAATGAACTGGAGCGTTCTCTGCCGATGCATTCATGGAAGCAGGGCGAGTGTTATTTGCTGGGAATTTTTCTGGTAGGCGCCTATCAGGAAATACTCGGCGACCTGCACAACCTGTTCGGCGATACCGATGCGGTGAATGTCGATTTGCACGCCGATGGCCGTTATGAGCTGGCTCGTCCGGAGTCCGGTGATACCGTGGCTGAATTGCTCGATTACGTACATTTCGACAGCGCGGCCCTGATGCACGCCTTTCGAGCCAAGGCGAAGATGCTTTCGCCGCAAATGGCCGAGGCCGTATTGGCGGAGCTGGAGGAGGGATTGAATGGCTATTCCTACTTGGAAGATTGATACTCGCTCCCATCCAACCGCCAGCCTCCTGTCCGCATGAATCGGTTCCATCCTTACAAAATACGCTAGAATCGACGCACAAAGAAATCCGTTTGCATGAAAAACGGCGATGACGATGGGAGATGAAATATGATGCCGATTTTTCTTACCGGCCTTTGCGCGTTCCTGTTGGGCTGGTTATGGCTGGTGGTGGCGGCTTTTCGCAGCGATCGTCTCTGGGGTTGGGTTTGCCTCCTGTTTCCGCCCCTGTTGTTGCTGTTTGTTCCCATGCGTTGGCACCATTCCCAGTTCGGCTTTTATGTCGCTTTTTCAGGTTTGTTGCTTGCGGTGGCTTCCCTGTATGCTGGTGCCGATGTCCCACTGCAGCGGTGGTTGCAGCAGCCGACGATTAAGACACTGATCTCCTCAAGCGGCTGGGACGGCCGCATTCACTTGCCCTTCGAGCCTTATTCGTCGACGCCACTATCCAACGCCGCTGAAGCAGAGGCGATTCGTGCAGAGCAGCGACACTCCGCCTTGCCACCAACCCCTTCAAAGAGCGTCCAGGCGGGCAAGCGTAAAGTCATGAAGCGTTTTCAGGTGGCGGATATGAATCACCTGAAGCGCTATGTGGGCGATACTGTGCGAGTCTTCGATGCGTTTGGCGGCGAAGTGCAAGGTGTTCTCAGTGAAGTAGGAATGCCGGGCATCGTGGTGAAGGCGCGGATGGCTGGTGGCTCTATTAGTTATCACCTCGCTTGGCCGCGGATCAGCCAGGTCGAGATCTACGCGTCCGTCGGAACCGTTCAGCCTCCTGAGGCCGGCCGCTTTGCCGATACGAGGCGCTCCGCCGTGACGCTGGCCCCGTCAGTGAGCACGGTTCCACTGCCTTTGCCGCCACATCATTCGGCAACTCTGTCAATCGCTCCTCCCGCCGCCGCCGCTCGAGCCCCGGCCGGTGCGGTCGACTCCCCGCGCTCCACAACGACGCCCTGAAGTGACTCTCATGAAGTGCTATATCTACCGCAGCCGCCGCCGTTCCGATACCTACCTCTTCCTGCCCAGCAGCGATGATTTTTCCGCCGTGCCCGAGGCTTTGATGGAGGTGTTCGGCACGCCGGAACTGGCGCTGGAAATCGAACTGACGCCCGAGCGCAAACTCGCCCAGGCTGACGCCAGACAAGTGATCGACAGCCTGCGCGAGAAGGGATTTTATTTACAGATGCCGCCCGCCAATCGCATTTCGGCCTGAGTCGCGGTGCGATCAGCCGTGCAAGGCGCCAAGGGCTTTGGTGGTGCCTTTTCCGCTTGTAGCGTGAAGGATGTCTGGATAGATGCTTGAAGTGATGGATGATGGCTACTGGGCGATCAGCCCGCAAGCGGTGGCAGCTGCTTCCAGTGCGCCTTCCAGGTAGCCGCCCTGGCCGATTGCGGTCTCGCTGCCGGCAAACACGAGTCGCCCGTCCCAGGCTGTGCGCAGCGTATCCGGTAGTTCGTAAGCCGGATGACCGGCAGGCGCTATCGAGTCGGCCGCTGTGGCGGTCAGAGGATCTTCGCTCCAGTCTTTGATCTCCCAGTCGGTTGGAGCCAGCGCGGCTTTACCAAATAGGCGCTGTAACTGCGCGAGACTGCGAGCGGCTAGTTCGCCATGGCCGAGCTGCCGGCGCGCGGTGGCGGGTAAGCCGAAGAAGCCGAACAGCGCATAGGGGCCGCTCTCTGGTGGCGAGGCATCATAGATTTCGGTGAGTGGTCCGCGTCGGCTGAACACTTCACCGGACAATCCGGCCATGCGCCAGAATGGCGTGGCGTAGAAGACGAGGAACTTGGCGTGCGCCGCCATCCAGGTCGGTGTCGCGTTGAACTGGCGCAGTTGCGCGGCGGGCAGCGGGGGATCGAGGCGCACGCTCTCGGCAAGCAGGCGGGGAGGGAGAGTCGAAATGACCTGCTCTGCGAAGAACGTTTCCATTTGGCCATCAGGCGAGGCACTTTGCACCTCAATACCGTTAGGATGCAGATGCAGTTCGTTGACGCGCCGCCCAGTGCGGATTTCCTTGGTCGGCAGCCGGCTGGCGAGCGCGTCGATCAGGGCGCTCGTTCCACCCGCTACACGCCATGAATGCGCGTTCGGCGATTCGCCGTCGATACGCTGCGCGCTGGGCAGATTCGGATCTTCGTAAAGTGCAGCGCCGGTCGTTTGCTGAGTGAAGAGTTCGACTCCTAGTTCACGCGTCAGATCGGCGATCATTGCCTGGAATTCCGGCCATAACCACGTCGGTCCAAGGTCGAAGCGCGTGGCGCTGCCTCGGGGAGTGAAGCCAAAAATGCGTCCGCCGAGCCGTTCGCGCGCTTCCAGCACGGCGAAGTGCAGACTGCGCTGTTGCAACCTGAAGGCGGCATAAAGACCGCTCAGTCCGCCGCCAAGAATAAGGCAATCGTATTTCATGCAGCACAGATTAACAGCTAATTCGGAGTGCTTTTGAAATCTTTGTTCCGAGTTGGCCAGAACCGCAAGGCCTGGTACTTCATCGGGCTTTGCTTACATTGAATCATACAGCTGGGTGTTCAATTTGCGGCAGAATATTCGTAGCCGGCTGAATATCCTAATGGCGGGGGGTTCTAACATTACCGAGTGGTAAAATTTAAAGTTTAATTTCAATGATAGTTTATTCCTTCGCGTTTCAAATTGCGGAGACAGAGCATCATGAAAGAACGTTTTGCCAAGGAAACCGATCAGGAATGCCGCGCGCGGCGGCTGTTTCTCAAACAGGCTACGCTCATGTTAGGCGCAGGGCTGGCCGCGCCTGCCATGGCCAATGCCCGCGGCGAAGTGGTCGATATCAGTCATATTCCGGTGGACGGAGTAGGTACCTTGACATTCCAGGGACAGCCCATCGTCATCGTCCATCGCGGTAAAGAGTCCCTTGCCAGTCTTGAACAGGACCAAGGCCAATTGGCCGATCCTTCTTCCTTACACTCTCAGCAACCCAAGTTTGCCGACAATCCTTGGCGATCGCGGGTGCCGGAATGGTTGGTAATGGTCAATATATGTACGCATGCCGGTTGCAGCACCCGTTTTGAAACTCAAATGGAGCAAGGCGGTGGAGGTTTCTTCTGTCCCTGTCACGGTTCTCGCTATGACGCCGCCGGTCGAGTCTTAAAGGATCAGCCGGCTCCCTGGAATATGGAAATCCCGAATTACGAGATTGATGTCGAGCGCAAACAAGTACATCTAATCAGCACCCAACCAGTGAAGCGCCTTTATTAAACGTTCAGACGGGATAATTCGGCTATTATGGCAGTATGAATCTTTTGTTGGTTGAAGATGATTTTGACGCGGCAAAATCGCTGATCAGAGGGTTGCATCGCAGCGGCCATGAGGTCGATCATGCCGGCACTGGCACTGAGGGTTTGAATCTGGCCCGGCGGAGTCAGTACGATGTTTTGATCATCGACCGCATGTTGCCCGAACTGGACGGATTGTCTCTGTTGGCGAGTTTGCGCGAGGAAAACGATGCCACACCGGTGCTGATACTGAGTGCGCTGGGCGAGGTGGATGACCGTGTGGCCGGATTGCGTGCCGGTGGCGATGATTATCTGATTAAACCCTATGCTTTCGCGGAACTGCTCGCCAGGCTGGAAGGGCTTGAGCGCCGGCAGCGTGTGGAACCTGCGGTTGCACGCTTGCAAGTGGCGGATCTGGTTTTCGACCGCGATCGCCATCGGGTGACTCGCCAAGGCCAAACGATTCGTTTACAGCCCCGGGAAATGCGTCTTCTCGAATATCTTATGCGCCATGCCGAGCAGGTCGTGACGCGCGCTATGTTGCTGGAAAACGTGTGGGATTATCATTTCGATCCACAGACCAATGTCATCGACGTACATATTTCACGTCTTCGCGCCAAGATCGACCGTGATTTTTCGCCTCCTTTGCTGCATACCGTGCGGGGTGCCGGATATCGCTTGGGTGTGAGCGAGGATTGATCGGCCAGACTCGCGCGTGGCAGTTTTTTTTCGCACATGGAATCTCGATCGCTTGCAGCGCCGCTGGCGTAATTTTTTGCGGCTGTTGCATACCACCGTTTTCCGCTTTGCGCTGGCTTATGCCTTGGGTTACAGCCTGATTGCCGGCTTGCTGCTGGGCGGTATCTACTTCATCAGCAATCGTTTCGCCCATCATCAGATCGATCAGCAACTGATCGCCTCGCAAGATGTGGTGTTGCGTTTGCTGCGTGACGACAGGCGCGGCGACGTGCGGGAACTTTTAGGGCAGCCAGGAAGGCGTTTGCCCGGAAGCCCTCTGTTAATGGTGATGGATGCCCATGGGCGGTCGCTGGGCGGAAGCCTGAAAGCATGGCCGGCCGGAGTCCCTCTGCGTCCGGGATTTTATACCTTTTCACTCCCGGCGATGCCGGCTTCCTCCCCCTCGTTTTGGCGCGATGCTGATGATTATCTTGCCCGTGCTCTGGTGGCGAGGCTGCCACATGACGCCGGCTGGCTGCTGATCGCTCAGCCTTTGGCGAAAGTCGATGCATATAATGATCTCATTTTTTCTTTGCTGTTGGGCGCGCTCATATTGATCACCCTGACGGGGCTTGCCGGTGGCATTTTAATGGGGCGCGGCGTGCTGCGCAGAATCGATGCCGTCAGAGATACGGCTGCGGATATCATCGCCGGCGACCTCGAACAGCGCATTCCGATGAACGGGCGCCGGGATGAATTCGTCGATCTTGGCGAACACATCAATGCAATGCTCGCGCGGATAGAAGCGTTGATTCAAGGTATGCGGGCAGTTACGGACAATGTGGCGCATGATTTGCGAAGTCCCCTCAACCGCCTGCGAAGCCGGATCGAAGTGGCCTTGATGGAGGCGGAAACGCCGGAGGATTATCGTCTGGTACTGGAAGAAGCCACGCTTGAGCTGGAAGGCATGGTGCGCACTTTCAACGCCTTGCTCAGCATAGCTCAGGCCGAATCCGGCATCCGCCGGGAAAATCTCACCTCGGTTGACTTGAGTCAACTGGTGAGCGATTTGGTCGAACTGTACGAAGCTCTGGCCGAAGAAGCGGGCATGCGCCTGCGGGTGAAAATAATGCCCGGCGTGCGTATCCGCGGACAGCGGGAACTGCTTGCCCAGATGCTTGCAAACCTGCTCGATAATGCCATCAAATACAACTCTGCCGGAGGATCGATAGAAGTCGCGCTGACGGCTGATGAGGCCTGTGTGCGGCTTGCGGTTTGCGACAATGGTTCGGGGATACCACCAGAATATCGCGAGCGGGTGCTGGAGCGGTTTGCGCGCCTGGACAGTGCCCGCGCCACGCCTGGAAACGGTCTGGGGTTGGCTTTGGTGAAGGCCGTCGCGCAGGTGCATGGAGCGAAGCTGGTATTATCCGACGCCCAGCCGGGTTTGTGCGTAACCTTGAATTTTCCAACTTCAAGCCTGCTGGAACATTTGAATCCAAAAGGCGCTTTTAGAAAGGCGCGGTAAACTATTCCGGTTTGCCGGCCGGGATAAAACTTCCTGGCCAGCGCGTGAGTTCATGTCCTTTATTAAAATCATTGAAGGCGAGGGATCGCCTTGTTGGGCCAGATCAAGGAAATCACCATGCTAAAAGCGATACGCAGACAACTGGAGCTGGAGCGCGAGCGTTGCCAGAGTTGCGGCATGCCGCTCAGATTCGATCCTCAAGGCGGAGGACGTGAGGAGGATGGCTCGATAAGTCATAAATGGTGCAGTTATTGCTTTGATAAAGGCCGTTTTCGCGACCCACAACTGAGCCTTAGCGAAATGCAAGCGCGCGTTGACAGTTTACTGAAAAAACGCAAGGCGCCTTGGTATGTGCGCGCTTATATGCGTTTGCGACTTCGCACCCTCGATCGCTGGCGATTGGTGCATAAAAAGGAAGGTCGTAGCTGATGAAGTTCAAGAACCGTGCTTTTTTTGCAAAGCTCGGTTTTGCTGTATCCGGTTGGCGCCATGCGTGGCGATTCGAGGTCAATTTTCGTCGCCAAGGGTGGGTGGCGATGGGGGTTTTTCTGGTGCTTGTGATCTTTCATGCACCGCTGATCTGGTGGATGTTGGCGGCCTTTTCCATCGGCCTTGTTCTGGCGCTGGAGCTGGTCAATACGGCCGTCGAGGAATTGGTGGATCTCTTGTCGCCTGAATACCGCAAACGCGCCGGCAGGATAAAAGACTTGATGGCGGGCGCTGTTTTGGTGGCTGCGATTGTCAGCCTGGTCATCGCGGGTGGACTCTTGTGGACGCTTTTCAATGGCTAGCTGTCGCACCCCGGATGATACTATAGATCCAAGGAGGTTTCCTTTACTGTATGCTCGAGAGATATTGAGAGCGCAGGATATACAGGAGAAGTGAACATCGAACTACGATTG
>JALUXU010000046.1 GCA_027013225.1 Acidihalobacter sp. | reverse complement strand
AAGAAAGTCGCCTTGGTCGCCGCCATGCGCAAGCTGTTAACTATTATCAACGCAGTGTTTCGAAGTGGTGAGCCTTATCGCGTTCTCCAGACCGATTAGCCAATCTCGAAAACACAGTTGCTGTTAAACCCTTTTCTCACTTCACTTCGCTCTGTGCTATAGTTTTGCCATGGACACCTCTGCGGTGTTCGTGAGCGGCCGGGTTATACCCTTGAGCCTAATTTCTTGCCCCGGGAGCCGGTTTTCGACAAGGCGTGTGCATGTCCGCGACAGCGGAAAGCCTAAGTCCCGTCGACAACGTTCCCACTTGAACCTCTGGTTCAAGGTCGAAAGCCGCCACGGCACATGCGGAGCGTGTCCATAACGCTCCTTTCTTCCCCTTCCCCAATCTCTACTGTTGACATGCAGACCCGTTCGATTCTCAGGCAGACCATGCGCTGCAAACGCAAGGCACTGGCCGAAACCGAACAGTTCAATGCGGCTGATAAGATCGCGAGCCGTATCACTCGACTGCCGGAATACCGTAAAAGCCGGCGCATAGCCGCTTACATGGCGGCAAACGGCGAAGTCGATTGCACTTTTTTGCTGCGATTGGCGTACAGACACGGAAAACAGATCTTTCTTCCCTACATTCAAGCGAAGAACCGCATGGCCTTCCGGCGCTGGACTCCAACCATGCGCATGGGGTGCAATCGCTTCGGCATTCACGAACCCGACTCCTCTGCATATCCACTGACCTCCCCCTCTTCCATCGATCTCATCATCGTTCCGCTGCTGGCATTTGACCGCCGCGCGAACCGCTTAGGGATGGGCGGAGGTTTCTATGACCGTAGCCTGGCGCAACGTGGGCAGATTAGCAGTCGCCCCCTCCTCGTTGGAGTCGCCTACGACTTCCAGTTTGTAGAACGGCTTGTTCGCTCATGGTGGGATATACCCTTGGATACGGTCATCACGCCGACGAAACAATTCCGATTTCATCGCAAACGTTACCAGAAGGTATAATTCGTTCTTTAGAATCTGACGATGCAAGGAACAATAAAGCCGACAATGCGCTACTGGTTGATGAAATCTGAACCCGATGCCTTCAGCATCGACGATCTGGAAAGGGTGGGACGCGAACCCTGGGATGGCATTCGCAACTACCAGGCCAGAAATTACATGCGAGATGAGATGGAGATCGGTGACTTGGCCTTTTTCTATCATTCCAACGCCAAGCCCACCGGGATCGCTGGCATCATGCGTATCGCCAGCCACGCGTATCCGGATCCTACCGCCCTCGACCCCGACGCAAAATACTACGACCCCAAGAGTAAGCCCGAGCGACCGCGCTGGTACCTGGTGGATGTGGAATTCGTGCGCAAATTCAAACGCATCATCACACTTGCCGAGCTCCGCTTGCATCAAGAACTCGATGGCATGCCCCTGCTACGCAAAGGCAACCGCCTCTCCATCATGCCGGTTGCTGCCGAGCATTGGGATCTCATCCTTGGCCTTGAATGATGATAACGCTCTATCACTTCTGGTCTTCGCCTCAATCCCAACGCGTACGCCTGGCACTGGGCTACAAGGGCATCGGATTCGACGATCGTCCACTGACCTACGACGATGACGAAACCTTTTTCGATCTGGGCATCTCACGCACGGTACCCGTATTGCAACTCGATGATGGCCGCCTACTGACCAACTCTTTAGCCATCCTCAGCCAGATCGATACACTGTTTCCAAAAACCCCGCCATTGATCGACGGAATTATCGATGCCGATGACTGGAACGCATTACTCGCCTGGCGCCAGAAAGTAGACCATGTGCTCGAGCGCCTTTATGCTCCGGGCCGCCCGGCGTTCGCTGACATAGGTCGCGATGCTTCTGCGCTCGCGGCCTATAAGGCCGACATTCAAAAACGCTTTGGAATGTCTGTCGAAGAATTGGCCAACGACCGCTACGATGGTTTTTCGCAATTTGCCCGCCTGACCCGGCTCGACCAGCTTTCACATCACCTTGCACGAAATCGCTACTATCTCACCCAACCGAGTATCGCCGATATGCTACTGGCCGCCGATCTATTCCCCCTACAGATCCTCGATGGTATCAGTCTGCCGATTGATCTCATGTACTACCTTAAACGTGTAGGCGAACAATGTGGAATCGATCTCGAGGAAGGCATGCTTGGAGCATAGTCGCCTTTCGAATTTTGGGGGACCGTAGAAAGGCGCGCGGGAATTGAAATCCATTTAACCAGGAGAAACCAATGACTTTTGCAGAACTTCTCACCTATATCGACACAAACACAGATTTACCAATACTCAAGGGCTCGGTGGAAGCCACGCTAAACGCCGCCCCTGACGCCGGAAAAGATGATTATGCGTCTGAAGTAATACGTACTCTCAGTGACCGCCTAGATGTGCGCGAAGCCGAAGCCGTGCTCCCTGACCGGACCGCGGTCATCAATGCCCTAGGCAAGACTCGCCTCAAATACTTCGCCGATGATGCCCCGGTGGAAGGATTAAGATTCGTTGAAAAATTCATTGCAGCGATCGACGCCGCCTACAACGAGGAAGCTTTGCGCGAGCAAGGAAAGTAACACGACCGCTGGAAGCGTCCGCGGCACTGATCGGGTTACGAAAGAAATAGCCGATAGGCTGGGTTTTCCGTCTCTTCATGATAGGGGTAACCCAACTCCTCTAAAAATTGCCTGAAATCCGGATGATCTACCTTAGGAACCTGCATGCCGACCAGCACTCGGCCATAATCCATGCCGTGATTCCGGTAATGGAACAGGCTGATATTCCAGGTTTCCGCCATGTTCGAAAGAAACTCCAGTAAAGCGCCAGGTCGTTCCGGAAACTCGAATCGATAAACGATTTCGTTATTGGTGGAGGGCGCGTGGCCTCCCACCATATAACGCACATGCAGCTTGGCCATTTCGTTGTCGGTCATGTCCAGGACCTCATACCCCTTCCCCCTCAAGCGTTCGATAATAGCCTCACGCTCTAAATCGCCCTCGTTGAGCCTCACCCCGACGAACACATGCGCACGCTCAGCATCGCTGTAGCGATAGTTGAACTCCGTGATTGCGCGCTTACCAAGCATTCGGCACAAGCGTTTGAAACTGCCTGGCTTTTCTGCGATAGTCACGGCGAAAACCGCTTCACGGCGCTCGCCAATCTCGGCGCGCTCGGCCACATGGCGCAGGCGATCGAAATTCATATTCGCGCCACTGTTGACAGCCACCAGGCTTTTACCCTCGGCGCCTTCCCTTGCCACCCAACGCTTCAGGCCAGCGACTGCTAACGCGCCGGACGGCTCGACGATAGCTCTGGTATCATCAAATACATCCTTGATGGCGGCGCAAATCTCGTCGGTAGAGACCAGCACCACCTCATCTACATACTTGCGGGCAAGGCGAAACGGCTCCTTTCCTACTTGCCGCACCGCCGTGCCATCCGCAAAGATGCCCACCTGCTTGAGCCTTACACGACGCCCCTTGGCAAGAGCCATGAACATATCCGGCGCATCGTCCGATTCCACTCCAATGATTTTCGTCTCGGGGGAAAGAGACTTGATATAGGCAGACATTCCGGCGATCAGCCCACCCCCTCCAACGGGAATGAATACCGCGTCGATAGGGCCATTGTGCTGGCGCATGACCTCCATGGCCACAGTGCCTTGACCAGCGATCACCAGAGGGTCATCGAAGGGGGGAATGTAAACCCGGCCTTCTTTTGCGACGATTTGCTGCGAGTATTCATATGCCTCGTCGAAGTTATCACCCTCCAAAACGACCTTGGCTCCGAGATGGCGGACCGCCTCTACCTTGATCGTCGGCGTGGTTCTGGGCATCACGATCAGGGCTCTGATGCCAAGATGTCGGGCTGCGAGGGCGACTCCTTGGGCGTGATTGCCTGCCGATGCCGCAATTACCCCGCGTTCGCGTTCAGACGCATCGAGCGCGACGAGGCGATTGTAAGCGCCACGTATTTTGTAGGAAAAAACAGGTTGCAGGTCTTCGCGCTTCAGCCATACTTTGTTGTTCAGTCTGCGGCTGAGTGAAGGAGCGAGATCAAGCGGCGTTTCATGAGCGACATCATAAACCCGGGCGGTGAGTATTCGTCTGACGTAATCATCCATCGAGCGAAGATACCTAAACGTAAAGCCTTACGGCAAGCCATGGCAGAGTAATGCAGCAAACGGTTATGATTGGGGTTGATAATTTACCGTGATGCAAGGAGTTTACAGCATGAATGTGGATGAATTGAAAAAAGCAGCAGCAGAGGCGGCGCTCTCCTATGTGGAAAACGGCATGATCGTGGGCGTGGGCACAGGGTCGACAGCCAACCATTTCATCGACCTTCTCGGGGGGATAAAATCCCGTATCGATGGGGCGGTAGCCAGCTCGGAAGCCAGCGCAAACCGTCTTAGGAAACACGGTATCCCGGTACTCGAACTCAATGATGTCGGGCAACTGCCGCTGTATGTGGATGGCGCCGATGAGGCTACCCGTCAGCTTCATCTCATCAAGGGCGGCGGCGGTGCCCTGACCCGGGAAAAAATCGTCGCGGGCGCATCCGACCATTTCGTCTGCATCGCCGACGAAAGTAAACTGGTCAATTACCTCGGTCACTTCCCTCTGCCCATAGAAGTCATCCCCATGGGTAGGAGCTTTGTCGCCCGCGAACTGGTCAAGCGTGGCGGCAAGCCGGTTTTTCGTGAAGGATTCACCACAGACAATGGCTGCGTGATCCTGGACGTACAGAACCTTGAAATCCTGGATCCCGTGAAAATGGAAGCTGAACTCAACATGATTCCGGGGATTGTCACGGTGGGTATTTTCGCCGCCCGGCCAGCTGATGTTCTGATTCTGGGAACAGAAAAGGGCACAGAGACAATCACAGCCTAAGAAGAATCCGATTCGCCTTGTCGAAGGGGTTGCTCAAATCCGCCAGCCACCGAAGCGTCTTCCCGCTGTAACACTTTAAAAATAAATGGGTAGGCATGACGGCTGTCTGCCGGATGCACCAGCTGTTCGATCTCCAGCCAATTAGAAGGATCGAATGGCGGGAAACGAGCATCCCCTTCGATTTCCGCTTGCACTTCGGTAACGTACAATCGCTCGGCAAGAGGAAGGGCGGCCGCAAAAATCTGTTCCCCGCCGATCACCATTATTTCTCCCTCTTCCCCTATCAATGCGCTCGCTAAATCCGAGAAAACGCGACAACCTTCCAAATGCAAATTAGTCTGACGTGAAATTACGCGGTTTTCGCGCCCCGGCAAAGGCCGCCCAATGGATTCATAGGTTTTGCGTCCCATCACAATGGGTTTTCCCAGCGTAATTTCCTTGAATCGTTTTAAATCATCCGGTAGATGCCATGGAAGGGCATTGCCTCGACCTATGACGCCGTTTCGCGCCCACGCCACTACCAATGAAATGCGTGGCCGCTTCATACTGCCACGGGCGCCTTGATCGCTGGATGGCTGCGGTAGCCATCGATTTCGATGTCATTGAAATCAAAGTCGAAAATGGAGCGAACATCAGGGTTGAGTTTGAGCTGTGGCAATGGTAAAGGTTGACGTGAGAGCTGCAAACGCGCCTGATCAAGATGATTCAGGTAAAGATGTGCGTCACCCAAAGTATGGATAAAGTCGCCCGGCGCCAGATCCGTCACTTGAGCGATCATGCCGGTAAGGAGCGCATAGGAAGCGATGTTAAAAGGGACGCCGAGGAAAATATCGGCGCTACGCTGATAAAGCTGGCAAGACAACTTGCCGTCGGCAACATAGAACTGAAACAGAAGATGGCAAGGCGGCAAGGCCATGGATTCAAGATCTGCCACATTCCATGCGCTTACGATCAGGCGTCTGGAATCCGGAGTTTTTTTGATCATTTCGATGACTTGCGAAATCTGATCGATGGCACGACCATCACACGCCCCCCATGAGCGCCATTGCTTCCCGTACACGGGGCCGAGATCGCCATTCTCATCGGCCCATTCATCCCAGATCGTAACCTTGTGGTCGTGCAGATAACGAATGTTGGTTTCTCCACGCAGGAACCATAACAACTCGTAAACAATCGAGCGCAAATGCAATTTTTTTGTGGTCACCAAAGGGAATCCCTCGGAAAGATCAAAGCGCATTTGATAACCGAACACCGATAGAGTCCCAGTTCCGGTACGATCCTGCTTGCGAACCCCATGCTCCAATACATACCGCATAAGATCAAGATATTGCTTCATGCCACCTCCTGAACGGGCATGCTCTGCCGCGTATGATCAAACCGACTCGAGAACAACGAACCGGAAGCGATACGCGCTTGCCGGCATTCCGATAGTCAAATCGTCTCCATCCTGCAAAGCGTGCTCTCCTCCTTTGTCATGGCCTCCAATACGATCCTCATTGATCTGACAACCGCAGGCGCTTTGGCGGTCCACGATCACAAACCCCTGACCTGTCCGCTCGATCGACAAATGCGATCTGGAAATATTCAGTCTATCGCCGCCATCGACGAGATAAAGATCATTATCAGCCGAAACCTTTGAACTCATGGTGCGCTCCATGCGTACCAGCCGCCCGCTTTTCTGATCCAGGCGAACCCGAGATTCACGGCCGATGCGAAAAGGGAATGAAAAAACCGGCACCACACCGAGTCGAGCCAGATACGTCGGCAGTGCAACGAGTGCTTCCTCTGTGAGCGGTACCAGGGCGGCCTGCGGTGTCAAAGCCTGAATGATCTCCTGTTTCCTCATGTTTGGATAGGTCAAGAGAAGTCCTCCATGTGATTCATTGCCCACCGGCCTGCTCTGAAGTCAGCGTCTGCTTGACTAGAGATATCTGTAACAAAGCGAAGACGCCACCATCTTGCCACGCCTGACTGAATCCTACACACTTCCCAAACAATTCTACCGTTCTTTTGGATCCCGCCATGCCATCAAGCAACCACTTATCCGGGGAAACCAGCCCTTACTTGCTGCAACATGCCGACAACCCCGTGGATTGGTATCCGTGGGGGGAAGAAGCATTGCGACGGGCGCAGGCCGAAGACAAGCCGATTTTGCTTTCTATTGGCTATTCCGCTTGCCACTGGTGTCATGTCATGGCGCATGAATCCTTTGAGGATCCGGCTGTCGCCGCCCAAATGAACGAATTGTTCATAAACATCAAAGTCGATCGCGAAGAGCGCCCTGATCTCGACCGCATTTATCAACAGGCACACGCCTTGCTCACCGGACGCCCCGGCGGTTGGCCTCTGACCGTGTTTCTCACTCCTGAGGATCGCACTCCTTTCTTTGCCGGCACCTATTTCCCCCGCGAAGCACGCTATGGCCTACCGGGTTTTAGTGATGTACTGCAACGCATCGGCGAGTTGTACCGCACGCGCCGAGCCGATATTGACGCCCAGAACGCGTCCTTGCGTCAAGCCCTGGAAAACATTGAGCGTGAAGCCCAAAGTCAAACGGCATTGTCCGCCAGCGTACTGGATCAAGCCAGGACAGAAATCGCCCGTCTCTTCGACCCAGTACATGGCGGTTTTGACCATGCCCCGAAATTTCCTCATCCGCCGATGATGGACTTTCTGCTACGCCACTGGGAAGCCACCGGCAAGCAAGATGCGAAGGCATTGCACATGACTCTGTTCACTCTGGAGCATATGGCCGAAGGAGGTATCTACGACCATTTGGGCGGCGGATTCGCCCGCTATTCGGTCGATGACAAATGGATGATCCCGCATTTCGAGAAAATGCTCTATGACAATGGCCCGCTGTTGGCACTGTATGCCGAAGCATACGCGGCCACAGGCTTACCGCTGTTTCGTCGCATTGCTGAGCAAACCGCCTCTTGGGTAATGCGTGAAATGCAAGCAGCGAAAGGGGGCTACTACTCCGCCATTGATGCCGACTCCGAAGGCGAAGAAGGGCGTTTTTACGTATGGACGCGCGATCAAGTGCGTGAAGTTGTCAGAGAAGATGAGTACCCCCTCGTCGCCGCTCGTTTCGGGCTGGATCAGCCTGCCAATTTCGAAGGTCGCTGGCATTTGTATGGCGCCATCGCGGAATCAGAGCTGGCGGCGACAACCGGACTCGGCGAAGAAGTTGTTCATGATCGCCTGGAACAGGCGCGCAGCCGCTTGTCCGCGAGGCGCGAGTTGAGGATACCGCCAGGCAAGGATGACAAAGTGCTTACTGCCTGGAATGCTCTGATGATACGCGGCATGGCTGTAGCCGCGCGTCGGATCGGCCCCCCCGAGTGGGGAGAAAGCGCGGAACGAGCTCTCGATTTCATCCGTGCCACTTTATGGCGTAATGGACGTTTGTTCGCCTCTTGGAGAGAAGGGCGAGCCCTCCTTCCCGCCTACCTCGACGACTATGCTTTTCTGCTGGATGCGACCCTTGAATTGCTGGCCCTGCGTTGGCGCAGTTCCGATCTCGTGTTTGCGATCGAGATCGCAGAAGTGATGCTCAAGCATTTTCAGGATCATGAATACGGAGGCTTCTTTTTCACCGCAGATGACCATGAGCGCCTCTTACAGCGACCCAAGCCGCTGGCGGACGAATCCTTGCCTGCCGGCAACGGAGTCGCTGCCTTTTCCTTGGCGCGACTGGGGCATTTGCTTGCAGAAACGCGCTATCTCGATGCGGCCCACTCCACCTTACAAGCCGCTTCGGGAGCGATCGAGCACGCTCCCTCTTCTCACTGTACTCTACTGAAAGCACTCCAAGAATCACTGCAGCCACCCGAACTGCTGATTCTGCGAGGCTCGGCAATAGATCTTGAAGCCTGGCGCGAAGCGACGGCGGATTTTGCGCCACAGCGATTGACGCTGGCCATTCCCTCAGAGGCTGGCGAACTACCGGCTGGCCTTGCAGACAAAAAAGCGCCTGCCAAAGGCGTATATGCCTACATCTGCCAAGGCGCCCATTGTGAGTCCCCCATAGACGATCTAGAAGTTTTGCGCGCGCGTCTGGCCAGCGAATGAATGGTCGTGTTCAGGGTAAACGGTAGTTGTCCTGGGTCATCAGATCCACGCCGCATTGAAGATCTCCGACCCAGTCAACGAACTTAGAGATCATTTCCGGCCCCTTGAAAGGTTGACCGTGCTGCGGCACGATCATGTCCACATCCATGTCGCGTACCATGTTGGCCCAAAGGCGAGTCACGCGGTTGGAGCACATATAGCGCTTATGGAAAGGCTCCATGCGTGGAATATGCGCCTCGAAATCATCCACCGGCTGGCTGACATCGCCGCCGCCCACTGACGCCCCCATGTCTCCCGAAAACAAAATCTTGCTCACCGGATCATAGAACTGGAAATTCCCCACCGAATGGAGAAAGTGGGCCGGTACAGCCTTGATCACCGAATGACCCAGAGGGATGTCCATTCCCCGGTCAGGTATCGGCAAACAGCGTTCGGCCACTTTGTCACCCATATACATGGGCAAAAGATGCGGCATGAAACGCGCCCACAACTGCGAACAAGCGATGGTCGCCTGAGTGCGCGTTATCCAGCTCTGCATAGAGGCGATGATGTCCGGATCCTGGTGTGACGCAAGAAGATACTTCATGCCCTTGAGCGGCACGTATTGAGCCACCTTGTTTGACAAGGCAGTGAAGGTCAACTCACCCCCCGGATCCAGGAGCGCGACCTCGCCATGATCCACGATCATGAACTGATTCGCCTGTACCCCTGACCCTGTAACCAAATCGCCAAAGGCGATGCAGGCATGATTAGCGTTTTTATATAGCTCCATTCCCATCGTTATCGCTCCGTATTGAAAGCCGGGTGAAACAGCATCAATCCCCCTCTGGCCCGGCCATCACCGGCCTGGGTAGGCAATAGCAGGATCATCCGTCTTGCGTAATTTAGGAATGAATCGCTCAGCCAGCGCGAACCCTCCGAACAGCAGGGTCACATAAAACGCATCGCCGATGATCGAATTGCGAAAGAAAGGGATACCCGCCGCATAGGCTGTTACCAAGCCTTCCAGAGTCTTGGGATAGACCGATAACGTCAACCACGCGCCAAAATTGCTCAGCAAAAAGAATATCAACGCGCTGGCCAAAGTGCCGACTGCGATCCGCTCGAGGCGGCGCGTCCGCAAAAGAAAACCGATCATCACACTCAAAGCAAAACCCGCGTAAACGAAAACCACTCCAGGATAAAAGCCAAGAATCGAGTCGCTCAGGATCAATGCCGAAAAAGGAACGACAAAGGCAAGGCGCCGATCATCGAAATGCGCACCGGCAAACAAGGCCAGCGCCGCGATGGGTGCCATATTCGGAGGGTGCGGCACCCAGCGCAATGCGGCCGCCGCGAACACCAAAGAAATCAACAGGAGAAGTCGAGAGTTCATTTCCATTACCCCAATAGAATGAATTTTATCTATTCTAGACATGATGTTTTGACCTGCCCATCCTCAACGATCGTGGGTTACCGTTGAGGATGGGTATACACCCTTAAGCAGAGCCACATTGAGGAGGGCAGGTCATGAACGAGTTTAACGCTGAATCCGT
>JALUXU010000045.1 GCA_027013225.1 Acidihalobacter sp. | reverse complement strand
GCTATTTAGTGGTCAGCTATCGTGGTGACGGGTTCTTCGTGGCATCGTCACACCCCGACTTTTGGTCCTGGCAGGATCCCGAGCTCATCGACACCCCATCTGGCCCGGTTATTCGCGCTGTCGCCGTGCCCGCGGGGGTTGGAAATACATCAATGGAAGAGTGGAGATATGATTTTCGACTGGTCAATGGCCGCTTACAGCTAGTGAGCAAATTGCAGAATTCGGCTATGATCCACGCCAAGGTCTCCATGACTTCGGAAGCAGTAATCAATCGCGGAAAGAAACAGGGGACAATCAACGCGGATATTGATGGAGACGGAAAACCCGATACGATGACATGCCAATATTGGGAGCGATGGGGAGCTTTGGGGGCATGTGAAGTGGCAACCGCGCGGTTTGGTAAAATCCAGCTAGGTCTCGGGTGCCAACGATGGGGCATTCTTGAAACAGAAACAAACGGGCTGAGGGACCTCGTTTGCAATCGAGATATCGTGCTGAAATTTGACGGTAGTCAGTATGTGGAAGCCCAATGAGCCGTTGCACGATCGAAATTCAGATTCGGTCGATCATAATTTTCTCATTGATACCAAGAACTTCGCGCTCTCTTGCTTCCACTATGCTTCCAAAAATGGGCAGACCAAGGTGCCGTCGAAACGGCGCCCGTCTAACCATTTGATATTTCGTGGAAAATTGGTTGCGGGGGTAGGATTTGAACCTACGACCTTCAGGTTATGAGCCGTCTTGAACCTGCTACCTTCAGGTTCTCAGAACCACACATTGTTTCGCGTTTTCGGGGCCTTGTCGCGATCACGCCGAATGGCCACATGCGCACACGCTCGGGCAATTTCGCGCTGTTTTGCACTCTCTTGCTTCCACTATGCTTACGGATGCCATCAGAATGATTGGCGCGGTAACACAAGCATCACCCTACCTGCCGCCAGAATCCGAGCTTGCGCTTGTGCTTTTCCCTAATGTTGGCCAGCCAGGTGTCATGGGGCTCAAACCGCCCCCAGTTCTCGATTTGCACCTCAAGGCTTTCGCATTCCAGCAGGTGGCGGGCGGCATAGCGATATCGTTTTGATCGCGCCGCGCCCAAGGTAAACTCGACCATCGCCCGCAACGCCAGCGTTGCCGCCAACGGGTGCTTGGCGGACAAGGCGTCGGCGGCTTTGGTCAGCGTTGGATAATGGTCACCGTCCAATTCGTCGGCCCGCTCCAGAACCAGCTTTGCCGCGCGATCAAGTGCTGGCCAATCGATCAAGAACGACAGGGCTCCGTGGACATGCGGATGGGAGACGACGAGATCGAATGCACGTTCCTCGGCCTCGACATCGTCGAAATCCGGCAGACGCTTGAGGTAGTCGCGCAAGTCCTGTTTGGACAGACCACTTTCAAATTCCCGCCAGCGCAGTGCTTGTGCCTCCTCTTCCTTACCTAGAGCTTCCAGCACTGCAAGGCGGGTGTTGGTGTATTCAGACGGGATCCACCCTTTCCCCATGTCAGCGCCATCCAGCGCCGCCAGTGCCTCAGTCGCGCGTCCTGCCGCCAGCAGGCGGCTGGCAATACCGGCAGCAATCGCGGGCACACGCCGGGTGTCCTGGTCATACTGGATGATCCAGGCGTCAACGTCGCCCTGAGCGTCGGCAATTTCCATCAGGGCGCTCTTCACCGAACTCTTGCGGGAGCTCTCGGCCCTCTCGTGGGCATAATATGGACCGCCCGAGCCCCAGCCGACCTCTTCCCATTCCTCCTTTGGCGGCACCGGAACAGGATTTCGGGCCAGTTCCTCGACCTGCGCTTTCAGCCGC
>JALUXU010000044.1 GCA_027013225.1 Acidihalobacter sp. | reverse complement strand
ACAGCAAAGTGCTTAACGGAGATGTTTTGATCAATATTACCGGAGCTTCAATTGGACGCTGTTATTACATCGAAAACTTACAAGGCGAAGCAAATGTTAACCAGCATGTATGTGTTGTAAGGCCTGGTCCCAAGATTGAAACCAAATTTCTCTATTTTGTACTTCGCTCGCATGTTGGACAGCATCAAATTGACCTTTCCCAGGCAGGCAGCGGTCGTGAAGGGCTAAACTTTGAAGCACTTGGCAACTTTAACATTGTTCTGCCACCACTCGATGAACAGCAAATGATCATACGACGATTGGAAATGGCAGGTAACCGAAGTACTAAGTTGCTGAACGAAATACGAACCTCAATCGAGTGCCTCAAGGAACGTCGTGCAGCACTAATCACCGCTGCTGTCACCGGCCAAATTCCAGTCGAGGAGATGAAGGTATGAAGCTGGAACGCCTCAGCCTTGCGAACTGCGGTGGATTCGAACAGATCAATATCGATTTCGAGCAAGACGTTACCCTGATTGCCGGGGTCAACGGTGTCGGCAAGTCCACGCTGCTGCGGCTGATCGCTGTTCTGTTGTCAAAGACCAACCGGGGGCTTCTTTTGTCGCGTGAGCTGCCTCTGAAGTTAAGCAGAGATGACGTTTTTGTCGGCGCAGATGCCGCATCTGCCAGGCTATCCTTTGACATCGCTGAACGAAAGCTGATTGCTGACCTTAATGTCAAACTGAATCGAAAGCAGTTTGAGAAATTCGACTTAATTGGCTTGTCAGACAAGACCAGCCATCAAAACATGCTTTCAGTTTTGTACTCTCCCAAGCGCCAACTGCCGGGCAAACCCCGCAGTTTGCCGCAGGCTAAGCCTTTTGATCCATCCATCGCTTATGGACGCGCATTACATGATCGAGAAGTGGAGTTGCGTGAATTTATGCACTGGTTCCGAACCCAAGAAAAGCTTGGTTCCAGTGAGCCGCGTCGCCTCAAGGTCTTGGATGCCCTGCGCGCAGTGGTCAGCGACTTGGTGCCGGAGTTTACAAACCTGCGTATTGAGGAAAGCCCTCGGCTGGGGTTTGTGGTGGACAAATGCGATAGACCATTCTTTCTGCACCAGCTCTCAGATGGTGAGCGAGGACTGCTGGCACTGGTATTCGATCTGACCAGACGGCTGGCGATTGCCAATCCTGAAAGCGATGATCCCATTGCCGAAGGCGCAGCGCTGGTAATGATCGACGAGATTGAACTGCATCTACATCCAAAGTGGCAAAGGGATATTCTGGGGCGTTTACGGGGCATATTCAAAAACTGCCAGTTTGTGGTTACTACCCACTCGCCGTTGGTGCTGGGTGAGGTGGAGGCGCGCTGCGTGCGGTTCCTGGAATTTCAGGATGGGAAGGTAGTTGTAACCACTCCAACCGAATCCTATGGCATGGATGCCAACCGGGTTTTGCAAGAGTTGATGGATGCTCCGGTGCGTGCCAGGCAGATGGAAGCGGAACTGCGCGCCCTGTTCGAGCTGATTGATGCAGAGGACTTTGCGCAGGCTCGGGAAAAGATTGCGGTACTTGAAAAGCAACTGGGTGAACATGAGCCGGAACTGACCAGAGCTCAATCACTGATCACTTTTCTGGAGGGTTCGGAATAATGCGAACCATTCGAAAACATCGTGAACCTCATTCGTTGAGTGCCCACAAGAAACAGCCTTATGCTGATTATGATAACTACACCGATAAGGATATTCTGCGGCAATCGCTGGTGGATGAGCAGCGCGGGCTCTGCTGCTATTGTCAATCCCGTATCAGATCGGATTCGAGCGGTATGAAGATTGAGCATTGGCAATGCCAGGATAGATATCCTGATCG
>JALUXU010000043.1 GCA_027013225.1 Acidihalobacter sp. | reverse complement strand
TTAAGGGAATCGAGTTCTGTTCATGTTGTGAGGGTATGGCGTAGTGAGAGATTGCTCGTTCTGCCGGAATAATAAGTAAACGCGAAATTATGATGGATGCCTGGAATGACTACTTTGGCGACTGAGCTTGAAATCCCGGGCACTGAAAACGTAACAGTAACAGAGGATACGTTAAGTGTTGATCTAAGCGATGGCAGAACTATATCGGTTCCAACCGCCTGGTATCCGCGCTTGTCACATGCAGAGCCAAAGGAAAGAGAAAATTGGCAGCTTATTGGCGGTGGGCACGGAATTCACTGGGAAGATATCGACGAAGATATCAGTGTAGAGGGCTTGTTGGCCGGAAAGTCTTCTGGAGAGAGTCAGCAGTCATTTAAGAAGTGGCTCGAAGCAAGAGAATCACGGAAAGCCAGGCGCTCCACCTGACCGCCTTTTCGCTGGAGGGCGTATCGTCGTTATTCGTCTACCAAATCGTTTTGAGAAGCGATGCCTCTCTGAGGTTTTTATCCGCAGTAATAACGGGAGCGTTTCCGAGAATAGACGTGGCTGCAATGAGGCGATCTGCGGGATCGTTATTGATTTCAGCCCCAAGGCTGACGGATAGCTCGGCTATTTCAGGCGTTATCTCCTGGATATGAAAGCTTCGTGATTGAAGCAGAATATTGATAAAGTTCGAAGCGGTATCGTTAATTTCAAGGCGCTTTCGTTTGATGAGCATGGATATTTCCCAAAAGGATATATCGCAAATAATCAGTTCGTTCCTGGTGTCTTTAATGGTCCTGGCCGCAAGTGGAGAAAGCGCGCTGGTTTGCAGGGCATCCCATATAATCGCGCAGGTATCGAGCACGATCACTTTAAAGCGTCCCAGCTTTCATCAATCGGGCTTACAATATCGTGTATCGCGGCCGTTTTCGCGAGTTGCTTAAGCCGGGTTCTGGCGGCGCTGTGCTGACTGACCGGGGGGGTTAGGGTGGCCAAAGGCCTTCCTTTCGAGGTTACGTTGATGCGTTCGCCGCGCTGAACAATTTTAAGATATTTCAATAAATTGGCTCTGAATTCACTAATGCTGACGGTTTTCATCTTGCCCTCCGCTTATCTGTACAACAATTATGTACAAGCATAGGAAAAGCGGTATAATAATGCAATGGAGCTGAGGCGACTGAGTTAGCCAGCACGCTGTTTCTTGCTGCGTCCGGTTGAGCGCCCTGAGAGGTGCTGTTGCGATGTTGAATACACATCCAATAATCGCCGGATCATTTTTTGATATTGCGTGTGATGTTTTTTTGCCTCTCGCTTGAAAAATGCCACACTCTCTTTGCTAATGGAGTATAGCCAGGGAGGCGATAATTAATGAAGGTCAAGGAAGTGATTCGAATCATTGAATCCGACGGCTGGTATCAAGTAAGAATGAAAGGTAGTCACCGGCAATTCAAGCATGATGCTAAAATTGGATTGGTTACCGTTCCAGGGAAACCGAAAGATGATCTGGCACCTGGGACGCTTGGCAGCATCTTGAAGCAAGCGGGGTTAAAATGATGAAGTACCTGATCATAATCGAGAAATCTGAAACTGGCTATTCGGCATATTCTCCGGACTTGCCCGGCTGCATTTCGACTGGTGCAACCCCGGAAGAGACAGAGGGTAATATGAAAGAGGCTATTGAGTTTCATATTGAGGGTCTTAAAGAAGAAGGGCTAACAATTCCAAAACCCTCAAGTCTGTCATCGTATGTCGAGGTCGCCGCGTAGCTACAGCATGGAATGCACGCTTTGCGGCCGCTGGATCTCGAGTACGCCTGACCGTCCTTGCTGGGCGGTATGCCGCCAGTTAATACTTGACCAATTTACTAGGTAAATGCATACTCTAC